>NZ_JBWDNK010000031.1:0-21752 GCF_056269165.1 Paenibacillus sp. J22R232 | reverse complement strand
TTTGACTTGCTCATTACTTGTTATCGCTTTTTCGCTTATCCCGAAGGATTTGCGAGGCAGTTATTACTCGTTGTTCAGTTTTCAAAGAGCAATCTTTTCTTTCGTTTGTAACGCTTGTTTTGCTTGTCGTCCGCGTGTTTCTCTCGGCCGGAATTAGAATATACCATGTATGCGCCCATGAGGTCAAGCGATTTTTAGAACTTTTGAATTTAATTGTTTAAAGCTGTCGTTTCCTGCTTATTTTGTCGTGCTCGCTTGCAGCTCTCGCCATACTTTCTTATTGCTGTACTTCCGTTCAGAGCTAATATCTTCGCCGAACCATTCCGGTGCTTGGAACGCATTCGCCGCTTCCTCCGAATCGAACTCAACCTCAAGCACGGACAGCTCGATCTGATCATAGAGGTCTATTTCAATCAGCCTGCCATCCCATTCCGCCGAAATCCGGTTTTTCGTCAGCGGCACGAAGTCAAAGGCTCTGACGACCTGCTCGTAGATCGACTCCGATATGGCATATTCAATTTCCTCGCGCGACAACCCATTGCCCAGCTTAAATGTATGCGTATATGTAACCTCACCGCTCCCCAAATCTACGATGCGTCGTACACGAAGCTCTTGATTCTCATCTATGGCTAGGTAGGTTTGCTCAATCCTTTGCTCCGAAACAACTTGCAGCGTTGCCTGCTCTACTAATGCGCTCGGAAATGCAGGAAGAAGAAACTTGCGTTCAATTTCTAATGACATCATGAACTGCCCCTTTACTCTTCATTGTCTTCTAGAAAAAGCTCATGGAGCATTTTCTCTCTATTGTTGATAAATTGCTTCATTAAGACAAAATGATCGGTTTCCTCCAGAGTCATCCGCTCAATTCCCTCAGAAGACAAATTATATATCACCGAGTCGGGATAAGCCATTAGAATCGGCGAGTGCGTGGCGATAATGAATTGCGATCGTCTCTGCACCAGCTCATGAATGCGCGAGAGCATGGCCATTTGGCGAAAAGGAGAAAGAGCCGCCTCCGGCTCATCCATCATATAGATGCCGTTCCCGCTAAAGCGGTTGAGAAACGTTGCAAAAAACGATTCGCCATGCGACTGCTGATGCAGCGACTTTCCGCCGTAAGAGTCAATAATGCGCGCGCCTCGTCCGCCTTCACGGTCCATCTGATCAATATTAGTCGCCACATTGTAATAGCTTTCGGCGCGAAAGAAGAAGCCGTCCCTCGGTTTGTTTACGCTCCGCACCAGCCTCAAGTGCGCATGCAGCTCGGAATGCGTCGCTTCCGTCGAGAAATTGAAATTGATCGTTCCGCCCTCCGGATTAAAGCCAAGTCCAATCGCCATCGCTTCCAGAAGCGTTGATTTGCCCATCCCATTCTCCCCGACGAGATACGTGACCTTCGGATGGAATTCCAGCTCCTCCAAATTGCGTATGGCGCTAAGCTGAAACGGATACGTATCGAAACTGGGCACCGATTCCCTTAGGAGCTTTATGCTTCTTAAATACAGACCTTGCTGGCTTTGTCTCAAGGCACACGCCTCCTGCACAATCAAGTCATTTCAAGCAAATTGTTTGCTATCCGCAGCATTTTTTGAACTTTTTCCCGCTTCCGCAAGAGCAAGGATCGTTTCTGCCGATTTTTTTCCGAGCCTGAAGGTCGATGACATCCGCTTTGGCGGCTTGGCTCGGCACTTGATTCAACAGCAGGCTTGCGCTTGCCCGTTTAGCGGACAGCTCCTCCGGCGAATAGCCTTTGATCGCCCATTGCTTCGTACTGTTCATCAAAGGAACCAGCAAATTCGTAATCGCGTTCGCCGTCTCCAAGTTAGGAATTTCGATAAATTCCTTCGTAGCGCCAATAACCTCAGCCAATGAATTTCCGTTTTTGGCCGCATCGACGCAGGTTTCGGCCAACAATTCCGCTTCTGCCCGGTCGATCTCATAACGGTGCAGCACAAAACGAACAAGATTCATGTACGGGGTACTGCGTTCCACATATTCCGGCTCGCCTGCTTTAAGCAGCTGCTGCTTCGTAAACGGACAGAAATCGAGATCATTCCGAAGCGACCGTTCCTTCATAATAAGTTCCGGTTCCTCGCACAGCACACTTGATACAAGCTGATCTTCACCGAGTATAAAGGTATCATAGTATTCTTCAGCCTCAAGCAATACTTTGTTAAGCTCATAGGCTGCGCTGCTATCATCATCAGTCTCCGTAAAGACAAAGGACTGCAGCTCCTCTATGGTTAGAACGCCGTAGTAGAACATTAAGCCTTGCGTAAGCCGAATCCATTCCGTATTGCGGCTTACATTCGGATGCTCCTGCAGCAATGGCGTTTCTTTAAAATAAGCAACGAGCTCCGCAGGCATCAACACAACAGGCTTGCCTGCCACCGTTCCCGTGAATAGAATTCCCCGTTCGCGGAAGTAATCATATTGTTGAAACTCCAGCATCGGCTTATCCCAAATACCGTCGTTCTTTGCCAATTTCTGAAGCAGCTTAAGCCTGCTGTAGTCAAAGCCGTATATGACTTCAGGCAGGTGCTCGGCAATTTTCTCCGACAGCTTTTCCACCAGGCCTTGCTTGTTAAGCGAGCTCAGATTGCTTATTTTCAAATTTGTGCGAATATTCGTCAATTGCTGCTTAGACAAAGTTCCCAGCGCATCCGCAAAGGAGAGCGGATAAGAGAGCTCAGGCCATAGTTTTTCCAATGTTTTATCAAGCTTCATAGTCATGGTAATCTCCCAAATCATAGACGTATTTCATGCTCTTCTACCAATAATGAAGGCAATCCCAAAAGACATGTACGTTCAAAGATAACAAAAATCACGTTTGGAATCAATGAAAAGCTGTTTTTCCCAACAAGCATATCTTGTCAAATCAGCCTAATCGCGATAGATTTCACCACACTCTTCTACCCCAAATAAATAGGCTGTCTTCGCAGGCGTAAACCCTGACAAAGACAGCCTATGACGTTGAATAACTCATTATTTCTCCACGCTCTTTACGGTTAACAGCGAATGGAGGTGCTCGAGCAAATTCCCGCCGCCGGTCAATGAAATGTTGCCGATTTTCTCGCAAATTTTTTCAAGAAACTCAAGCTCTTTCAGCCGGTACAGCGTGCCGTTCTCATCCATCAGCTTAGCCGTGTTAAGCAAGCTGCGCGTTGAGGCCGTTTCCTCGCGGCGAGTGATTAGATTGGCCTGCGCCTTTTTCTCCGCAAGAAGAACCGTATTCAAAATGTCCTTGACGTCACCGGGAAGAATGATGTCTTTCAAGCCCGCCGATATGAATTGCACGCCGTAATGCTCCTTCTGCTCATTTAGACGCGAGAGAACAAATGCAGCGATTTCCTGCTTCATGCGCAGCAGGTCATCCAGCTTCAATGTACCTACGTACTCACGCAATATAAGCTGCAGCAAAATATACACCTGATCCTCGAAGCCTTTGATTTGAATCGCTTTTATGGGATCAACAACCTTATACTGGCACACGAAATTAAGACGCAGCGTCACTTTATCCTCCGTCATGATTTCTTGGCCGGTCATGTCCAGCTGAAGCTGGCGCAAATCCAACGTTTTTACTTGTACGCTTGTCGGACCCTTCCAGAAAAAGTATTTGCCCGGGCGAAGCTCACGCTGCAGCGCATTATTATAGAAAAGAAGGCCTGTCTCGTAGCTGGCAACCTCGATGGTTTGCATATAGCCTTGCAGCTTGCCGAGTAACGAACGGTCGATCTCCTCTGATATTTCCGGGTTTCGAATATCAACGCGTATGAAGGTATGTTTTTTCATGACATTCCAGAAAGCATACAGTCCCGCCGTTAGCAGACCGCTGAATTTGCCATCTTCGAAATGCAGCACATACTCGTAATCTTGGACATCTGCGATCGTCAACTCCGAAGTCAACTGCTCATCATGCAAAAACAGCTGAAGCTCCTTATTGGGAACGGAAAAGCGCTTAGCTATATGTTGGATGACTACAGCATCGTCCGAAAAACTCATATGGCGATACACACCCGGCTGAAGCCGTTTGACATAGCTGCCTTTTTTGAAAAGCAGGCCGCGTTCATCGTCTTTGACCGTTATTTTTTTGAACATGAATAACACCTCTTTACTACTTTTTTTGGGGTAGCCTTCCCGGCAGGAGCTCTCATGCAGCGAGGCCGGAATCAGGCTTAAGAAAGAAGCTCTGCAGCATTGTGACATCGCTATTGCCAGCCGCTTTCGGATGCAACCTCCATCCGCTGCTTGCTCGTTTTTTGCTTGGTCATAAGAGGCTGCCCGCTTCAATCGGTATCCACCGATTTCATAGGCTTTGCCGCATCGAGTGCATATAGCCAGCTCTGAGAGCTTCTGAGGAAGGCTCGTTCAATCGCAAATTGTTTTCTCCTTTGGAGGGAGTGATTCATACTCTACCAGAGAGTTATCGCGGGTAAGGCGATACCAAGGGATTCGAACCCTTACTTGGGGAGATTCCGCCGAGATGGCCGTACAGCATACAGGCGCATAGGATGCGCGAGCACTGCGGGATTATTGCAAATCCCTGCCAAGGTACGCCATTCGTGCATGAACCTCATCTATTATTGAAGTTATCTTTAATAGCGATAGAAATAGATTAAATGCCCTTGATCGCAGCCATTGGTTTGCATTTGGCTACAACATCGGCTAAAGATGCGCCAACGACGCTGTCAATAATTTGATCCACGTCTTTATAGGCCTGCGGGCATTCATCGAGAATCGTCTGCAAGGATGCATGGTTGACGAGAATTTCGTCCTCCGTGCCAACCTTTAGCGATTGCTCGAACTCATCGACCGTTACTAGCTGCTTCGTTGCCTTACGGGACCTTGCGCGCCCAGCCCCGTGGCAGATGGAGTAGAAGTTTTTCAGGCCTTCCTCCTTGCCCACCATCATGTAGGAGGACGTCCCCATCGAGCCAGGAATAAGAGCCGGATGCCCCGTTTCCTTATAAGCAGGCGTATTCAGGAAATGCCCCGGCGGAAGCGCGCGTGTCGCGCCTTTGCGGTGAACGAGCATCGGCTGGTTGCAGTGGAACTCTTTTAGCGCATAATTGTGCATGAGATCGTAAAGAACCGGCAATTCGAGACGCGGTCCGAATATCTCGCGGAAAGCTTCACGTACGCCGAACGCGATCATATGCCGATTGCTAACGGCGAAATTAAGCGCAGAATACATAAGGTTCAAATAAGTCTGCCCTTCTTGGCTGTTAATAGGTGCATAGATTAAGTTCGGATCAGGATTGCTGACCCCCCACTGATTCATGGCTTCCTTGATCGTCTTGTTATGCTCCCGTCCGACCATGCCGCCCCAAGAACGTGAACCGGAATGGATCATGACGACGACCTGACCGTCGAACAAGCCCCATTTCTCCGCAACGTCCTTGTACGCTTCATTGATTTCCAGATACTGAAGCTCTATGAAATGGTTGCCGCTGCCAAGCGAACCCAGCTGCCCCCGCGCATACTTCAAAATTTTTGGAGGCAATTGGTTGAGGTAGCTGGTATCAAACCCAAATTTGGATTGCTCCACATGCGTCAGCCACTGGTTATCCGGTACATATTTCTCTGGCAAGCCATGCAAGCCATGCTCTACTACGCTCATGACGTCGATATCTTCGTAGTTGGAATTTTTGCGTTCATTCGTCGGAACGTATTTCTCGATAGCTTCTATGAGCGCTCTGCGCAAATCCTTATCCATCAAATCCCGCTTATGCAGCGAAGTCGTATGAACCCTCATTCCGCATCCGATATCCGAGCCTACGATTGAGGGAGATACGCAGCCGTTTTTCATGCTCCATACTGCCGTCGTACCAATGCAAGTACCGATACCGACATGCGCATCAGGCGTGTAGCTCATATATTGGTTTCTCGGAATTTGCAGGTTATTGTCAGCCATTTCGTATACCTTGTCTCCGAATGTTTGGAGCACGTCATCGTTTGCAAAAACATGAAGCCGTCCGTGCTTGAGCTCCATTTCATGGTGATTGCCGCCATGCTTCTTATGCTGCATCAGCATTGTCGTCCCTCCCGCATTTCTTCTTTTATTCCGGCGCATCGCCTTCTTATGAGCTTTATTTTGCCTGAACGCAGCGTGCATGAACATGGCGTAAGTATGACGACTAAGGAAAATTTTCCTTTTTGTTCAAATCCGCGGGCTTCCTGTTATGATAGATAGACATTACCGTTAAGGACCGGAGGGACTGGTATGGCCAGAGAAAGCTTCGATAAGGAAATCCAATTTTTACGCATGCTGGTGCTTACGAGCGGAGCCTACAATCGTCAGCAATACGCTGATAAACTGGGCATATCCGTGCATACCTTCGACAAAACGATTAAGCGGCTCAAAGAAATCGTAAACGCCGTCTATCAGAAGGTTCCTGCCGCAGGCGGCAAGGAATTCGCTGAGACGGTACGCTACAGCTATCTGGATTCCTCGGATCCCATGCTGCTGTTTCTGTTTCGCGCCAAATCGCTGAAAGAATCGGAAAGCCAGCGCCTCTCCTTATTGCTTGCGGCCTTGCACGGGGAAGCAATGACCGTAAGTGAGCTTCTGGACCTCTGCTGCTCCGGCATGCCCGCGGAGCTGTCGCTGCCTGACGAGAAAACCATCCGCGGCGATCTCAAATATTTGGAGCAGGTTGGCGTTATCAAAAGAGCGACCGGAGCGCGTCCCTTCCGCTATCGAATCAATAACGACTTAGTCCGCCAACTGTCCCATGACGAGCTGCAGGATCTGTATGATTTCGTGGATATTATGGCGAATACCCAGCTGCCTTCCGTGCAAGGGTACTTGCTGCGCGACGGGCTCAAAAAGCATATCGTCCGGGAGAAGGAAGACATCGGCCGCACCGACTCCTTCTTATATAAATATCACTATTACTCACGCTTATTGGATGAAGCCCATCTATTCACGCTGCTTAGCGCGATTCGCAGCCGCAGTTGGGTCAGCTTCCTGTATTTCTCGCCCAAGAAAGAAACGAGCTATGCCTCCAAAAATACGAATCCGCTTTTCGAAAAGGATACAGACGGACTTCAAGAAACGATGCTTCCGCTTAAAGTCGTTTACGACCATCAATATGGGCGCTGGTATCTGCTTGGCCATCATCCGCGCAGCGGCATTAAAAAATACCGTTTGGAGGGGCTTACCCAAATTGCCGAAGGAACCACTGCCGAGAATACGCTGTTCGAAGCCAAAAAAGCTGAGCTCGAGCAGCGCATCAAGCATAGCTGGCTGATGGATACGGGCAGAAGCGTTGCGGTCAAGGTCCGCTTCTTCCATCCAGGACGCGGCATTCCAAGCTTCGTCAAGGAACGCGTACTGCTTCAGGGACAATGGGGAACGATTACGGAAGAGTCGGAGGAATCTTTTATTTACGACATCGACGTAAACGGGACGATTGAGATCAAGCCATGGATCAGGAGCTTCGGCTCCAGCTGCGAAGTGCTCGCGCCCTTGAAGCTCAGGGAGGAAATGATTGCGGAATGGAAGGAGATTAGGCGCTACTATGAATCCATTTGAAAAAATATTCAACTATCAAATCTTATCCCGGCTGGAAGACTCCGGAACGATGATTATTACGCAGCACGAGCGCGGCTGGCTGAAGCTGATGCTGGAGCATCCCGCAGCCGCCAGTGCTTTTGAGCCTGACACCCTCCATAAGCTTCGAGCCCTATTAACGCAGGACCTTAGCCTTGACACGGACGGCTTGCTCCACAAAGCGGCGAGCAAGGAGCGGCATGTCTATCACCCCTATGTCCGTCTCATTCGGCAAGCCATTATGAAGAACGCCGTACTGCAAATCAGCTACCTGAACAAAAAAGGAGAAGCGTCCCCTTCGGAGTCATGCTTTCCTTATAAACTGGAATACTCGATGGTGAAACGAGAATGGTATTTACTCTATTACCAGATAAGCAATCGGAGATTAATGCGATCCAAGCTAGAGAAGCTGCTTGGACTAGTCGAACAATCGTGTACGGAGGCGCTTAGCGAGCAGTACAAAGCTTCTATTCATACCTTGCTCAGCAGGCGAAGCGTTAGTGCGGACATACTTATTGAACCGGAATACAATGGGGAGCTTTCACGGATCTTGTATGCTTTTTCCTGCTTCGAGAAGGAAGTCAGCTATGCGGCTGATGCGAATACGTATACGATACGCTTGTTCTTCGACAGCAGCGACAGCGAATTCGTGCTTTCCAAAACCCGCTTCCTCGGCAAACGGGTTCGGATTGTGGAGGGGGAGCACCTCAAGCGGCGAATGCTGGAATCTGCAACGAAGGCACTTGGGCGCTACGCCGAGTCTGGTTCAAATGGCGGCTTTTAGCCGATTTTGGCGGAAAATTTCATTTGTAATCATTATAAAATAATATTGATTTTCCTATGGAAAGCGGTAACATATGAGATGAGGCACAATCATATAAAAACCATAGAGGTGAATTCAGTATGAGTACAGAGAAGAACAAGCTTACAACAAGCTGGGGGGCTCCCGTCGGAGACAACCAAAACTCGATGACAGCCGGATCTCGCGGTCCTACGTTGATTCAAGATGTTCACCTGCTGGAAAAACTCGCGCATTTCAACAGGGAACGCGTTCCCGAACGTGTCGTTCATGCCAAGGGCGCCGGTGCGCACGGGTACTTCCAGGTTACGCATGATGTGACCCCTTATACGAAAGCCAGCTTCTTATCCGAGGTCGGCAAACGTACCCCCATGTTCATTCGCTTCTCAACCGTTGCCGGCGAGCTTGGATCTGCCGATACGGTGCGCGACCCGCGCGGCTTCGCCGTCAAGTTCTACACCGAGGAAGGAAATTATGACTTGGTAGGCAACAACACGCCGGTATTCTTCATTCGCGATGCCATTAAATTCCCGGATTTCATTCATACGCAGAAACGCCATCCCCAAACCCATCTCAAAAACCCGAATGCCGTTTGGGATTTCTGGTCCCTCTCTCCCGAATCGCTGCACCAGGTTACGATTCTCATGTCTGACCGCGGCATTCCTGCTACGCTTCGACATATGCACGGCTTCGGAAGCCATACCTTCAAATGGGTAAATGCGGAAGGGCAGGCCGTTTGGGTAAAATACCACTTTAAAACCGAGCAAGGCGTGCAAAACCTCGCCCCTGACGTTGCTGCTCAAATTGCCGGAGACAATCCGGACTACCATACCGAGGATCTATTCAATGCCATTGCAAACGGCGATTTCCCGGCATGGAAGCTATACGTACAAATCATGCCTACCGAGGATGCGGATACATATCGATTCGACCCGTTCGACGTAACGAAGGTATGGTCTCAGAAGGATTATCCGCTTATTGAGGTTGGACGCATGGTACTAGACCGCAATCCGGACAACTACTTCGCAGAGGTCGAACAGGCTACTTTTTCTCCAGGATCATTCGTCCCAGGCGTTGAAGCCTCTCCGGACAAAATGCTGCAAGGCCGCTTGTTCGCTTATTCCGATGCCCATCGGTACCGGGTAGGCGCAAACCATAGTCAACTGCCGATCAACCGTCCGACCAGCGAGGTCCTTAACCACCAGCGCGACGGTCAAATGCGGGCCGATGGCAACGGCGGCGCTTCGATGTACTATGAGCCGAACAGCTATGGCGGGCCAACTGAATCGACCGCCCATAAGCCTGCTCCTTTCCAAGTGTCCGGCCAAGCCGATAGCGTCGGTTATGACCATCATGATCATTATACGCAAGCCGGCGATCTGTATCGCCTGCTCAGCGAGGAAGAACGCGCCCGCCTAGTCGATACGATCGTAGGAGCCATGAAGCCGGTGGAGAAGGATGAAATCAAGCTCCGCCAAATCGGGCATTTCTACAAAGCGGACCCTGAGTACGGACAACGCGTCGCAGAAGGGCTCGGACTTTCGGTCACGCAGCAATAATTAATTTATATTCCGGATATAGACAAAGGGGATGGCCGCTAGGGCCATCCCCTTTGTCTATATCCGTTTTAGTTAAACGGGTAAATCCAGAAACGCTCCGTACCATAGCGCTCCCTTATTTCCTCATCCTCCAGCTTTTTGCTGCCCATGAGCTCAGCCGCTTGGAACTGGGAGCGGTGAGCCTCAATGGAAGCCATCTTCGGCTTCAAATAATCCTTAACGTCATTCAGTAAATGGGGCTTGCCTAACACTTGCTGATGGTTTTTGGAGAAAGCTACGCCATACACAATCGGCTGCTCCTCTTTGGGCAGCCTGCTAATCGTCCGTACGACGGCGGCGCCGCATGCATCATGGTCAGGATGCACGCTAAAGCCGGGGTAAAACGTATATACGATCGTAGGGCGCAGCTCTTTAAGCAAACTGTCCAGCCGTTCGTCCAAATAGTCCTGATCCTCGAATTCAATCATCTTGTCATGGAAGCCCAGCATTCTCAAATCCTGAATACCAATTGCCTCGCAAGATCTCTCCAGCTCGATCTTGCGGACATGCGGAAGCGTTACCCGATTCGCAAAAGGCGGAATCCCCATGTTCCGACCCATCTCCCCAAGCGTCAAACAAGCATAAGTAACATGAGCACCGTCGTCTATATGTTTGGCAAGCGTGCCTGATACCGTGAACGCCTCGTCATCAGGATGCGGAAAAACGACTAATATATGTTCAGCCATCACGTCTTCTCTCTCCTCTCTCATTAGAAGGGTTCCCTGCTTAATTGAAGCGAAACGACCAGCTTTCCTTGCCCATCATGCCCTGCGAGCAGCAGCCTTCCCGTCTCCTGCTCCTCCCAATGCGTCAATCCCTCTGTATAGATCCAGCCGTCTGCCATCTTGAGACCGACCCGGAAAGGACCAATCCCCGCGATAGAGCCATGGGAATATTTAATTCTGGCATTCGTAATGAAATTCGCTGCCGGATGCTTTGTGCTGTCTAGATGGGACGCATAAGCTCCCGTAGTCATCTCAAGATGAAGATAAAGCTCCTCATCCTTAAAGCTTTCGATCATAAGCTGTACTTTATCCATATTGATGAGCTGCAACCTAACCCCTCCTTGGTCTCCCCAAAACAATCGTAATTTCTATGAATGCCATTATTCTAACACACTTAAATAGAAACGAATAACTTAGTCCCTTTGAACTAGCTTTGTATCTAGTATATATGATATACTAACTTCCAAATTTATAGAGCATAGGTCATAACATTCGGATTTCCTTATTGCATGATTCTATCGACCAGGAGGCCAGACATGAGAAATTTATCGATTAGCAAAAAACTGCTTGGAGGGTTTATATCCGTCCTTATCTTGTTAGCTATCATAATGACGATAAACTTGGTACAGCTCATATCCCTCAACCATACATACACGGAATTGATTGAAGACCGCACCAAGAAGATGCTGGAAGTAAAGGATATGGTCATTGCCGTCAAATCGGAACAAGTCTCGGTCCGCGTATATGCTATGCTTGGCGACGAAACCTCGCTCAAAGCCATTACTTCTTCCCACGAATCCTATGTTCAGATCAGCAAGCAGCTGAGAATATCTGTCAAAACACCTGAAATGATTGAAATGCTCCAGCAAGCAGATCGCGTCGAGAACGAATATTTCGAGCTTGCCAAGGAAGTAAGCGAACTGAAAAAACAAAACAAAGAACGGGAGTTTACTGCTCTCCTCTCGAATCAAGGCCGCACCATTATTGCGCGTATCGAGACAATATTAACGGATATGGAAGCGTACCAACAAAGCTTGCTGGATGCAAGTCAAGCACAAGCATCCAAACAGGTCGATGAAGTCATTTCTCTCGTCATTATTTTAGGCGTCATCACACTCGTATTGGGTTTAGCGATTGCTATTCTGATCGGCAGGCTGATTTCGAGACCGATTGTCGAGCTTGCTAAGGCAGCCGAGAGAATTGCTACCGGGGATCTCACAGGCAAGCCCATCATGATGAAAAGCAATGATGAGCTTGGCATGCTGTCCAGCTCCTTTAATATGATGGCTAACAATCTCAGGTCGCTCATTGTGCGGGTAGGCAGCTCCTCTGAGCAAGTAGCCGCGTCCTCGGAGGAGCTTAGCGCAAGTGCTGAGCAAACCTCTCTTGTGACTGAGCAAATCGCGATCACCATTCAAGATGTTGCCGTAGGCGTAGACAGGCAGGTCACGCTAGCCCAAGAAGGCTTCCAGACCATTCATGAGATGTCAATCGGCTTCCAACAGATCGCCGCAAATACGCAAACGGTGTCTGCCAAGGCTGCGGAAGCATCGGAAAAAGCGATTTCCGGCAATGAGTCCATACAATCGGCAGTCGCCCAAATGAACGCGATAAATGATACGGTCAGCGGACTTGCCGAGGTCATAGGTGAACTGAACGGCAAATCGAACCATATTAATAACATCGTCGGTGTCATTACCGAGCTATCCGCCCAAACCAATTTATTATCTCTTAATGCCGCTATCGAAGCAGCAAGAGCAGGTGAGCATGGTCGAGGCTTCGAGGTTGTCGCCACCGAGGTACGGAAGCTGTCCCAGCAATCCTCTGACTCGGCTCAGCAGATTTCCTCCCTCATCTCTTCTATTCAGGCTGAAATGGCGAAAGCCGTTCAATCGATGGAGAAGGTGACAGCCGAGGTTCAATCCGGCATCACGATCGTACATACAGCCGGACAATCGTTTGACTATATTCGAGAGGCTGCCGAAGCTGTCGCAACGGAATCGGAAGAAGTTTCCGCCTCCGTCGAACAGATGACTGCAGGAGTAGACGAAATGACCGGATCAATGAAAATGATCGCTGAGGTAACGGAAAGTTCGGCAGCTGGAGCAGAGCAAGTGACTGCATCCACGCAAGAGCAGCTCTCTTCCATGGAAGAGATAAGCTCATCGTCAAGCGCGCTGGCTAGAATGGCGGAGGAGCTCCAGCAAACAATCAACCAATTCAAAGTAAGATAGCCGTAAGAGCACTCCTACTCAGCCTGCATTATGTGGTATACTGCTACAATATTAATATGCGGGAGGATTAGTCCGATGAAAATTTATGTCGTTCAATCGTTTAATGAAGACGGTCTGGAAAATGTCTATGTGGGAGCAGAAGAGGAAAAAGCGCTGTCGCTGAAAGCAGCCGACTTCGACCATTGTGATGCCTTGTTTGTCGAGATTTGGGAGGATGGCGCGAAGACCGATGACTTCCGCCTGATTGAATCTCCGGAGGATGCCGAGGAAGAAACGGAGCAGGAAGCTTAATATACGCTCTCCAAACAATAAATAGGCTTGCAACCTTTTGTCGAACACGGTCGTCTAGTGTTCGACTTTATTTGTTAAGGAGAGAATCAAATGCTACATATGAAAAAATCGTTGTCCAAAATGGCTGTTCTTGCACTCACCGTATCCATGCTCGCGGCTGGCTGCAACGATGCAGGGAATGAACCGGCCAACAACTCGTCGGCAGGCAATGCGACGAATGAGGTCGAAGCAACCGAGCAGCCGACCGTTAATCCTGCTACGGTAGCACCTTCAGCGGATGCTGCGACGAGCGAGCCTGCCCCAACCGAGCAGCCCGCCGTAACGGAGGAACCGCAAGTTAAACCCGCTAATCCACCAGGCAGACCTTCTGGAGGTAAGCCTGCCCAACCAGCGGCACCGAAGGAGAAACCGGCCGCTACCGCCAAGCCGACACAAAAACCTACGCAAAAGCCAACACAGAAGCCGAGCGCAACGCCTAAGCCTACTGTAAAGCCTGCCGATGTCGTTAACGTATCGGACATCTCCGATAAAATCATGGCCGATATGGAAATGCCGCGCATGATTCCTGCCGAAGGCGAGCTGGTTAAAGACATGTACGGCATTGATGCTGGCGCTCTGCTATCTGACGGCATTTTCCTGCAAGCGATGATGAACACAAAGGCAACTGAGCTTGTTATTGTAAAGCTGAAATCGGACAAAAGCTATGATGCGGTCGTTGAAGGCTTAGAAGCGCGCGCTGCGCAAATCCAAAAAACGTTCGAAACCTATTTGCAGGATCAATACGAGGATGCAAAAAATTATAAAATCGTCCGTAAAGGCGATTATGTCATGCTCTCGATCTCCCATGATCAGGACAAGGTGCTCGAAATCTTTAACGGATTTTTCAAATAAACGCAAAGAGAGACTATTCAAGTAGTCAGTCTTGGAGATGCTAGCTCCCACCTTGTACCTATCAAGTGGTAACATAAAGAACCTTCCGCTCCGCTTTTATAGCGAAGTTGAAGGTTCTTTCCGCATGATAGGGGTTGGTCCGCTCTGGTTTATCAGGTTAGGGACATTTGCGCTTATGCTGATACCTTGCCAGCCTGACGCGCAGCCCCTAGCCTAGCAGCTCCTCGCAAACAAGCCGTAATCACCACGCACTCACCAAAGGTCAGCAGCAGCAGCATAAAGTCCTGCAGCATGCCCATGCTTTCCACGCTCCAACCAAACAGCTTCATATTGACTTGCATAAACAAAATATGCCCGAAGAAGACGACCATGCTGAACAGACTAATCGCTTTGTTGTATTGATGCACGGTTTTGTTTTGAATGCGCAGCAGGCCGTAGAAGATGATGAGCGTATTCGGCAGCATGCTGAAAGCAAGCTTATAGTCCGTTGTCCATTCACTGAAAAGCAGCAGCAGCGCCGTCTCCGCTACAGTAAGAAGAATTGCGAACGGAACCATCCGCCTCATATTCAGCTTCAGAAAGCCTTCCTCGTATTTGGCAATCAACGCCCCGATGATGACAAAGGTTAGGCCAAATCCGATATACCTTGTCACGAATAGATATAAATAGTCGATATACACCGGATCAATGGATGAATAGCTCTCGGCTGTAATTCCCAGTACGTTTTTGAGGCTTCCCGAAACGAATTGAATGCTTACGAAGCCAAACAAAGCTAGGACTGCAGCTATGCGAATATATTGCTTTTGAAATAGTACAAATGCAGCAAGCAGACCGAAAACAAGCGGCGGAATAAACCAAAATTGAATAAATGGCCCATTTAAAAAAATGGCCATAAACAACACCTTAGCCTGAATGATTAAGTTTCCTGCGCCCAGCCCGTCGCTAGCCAGCTTAGGCAAAATGCTTCCGGCAATAAACAAACAACTAAACAAAGCATAAATGATGCCGATGCGTTTGAAATATTTGAGCATATATGAGCGCGGGCTGTCCGCATGGCTCCAGCTTTTGTAGGCTAGGAAACCAGCGACGACATAAAAACAAGGCACGACAATTCTGGTCGCAAGCGACGTAAATTGTATGATCGCTTGCCCAGGCAAAAGAGCCATATACCGAATAAGCATGAGATGCGCAACCAGTACGAGCAAGGAACCCGTCAGCTTGAATAGCGTAATGCCCGGGTAAAATTTACGCATGCTTACGAAGCTCTCCCTTCCCATTCAATACCATCGACTTAATCTCCGCAATCGATATTTTGCCCGTTGGGGAAAGCGGGAATCCTGGGAGAAATACAATGTAGCGCGGCAGCTTAAAAGCTGATAAATAGGGAGTCATATCCTTTTTCAGCTTATCTGACGTCAAGCCAGCCCCTTGCCTCGCTACCACGCATGCGCATACCTGCTCGCCGTACAACTCGTCGGGCACGCCGATCACTAGCGCTTCATCAATATCCTCGTGCCGAAGCAGTACGTTCTCGATTTCGACCGGAGATATTTTCTCGCCCCCGCGGCTGATCATCCGGTGCAGCCTTCCTGTAATCGTTAAGTGCCGCTGATGATCCAGAAAGCCAAGATCTCCCGACTTATACCAGCCATCCTCGGTCATGCTCGCCTTATCGTAGGCCGCATTCGTATAACGCATGACTCTGTGGCTGCGAATCGCAATTTCTCCATGTTCATGGAGCGGCATCGCTTCCCCCGTATCCGGGTTAAGGATTCGTACCTCAACAAGCTTATCCACCTTACCTCCAATACTGTACGCGCCCTTCTCAAACTCCTTGTAATTGATCAAGCCGCTCAGCAGATTCGTATGGCTTAGAAGCTTGTACAGCAGTAGCAATACTACATTGTTTCTTCCATTTACGAAGCAGGTTCCATTCGCAACGGCGCCTGCTTCAGACGAGCCATAGCTGACCATAAAGAAATACAGACTCATCCCCTTCATGATTTTTTGCAAAATCGTATTATTAACAGCCGCCGAAGTAAAGGCTACGCCTAACAATGATTTGAGATTGAATTCCTCTCTTCGGGGTGATAACAGCATCTGTTGGACCATAAATGGCGTTCCGATCAGTACTCTGCATTTCCCCTTCTCCACCGCTGCTAACGCGTTTAAAGGGTTGAAATGACTGAGCATGACAATTCGAATATTGCATGACTTCAAACTGGTAAACAACGTGGCAAAACCGCCGAGGTGATATAAAGGTAGCAGGTTCATAACGGCAAAATACCGGGTTATCTTGTCGCTCAATGACACAAGCAGCGAATTCGCTTTTCCCGTGCCCTTGCTTTGATCGGAGGAAAGGAGAAATGATGCGGTAGACCGCAGCACACCCTTCGGAAGCCCCAGCGTACCTGAGGTATAAAGAAGAATAAGCGGGTCTTGGGGAGAAATGGATCTACAAGCAGCCTCAAATGCGGTCTCCTCCATAGCAAAACCGATCGTTTTCAAATCCGCATACAGAAGAAAAGCCGTCCCATCCTGCGGTTCCTCGTCCAGAACGAAAATATGCTTCGGAAGCCACTCGCCCGTATCAGCTTCTTGCCTGCAGTCCTGTATGATTTCCTGCACGGTTGACGGGAAATGGTTTTGCTGCGCCTCGACGCCCATAATCAGAATGACTGGCCTCGCGTCCTTCAAATAATGCCTTAGCTCCTGCTTTTTGGAATATGTATTGATAGGCACGATAACGGCTCCTACGCATGCAGCGGCAAACATAGCCGCAATCATCTCTGCCCTGCCTGGCATGAGAATCGCTATAGCATCGCCTTTCTTGACGCCAAGCTGCAGAAAACCTCTTGCCAGCAAGCGTGCTTCCTCCCATATCATCTGCCAAGTATAATGCTGGCCTATGCCTGGAAAGCTATAGGCTACGTCATGAGCGCTCTCGCTTGCCCTCTTGTGAAGCAAATAAGGAATGGTAGAGCTGTTCCAATCAGTCATCTTCTTCATTAATTGTTAACCCCCGCTTTATATAATGGAACGGTACCGCCTCGTGCTGCATGACGATTATGTTTATATAACCTTTATATCGAACAAAACAAGGCTGATATACGTCTTATGTCCTTTCCCATATGTGTTAGATCTAATATAACACCTTAATAGTTCTTAATAAAGAACATTTTTGCAAAAAAAGCGGCATCCACTTTTTAATAGCAGATGCCGCGCATAACCCTTATTTGCCTGAAACGGTTGCCGTTACCGGCTTCACCATCTTTTTATCTTTTCCTTTTGTTTGTTTTGATCCATCCGTCTGTTTAATCTTTCCGATTAGCAAGCTAAGCGGCAAAGCAACGACTGCAACCAAGGTTGCAACGACGTATACATCATTAACGCTCATCGTAAAGGACATGATTCCGATATGAAGCTCATCGACATCCCCTGCTTTCATTAAATCCGTGGCATGCGAAACGGACCTGGAAGCAAGCATCGTCGTGAAAATCGCAATTGCGAAGGAGCCGAATACGTTCCTAGTCCAGTTCGTAATCGCAGAAGCATGGCCCGATAGCTCAGCAGGGATTTGTTCCATTGCCGCATTGCTTGAAGGCATTACGACAAACGCGATTCCAATGTTACGTACGATCATCCACCAGATGATATAAGAATGGGACACATCGACACTAAGCCAGCTTAACGCAAGCGTTCCAATCGTTAGCATAACAATCCCGCCAGACATTAGCCAGCGCGGACCGATTATGCCGTACAATTTGCCAACGAGCGGCATAAGCAGCGCCATCGCAAGCGAAGCCGGCAGCAAGATCATCCCCGTATCCATAGCCGATACATGTTGAATGCGCTGCAGGAATATCGGCGTCAGCAGCGTACCGGAGTACAGGCTGATCGTAATAATATTCGAAATAACCGCATTCAATGTGAACCGCCTATTTTTGAAAACCTTGAGGTTAAGCAGCGGCGTCTCTGTCGTAAGCTCACGCCAGATGAATAGAAGCAATGAAACGACTCCTAGGACGAACAGGCCGATAATCTTCCAAGATCCCCATCCCCATGTATGTCCTTGGCCCAGCGCAAGCAGCAAGGAAGAACTGCTCACAATGACGGTCAAAAAGCCAAGTCCGTCGAAGCTCTTCGGAACGTTCATGCGGTAATAAGGAATGTATGCATACACAAAGCCAATCGCGATCAGGCCAATGGGAATGTTCATCAAGAACAGCCATTGCCAGTTCATGTTCTCCAGCACCCAGCCGCTGATCGTAGGACCAAATGCAGGCGCCAGCATCGCTGACAAGCCCCAGAATGCCACGGCCATCGCTTGACGTTCCCTCGGAATGATCTGATAAATAATAGACATCGTCGCAGGAATGATCAATCCGCTAAAAGCTCCTTGCAGCACGCGGAAAACGATCAATGAGCCTTCGCTCCAAGCAGACGCGCATAGTATGGACGCAAGCGTAAAGCCAATCAGTGAAAACAAATACAGGCGACGATAGCTGAACCGCTCGCCTAGATACCCGGCAATCGGTGCCGTAGTGCCCATCGCCAGCATAAAGCCTGTCAATGTCCACTGGACTGAGCTTAGCGTCGTGTCGAAATGATCCGTCAAAATCTCAAGCGCCAGATTGATCGTAGCCGACGCCAAAACGCATAAAAAAGATCCGATAAAAATAGCAACCATTATAGGCCAGAAACGCACCTTTTGAACTTCTGCTTGATTCATGTAGCTCTCCCACACCCTTTAATAATACTTTACAGCTTAACTATTATATTTTAGTTCTAAACTAATTTCAATGGCTATGTTAGTCTTTTTTCAATAACCGCAAATGAAAGCGTTGCTACTCATCTTTGCTCCCCGGCGTTATAATAAGGGAAGGAATATGAAAATTAAGGAAGTGGATTGAAGAATGCCTTTTCAATTTCAAGAAAATACTTCTAAAGCGGCAAGCAGCCCGAAACAGCAGCAACCAGAAGCTTCACCAGATAACCAACAGTCTGCCGTGGGGGAATATGCCGCACCTGGCTACTCGCAGGCCAACCTGCTGCAGCTCCAGAGAAATATGGGCAATCGGGCCGTTGCGCAGCTCGTTTCGAAGCAAGCCGTTATCCAAAGAACAATCGAAATAAAGGATTATTCGGGCCGTGAAGACCTGCTCGAATATTGCAAGTCTAGAATGCTCTATTTTGTCTCGCCTTCCGCACTGATGGAAGAGGTCATGAAGGAAAAGCCGCCTCACGTAAAGGAACAATTGGAGCATGAGCTGGTTTTTGGTTTTAGCTTCTCGAAGCTCAATGCCTTTTTGGACGAATGGCATACGGATGGACAAACCTTTACCTATAGCAATGACACCAAAGGTTTTAATAAGCTTGCCAAGGATGCGATCAAATATCATCTAAATAAACATTACAATTGGCGCAGCATCGGAACGGCGGAATATATGACAGGCGATGCTACGGGTCTAGCTATGGTTCCGCTTGTCGATCCAAGCTTGACGGTCAAAGTGCTTACGGGCGATCAGCGAAAAGCGCCCTTCCTCCCCGATAAAGCAGAAAACCTATTTAAAGCTCCACCGGAAGAAACGGAGCAAACCAAGCGCATTCAAGGCCCATCCTTCCTGAAAGACCGGAAGGCACTGCCTGAATATTTCGATGCGGCCCAAAAAGCAGGCGGCATCTCCTTCAGCACGACGGACGATAACAGCAGCTATCAAGGCACGTCCGATCGCTATTCAACCGTCTATAACGAGCATACGCCGGGCACTGTCAGACCGTGGAATAAGGAAACCTATGAAGCTACACGGGTGATTGGAGAAGCATTGCGTGACCCAGACAAGACAAGCTTATTGCGGGAACAGATTCAGCTGGGAGAATCAACGGGAGATCAAGCGCTCAAGACCAAGATCGAGGAATTCAAAAGAGTCAGGCTTGACCCTGTGTTGGACGGCAAAAAATGCCTCATTCTTTGGGGACGCAACAGCGGCCAAAAAGGCGGCGCCCACAAGGAGCTGGATTCGCACCGGTTGATGGTCATGCAGCTCGCTACTAAGCTTCGGTCCTCCTTCCCTGATCGCCAGCTTCTTTTTGTAGGCGATCAAGTTATAACAAGACAGGAGCTTGGCGTCGGCAATGAAGTTACTTACTTAGGCGAGTTCTGGAAACCGGAAAACTCAGGTGTGGAATACGCCCCTTCCCTGCGAGACCGCAATGCGCAGCGTTACTTGTTCCAGCTTCTGCACCGAGAAAACAGTGCGGTCTCTATCGGCATGAGAAGCGGAAGCTTGGAGGGCATGGCACTGCTCGGGCTAAACGTCATTTATATTGACGACAAGGACAATAATGCTGCTGGCCGAATGGAGTTTTGGTCTGGAGAAGCCGCGGACACGCGTGAGGAAGCTCTCTTGCAGCATCAGGACGATTCCGATTTGCAGGCTGAATGGGAGAAATCGATGGAAGGACCTCTGCCTAATTACAAAAGGATCTCTACCCTCCAGAAGATGGGAGACGAGATCGATAAACGGGATGCCGTTATTCAAAGAGGCCTTACCTTTTATACAGCCCTTCTCAATGAAAATGATCACACAGGATTACCGATTTGTACGGAAGAGGGAACGCCGAACGGTCTCAAAATGACAAATCCTCTAATGACGCAGGCCGCTTTTACAGGAACCTTTTTTGCAAACAAAATGCCGGATAAGCCTTCAGTCATTACCAGCTTCCTGAAAGATTACGAAAGCCTGTTAAACACGCTTACTACCGTTAATTACAAAGGAAAAGCCGCAGTAACCAAGGGTAGCTCCTTTAAATTTAACGCAGCGAATATTCGTAGGATGATTACGAACATAACAGGCATGGATGACAGCACGGACAAAACCGATGCATTAATGCATTTGAACTCCCTATTAGTAAAGCGTGACTTTACGGATGTCGGGCTTGCAGGGGATTGGGACAATTCCTCGGGAGCGGACTCCTTGCTTAAGGATGTAGCAAGCGAAACCCCATCGCATCCGCAATTGATATCGTTCAATAAACAGTTCCTGCGCATCCGGAATGGACTTGACGGGAAAAGAGAAGCCGCTGCCGCAAGCACGACAAGATTCAAGGTGTCCGACGTTCAGGCACTTGTGGCTGCTACCAGACTTATGATTAACAGCAACCAGCTGCAGGAAAGCGAAGAGAATCAAGTCGAATTCTTAGTCAACTATTTAAGTCCCTCCGAGTAAGCGATAATGAGCATGGCCAATAAGACAACGTTCTCTATTATGATTGAAAAAGAACTGCTTACCTAACCGGATACCGGTTGGATAAGCAGCTCTTTTTGTGAAAACAAAAAAACATTGTTCAAAGAACAATGGCCTAAGTTAATGACATGGTGGAGGATGACGGGATCGAACCGCCGACCCTCTGCTTGTAAGGCAGATGCTCTCCCAGCTGAGCTAATCCTCCGTGGAAACGATAAAACCCGAAAGCCGGGTTTTTCAGTGAAATCATCTCCTGAGCTTCCTCAGAAAAGACCCAACCGAAATTATTCAAAGCTGTTTGCGCCCTGAAAACTGGATACGAAAGATCAGGTTTGCTGAACCTTTACTGCTGCTGTCTACCGGATGTATGGGTCACGGCAAACGTGTTTAGGATAAGCCCTCGACCGATTAG
>NZ_JBWDNK010000011.1:0-209401 GCF_056269165.1 Paenibacillus sp. J22R232 | reverse complement strand
CTGAAGCATGATGGCACGGTGTGGAATATTGCCGGTTCGATCACTGCCGTGAGTGGACTCAGCGACGTGAAGAGCATATCGGTGGGCTACAGTCATAGCGTAGTGCTGAAGAATAATGGGACGGTGTGGACCTATAATGGTTCTGTGACGCAGGTCAGTGGCGTGAGCGGGGTTGCGTCCATGGCAGGAGGTTACAACCATACATTGGCATTGAAACAAGATGGCAGCGTATGGGCATGGGGAGCCAATTCCCGCGGGCAGGTAGGAGACGGGACAACGACGGACCGCTCGACACCGGTAGCGGTGCAGCAAAATGTGGCGCCTCAGGTGGCGGTGACGAGTCCGAGTGGAACATTGAGTAGTCCGACTGTTGTGAATATTACCAAACCGACGATTGGATGGACGGTTACCGATGGAGCCTTAACCACCTTTACAAGCTACCAGGTACAAGTACTGGATGAGTCGGGCGTAGTGGCAGTGGATTCGGGGGTAGTCGCCCAGTCGACGACAGGGACTGTTCAAACGTGGACGACAGGAACAACTCTCCCCACCTTTAAAAAATTACAAGTGCGCGTAAAGGTGAGTGATGGTTTTGTTTGGTCAGAATGGTCTGTAGTTAAATGGATAATTGTTCAATAATTCACTTAGCAAGTTATATAAATTGAAAAGTATTTTGAAAAACTTAATTCAGTTTTAATACAACAAACCCAGTACCTTACCAGTACTGGGTTTGTTGTATACTGGGAGAAACTAATGTTGCATTAATGTTCTCTGAATTTTAGCCGAGAGTTCGGTATTTTGTTACTCTAGCTTTTCATTCTGTTGCTGGAGTTGTGCCAGGATGAGAGATTCCGTTTCATTCTTCATCTTTCGATAAGCAAAGTGGGATTTTCTGCTAAACGGAGAATGGTTTTTCAAATAGCTACTTCGGGCGATATTGCCGAGTGAGCCTGCCTTTGCTGGGGTGAAAGACCATCGAGCAGGGGTCTGTCAATAATTTGTATAAACTCTTTTATAGCTTCTCCCCGAGGGGAGAAATTATCTGAGATACTGACTGATGCGATCCATGAAGAAGACGGATAGCTGGAGGAGCATTTGTCCCCCATTTTGCACACGACCTGTCCACTTACGGGTCACATCCACGGTGGCCAAATAGAGCATTTTTAATAAGGAATCATCCGTTGGAAAGATGCTTTTTCCCATTGTCAGCTTTCGAAGCTGACGGTGATAGCTCTCGATGATATTGGTTGTGTAGATAATCTTGCGGATTTCAGCTGGATATTTGAAAAAAGTAGCAAGCTCGTCCCCGTTTTGGCGTCAGGAGCGCACAATGAGCGGATATTTGCTGCCCCATGACTCCTCGAAACGATCTAGCCCTAGCAGAAGCCATCTCTTCATTAATCGCTTTGTAGATAGGCTTGAGGTCAGCTGTCACTTTCTTTAAATCCTTGTAAGAGACAAACCGAGTGGAGTTGCGAATCTGATGAATGATGCATTTCTGAATTTCAGTCTGCGGATAACAAGCAGAGATCTCTTGTGTAAAGCCCGTTAAGTTGTCTACACAGGTGATGAGAATGTCGTGAACGCCACGGTTTTTTAGATCATTTAAAGCGTTAAGCCAGAACTTGGACGACTCATTCTCGCCAATCCACATGCCAAGCACATCTTTGCAACCTTAGAGGTCAATACCAAAGACCATGTAGGCAGCCTTGTTCACAATGGCACCATCTTGTTTGACTTTAAAGTGAATGGCATCCAGAAACACAACCGCATACACGGACTGTAGCGGCCGGTTTTGCCATTCTTTAATAAGCGGAATAATTTTATTGATTACGTTGGAAATGAAGGTTAGCGAGAGTTCAATCCTGTATAGATTCTGCAAATGATCTTGGATGTCTAGGGTGCTTACGCCTTTGGCATAGAGAGCGATAATTTGATCTTCAATGCCTGTCACGTTCCATTGATGCTTCTTCACGACAAGCAGCTCAAACTCGCCATCGCGGTCACGAGGGATGCTAATTTCCTGTTCACCATATTCACTTGTAATGCTTTTTTTGCTCTTGCCATTTAGGCTGTTGCAGGTCTGTTTCTACTGCATCTCATGCTTTTGATAGCCTAAATGAGCATCTATCTCGCCTTCAAGCATCTCTTGTAGCGTCTTGGCAAACAAATCTTTTAGCGCATTTTGAGCATCCTGAGTGGATACCAATTTGTTCTCTTTAATAAATGCCCGTAGTTATTCCTTTGTCCATAATCCCATGTGTACTCCCCAATCTTTCTATTACTTCAATTTTAATAGATTTGGGAGTTTACACAAAGTTTTATACAGACTCGGCTAGGTATGAAAATATACGTTTAAAACCTACAGTTTGAGGATAGGACTCTCCACTCCTATCTATACTTTTGCACTCTCTTTGAGCGCAGGCCACCTTTTTAGGTGGCTTTTTTGTTGATTGCGCGTTACTCCTCAGGAAATTCAGAAGAGTTAAATATAGTATATAAATCAGTCGGCACTTCTGTTAAGGGCTTGAGTGAAAATCATTCGTTCCATTTCATCAAAAAGGACTCAAAGTCCGCGTTATATTTCTCTCTAGACATGAAAAGCTCCCTTCACAGTAGCAGTTTTTTTACAGAAGTAGGAGAAAAGCTTTGAAATACGCTTCTACTAATGGTTCTTTATGATCTAATCAATAATATCAGACAGAATATAAGAATTAGATTTTAGAATCAGATAAATTTTGTATATCCATCAGTATGCTTTTCTTGGTATAATTTGAAAGTATTATAACATAGGGGGTTTCTGGGAATATGCGTAAGGTAATTAGTTTGATTTTGACTTTCGGTCTCTTGGCAGTATTTATTTTGCCATCGATTTCGATTGCGCACTCGGGGCGTACAGATAGTAGTGGAGGACATAATTGTTCCGAAAAATCCATTGCTAAAGGACTTTGTACGGGGTATCACTATCACAATGGAGGAAGCTCTAGTTCGAGCAGCTCAGGATCTTCCAGCATAACTAAAGAGAAGATTATTAATGACGAATTTCCACCAGAAGCACATTGTACATTTGTAAAAGATGTGTATATAGACACTGATACTTATTACAAATACTATAACCGCTTATGGGATTGCAATCTGTACTCTGATGAAGGAACTATTTACAAAGATCTGGATAACGGGTTAGTTGTAAACAACAAAAGACAAAATTTGTCGTATACTAATAGTTTCATTTCTGTTAAAAACCAAACCCATCTCTACGCTAGAGATTATGCAAATGCGTTTGGGTTTAATGTTGAGGTGGATGAGAAAAATAACCTTACTTTATCTAAAAAAGGAATTTCAATAAAAATTGATAAAGCGACAAATAAGATTTTTCTCAATGGTGAGTATACTAACTTGAAAGTAGTTCGGCTTTCAGGACTATCATTCATCCCTTTCCGCTATGCAGTAAAATGGGCTGGTGGGAAAATAACATCGATGAATTATGATTTCTCTGTCGAGTATAAATCATAATACTCAATAGTGAACTTAGAATTCGAACAATAGAGAGGGGGGCCAGTCATGGTTTCCCTTTTTTGTCAGTATAAAAACGTAGATTCATGCCTTCTTATCGTAATTTACGGAACTTCGTAAGAGAACTTGGATCGATTACAGAGTCCTCTGGTGCCATCCCGAGAAAGAACTTGAATGACAAATCATATTTTGAGCGTTCAACATTGTCTATGTCAGAGAGTTCAAAAATGGCTTTCAGAAGTAAGTATTTAAACATGCGAAGTGGATCAATGGCGTTTCGTCCATTGTCTAAACAATAGTTTGATTCCAGTTCCTCATATATAAAGTTGAAATCCACCCGTTCATTGATTTGACGGAGCATATTGTCCTTTGGTACGACGATGTCATACAGTGCCGCATAAGGACTCAGCACCAGGGTTTGTTGTTGTCGAATCATCCGCTCACCTGCTCTCCATGTTGCTTTAATTATAAGCAGAAAAAGGGTACAGTTCCTCAACTTTCTTGAGAAGCTGTATCCTTTAAAGTGAAATGAACTTTTTCAGCGACCACAGATGTATCACAAGTGTTGCATAAACCTTTAGATTTATTTAGTTAGAATATTCAGTAATCATTTTCACAGTTCAAAATCCAAAAGCTCGAACACCTCGTAAAGATAGTTCTGTCTATTTGGTAATTTATGTATGTTAGACTCAGTGTCGTCGGTCTACGCCTCGCTCATATTCTTATGAGGAATCCTTACGTCTTCTTCCGGCTGACTTCCTGCTGGGTAATTGTTTCAACGACAAAGCCATTATCCGTATGGTATACAAAACAGTACTTTGAGCCAGCGGCCTAGTTGCAACAGCGAGTGTGTGACGTTGGCTTCGCGCTTCGTTAACACAAGCAAGCAAAAAGCAATCAGTGCGATCCACATTTGGTTACGAACAGCTTGCTCACTTGTTCCATAGAAACGTTTCAGTCGCAAATGCTGTTTCATCCACTTGAAAAACGTCTCGATCGCCCAGCGACTACGGTAAATATCGGAGATTTCATCACCTGTCAGATCAAAGCGATTCGTCACGAGAATGAGCAGGTTTCCTTCGGAGTCTGAGGTTTCGGCCATTCGAAACGCGTGTTTGGTTCACTTTTGAGCAGAACCAATGCGAACCTTCTTGTCCATGGTTACCTTGCTGCCTGTTGGAATTTCATAGCTCTTCAATGGTTCAATAACTGCGTTATTCTTAAGACGAGTGACAAAGTGAATGCTGCGTTTCGTGTAGGAATCAAAAGCGCCGTAATTCACATATCCACGGTCAAAGACGTAGGTCATACCTTCCTCATGTATGAGTGCATCCATCTGCGTACGGTCATTTTTCTTGGCTTCTGTAATCGTCGCTCGTTCTGGCACAACTTCGTTTGCATCTACAAAAGCCAACTACAAATGAAGCTTGATGCCTGCCTTGGTCTTTCGGAAGGTTGCCCACCTGAACTGCTGTAGACACAGCGAAACGGTTGTGGAATCGATCACTTTTATCGCGTTCCGCTTAGCAGAAGAAGTGCTGTGCGACAAGACTTTCGAGCCAACCGCTCGAATACGTGCTGAAGTAGATCGGGATTCACTTGATTAAGTTTACGACAAAGCTGAGCCGCAGAGATCGAAGAGAATCCAAGTTCCCGCTGGAATTCCTGGTTGCTGACGTCACTAGCAATGTCGCGTAAACTTTCGCGGTATTGCAACTGAGCATGCAGGAAAAGCTTGCAGTAAGCGATTGTCGTCAACTTTTTGACGTACTTGTCTTGGCCGATTTCGAAGATGGAATCTTTGAACGTTTTCGTAATAATAGGAGAAATCGATTTACCAAATGAAGAAAACAGGTGTCCTTATTCATGCGATTGGTCCATTTTAGTGGATTATGGACAGGAACTACCTGCCATTCCATTGTAAAGGATCTTTTTTATGCCTAGGTACAATGATTACAGAAAATATTGAAAATTCCGAGAACATTTATGAAACGTTTGTGATGTTGAATAAGAAACATGCTTGTACCACTCCGGATGTTATCCCTCTAAGAATCAGTAAGCTCCTAAGAATGACTCACTATAACTGATTGTTTAAAAGCATTTGACATATTTCATGATTTTATAAATATTCATCATATTAGTTTTAAAAGTTCATGATAGCAAATACATGACATATAATTCTAAGTATTCTTAAAATTCGACAAAATACGACAAAGAAACACAAATTCGGCTATATACCTGTCAATAGAAATAGGTATATAATGTCGTTTGTGTCCTCGGTTCTTCAATAATATGAATTAATGGAAGGAAGATGAGTATTTATAATTTACCTGTGTTTTTGTATATATGTTATTAAAAATAAAACAATAATAGTCACATCTACTTATTAATCCAAGACTAAAGTAAGGGGATTAGAAAATGAATAAAAAATTATTAAAGGCTAAGATTTTGATTGTTATTTCTTTATTTGTAAATATTATATTTATTTCCACTAATTCGGTAGTGGAAGCGTATGTAACACAACAGGTATCGGCTGGTGGTGACCATTCACTTCTTTTGAAAAATGATGGAACAGTATTTTCGTGGGGAAATAACACAAACGGTCAATTAGGAGATAATACAACTGAAAATAATCCTTTACCAGATCAAGTAAAGCTATTATCGAACATTATTTCAATAGCTGCAGGAGATTCACATTCTCTTGCTGTGAGTGGAAATGGTGATATATTCTCTTGGGGTCTTAACTCTAATGGGCAATTAGGAGATAACTCAACGACAAATAGGGTTCAACCCGTTAGGATTAGCATAAGTAGATCGATAATTGCTGTAGCTGCTGGAAAAAGTCATTCTATTGCCCTATCGAGTTCTGGAGGAGATGTGTGGGCATGGGGTGATAACACTTTTGGTCAAATAGGCGGTGGGCCTCCGACACAGCAAAATTCCCCCATCAAGGTGGATGGATTGACGAACGTAAAGGCAATAGCCGCTGGTGGACAACATTCTATAGCTTTAAAGCAAGATGGAACGGTGTGGGCGTGGGGGGATAATAAATATGGACAACTTGGTTTCGGATTACAGGCGCCGCCATACATACGTTCACCTATAAAAGTAACGGGATTGACAAATGTGATTGCCATAGCTGCAGGAGAAAACCATTCTATTGCTATAAAGCAAGATGGTACAGTATGGACGTGGGGCCTAAACAATTTAGGACAGCTAGGGGATGGATCGACTACCCAAAAAAATGTCCCCACCAAGGTGAATGGCTTAACGAATGTTCGGTTCGTTTATGCTGGAGGAAATAGTTCTATAGTAGCGCTTCAGGATAGAAGGAGTTGGGCATGGGGTGCTAATTCTTATGGCCAGCTTGGTGATGGAACGAAAGTTGACAGATTGGTCCCTGTCCAATCTGCTTGGCCATACGTAGATTCCTTAGATATGGGAAATAATCATACGATTGCCAATAGCGGATCACTCTTATATTCGTCGGGAAATAACTTAAAAGGCCAGTTAGGCACTGGTCAAATGGGCTTGAATAGTAGCAAGCCTGTACCACTTAGTATTGTAACAAAAGTAATTAGAGTATCCTCCGAATCAAATCATTCAATAGCGGTAAAAAAGGATGGAACGGTATGGGCATGGGGAGATAACTCTGCTGGCCAATTAGGTGATGGAACTACGCTGGAAAAAAATGTTCCCGTTCAAGTAAGCGGCTTATCGAATGCGATAAGTGGGACTACGGGTAATAATCATTCAATAGCTTTGAAGCAAGATGGGACGGTATGGGCATGGGGCAATAACACTTATGGTCAATTAGGCAATGGGACAACTACACAAAGGGCATTACCCTTCCAGGTTAGCGGCTTAACGAACGTTACAGCTATTGCTGCGGGGGGGAATCATACTTTTGCATTAAAGTCAGATGGAACGGTATGGGCATGGGGGGATAACTCTGTTGGCCAATTAGGCGATGGAACGATAACTCAAAAAACAATACCCATACAGGTTAATGATTTAACGAACATAATTGCCATTACTGCAAATGAAAATCATTCTTTAGCATTAAAATCAGATGGAACGGTATGGGCATGGGGGAATAACCTTTATGGTCAATTAGGTGATGGATCAACTACTTTAAGAACATCACCCGTTAAGGTAAATGTCATAACAAACGTAATAACAATGTCTGCTGGTAAAAGTCATTCAATAGCCGTGAAACGTGATGGAACCGTATGGTCATGGGGATACAATTCTAAAGGCCAATTAGGCGATGGTACGACTACGGACAGCATGGTTCCTATTCAAGTAAGTGGGTTAAATAAAGTAGTTGCCGTAGCTACAGGAGAAAGTCATTCTATAGTGTTGAAGCAAGACAAGACTGTATGGGGATGGGGTTCTAATAATGATGGTCAATTAGGAGATGGAACATCAACGCAGACGAACGTGCCTGTACAAGTAAATGGCCTAATGAACGTGACTGCGATTTCTACTGGATCAAATCATTCGATAGCCATAAAGCAAGGCGGATTAGTGTGGTCATGGGGCTCTAATTCAAAGAATCAACTTGGTAACGGGTCACTTTTTAGTTTGTTTCCTTCTGCTGTTCGGTTAGATAAGAAAAATTATTTATATTCTTATAATTCATCTAACCATATAACTTCTATATATTATGATGGCATAAGATTCGATTATATATATGATAAGAATGGAAATTTAATCTCTATTCAACGCAACTAGATTATTGCTAGTTTACAGTTTTAATTATACTAATTTTAGACTATACACGAGTGGTGAAAAACAGGGTTAAACAATTAAGCACTCTAATTCAAGTATGGTTATAGGTCTGATTAGTGTTTAAACAGAACCAATAGGCAAGAATCATATGATCGCTACGAAAGAAAATAGGACAATATAAAGATCGGTGCTTTAATAGGAATAGTATTTTTTATTAAACACATGATAAATAAGGGGACTTTTAGTTGAATAGAATACGTATGATTTCCATAATCGTTTTATTTGCATTATTGTTTACCAGCTTTGACTTAACGGTTTTTGCATCGATTAATTCGTCTGATACAGAGAAGAAAGCATATTTAGTCAAGTTTTCGGATATTACGAAGTTAGACGAGCAGCTTAAGGGGGAGAAGATAAAAAAGAAGTACAAACATACTTCCCTTGCTTCAGTGGAGTTGTCAGAAACCGAACTTTTAGAATTGATTCAATCTAAAACGGTGGAGTACATTGAAGAAGATCCCCTTATTCAACTTTCAGAGGCAGAAGTAACGACTGCGCACATTGGCGATGAGAAACCTGCTGCCAGTCCTGAACCAGAAATTAACGAGCCCACTGCTCCTCAGTTAGATGGTGCAGTGCCAGTTGAAACCACCCAGCCTGTCGTACACGGAGAAACAGTAAGCATCGCGGATGGTACAGGAATTAAAGTTGCAGTCTTAGATACCGGAATTTCAGCTACAGAATCGGTTTACGTCACAGGTGGGGCTTCTTTCGTAGAAGGCACTGATGAATACGTTGATGATAACGGTCATGGTACCTATATCGCCAGCCTGATTACTGGAAAAGCATCTGAATTGAATAGCACTGCAACAAATGTAGAACTTTATTCTCTAAAAGTATTAAATGATGAGGCACAAGGTACATATGGCCAAGTCATTGAAGCTATTGAATGGGCTGTAGACAATCAGATGGATGTTGTGAATATGAGCTTTGGAGCGGCCATCTACTCTAACGCACTTGCAGACGCTGTGAAGTATGCGTATGACAATGGAGTGCTATTAATTGCAGCTGCGGGGAATGATAGTGATAGTCAAATTAATTACCCCGCTCGATTTAATTCCGTCATTGCTGTAGGGGCAGTAGATCAAAATCATATCCGTGCTCCTTTCTCCAATGTGGGAACGGAACTAGAACTTATGGCCTTGGGGGTAGATGTTGCAGGGTTAGGACTTGATGGTGAGACAGTAATCAAAAGCGGTACCTCACCTGCTGCTGCGCAAGTATCGGGTATTGCAGCCTTGTACTTACAGGCTTTTCAAGGAATTTCGAATATGGAAGCGCGGGATCTTTTAAATGCTTCTGCGTTACACATAGGAGATGTCAGTGAATACGGTAACGGTTTGGCTCAGTTTACGACTCTGGTTACCAAAGCAGATGACACTATCATGAGTGAAGAAGCTGAAAATGAGTGGATTAAACAAGAGATAATTAAGCAAGAGGAAAAAGCAGAGAAGAGACAAGAAGCTAAGACCCAGCGCGAAGAGAAAAAGATAGAAGAACTAGCAGCGAAAGCAAATATTGCAAATAGAGCAGCAAATACTGAAGAAGATGGAGAAGGAAGAAAGAACAGTGCAATATTAGAAATTTCGGAAGAAAGAGAGCGTCCCGATGCTTCGCAGCGTGAATTAACCGAGCGAATTCTACGCCAATTGAATAGAGAGGATGAAAAAAATAAACGAAAAGAAGAGGAAGCAACCGTTACACGGAATAAGGAAGTGCTTGCTGTAGAATGGGGCATCTCGGCGGACGAGATTCAAGCCCAGTTAGATAAAGGTTATACATTGGAAGAAGTTGAAACAGCCATTCGCCAAAGAAAGCAGCAAAAGAACGGGGCCACTTTAAGCAATGTGTTAGAGAAAAACAAGTTAAAACAAGTAAATCAGTCTTCACAAGCTAAAAGCGAAATTAAGTCGGATATCGGGAACTTGGATTTGAAGATTGCAAACGTGTTTAGTTCTTCTTCTATCCCCGTTGATCCTGAGGCGCCTAAACTCGATATGCTTAAGCTTAAAACAGGAGAAGCCCCCTTCCAAGTGAGCTTGGAGAATGAAAGTATATCGACCGTTTCAGGATCCCTGTCCGTTTCAGAGTCGGATTTTACTCTGCCGGGAAGAAGTGGCAGTGGCTTTACCTTATCTCGTACCTATAATTCGGGAAACTCTCAATTTTACGACATGGATGTCAATTCGTCTACGAATACTTCCTATAAGTATTACGTTGAGATAAAAGGTTCAGCCAGGTTCTGGCTTACAACCTATTATCTATCTCATTATCAGCGCCAAATTGCGAATAAATATAAGTGCTCTAATAATGAATTCGTGACAACGGTAAGCGACACGAATATTGATCATACAGGTCCCATTGATTTCGCTACGCAAGCTGCAAGAGACGCAGAGTACTATAGATTGTCTGCCGACGCGCCAGTCACTGACAAATCAGATTGTGCCGCATATGATCGGTATAGAGTGACCACCTATCATTTAAACAGAACATCAACAAGCTCTACAGAAAATGTTGAAACATCGCCCTATTCAAGACATTTAGGCCCCTATTCGACGGAAAGTCAAGCGAATATCGCACGGCAAAGTCTTACAGTCGGCGGTTCTGATTATTCCACCCCTGCGACTGGAAATGCTAACGATGTCCAATATGCGATTACGAGAACGATTCAAAGCACGAGTATCATTTCAATTCCCAGTTACAGCTATTCCTACATGAACAGCTTGGTAGATGCAAAGGAAGAGAAGCTATTTCCAATTGGTAAAGGCTGGTCATGGAATATTCCATATGTTACGTTTGAAGGAGGTACGTATGTTCATCTTGCCGGTAATGGCACCTATAAAGTTGAGAATCAGTCCTTAAAAGAGTACCCGTACAAAGATGTTCAATTTGTTACCGATTCAACGGTGACCGTTAATGGTGTGCAGTCTGCGTATATGCTAAAGCTCCGCGCGGGTGAACGTCAATATTTCAGTGCAGACGGCATGCTAATCCAACTTACAGATGGATATAACAATCATACGCAATTTAAGTACGGTACAGTAAGTCCATATGGGAAAGTATTGACATCCATTTCGGATGCGATAGGAAACCAAATTACCATTGCATACACGACAAGCCAAGTGACGCTAACGATGGGTGACCGGGAAGTTGTCTATAAAAAAGAGTTGAAAAATAATAAAGAGCTGCTTAGTCAGGTCATTGATCCAATGCAGCGTGTAACGACGTACGATTATTATATCGCAAATGCAAGTTTTAACTTGTTAGGTTCGACGCCGATTACAAGTAACCCGTATGCGTTATTAACTGGGGTCACGCATCCGACAGGAGCAAAAACGGTATATGAGTTCGAAGGCTCGCCGGTTAAACGTTATACGAGTTCTAATTCGGTGAATGAGGCGTATCGCGTTGCTGTTCGAAAGGATGAAATTAAGTATGCTGGCGATGTCACAGAAGTGTTTAATCGTGCTTCCTTAATCTACCCGCAAGATATGGGAAGTTCCTATAATCAAGATATGACGTTTACAACGGAACTGCTGCGGGGATCAGTTAAGTCTATCTATACGTATAAGAAGGACTACCTGAATGATGAAGTAGCCCCGATGTTCTATAACACCAATATAGAAGCAACAGACGTTACGACTAGACGGATTACAGAGCAATCTTATGACGAGACTAATCGTAATCCTTATCCGATTTCAACAACAGCCTATATGGCATCAGGATCAATGGAGTCAACGAGAGTGACGAGTTCCGTGCAGTATGATACATGGGGAAATGTCATTCGTGAGACAGATCCACTAGGCAATCATACGACCTATGGATTTGATGACACATCTCATTTAATGACTTCTGCTCTTGTGCCTGCTGGAGGTGGGAAAAGTCTCTATGTTCAACTTTTACGAAATGTGCAAGGTGATGTAACGGATTACTCAATTCGTGAAAATAACGCATCAGGTGCCTTACTTCGTAGAAGTACGAACATGTATGATGCGAGTGGCAATCTCATTCGGCAGGAGCAACATGGAACAGATCTCATCGCTCAAGCAGAAATTACGTATGATGGATTATCGGCTTTCCCAATCAAAGCTTCGTATACGTATACAGATGCGAATGGCGCGCTTCAAACCATCCAGCCCGAAGCCACCTATGATACCTTAACAGGTGCAACAAAGAGCATTAAGGATGGAAATGGGAACATAACGTCTTATGTTATGGATAAACTAAATCGTATTGTACAAGTAACGAATCCGGATCAATCGACTATTTCCGTGGAATACCAGGATAGTATCAATCAGATTACAACAACAAACGAGGCAAATAAGAAATCATCAGCCACCTTTAATGCTCTTGGGCTTCAAATTGAAGCAGGCATCTACGAAAATGGGGAGTATATATCCAAGTCAAAGGCAGGATACGACACGTTAAGTCGAAATAGCTGGAGCGAAGACGATTCTGGAAATCAAACGATATTTACCTATGACAACTGGAATCGGATCGTGAAAACAACCAACGCTGACGATACCTTTAGCACGGCTACCTTTGAAGATTTGATCTATAAATCTATTGTAACAGACGAGGAAGGTAATGCAGCCTTAAGCCAATACGATGCTTACGGCAAACTTCTCTATTCCCAAGCACAAAAAAATGGTGCCTTCTATACCGTTCAATCTTATTCCTACGATGAAGTGGGTAAAGTGACGTCTGTGCAGGATGCATTAAACAACATTACAAATCATTACTATGATGCGTTAGGGCAGTTAACCAGTGTGAAAAATGCCAAGCAAGAAACCACTGCTTATCAGTATGATCTATTCGGCAACCTAACGACGACCGTCTATCCAGGTGGTAGTAAATTACAGAAAAAATATGATGAACTGGGACGTTTAAAAACGCAGACGGATCCATCGGGTAAAATTAAAAAAATATTTTATGATGCCAATGGTAATATGAACCGATTTGAAGACCGTAAAGGTATTGCTTTTACGTATGCCTATGATACGCGAAATCGGATGACTAGCCGTACGAGTCCTAGCGAATCGATCTCGTATTCGTATAGCTTGGATGGTCAGCGAGAAACAATGAACGACCAAAACGGAACAACGACATATAACTATGACGAGAATACCGGAGAACTCATCGGTCAGAAATACCCCGACAATAAAACGATCTCACACACGTACGATGGACATGGTAACATGCTCACGACATCAGGGCCTTTTGCGCGCACGACAACGTATGGCTATGACAACGTCAATCGTCTTAAAACGGTTTCGACCGATACGAATCTCAATGCAACCTATTCGTATTTGAAAAATGATCTAATCAGTAAGATTGAGGGAGCTAATGGAATAAGCTCGGAGTTCACATACGATGGACTACAAATGACAAAACTTCAACACAAGAAGACAAGTGGCATAGTCCTCAATACGTATGACTATAGCTATGATTTGACGGGTAACATCAAAAAAAGGTCTGAGAATGGGGTTAGCACGACGTTCAGCTATGACCAACTAGGTCGTGTTAAAACCAATTCCCAATTTAACGAAGACTATGAGTATGATTCGAAAGGCAATCGATCAGCTATGACTTCGGAAGCATTGCCGGAAATTACAGAAGCAACCTATGAGTACGATGATTGGAATCGTTTGACGAAAGTCACCACGTTTGAAGGCGTAATCTCGTACAAGTATAACGGTGACGATCGATTAGTGGAGCGGACGGAGAATGGGGAAACGATCCGTTATTATTGGAGTAATGATCGCATCGTTGCAGAAGGAAAGGTTATAGGTGGGGTTGTATCCGAAAAAGCCTCTTACGTCTATGGTGTTGGTTTGCTCGAGCGGATTAATGGTTCCGATGGCAGCCGATCTTCTTATCTCCTGAATGGCCACGGCGATGTCGTGGAAATGAGGGATATGCAAGGTAATGAGCAAAATCAATATGCATATGACATTTGGGGTCATCCATTACAAGAAACGGAAACGGTCGATAATCCATTTCGTTACTCGGGCGAATATTGGGATGATAGCGTTAATCTTCAATATTTAAGAGCGCGGTGGTATGATCCTTCAACGGCACGGTTTATCAATGAGGATACATATGAAGGGGAACTGGGGAATCCGTTAAGTCAGAATCTTTATACGTATGTGCATAATAATCCCTTAGTGTATACTGATCCCTCGGGGCATAAAATTAAAGGTCTTGACTTAAGTTTCGCTGTTGCTCTCCAAAGATATGGTGACTGGGGTATAGCTACGATAACTAATGCTAGATGGGAAAATGATATTACAAGAGACGAATTCCTTGAAGCAATGAATATGACTTATATATCTCATTCTCATGCTAGAGGTGGAAAAATAACTGGTAACATAACTAAGGAAAAAAAAGCAAAGCCTGGTGATGATGAGAAGGATTTTGCTAGTAAATTGTCTGCTTTAGGTTATGATGTTATGCATCTTCGTGAAGGTAATTTCAATGGAGAGTATGGTATAAAAAGGCCTGATTACAAAATTAATGGTGATAAAATCGGTGAACTTAAGACGTTAAAGGGAGAGGAGTTCAATAGACTACGAGGATGGGAGCAACTAGCTAAAGGAATTGGACAAGGTGCGGATATTGTATTTATTGACGCATCTAAATATTCGGTTTCGGAATTAGAAGCCTATGATCTTATATTTCAAGGATTTGCTTTGGCACAAAAGAATGGTCATGCGATTAAGAATAACTTTGAAGTACAGATTTGGACCCAAGACGGCATATATACTCATAATGTAGGGGCTTATGGAACTACAGATATGTATTTTTAGGAGGTTATATGGGAGCAACTTTTACAGCAATCTTCCAAAATCAAGGATCTGACTTTTTACTGGCAAGTAAGAAGCTTACAGAGATAATGCTAGAAACACAAAATGAGAAAGAAGTCTGGACTTGGACCTATTCGAAAAAGGATAATGAATCAGCAGAGCATCTAAATATTTTTGGTCAGCTTGAATTTCAAAAAATAAATGGGTTTCATATAAAACTAGGAAGGCACTTTTTTATATTTGAAATTATGATTGGATGGTATACGTTCTTAGAAGATGAACTGATGCAAAATCGACTACGCCAAGATTTAAGCCGATTTTCAAAAAGATTCGGGCCTGCTATATATTTACCTGACAACTGTGAAGTTGATGTTATAGCTAGTTTACAAAAGGAGCGATCATGGGAGGATGTAGTAAGCGCATTAAATCAGCATTTGGGTCATCAGAAAAAAAGTATAAATGAGTTATTGGAGTGTATTGAAAGAAAAGAGAAACACTGTGGGTATTTTGTTGAGTATTTCTGATTTTTTAAGGAGGTATTGATTGAGATTAATATAAAGAGATATGAAATTAAGCATATATTCTTAGGTGTGGTGTTATATTTTTTCTCAGTTAATATTGTTTCATTAATAATTGCATTTTTATTGTCCTCATTAATAAGTGATACATTTCAATTACTACGGTACGAAGAAATAATTACTATAAGTATTTCTCTTGTAACTCTATTCTTTATTGGAATTTTTATTTCACGAAAAGATGTAGAACATGTAGAAATTGTATTAATCGTTGGAGCCATCATTTTGGTTTTTAGTTTAATTGGCTTGTTTCTTGAATTTACAGTGGCAGATTTAGTTCATGACATTCTCATTATTCCTGCATTGTTAGCTGGGTGTTTTTTAAGGAAAATAAAATTTGATAAAAAATAATTGATTATTTACCACATGTGAGTAAAACAACTCCATGTGGTTTTTTTTTTTGCTTAAAAATATTTACTCATCCCCTATTGACGTATCGAGACGTCAATGTTATATTTACATCAAGACGTAATGATACGTCATTTTATTGGAGGGATATTTATGATCGGCTTAGAATACATCGTGAAGCTGTACAGCGGAACATATAAGAAATTAGCTGAGAAGCTGGAGATTACACCATCAACGGTTACGGACTGGCTGAGTAAGCGTAGACCCATTCCAAAAACCAAGCTTGAAGCACTTTCCAAGCTGTTCAAACTAGAAGCAGAATATTTTCAAAAAGACTTATCGAAAATTGAGGAAATTGAATTGCGACTGGATTATCTTGATCGAATATCAAGACGAGATTCGTTTGAAATACCCGACTACTTTACGGATACAGACGGAAATGAACATGAATACACAAGGTTAATTGATCCTTATCAAGAAGAGAAACGAATGAATTACGCTGAATTGAAAATGGAGAGGATTATTCTTACGCTTCAAGGTGCTTTGTATAATGAACTCTACACTGTTGATATGGGCAATAAAGCACATGAGATACTGGAAAGGACTTCAAACCTGTTGAATGAATCTGTTCCCAATGATCTGGATGCTCAGCGGCAACTGCAATGGGAGAGAAAGCACGATAAGCGTATTGAAGCGTTACGTTCCATGATGTATTTCATGGGTATTACAGGATTTTCAGTATGGGACGAAGAGGAAGAAAGCTTTCATAACGAATTGTTTAAGCTTCTCAAAAAGCATGATTTGCTGTGGATGAAAGATTAAGACAAGAAAAATTGAAGGGAGGTGAGTACGATGTAGGGAAATTGTCTTTTCTTATAACATAGCTAATTTCATCCAGAATATTAATCCATCTATAAAATAGAAAGAAGGAATTGAATGTTTGATACGGTTGTGATAAATGCAAGACCGATTCACCTAGATTCAGAAGTATTGTTAAGCATGGAGAACTGTAAGTCAGTTACATTTCTAAATAAGGAAACTGGTGTACTCCAAACGAGGTATGAAATATATGATGAGCAGTTGTCATATATCAAGTATCTCGATGGCAGTCAGACGTTGTCGATTCAAGCTTCTATACCAAAGCTGTTGTATGGAAACAATGTAACTCTTATTACTGAAAATGATATTCCTAGCTTCTTTGAGAGCGTTCAGCAACGTATTCAACAACTCTTTTCGATTAGCATTCCCCATTCGGAATGGTCGATAAGCCGAGCTGATATATGTTGGAACTTTCAAGCAGGTAAAGATGTTGGTGAGTATGTACGAATGCTAAGCAAGCAGAAGTTAGCATTTAAGAACACAAGAAGCTACAACCAAGAACAGACGGTTGAGTTTTCTAACAAGAGTAGAAGAATAATGTTCTATGACAAGCAGCGACAGATAGAAAAAGAGAAAGCATCTCCTGAACTTGTTGAGCAGTCCAAGGGAATCCTACGGCTTGAAATTAAGCCAAGTAACAGCGATATGAAGAAGTTCTCACCGACTAAAAATGCTGTTGAGTTACTCAACAAGCCATTCTTTGATTACATGACGGCTAAAGTACTAAATGAAATTGAATATCCGTCAACAGTAAGCACGATGGAATTATCTTGGCTAATGGAAAATAAAGAGAGCATAACGAAAATCGAAACGCTTCTAGGTTTCCAATTGTTGCAAAACATGTTCGAAGAATCAACTCTAAGACAACTATTTACATCGTCAACCTATGCCAATCGCAAAACCTTGGCAAAAAAAATGACAATTCCCAAAGGGAACTGCCTAGAGCCACTGGTAATAAACCAGTAAATACACATCCTCACAGACGGACACGTTATTTTGCCGATAACGATAAAAAGTCCAATATGCTGGATGAAATAAAAATAACTTAGTCCTAATTCTACTTGAAAATAAAGAAAAAGCAATCCCCGATGCCGAGAAACTAATGGAAAGACGATAACTAACCATCGGGGGTTGGTTTAGATCAATACCTTGTTTCAGGCTTGTGAAATGGGCATAGCACATCCAGCGACCGAGACAAGCTAAAATTAGAAAGCGATACGATAGCTTATTCTTGTTCTTCAACAATGAGTTCATGAATTTTTATATCAAGGGCTTCACATATCGATTCTAGCGTTCGGATATAGACCCGATCAACCTTATCCGAGCAGAGATGATTAATCGTACTTGGACGTAAATTCATTTGTCGGGCGAGTTGTCTTTGTGACATTCCACGCTCGTCTAATATATCTTTAAGTCGAATTTTTATTTTCATCCTATCCTCCATCGTTCCAACAGGGAAATATAGAGAGATTATACCACGAACCTGTCTGGAAAATCATTGAATGTCACGCTTAAAGGGTATATAATATCCTTATGGAACTGTTAGGCGTTACACAAATTACAATTGCTGTAACGCTATGGTTAATAGGAGTTGAAAATATGAAGAATGTTATCGGTTATGTTCGTGTCAGTACACAAGGACAAGCGAAGGATGGTTACAGCCTGTCTTACCAACAAGACGAGATTCAGATGTATTGTGAACGTCAAGGTTGGCATCTCGTTCACCTCTTTATGGACGAGGGGATAAGTGGTGCTAAGGTAGATGAGGAATCCTTAGAAGTCGAACGTGAAGGCTTTCAGGATATGATGTCGTTCATATCCAGCAATAAGGTTGATTATGTGGTTGTTTTAAATACAAGCAGGCTATGGAGAAGCGATATTGTCAAAGTGCTTGTGCATCGTGAATTAAAACGGCATAGCATTGATATTCAGAGCATCGAACAGCCTACATATAGCATATTTAAGAAAGACCCATCAGACTTTTTAATAAATGGTTTGATGGAATTGTTGGATGCTTACCAACGCCTAGAGATTACCATGAAGTTAGGGCGTGGAAGAAACAAGAAAGCATCTGAAGGCAAGTTTGCAGGTGGTGGCATTCCTTTTGGTTATAAGGGAAAGCGTGGTTCAAAGAAAATCGTTATTGACGAGAAGCAAGCAGCAATCGTACAGAGATTATTTCAATTGAAAGCACAGTTTCAAGCATGGTCACTATCCGCATTAGCAGTGCAGTTGAATGAAGAAGGGTTCACTACGGAGCAAGGAAAATCATTTACGAAGGTTCAGGTAAAACGCATCCTAGACCGCAAATCATTTTATCAAGGAAAGTATCGTTACGGACAGATTGAAGCAGATGGGTTGCATCAAGCTATTATTTAGTCAAAGAATATAAATAAGGTGAATAAGAGATTGCTAACGTGTCTTTGCGGCTCTGACCGCTCGAACTGAGGATGCAACCTTATCTTACCGTTGATGTTCTAGCCGCTCATTTGAGTGGTTACTAATAGGCTGGATTCATACAGAGCAAGTATCTCCGTAGTAATGAATCTTGTGCGAAATGAGAATCAAACTTATTAGTAACGATTCAAAAATCAATTACAGAAGGGGCGAACAAAGATGATTGAGCAGCAAAATCTAATCTATATGGGTGTTGACCTGCATAAACAGCATCATACAGCCGTCATTACAGATTGCTGGAACAAAAAGCTAGGAGAAATCAAGTTTGACAACAAGCCATCCGCATTCTCTTTGCTTGTTAAGGAAGTGAAGAAGCATACAAGAAAGAAGTTATCCGTTGTATACGGCTTGGAAGATGTAGGCGGTTACGGCAGAGGGTTAGCTGTCTATCTGATAGAACAGCAGTGCTGGGTAAAAGAGGTTAATCCTAAATTATCTAACGCTAGAAGAAAGAGCCATGTGACGGTTGAGAAGTCTGACAGTTGGGATGCAGAATGTGTTGCAAGAGTTTTGCGAGATGAACTTCAAAACTTGCATGACGCAAAGCCAATTGATCTGTACTGGGCGATTAGTCAGCTTATAACGCAAAGGAAATGGTTAGCAAATAGCTTGTCTGGAACGGTGAAGAAATTACATCAGCAGATCAGCTATCCGTATCCCAGCTATAAGAAGTTCTTCTCAGAAGTTGATGGCAAAACGGCACTTGCCTTTTGGGAGTCCTATCCTTCTCCACAGAAACTAACAGACTTATTAGAGGATGAACTTGCTATTTTTCTACGCAGTCATAGTAACAATGGACTTTCTAATAAGAAGGCTAGTCAAATCTTATCGTTGATTGCTGCTGACGGAGATACGTATAGGGATTTTCAGGATTCACGAGATTCTGTTGTGAAGAGTCAGGTGAAAACCATAGGCTTTCTGAAGAAGGAGATTACAAGCATTGAAGTCGATATTGAGGACTTGATGAAGCAGCTTGGTTTTCAGCTTGAATCCATGACAGGCATTGAATTAGTGACAGCGGCAGAACTCGTTGCTGAAATAGGAGATATTCACCGATTTTCATCAGCGGACAAGCTCGCTCGATTCGCAGGAATCGCACCTGTGACCGTAGGTTCTGGGAATAAGTCAAGAAACTATAAGAGCAAGCAAGGTAACCGAGAACTACATGATATTTTCAAAAGCCTTGCTATCCGACAAATAGCCGTTACACGAACCAAGAAAGAGCCAAGGAATCCACATTTTCATGCCTATTATGAGCAAAGACTAGCAGAAGGTAAAACGAAGCAGCAAGCGATTGTTTGTATAATGCGAAAACTGGTCAATATCATTTATGCAATGATGAAAAACAAATCCGTTTACGTGATGCCGACCTTACCGATCCAGCAAGCAGGATGATATAATTGGTGGTAATTGGAATGGCATTCCAGTTGCCACCTTCTTTATTCTAAATTCCGTTTTATTAACTAGGATACGTATGAGGGGGATTTGGCGAATCCACTTAGTTTGAATCTTTATACTTATGTGGAGAATAATCCATTAACCCATATAGATCCAACAGGGCATTCCAAAGTAGAGTTTCTAAATCAAACGCTTCATGACTATGCAAGTGGTAACATTACTACCCAACAAATGGTTGAGAAAATTATAGATAAAAATGGCTCAGAATCAGTATACACGGCGTTTCATGAAATTACTCAAGTCATGGTTGCAACTAAGTTGTTTTATATGGATCCCAACCATGTACTGCCTGTTTTGGAGGCTAAAACTAAATCAGGTGAGATTGACATTAAACATGGTAATGAAATATATGAAGTGAAGCCTAAAGGAGGAGAAAGCGGGAATAAACAACTCAAGAAATATTTATCTGATGATCCTAGTTATGTTAAAGGTAGTTGGGTTAATTCAGTTAATGATATCCTGATAGTAGACGGGATAGGTGCAACGCCGGATTTATTTATGAAGACAGAATGGACTGCTCCGGGTAAAATAAAATATTCGTTTTATCAGTATGATCAAAATAATAATCGGAAATCAGTTACCAATGTTAATGCAATGATTGGCACGCAACAACATTATTTTTTGGATCTGTATGATTCAGATGATCAGAATAAACCACAAAAGCCAAAACCAAAACCGCCAGTTTATATTCCCAAGGGGCTATAATATGCATTTCTGAGATTTAATGGAGGTGAGTTCATTGAAGATTATTAAAATATTATGTATTCTTCTCATTCTTTCAGGTTGCACAAATCAAAAGGAGGCAGCAAACAAAATGACAATTGATGAAATAAATAATCGGTTTGATAATTTTAAATTGAAATATAAAATAACAGGTCAAAGTGAGTTAATAAAAAGTAAATTGGCAATAGATCGACGATTATTTTTCTTGCCAATGTCTTGGGAAAGCCTATCCGTTTACGAGTTTGTGAATGAACAAGATTTGCAAAATGAAAGAAATGAAATCTTGAAAAAAACGAAAAAAAAGTTTCCAGACACCAAAATGATTGAATATATACTAGGAAATATATATATTATTTATCCAATGGGCGAAGGGCGAGAAGAAACGCTTACGGTGCTTAATAAAATTTTCAAATAACTATTTTGTTCATTTACTCTGTGTATTAGGAATTTACAGCTTAAAGCAATTTATCTCCATGGTGTAGACAAAAACAGTGTTACTAATTCAGATGCTGTGCGTCAATTGTGAATTTCGCAATAATTGGTATAAATAAGAGATAAGCGGATATATCGTAAGTTATGTCACTTATTTCTTTATTTTCGACCTTTTTTGTGAATCCTTACTTTTCTATTATCATATTTTAATAGAATTTGGTCTTTATCCAAGCTATTTATAGACTAAGGATTTCTTGCATGAGAATAAACATACTGAGATCTGACTCACTTCTATCTCGGCTGCATGCTCAACTGCAAAAACAAGTAAGTTGACCCTGAGCTATTGCGACAGCTGTTCGAGCTACTGGCTAAGTATGCGTTGTTACACCTGAGGCACTCATCGGTACATGTTCCTTTTGCTTGGTGACGAAATGGGGACGAATTTCGTCACCAACCATCCTAAGTAGTCCGAATGGATTGGAAGATGTTCAGCAAATACGCAATCAGGACATGGCTTCTGCAATCTTGATAGAATTGCTCAGGACAGTCAATCCATCGTTGCAATGATGCGTTCATGGGGGTCAATTGCTTCCTCTTAATCAAGATCTAAAATACAATAGACAGCTGTCGTTAGACATAGAGAGAACTATAAAAATTAAAGCATAATCGATAAATCTTTTAAGTGTAAAACCTACAGGTTCAGGACAGGACTCTCCACTCCTATCTATACTTTTGCACTCTTTTTGAGTGCAGGCCACCCTTAGGGTGGCTTTTTTTATTGCTCATTTATCAGATAAACTGCAAAAGACTTAGTATGATTTAGTGTGAAAATTAATGCAAATGATTAGTAATGCAGCTAAATTGGTAGCCTGGCTGTCGTGTATAACGAGAACATGCAGTAACTTGTATAATAAGAAGGACCCGAAAGCCTAGAAATCAAATTTTGCTACCGGCGTTATGTCAACTGGAGAGTTTATGGAAATTGGCTTATTTACTTTAGATTTATTAGAAATAGTAGATTTAGCTTATTTAAATGTGTTGTTTTCTTCATTGAGGTTAGCAAGCTTTTTGTGAAGTTTATGTTTTTATGCATCTTCCGCTTAAGATTTTCACTAATGGAAATTGATTGATCGCCGCATTGTTTATGGAACCTTATCTAGTCTTTGACCATTATATCGTGCAAGACTAGTTCCTTAGCTGTTTCAGTAGCAGCTGTTTCTTCAGCCAAACTTGATACGGCTCTTTATAATAACCGAAATTTTTAAACCATTTCCGTTATTTTTAAAGTATTTTGCAATCTCCATTTAGCATTATACTAAGCATGCGCAAATATAAAAGCTTGCCGGCAAGCGAGTGAAATTGTATATGATTAATGCATTGTTTTTGCAAACAAATGAGAGGTGGCAAATCGATATGATAAGAATAGGCAAGAACGCCGCAACGAAATTAATCGTGTTCAGCATTACTTTTTTGTTAACGTTTACATTGATAATCCCTTCAATAAAAGTCAGCGCTTACGGTCCTTCCGTCATGTACACCGGAACGAACCCGGCTCCAGGTTATCCTAGAGCCATTCAACTCCAATATAACGGCGCGCACAATGGCAAGATGTTAGCTGTATTTGATCACAACGTTGCTACGATGCCAACTTTCAAAGTGTTTGAAAGCACCGATAGCGGGGCTAACTGGGCTCAGGTCGGTACGGTTTCCGATACCCAAAATGGTTGGGGGATGAGGTACCAGCCGCATTTGTATGAGCTCCCCCAAGCCATAGGCAATATGCCTGCCGGAACACTTCTCATTGCTGGAAACTCCATTCCTTCAGATTACTCTGCAACCAAGATCGATATTTATAAGAGCAACGATTTAGGGAGGACATGGACCTTCTTAAGTTCGGTAGCAACGGGCGGGGATGCTAATCCAGACAGTCTTCACGACCCGATATGGGAGCCATTCCTTCTTGTTGCCAACAATAAACTGATTTGCTATTACTCTGACGAACGCGATCCATCGCATGCCCAGAAGCTTGTTCACCAGACTTCGACCAATGGCACGACTTGGGGCAGCGTTGTCAATGACGTTGCGTTAACGACCCAATGGCATCGTCCCGGAATGGCGACGATTGCCAAAATGGCAAACGGCAAATATATTATGACCTACGAAATGGCGCCATTGAGCGGATGGCCGGTTCATTATCAAATTTCCTCTAATCCTGAAGTATGGAACACGACGAGCATGGGTACTTATATTGGCGCTGGCGGCGGCACGCCGTATGTCGTAACGATGCCAAACGGTAAAATCATCGTGTCCATGCTGGAGCACCCTGAAGTATTCGTGAATTCAAATAATGGGGTCGGAAGCTGGTCAACCCTTGCAACCCCAATGGTTGATTCCTATAGCCGAAGCATGACCCCTCTAGCTAATGGACGTTTGTTCATTATTACGTCTAATGGAAATAACATCGAATATGGGGATATGGATGCAGGCGGTACGTTAGCGAAATTTATTAATCGGAGCACAGGAAAGGCACTAGACAATACGGGGTCTATCGTAGACGGAACGGATGTCGCGCAATGGACGAATGTGGCTTCGAACAATTTGGTTTGGGAGGTGCAGAGGGCAAACGAAGGTTACTTTAAACTAAAGAGCGTAACGGGCCAACGAAATCTCGATTCGTTAAATCGCACTGCTAACGGCCAGAACGTGGGGCAGTGGAGCAATTCCAGCTCCTACAACCAACACTGGCGAATGGACTATACGAGTGACGGTTATCTCAAGCTGGTCAACCGGTCAAACGGCTTGGCCGTGGATACAGGAGCACTTAATTATAATGGAGCACTCATGCAGATGTGGGCGCTATCATCGAATTTCAATCAGTTCTGGACGATGATACCGCAAAATTAAAACGTAAACGAACGGTTCATTCACTCTACATTGGAATGGCTCTCCTGAGGGAAGTATTACCTTCAGGAGTGCCATTCTTTCTTTTCGATTAGCAGCTTCAGCTTAAATTTCTCGGTCTATTTCAATGCAATCGATCTCAAGCTCACCGGATTTCTGGTTTAACTGCAAAGCATTATCGCCATGGTTAAGAGCAATTGAGAGAGAGACCCATAAATATCGTTCCCAGTCTACGGTTGGAGGATAGCTTATAGGAAGAGCGGCCCCATCATTTACTAAGACCATCTGCATGCTGTCTTCCGTTGTACCATTTGAGTATCGAATACGCAGCTTATATGTTCCGCTAGCCGGCACATGAATGCGTTCAAAACGTATGGAGCTGCTCGAGGAGATGAACCGGATCTCTTCGCCGCTGCAAGCATCCATACTAGATAAAGATAGAACGTTATTCGCTATCGCATGTCTGGCTTCATATCTAAGAGCATGCAGAAGCCTGGCCCCTACACGGATTTCATTGAGGCCTTCAACCACATTCTCGACCGACGTCGCTTGATAGAGCGTTCTATGATCAAGACTAGTATCAAAGCTATGGCTGTAACCTGCCAAATGATGATGATAGGTAACGGCCATGGGGAGCCTCTTCCAGTGACCTTCGCCTAGGTTGTAATTGACAAAAAAGTTTTGTCCTCCATCAATGTTGCCATCGTGGCTTACTCCCCATTTGGCTGAAACGATAATCATCCCATTAGGATGCTCGGTAGGTACCCATTTGCAATAGGGAGCAGCACCTATGCCTACTCCATTCTCCAGGAGCAGCGGTTTTCCGATTTCATCAGCATGCCAGGTTACCCCGTCGACAGAAAATTTGCAGTAAATCGGACCAACGTTATGGTCGCTGCTTGGGCGATTGACGACTTCGTATGTGGCAAAATATCGTCCGTTAGGCAACCTTGTTACGGTAATCATGCCAGGTCTGTCATTATTGTTAGCGATCGCTACGTCGTTCACAAGCTCTCCCCAGCTTAATCCGCCGTCTGAGGAAACGCGGTGCACTAGCGCTTGATGAATGCCATTGCTCTTCTGGCGTTCATCGGAATAGTAACAGACGAGGTTGCCGGAGACGTCCAGTCCAAAGAAAGGTTCCCAAATGGAGGTTGTAGCTGCTCCTGCGCTTGCATCGCAAATTGCAGGTCCTCCTTGATCCACGGTGCTTAAGTATGTCCATGAAGCTCCGCAATCTCGGCTCATATAGATGACAATAGCTGTGCTTGATCCGTCATTGGGGATACAGTCTCCCGCAATGAGGAGCGTGCCTGCCGGTAAATCTCCCATTTGCTGCGGCAATTCGAATAATACGGGCTGCAGCTTGTTTCCTAGTCCATACTGCGTATCGCGAACGTTAGTAACGAACTCCCACGTCGCTCCATGGTCTGTGCTTCGATGAATGGGCCAAACGGTCTCATTGTTCACGTAAGCATACCATTCATAGGTGCATAATAAAGTGCCGTTGCTCGGACCATTGTGCTTTAAGCATAGGATGCGGGGGTAGGCGGCTCCTCCTTCTGCATAGCTGTTCGAATGATCGGGTGTACAAACCAAGGAACCATTCATTTGTTGCGATAATGGCTTCATATGTTAACCTCCCAATAGGATGATCTTCCAAGTATTAATAGCTCTGTCAAGGAACTCTTCTTCTAAACTCTGCTGGTGAAATATTTTCCGTTTTTTTGAATGTCGTAAAAAAATAATTCGCGTTCGTATAGCCAACTTGCTCGGATATTTCCGTTATTTTCAGATTCGTCTCTGCAAGCAGCTTTTTAGCCGATTGAATACGCAGCGCATTGACATAGTTGGTAAATGACTCGCCCGTTTCTTTTTTGAATAAAAATCCAAGGTATCCCGGACTGACATTAAACTTCTCCGCAAGAGTGGAGAGATTAATGTTCTGAGTATGATGGTTGTCGACGTAACGTATCACTTTAGTCGTAATGGGACTCAGGTTTTGATTGATTTGCTCCAACAAATCGACTGCTTGATGAATCAAGCTTATGACGTCTTCCCGTATTTGATTGAACGATTGATTAACATACAAGGCAGACAGCAGCTTTGGAAAGGAATCGAATATAGGGTCGGGGTTATGCTGCTTCTTTCGAATGGCGCCTTTTATCTGATACACAATATCGATCATTAATTCCTTAACGTCCGTTGGCTCGTAGATTGTGGTGTTATGTAATTGCAAAAAGAAACATTCGATGAAATGAATAGACCGATCTCGGTCCACTGCCATAATAGCCTCCTGCAGCTCAGCTCCATCGAAAGTAATTAGCTTCTTTATTTTAGCTGCAGTCCGCAAAGTCTCATCGTAGAGCAGAATGCTATTCGGCGGACGAAGCATTTGGTAATCTTGAAGCTGCTTGGCACGGGTATAGCTCAAATGAACGTTCTGGAACATAGGCTCCAGACTGCCAGCGGTTATAAATACATCGATTCCAAGAAGCCTATTAATGACGTCCACGCTTTCCTTGAGTATAGATTTGATAACATCAAAGTCATCCGTTCTGGCGTTCGAGATAATGAGCGTGACGTCTTCTTCCGGACTGCAAAAGATTTGGAATTGGAGCCGCCTGCCAATGATATCGGTGCAAATGTTTTGAATGGCGAATCGCAGCAAATTTTTTTGCGGAATTTTGGCTACTGAAGGCCCATCGTGGCAAACGACTTTTATGACGACTGCCATAAAGCTGGAGCTGTCGATCGACATATGGAGCAAAGAAGCCCTTTCCAAAAATTCTCCTTTCTCGATATCGCCTGCCACCCACCGGTATAGGATGTTATCTTTCAGTATGTTCATTCCTTGCCTGAACTCGATTTGTTTATAGACTTCACTTTCGATTTTTTTAATGATGTTATGCAAGGTGGATTCCAGTTCGATAACGGACACGGGCTTCAGCAAATAATTTTCAATGCCAAGCGTGATTGCCTTCTTTACGTAATCAAAGTCATCATAGCCGCTTAACACGATACATTTGATATTTATCTGCTTCTGATGAATAGCTTCAATCAGTTCAAGGCCGGTAAGTACGGGCATCTTGATATCGGTAATAAGGATATGGGCAGACGTGCGGGATAACAGCTCGAGTGCTTCGCCGCCATCCGAGCATTGGCCGATGACTTCCAAGCCTAGCTGCTGCCAATTGATCAAATTGACTAAGCCGAGCAGAATGAGCGGCTCGTCATCGACTAGGATGACCTTGTACATTGCTGCACCTCCTGAATATGTAAGACCGGGATAACAATGACTACCGTCGTACCTACAGCTGGCTCGCTCCTAATGGACAAACCGTATTGCTTGCCAAAGGCAATTTGGATCCGCTCATTCACGTTAATTAATCCGATGCTGTCGGAGGGCAAAGGCTGTCGGTCCAAATTATTTTTGATTTCATTCAGCTTGGTTTCCGCTATGCCGCTGCCATTGTCTTCAATCGTGAACAGCAGATGATTGCCTTCTTGAACCCCTCTAAGCAGGATGCGATTGTTTTCTTTTTTGGGAAGGAATCCATGAATTAAGTAGTTTTCGAGCAAGGGCTGCAGAAGATGCTTGATTATGCCGAATTGAAGGATGTCACTATCAATCTCAAAGGTATAATCAAAATTGTTCTCGTATCTAATTTTAAATAAGCTGAGATACAGGTCGCAAAATCCGATTTCCTCCTCAACGGTAACCGCCATCTGCTCCTTGGCGGAGCTGCGGAGCAGCTTAGCGAGCATATAGATCATATGCGCCGAGTCTTTATCGCCCGATAGGACGGTTTTCATCCGGATGGCTTCCAGCGTATTGTATAGAAAATGCGGATTCACCTGTGCTTGAAGGGCTTTGAGCTCCGAGCTTTTTTGCTTTAATTCCAGTACATAGAACCGATCGATGTAATCGGCTAATTTCTCGCACATGCGATTGAAGCTGATCGATATTTCATCGAACTCATCCACGTTTTGGTTTTTGACAGGAAGGCGAATGGAGAAGTCCCCCGCGCCTATTTTCTTCAGATTTTTCGTGATACGCAACACGCGTTGGGAGAAAATTTTCGAACCGATATACATGAGCAGCAAACATCCCGCGATACAAGCGAGTGCAAGGAGAAGAATTTTGTCTCTAATCTCGTTCGCTTGAGAGAGAAGCAACCTCTCAGGGATTAGACTTACGACCATATTGCCTGTCTCGGGATCGGTTAATTTATAGATGACGGTTGGTGTTTGGTCTATGCTGCCTGTTCCTGAGCTGCCGACTTGTTGAATCTGATCGAAATAAGGAAATTTTTGGCCATAGTAGCTGTTGGAGGAATCGAATAATACGTCACCGGAACTCGTCAATACTATAAAATCGCTAGCCAAATCGTTTCTTTGCGATGAAATAATATTCTGAAAGCTTTGAGTACCGAAATCGACTAACAAAATACCTGCATCATCCACAAGGTTATCGGCTTTTAATTTCATGGAAACTGTAAAAACAAACGAATTTGTTAGGCTGCGGTAGGCCGGGTAATGAGCCGGATAGATGTCCGAGAATAATGAAGATTGCTCGCTATGCCGAATGATTTCCTGATAACGATATTCATTGAACAAATTATTGGTTATACCAGTCTCAGAGTACTCATATATGCGCTGGTCCCTAATCTTATAGACAGAAATACCGGTAATGTCACGGTCACGGCTTAGGGCAGAGGACATATAATCGTCAAAAACCCATTTGGTTTCGATATAATCCATATTGAACGGAGTGTAATCCTGCTGCAAAAAGTAATATATATCCTGGACAAATGCTTTATCGATTAAAGTTTGCTTCAGCATCGTCTTGACGATATCGTATTTGGCATCAAGATGCGTCATGATTCGGTTTAACACCACATCGTTATATTTCAGTTCTTTTTCCTTGATGAGCTCTGCCGTATTGGTAACGATTACATAAGCAAGCGTACAGAAGGTGACGATCGTAATCACCATATATACGAACAAGATTTTGGTGAAATATTTACGGCTGAAATAGTTTCGGTACAGTTTTTTTATCATCGGCATCTTCCTCTTGGTTCTCAGTTTGGCGATTATGATTATAAACGGAATTATAACACGAAGGCAGAAGTTGAAAAGCAAGCTGCAATGAGATTAATTGGATTCGTTACTAAATCGTATGTTTTTAAACTATAACAAGCCAGAGGGGAAGGATAGAATAAAGACGAACCCGGGGGATGTCTGTTAAAGCAGTGACTACCAGGAAAGGAGGGAAACGATGAAACCAAAAACGTCCTTGCTATTGATGGCTTTGCCTTGCTTCATGCTGCTGATTGCGTTTTCCTATGTGCCGCTGTATGGGTGGGTATATACGTTTTTCGAGTATAAGCCTGGCGTTCCGCTATCTGATAGCGCTTTCGTCGGTTGGAAATACTTTGAGCTAGCATTCGCTGACCGCGAAGTATTCAACGTGCTTCGGAATACGTTAGTCATTAGCTTCTTGTCCATTTTATGCTCTCCTTTGCCCGTATTTTTCGCAATCATGCTGTCTGAAGTTCCAAGGAAACGGTACAAAAATATATTGCAGACAGTCACAACTCTTCCTAATTTCGTTAGCTGGGTGTTAGTGTACTCTATTTTCTTCTCTATATTTGCGGTAGACGATGGTCTTCTCAATCAACTTCTGTTCCGTTTAGGCATAACGGACGAACCAACCAATCTGCTGGCTAATCCGGAAATTGCATGGTATTTTCAGACGGCGGTAGGCATATGGAAGGGACTGGGCTTCTCGGCCATTATCTACTTTGCTGCGATAACCGGAATCGACCCTGAGCAATATGACGCTGCAAAGGTTGATGGAGCGGGGCTCTTCCAAATGATGAGGCATATCACGATACCTGGTATTATCCCAACCTATCTCACGCTACTGCTTCTGGGGATAGGCTCCCTTCTCTCGAATGGGATGGAGCAGTTCTATGTGTTTAACAACGCCTTAGTCGAAGACAAAATACAGGTGCTTGATCTTTATGTTTACAAAATCGGTTTGACGCTTGGCGATTATTCGTATTCGATCGCAATCGGCATGGCAAAGACGTTTGTGAGTCTAGTTTTATTGTTTATTGCAAACTGGATCGCAAAAAAAGTAAGAGGCGAATCCATTCTGTGAGCCAGAGGTGAGTTTAATCAATGAATCTAAAAATGACATGGGGGCTCCGGCTGTTTCATCTGTTTAATTACAGCATCCTCAGCGTGTTTGCCCTGCTCTGCATGTACCCTTTCTATTATATTTTTATTTATACGATCAGCTCCCCGGATGCTGCGGGAAGAGGCAAGGTGACGCTGCTGCCGATTGAGCCTACGCTTAGCAATTACATTCTGATGCTCCAAAATGACGGCATTCTTTCGGCTTTTACGGTATCTTTATCGCGAACGATTATCGGTACGCTGCTAAGCGTCTTTCTTAGCGCGCTTTTCGCTTATGTTCTGACCCATAAACAGACGCCTTTTCGTTCGTTTATGTACCGGGTTACGATCGCGAGCATGTACTTGAACGCAGGGTTGATCCCGTGGTTTCTCGTCATGAAGGCGTACGGGTTGAACAACAGCTTTCTCTTGTACGTGCTTCCGGGCAGCATATCTGCTTACTTTGTTCTGCTCGTGAAGGTGTACATTGAGCAGCTTCCTGCTTCGCTTGAGGAATCGGCTATTATCGACGGAGCAGGCTATTTCACCGTGTTCCTGAAAATTATCATTCCGCTCAGCATGCCCGTACTAGCCGCTATAGGTGTATTCGCGGCTGTCGGCCAGTGGAATTCATGGTTCGATAATATGATTCTAGTGGATAATCCAAATCTGCAAACGCTGCAATATTTGCTTTGGAGAGTGCTTAACCAGTCCGAGGCGCTCGCTCAAGCGATGCAAAGGCTTGATACGACGAACTTGAATAAGCTAGACCAAGTTGTTATTACGCCTATGTCGATTAAGATGACAATTACGATGATCGTTACGCTGCCTATTCTGCTAGTGTATCCGTTTATGCAGCGATTTTTTGTCAAAGGCATTATGCTAGGTGCAGTAAAGGGATAATTTGTCATATAAATGGAGGTTTTCCTATGAAGAAGAGGGGTTTCAATTTCGTCAGTTATGCTCTTGTATTCATCATGCTGTCCACACTGATCGCTTGCTCCAACAATGCTGCCAATTCTCCTGGCACGCAAGAGAGTGATTCTCCCGTAACAGCCACAGCTACGGACGGTGACAGCAAGCCAACCCCGCCGGCTAACTGTACCTTGAAACTATGGGGGATGATCGGCAACGGCAGCGTGAAAGAACCAGGCATACAAAATGACGACGTTGCCAAAGAAATCGAAAGAGTAGTAGGCTGCAAAATCGAGTTATATCCGCATGAAAGCGATGAGATATTCGCAACGAAGCTTGCAGGCGGAGACATGCCGGATGTATTCGCGGTCAATCGGAAGTTTGCGAAGCAGCTTATTGACGCCAAGGCGGTCAAGCCATTGGATGCTTTGATTGAGCAGCATGCGCCGAACATCGCCAAGCTGGATAAGGTTCTGCAATATGATAGAGACTTTATGAGCGATGATTCCAAGCAGCTTTATTTTACGACTAGGGCGGTAGAAGACTTCGTCTATAACTTTGATGTAGGCATGATGATTCGGTGGGACTACTACAAAGAAATGGGAATGCCGCCTGTCAACAACGTAGACGATTATATTAATGTGCTTGCCGATATGATGAAGAAACATCCGACGACGGAGGATGGGAAAAAGGTTTACGGATTATCGCCTTATTTTGACTGGGGAATTTGGAGCTGGACGACACCGGCATACATTTATGGCATGTGGAATCATGGCATTCTTGACTACGATATGACGAACAACCTGGAGCCAAGCAATGTCGTAACCAATGAGCAGAGCAGCTTCTGGAAGACGGTGGAAATCTATTATAAAGCGAAGCAGAAAGGGATATTGGATCCGGATTCCTTTACCCAAAAATTTGACAATGCGATGCAAAAAAATCGTGATTTGCGCGTACTGGGCGGCTTTGCATCTTTTTGGTTCGGGGATCCGAACAACAAATTCCAAACGGCAGGCGAAGCAAAAGGCTTCATGCCAATCCCTCCAGCGGAAGGAACCAAGGCTCACTGGGCCGGTTACTGGCAGCCGCTTGGCGCCGATTCCCATTACGCGATTTCAGCCCATACCAAATATCCGGAGCAAGCGATCAAGCTACTCGATTATCTGTACAGTCCTGAAGGCAACATAACGCTTCGTTCCGGGGTAAAAGGCGTGCATTGGGATGAAGCGAACGGGCAATATGAGATTAAACCCGAGGTGCTGGAGCAGCGAGAGAAAGATCCGGATTTCAGCCTGAAAACAGGGATTGGCCGATACGGCTTCCTTACAGGACTGCCGAATGAATTCCGCGGGGAGCAATTCGACCTGTTCAGCCTGCCGCAGTATCAAAAGCAATCGCCGCTGCAGAAAGAATATTATGCGGAATTCGGCGTGAAGGACGGTAAAGAGCTGCTTAATCAAAGGGTCGAGAATAAGGTCGTCAATACGGCTGTACTGCTGCTGCAGCCGTTGCAGCCCGACGACACGAAGCGCATTGATGATAAAATCATCGATTATATCAATAAGGCGGCCGTAAAGGTTGTATTGTCGAAATCGGATGAGGAATACGAGCAGTTAAAAAAACAAACGATTGACGAAGTGAAAAAGATGGACTTCGACCAGTCGGATGCTTACTGGACGAAGGTATCCAAAGATGTTAGAGACTATATGGAAAAAAATGACTTGTTTCCGCTGCCTGCTGAATAAGGCCGGAAGCTAAGCATGGAATGGAATCGGAGGAATCGACATGGGCGAAACAATGAATCGAGTCGGACTCGGCGTTCGAAGCTTGCCTTCTGAGCCGCTAGTCATACAATCAGAGGAACTAGAAATGCTGTTGGACGGCAGGGATGGACTTCCCTATCAATACAGAATGAAGCAGCTTAATGAAAGCTTTTGGGGAGAGCCTTACGGCTCTCCAATTAAAGCGACTCTATGCAGGCTGCGGCCTCGCCAGTATGTGACGGCGGGAGTGTCGGTCGCCAGATGGGAAACGGATGAATCCAAGGTTGATTTTCATGTCGATGCTTATATGGAGGGAGAGCTCGCTGTAACGTTCGCGATTCGCTATCTCCTTCAGGGGTCGACGGTCATGGTCACTTTGGAAGACGTTAACGAACAGCCGGGCTATGAATTTATCGATCTCTCTATCCCCGGACTAGTCAGCATGCGTGAGGCTGACGGCTATGCATGGCTCGCGCACGGCAATGAAGGAGGAAATTTGGTTTCGCTGCATGAGGCAGCGGTCGGTACGCTGCCGGAAAGCAGCTTCTTCGGCAACGTACTGGCTACGCTGCCAGTCATAATGGCGGGGAAGGAGCGGGGAGCATGCACCCTCGAGGTTCAATCTTTCCTTGACGGCACCCTGCTCAGCGTGGAGGAGGAGAAGCAGCAGCGAACGGTGCTTCTCGGTACCGTAAAAACGTATAGGGTAAACGGGAGCCTGTCCTACAATATGAATGACGGCGGTGAACGTATTTCAGGCAATGACCAAACCCCGAATCTTCTGGCTGAGCAGCAGTCGGTATGCCGGCTCGATTTTGTCGGGGATTATGACGGCAACGGCAAGGTGGATTGGCTGGATGCCGCCAAGTCGGTACGAGATCGGATGCCCCGCCGCCCAACCGACTTTTATAACGACAAATTGTTGTATCTAATCGGATGCGACAATCCGACCTATGACCAGCCGAAAACGACCTTTGCCCAATGCGAAGAGCTTATTCGCGGCATATCGATGTTGACGGATAATGCTCCGCAGATTGCGTATTTGGCAGGGTTCCAATATGAGGGACATGATACGGGATATCCCGCCGTTGATAAGGTCAATGAACGACTAGGCGGCCATGAGGGTTTCCTTCGCTTGCAGCGGAATGCGCTTGAACGCAACTGCCTCGTCAGTCTTGACGATAATTATGACGATGCTTATATGACAAGCCCGGAGTGGGATGAAGCTTATATTGCAAGGCGCCCGGACGGACAATTGTGGAGCAGCAGGAAGTGGAGCCGCGATATGTCCTATATTATAGGACTTGCCAAATACATGAGTGGACCTGGTCCTGAGCGCGTCCGCTTCACATCGGAGTTCTATAACCTCCAGCAGACGGTATTAGTGGATGTGCTATCTTGGTTCGGCATCCGCAATGACTGGGACCCTGAGCATCCGGCGAGCGGCGTAAAGAACTTTGTTGAAGGAAGAGGCAAGGTGTTCGATGAATATGCCAAATACGGCATTAATGTCGTTTCGGAACAGCTGCGCTATCCGTGGGTAGGCAAAATGTCATTGAGCGTGGACGGCGTACACGGAGGGCCTTGTCCATTCGGCGGGAAAGCCATCCCGATGCTGCCGCTCATTTACAGAAAGTCCGTTGTTTATGGAGGAGAGAGCGGTCCTGCGCCTAAAGATCCGGCTTCGATCCTATTCTATAACAGTCGCCCGGGGCCTTGGTTCGGAGCGGATTCCTCTTATGGGGATATTACGGATTTCTACTATTTGAATTTGGTTCCGTGGATGAAGCTTCATGATCTGGATATTGAAACGTTCGAGCGCAGAGGAGAGCTTGCTTCCATTGAATTATCAGGCGGAGCAACCATTTTGCTTGATGAAAAGCTTCACCGACATAAAGCGATCTATAACGGCGCAACAATTTTGCAGGATTGGAGCCTGACCTGTCCGCTGGACGACCGTAGAATAGCGTTCTATTCGAGAGAGGAGAAGGCGCTTAACTATCCTCTTCCGCATGGCGCAAGCGTCGGTAACGTGGAAGCGCTCTATCCGAGCCACAGGGAATCGTTACCTTACACCATTGTCGACAATCGCATTCATATTCAAGTTCCTGCGCAGCGTCCGGTCTTTGTGTATCTATAACGATAGGAGTAGAAAGAAAAATGATTTTGCTCTCGGTGCGCTTACTCTGGCTGCACATGTTCAGTACATCTTAGATAGCGGGAAATTAGAAAGGGGCATTGCTATGAAGCAGCATAACACGATTGAAGCAAGCAGAGAACGGACACGTTGGTTCCAGCAGGATCGGTTCGGCATGTTTATTCATTGGGGACTCTACTCAATCCCGGCACGGCATGAATGGGTTCGCAGCCATGAGAAAATGACGGTGGAACAATATCAAGTCTACTATGACGAATTCAATCCGGTCGATTATAAGCCGAAGGAATGGGCGCGCGCCGCCAAAGAAGCGGGAATGAAATACGCGGTACTAACGTCCAAGCACCATGACGGGTTCTGTTTGTTCGACAGCAAGCTGACGGAATACAAATCTACCAATACGCTTGCCGGACGTGACCTGGTCGCCGAGTTTCTGGAGGCATTCCGGGAAGAAGGTTTAAAGGTAGGCTTATACTACTCGCTCATCGACTGGCATCATGAAGACTATCCGGCGTATGGTGACAGGTATCATCCGATGCGTGACAACGAAGAGTACCGTCGCGATCCTCAGAACTTCCATCGTTATGTGGATTATATGCATGGTCAGGTGCGCGAACTGCTGCAAAATTACGGAAAGCTTGATTTGATGTGGTTCGATTTTTCCTATGACGATATGAAAGGCGAGAAGTGGCGGGCGAGCGAGCTGATGGAGACCATCCGTTCCATTCAGCCGCATCTCATTATGGACAATCGCTTGGAAGCGAACGGGGAAGAATTGGGCAGTATTTTCACGAAGGAGCCATCTAGTTACGCTGGAGATTTCGCCTCTCCCGAGCAGATTATACCTCCTGCAGGCGTGGTTGATACGGAGGGCGTCCCGATACCATGGGAGGCTTGCATTACGCTGAACAACAACTGGGGCTATACTTCCTCCGACCAACTGTACAAGTCTGCAAAAACCATTATTCGCAAGCTGGTCGAATGCGTCAGCAAGAACGGCAACATGCTGCTGAACGTAGGACCTGATGCGAGAGGGAATATTCCAAAGGCAACGCTAGACATTCTAGCAGAGGTTGGGGAGTGGCTGAGCTTAAACGGCGAAAGCATCTACGGCTGCAGTGGGTCCGAATTCGCTAAGCCAGACTGGGGACGGTTTACCCAAAATGGCAATCAACTGTATGCCCATATTTATGAGGAGAGCATCGGGCCTATCCATATGCCGGGACTTAAAGGCAAGTTGGAGAAAGCCCGCATGCTTGGTGACGGGTCAGAGGTGTTCCTATCCAATCCTTGGAATACGGCCATGTTCCCCAATGATGCGTTCATCAGTCTTGCTCGTCCGGAGCATTTTAGCTATCCTCTGCCTGATGATAGAGTAACCGTCGTGAAATTCGAGCTGGTCTAGCGGACGAAAGAGTGCGGAGACTGGCATTCATATGGAATACAGAGGCCTTCAAACACTAGAAAGGAGATTAGAGTTCTATGAATAAGAGTTTCCTATTTCCAAAAAGAACCGTTCATCTGGATTTTCATACAGGCCCTTCGATTCATGATCTCGCGCGAGATTTTGATGCTGAGGCATTCGCCCGTACATTCCAAGATGCGAATGTAGATAGCGTGACTGTATTTGCGCTGTGTCATCATGGACATCTGTATTACGATACCAAGCATCCGTCCCGCCATCCCGGGCTGGCGGGTGGAATGGACTTGCTGGAGCAGCAGATAGAAGCGCTGCATCGAGTCGGCATCCGGGCACCTATATATTTAAGTGTTCAATGCAATGAGTATGCCGCCAATGAGCATCCGGATTGGATTGCGCTTAAGCCTGATCTGCAGCAGGTGAAATGGGGCTCATCCGCGTTCACTGCAGGTTGGCAGATTATGGATATGTCGAGCCCATATCAGGATTATCTAGCAGCTATTCTCGCTGAAGTGTTGGAACGCTTTGCTCCCGTTGACGGCATTTTCATGGATATGTGCTGGGATCAGCCCAGTTCCTCCAAATATGCAATCGAGGGGATGCTGAAGAAAGGGTACGATCCCCGCCTGGAAGAGCATCGGTCACGATATGCTAGAGAAGTATCGCTGCAATATATGGAGAGATACCGACAGATGGTTGAGGAGGCGCAATCTAAACATAAACCTGCAGGAATTTGGTTTAACAGCCGTCCCAAAACGAATCTCCATATCGAGAAGAAGCTGCTGAGGCATGTGGAAATCGAAGCGCTGCCAACCGGAGGCTGGGGATATGCGTATTTTCCGTACGTGGCCCGTTTTGTCAGGCCTTTGGGATTGCCGACTCTAAGCCATACCGGCAGGTTTTTCAAAAGCTGGGGAGACAATACCTCTCTTAAACCGGAGATGGCTTTGAAATATGAATGCTGTCAAATTCTAAGTCAGGGAATGACGAACGGCGTTGGAGATCTCCTGCATCCGCGCGGCGTTCCGAGTAAAGCCGTTTATAGACTGATTGGCCGAGTATACAGCCATATTAAAGCGTGCGAGCCTTATGTGGAAGAGGGTAAATTGATCAGTCAGATTGCGGTAATCGTAGATCCGGAGCAAGGAGATAATCCGGGTCCTTCCGGACTTGGCGTGACCAGAGCTCTGCAGCAGCTGCGACAACAATTTGATATCGTGCCGCCTGAATCCAATATAAGCGAATATGAGCTAGTCATCATTCCCGAATCGACCAAGGTAGATGACGTCTTGAAAAGCAGTCTGCAAGCTTATCTATCAGGCGGAGGTGCGCTCATCGTGTCAGGTCCTGCGGCATTGGACGAGATGGGCCAGCCAATACTAACCGAAATGGGTATCGAAGTGCATGGATCAAGCCCCTACAGCCATACGTTTCTTCACGCTTCAGCGGAGGCTTCCGATGGATTGGCCGACTATGGATACGTGATGTACGAAAAGGGCTTCAGAATGACGCCGAAAAGCGGAGCGGACAGTTTAGTTGCGGTTGGCGAGCCTTATTTCCAGCGGGAATATAATCGGTTTTCTGGCCATGAGTATACGCCTGAAGATCAGCTATCCCCATATTCCGCGGTAGTGAAAAACGGCAATGTGATCACCTTCTCTGTGCCGATTCTAGAAGCTTACGGGAAGCATGCCGCACCAAATTATCGGCAATTGCTGGGCAATTGCATCCATTTATTGATTCCGCAGCCTTTAATTAGGGATGAAGGGCCATCGACTTTGGAGACAACCGTCATTCATAAAGATAACACGGTTGTTGTTCATTTGCTCAGCTTCAGCCCGCAAAGAAGAGCGGACAATCTGGATATCGTTGAAGATGCTTTTCCGCTGCTCGAAATGCCGATTTCTGTAAGAGTACAACAGAAGCCGGTGCGTGTTTTTTTGGCGCCTAATGAACAGGAGCTTGCTTTTGATTATGCTGGGGGATATGTTTCGACCCGTGTAACGGTGCTTGACGGTCACGCTTTATTAGTTATCCAAATGTAGAGTTGGGTAAAGTGAAATTCATTCCTATTTCCTGTAAAGGGGGCGAGTGCTGCCGTGCATTCGAGAAAAGAAATGTCCGTTAATCGAGCGGAGAGCGGAGTTGGAGAGCTCGATCCGAATGCCAAATCCATTGGGTTTCCTAGCAGGGACCCGGATTTGGATGTATATCCAGGGTTTCTACATCCTCCGGAAGGGTACGGGGAGGTTGCCTTCTATTGGTGGGTAGGCGATTCGCTCACCCGAGAAAGATTGGAATGGCAGCTTGAGCAATTGAAGGACCATTATGTAACCGCGCTGCAAATTAATTATGCGCACACTGACCATGGCGGAGATTCCTTTGGGTTGTCGGTCGCCAGCGATCCCCCATTATTTTCCGAAGCCTGGTGGGAGCTGTTTGCATGGTTCGCAGAGAAAGCGGGCACTTACGGCATTGCGGTCAGCTTGAGCGATTATACGTTGTGCTCGCCCGGCCAAGGCTGGTTTGCGGATGAGATACTGGCGAAGAAGCCTTCAATGGCGGGCTCGAACCTGAAGCATAAAGTATGGGAGGCAGAAGCGGGCCGTGCAGAGTGGGTACTTCCTCAGCATACGGTAAGCGCGTCCGCATTCCGTACAGTTGGTGACGGCAGAGAAATAGGGGATTGGATGGACCTCTTATCCTTTGTGGATGGAGATATCCTCAGATGGGAGCAGCCCGAAGGCGCTTGGCAGGTTATTGCTGTCTATTCGGAGGCGAAGCCGCGTTCGATCGATCCCATGCATCCAGAGAGCGGAGGTATGGTCATCGAACATTTTTTTCAACGTTTTGAAGACCGGCTTTCGGGTGTACCATCGGCTCGGCTTGGGTTTTTCTTCTCCGACGAGCTGGAATTTGGCATAAAAGGCCAGCTGTGGAACGAACGGTTCAGGGAACAATTCATGCTGCGCAAAGGCTACGACATCGTTCCCGAGCTTGCCGCGCTATTTATCGATATCGGTCCGAGGACTCCTAAAATCAGGCTCGATTATGGTGATGTCATGGTGGCGTTGTCGGAGGAGCATTATTTCATACCCGTGTTCGAATGGCATGAGAAGCGTGGGATGATCTATGGCTGCGATCATGGGGGCAGAGGCAAGGATATTACGGAATTCGGCGATTATTTCCGCACTCAGCGGTGGAATCAAGGTCCCGGCTGCGATCAGCCAGGCTTCCAAAGCGATCTGATCAAGAACAAAGTGGCGAGTTCAATCTCCCATCTCTACGAGCGGCCCCGGACATGGCTGGAAGGCTTCTACGGAACCGGTTGGGGGACCAATACGGCGGATATGAGCGATGCCGTGTTCAGGAACTTCGTGTCCGGGCATAATTTGTTGACGCTTCATGGCCTTTATTACACGACTTATGGCGGATGGTGGGAATGGGCGCCGCCGTGCAATCATTTCCGCATGCCTTATTGGGAGCATATGAAGTCGCTCCTGGCCTGCACGGAACGCCTCAGCTATCTTCTCAGCCAAGGCGTCCATGCATGCGATGTAGCCGTTGTCTATCCGGTTGCAAGCATGGAAGCGGGAATGGACGGTGAGGCAGCGGTCCAGTCTGCATTCGGTGTTGGCGAGCATTTGTACAAACGTGGAATCGATTTTGATTTTATTGATTTCGAGTCTTTGGACCGTGCGGTTCTGGAGAACCGGGAGCTGCGCGTAGCAGGCGAGGCATACCGCGTTCTGGTGCTGCCTTCCATGAGGGTGCTTCGCTATTCGACGCTGCAGAAAGCGCATGCGTTTCATGAAGCTGGAGGTATCGTCATTGCGCTCGACCGGCTTCCAGAAGCCAGCGACCGACATGGCGCTGCCGACTCGGTATTGGATGGAATCGTTCAATCCTTATTCGGCTGGTCTGCGGCGGAGGCTGCAGCGAATTCCATAGGCCGGACTAATCGGAATGCTGCCGGAGGCATGGCCGTGACTGCCTATTCGTTCGGGGAAGCAGCTGACCTTATAAACAGTGCGTTCCCGCGTGACTTCGCATGCATGAGCGAACTTACCGACAGTTATTTTCCTTACGTGATGCATCGCCGAATCGGCAAACGCCATGTCTATGCCATCTATGGTGTGCCTGAGCATACAGAATGCTTCTTCCGGTGCCATGGGGCCATAGAGCTTTGGAATGCGTGGGACGGATCAGCCACGCCGATCGAAGCTTCCCGAATAACGCAGGAGGGATCTTTCGTGAGGCTTCCGCTTGATCGGATGCAAATGCAGCTGGTCGTTTTCTCGCCGGCACATGATCAGGCAGAGCAATACGTTCATCAAGAGATGCTGCCGGAACGTCCTGTTGAGGTAGTGGAGCAAATGGAGCAAATGGAGCAAATGGAGTTGAACGGTGAGTGGGCGTTCGCCTTGCAGCCGACGATGGACAATCGATTCGGTGATTTCCGTCAGCCTCCGGAGGATACAATCATTGGTGCCGAAGCTAGGCAGTTCCGTTACGCATGGGAAGAGGATGGATTATCGCAAGACTGGAGTGATCCAGAGCTGGATGATTCCGCATGGAAGCAGGTCACGTACGGGTACGGTCCTTATTTCTGGAAGCTTGGTCCGCTGCCGGAATCAAGCTGCTCGGATGCGCTGGAGTCTGAATGGGGGTACCTGCAAGCAGCGCCGCAAGGACAATTCGTTTCTGCGCAAGGCCGCGAATATAATTGGGAGCTGTATGAATTCTCAATGCGGTATGGCATTGAAGGCGATCCTGGCCATCAGGGATATCATGGGCTCAAGGGAGAAATGTCCGATGATTTCATAGCAGTTGGACGTCCGAGCTTTACCCAGACGGGGACGCAATATGATGCTTTGGAGGAGGGCTCCGTCACGTATTTCTGGTCATCTTTTGACGCGGGGGGAGAATCCTTTGTCAAACTTCGCATCGGAGGCATTAGCCCTGTGTCCATTTGGCTCAACGGCCAACCAATCGACAGTGCTGAGGAAGTCGTTACGGTACAAAAAGGGGTTAATCGGGTTTTGCTCAAATATAATCATCCCGGCAGGGGGCATGTCGTGTTCGAAAGAACGACGGCGCCAGATGACTGGGAGCAGACCATTCCGCTCGCCATGTCGTGGTATAACAAACCGGGCGTCATCCCATATCAAGCTTTTCCAGGAGAGAGCAAGCCCTTATCGGGTTGGTACCGATTTATCGGGCCGCCGGGACTGCAAGAGATGGAAATCGCGGCGCACGGGGAAATTAGGGTATGGGTGAATGGTGAGGTATATGCGACGGAGAGGCAGCAATCTTTCGCTGACGGCGCAAGCGCATACTGGGTAAAGATCAACCCCGGTATGGACGGCACTAGCTCAATAGCCGTCCGCATTGCTTATGATCATTCGGCTTATGCCGGCGCTGCCCTGCCTGAACCGATTAAGCTTAAGTGCGGTGAAGGGAAGATTCGGCTGGGCGACTGGTCCATTATCGACGGCTTAGCCTGTTATTCGGGCGGAGCTGCCTATCGCAAGCAAGTAGAGTGGACATTGGAAGACGATCCTCACGCCTACCATGTAAAGCTCGATTTGGGTGCCGTCTCGGCTACGGCAGAAATTAGCGTTAACGGGCAGCATGTCCAGACCCTCCTTGCTCCGCCATGGCATGCGGATATTGCGAAGTGGCTTGGGAAGGGCAGCAATACGATCGAGGTGAAGGTGTTTAATACGCTTGCGAATCACTATGTTACGATTCCGACCCGTTACCGCGGTGATTTGACTTCAGGCCTTCTCGGTCCAGTACGGCTCCATATGAGCAGAAAATAACATATGAACTTATCTACCTAAGGGGAGGGGCGCAGCTGATGCTTGTTAGGGCTGGAGCTGCGGGAATCCCTTAATGGTTGAAATACTAGTTGACCTCTCCGCTTTCGGAGACGATGCCAATAGGTTGAACAAGGCAACGTTCACCCTATAGGGAAGCGATATTGGCAGCACCTCCATTGATGGCTATTAAAAATAAAGGAGAATGCACATGCGTTTCAGTATCAATCGTAAAAGGTTATTTCACAAATCTATCATTTGGCTATTAGCCGCTATTCTTGTTCTGCCGGGAGCTGTATTCGCATCGAGTCCAGAGGTTCCTTCATCGTCAGCATCCTTGCCGGATATTGAAGGGCATTGGGCTCAGGATACGATTCAAAAATGGCAAGCTGAAAGTTTCGTAACGGGGTATTCCGATGGAAGCTTCAGGCCGGATGCGGCTATATCTCGAGCGGAGTTTGTCATTCTGCTGGACCGGATTTTTAATTACGAACCAGCATCGAGCGGCGCGGCTTTCAAGGACGTGTCCTCTCAAGCCTATTATTTTGATGCGGTTCAGAAAGCCGTGCAAGCGGGCGTGATTGCTGGTTATGCAAATGGTTCCTTTATGCCCATGAAACCCGTTAATCGTGAAGAAGCCGCGGTCATGCTGTTTCGAGCATTTAAATTAAAAGCGACTTCAGTTTTGGGAGAACTTGCTTATGGAAACGAGCTGCAGGCTTGGAGCGAGGAAGCAGTACGGACGCTTCATGACTCTGGTTATATTCATGGCTATGCCGATGGCAGCTTTGGCGGCAGCCGTTCGCTAACACGTGCTGAAGCGCTCACGCTGATCGACCGAATGGCAGGGACCGTCATTCATAATGAGGGAGAACACAGCGCCGTTAAGACAAGGAATGCCATCATTAATAAACACGATGTCGTGCTTAAAGATACGACTATTGAAGGGAATCTGTATTTGACAGAAGGCATCGGAGAAGGAAATGTTCATCTTGAACGCGTGTCGGTCAAAGGGGAAGTACATATTTATGGCGGTGGTGACCATAGCATAGTACTGGATGGCGCCATGATTAGTAAGTTAATCGTAGACAAGAAGAATGGCAAGGTTCGTATCGTGGCGCAAGATGGCGCAACCGTGCAGGAAGTGGATCTATTATCTGGAGCCGTATTGGAAGAGAAAGCAATCGACAGCGATGAAGGCTTCAACAACGTAAAGCTAAATAGTCAGATACCGAAACATGCGCGAGTCGAATTGACAGGCAGCTTCAATCAAATTCGGAGCGAAACGAATCATTCCCCTAGCATCGTTCTTAATAAAGGGCGAATTATGCTGATGGAGCTGCTGTATTCGGCAGCGTTGAAGCTGAATGATAACACGGTTATAGAGCTGCTTGACGTAGGGAAAGACGCAGTCATTCATGTGAGCGGCAAAGGGAAAGTTTCGCAGAGCAAGCTCGGCAACGATAAGTCTGGAATAATTTTCGACGATCAGCCCGGGTCCGCAGGTTCAGGTACGAATCCCGGCCCAGAACCAAGCCCAAATCCGAACGACGGAATACCGACCTTCACGAATGCGGCAGTACATGACCCGTCCGTCATTAAAGTCGGAGACATGTTCTACGTATTTGGGTCTCACCTGCAAGCAGCGAAATCAAGCGATTTAATGAATTGGCAGAACGTGGCTTCAGGTGTAACGGATAACAATCCGCTTATACCGAATGTAAAAACAGAGCTCAAAGAAACGTTCGATTGGGCACAAGCCGACACGCTGTGGGCGGCTGACGTCATTCAGCTCTCCGACGGCAAGTTCTACTTCTACTACAATGCATGCAAGGGAGATTCGCCTCGTTCGGCGCTTGGGGTTGCGGTGTCAGACAACATCGAAGGACCCTATAAGGATTTAGGCATTATATTGAAATCCGGCATGTGGGGGCAGCCAGGTGAAGGCGGAACCATCTATGATGCCAACTTCGATCCTAACGTGGTCGATCCGGACGTATTCTATGATAAAGAGGGCAGGCTGTGGATGGTATACGGCTCTTACTCCGGAGGAATCTTTATTCTGGAGATGGATTCCGCAACCGCTAAGCCTAAGCCAGGACAAGGCTACGGGAAGAAGCTGACGGGCGGTTACCATGCCAATATTGAAGGGCCATATATGCTCTATAGCCCGGAATCTGATTATTATTATTTGTTCTCCTCATTTGGAGGCTTGGATGCAAACGGTGGTTATAATATCAGGATTTCTCGTTCGCGAACGCCGGATGGTCCCTTTTATGACGCGGAAGGCAACGACATGATTCATGCCAAGATCAAGCCAAATACATCGGGAAATGAGAGCATAGCTCCATATGGCGTCAAGCTGATGGGTAACTTCATGTTCGAACGAAAGCTTGGCGAGCCAGGCTCTGGAAGCGGCTTCGGCTATGTTTCGCCGGGACATAACTCCGCTTATTACGATGAAGCGACCAACAGATATATGCTTATTTTCCATGCGCGGTTTCTGGGTCGGGGGGAAGAACATGAAATTCGCGTACACGAGATGTTCATGAATGAAGACGGCTGGCTGGTGGTTGCTCCATATCGATTTGCAGGAGACACGGTCAACACCAAAAGCATAGGCAATCCGGTAGGGGATTACAAGCTCATTAACCACGGCAAGGATATTACCAAACAAATCAAAGTATCGCAGTCGATTGCTCTGAATGGGAATGGTACAATTACCGGTTCGGTTAGCGGCACATGGACGAGAAGCGGCGATAGCCAGGTCGAATTAACGATTGACGATATCGTCTACAAAGGTCTGTTTATTCGTCAATGGGATAATGCTACCAATAGCGAAGCGCTGACCTTTAGCGCAGTTTCGGATAAAGGAGTAGCAATCTGGGGAAGCCAAATGGCGGATTTGACTGATCAGGAAATCGTAAACAACGCAGCACAAGCGCTAAGCCTTGGCGATACGGGCAGTGTGTTTTACGATATCCTTCTTCCGGTAGAAGGGTTCCGCAATATAAACATTACCTGGTCATCCTCCGCGCCAGCTTACGTCTCGGAAACGGGTAAAGTGACCCGTCCAGCTCCGGGAACGGGCAATCAGACGGTCGTACTGACGGCAACAATGGCGAAGGGGTCAGCAAGCACGACCAAATCGTTTACGGTCGCCGTTGAGCAGCAACCGGCATCTGCCCCTTTAACCAGCTATTACTCTTTCGATGAATGGACCGGAGTTACAGCAACGGATGTGTCGGGAAATGGCTATCATGCAAGCATGCATGGAGGGGTAACCGAAAATAAGAATGGCAAAGAGGGATCAGCGCTTGCGTTTGACGGCAGCAATGGCTATGTTCAGCTCCCAAGTGTAGCGACCGCTGCGGAGGAATTCACGTTCGCTGCATGGATTAACTTTAAGGGAGGAGCCGCGTGGCAGCAAATTTTCAACTTTAGCAATGGAGAGGAGAACTTTATGCTGCTCACCCCGGACACGGGCAACGGTTCTGTGCAGTTCAATATCCGAAGCTTAGACAAGGACTATTACATGGTATCTCCGACACTTTTGCCCAAAAATGAATGGGCGCATATCGCTCTTACGATAGCGGGCAATACGGCCAAGCTATATGTCAACGGTGAGCTTATGGTGTTAAAAAATAATATTTTGCTTAGCCCTGTTGATCTACAGGTTAACAAAGCCTACGTGGGCAAGAGCGTTTTCGACCGAGATCCTTATTTCAATGGCAGCTTGGACGAGATGAAGCTATATAATCGAGCGCTAACCCAGCAGGAGCTGCGCGATATGATTGGAGGAACGCAGCAGGGTAAATTGCGAGTGAAATATACGTTCGATCAAGACGTTGCAACCGATGCGAGCGATCGCGGATATGATGCGGAATTGTTTGGCAATGTCACCGTTACTGGTTCTGCTTATGGAAAAATCGGCTCTGCGGCGCAATTCGACGGTTCCTCCGGCTATCTGAAGCTGCCTGCAGGCGTGATCGCTACGGAAGATATTACGATTTCCGCTTGGGTCTATTGGCGTGGTGGAGGCGCCTTCCAACGCATCTTCGACATGGGCGGACCAGGCGGTTTCATCTGGCTCACTCCAAGCGATAATTGGGAGAATCCGGGCCTCGGGCTTGTCCATTTCAGCATGTATGACGGGGCCGACCACCCTCTGATGAGCAAGAAGCCGCTTCCTCAGAATGAATGGGCACACATCGCGGTAACGATTAGCGGGAATACAGGAAGCCTGTACGTCAACGGAGTGCTGCAGGATACCGATGATAGCTACTCGACCGCACCGATCAGTCTCGCTGCCAATGATAATTACATCGGCAAGAGCCGGTTTCCGGACCCGCTGATGAACGGCAGGATCGATGATTTTACCATTTACGACTACGCGATGACCGGGGAAGAAATTATGGCGTTGCAGTCCCCGTAATGTGAGCGGCCAGTCGCCGGAATTTAATCGGCGACTGGTCTTTTTAGTCTGCTTTGATGAAAAGCCGAGTTAACGTAAAAAGGTTCTGATTAACCAGTAAAAGGAGTTGCGCACGGATAATCTATATCTTCTTTACAAAGAGAGCATATGAAAACAGGTTTATTAAAAGGTTAAATAGGCTCGTTTCTACAAATGTGCCATAAGTAAAAGAAAGATACTAAAAGTCGATACAAGCCACTAGCAGGAGCGGAGCAGCCAGCCGTACAATCAGTGAGAAAGCGCTTTCCACCATGGAGTAGGCAGAGCCGGAATCATTTAGCGCTTACCATTTTGGTGCGAAAAGAGGAGAACTCATGTACAAAAGATGGCTTTCTATGTTTTTGGTCATCGCATTATTAAGCAGCATGCTGCCGGATTTGGTCATGGTCAGGGCAGCTGCAGCAGCTGACCCGAATTTGAAATTATGGTATGAATTTAAGGAAACCTCAGGCACGGTTGCCAAAGATTCTTCAGGCAACGGACAAGATGCCACGTTATCTGGAGGCGCTGCATGGTCTGATGGTGCGGTCGCTCTTGATGGCGTAAACGGCAATGTGCGTATGCCTAATAACCTTTTGGCGGGTATCTCCGAAATTACCGTAATAACGAGCGTATATGTGAGTCCAGACAAACAAGATCCTTCATGGTTTTTCAGCTTCGGAAATAGAAGCACGGAAAACACCGGCTGGGGGGCGAATTACCTGATGGCTACATCGTCGGAAGGCAATCCCAAAGCCGCCCGATTCGTCATATCCAAGGATAAGTGGGTGGACGAGCAATCAGTCAAAAAGTCGGGAACCATAAGTACGGGCGAGTGGAAAAATATAGCGGTCACGATAAAAAAGAATAGCACCGATGCGAAGTACACGGGTACGCTATATGAAGACGGAGTGGTTGTAGGCACTAATCCGAATATGGTCACATTGCCGAAAGATTTGGGCGGCGGGGTGACGACGGAAAATAATATCGGCCGGCCGGCTTATAATGCGGACAAGTATTTCAAGGGGAAAATATCTGATTTCCGATTGTACGACAGAGCGCTTAGCGAGTCTGAAATCAATACAATCGTTTATGAGAATCTATCGGATGCCGAAGCGGTCAAACGGTTAAAAGATAGGCTTAGCCTTGGCGACTTGTCCGCCGTGAAAGGGAACTTGATCCTCCCCCTTTCTTTTGAAGGCGGAATCGTTGCAACGTGGGAATCGAACCAAAAGAGCGTGATCGAAAATAACGGAACGGTTCATCGTCAACCAGGCGGAGACACGATCGTGCAATTAACCGCAACGATTAGCCGTGGCTCCGCTAGCGAAACGAAGACCCTTCAAGTTACGGTCTTGCAGGCGAAAACGGTGATCACGTTAGACTCGGACGCCTATACGCTTCCTTTTGTGCATGCTACGCATGCTACCGTGCTGACGGCCTCCTATGCGGATGGCACAACTGAGGATGTTACGAACCAAGCAACTATTACGTCTTCCGATCCAGCGGTCGTTTCTGTTTCGAACGCGGGATTAGTCAAAGGACTAAAGGAAGGCCATGCAACAATAACGCTGAATTACAAGGGGCAGGACTACTTCGTACAGGTTAATGTCGTAAAGGAGCCTAACCTAAAGCTATGGTACAAACTGGATGAGAAGACGGGCACAACCGCGGCGGACTCCTCCGGCAACGGCAACGATGGCACGCTCAGCGCAGGCGCTACATGGACGACAGGCAAGGGAGGATCAGGCGCGGTAGCGCTGAACGGTTCCAACGGGTCAATTAAAATGCCGGATCGTATGTTGAGCGGCGTCACGAATATAACCATATCAACGAACGTATTCGCGAGTTCCGTAAGCCGTCCGTCATGGGTATTCGGATTCGGCAGCGTAGCGGACGCGAATGTGAACGGCTCGAAATATTTGGGTCTCCTTGCTGCGGACAATCAAGGCAGCAACGGCAACTTCCGATTTACGATTTCGACTGACAAATGGACATTAGAGCAATCGGCGACAAGGACGAATATACCGCTTGGGGCAGGTGAGTGGAAAAACCTAACGGTTACCATAGCGAAAAATTCATCTGATTCTAAATACACGGCCATTCTGTACGAGAATGGCATTGAAGTTGGCCGCAATGCGGGAATTACGATATTGCCAAAGGATTTAGAGAATACGCTATTTAATTATATCGGCCGCGCGCCTTATTCCGGAGACCGGTGGTTCAACGGGAAAGTATCCGATTTCCGTCTATATGACAGGGCATTAAACGCAGCGGAGGTTGGCGAGCTTGCGAATCAATTAAGCTACCAGGATATCCAAGAAGATGCGGATTCACTTACGCTAGGAGACATCGGAGGGGTAAAAACGACGCTTGTTCTCCCAAACGCAGGGGACAATGGCACAATTTTAACTTGGGCTTCGGAGAACGATGCCGTCATTAGCGGGTTGACGGGGGAAGTTAACCGTCCGGAAGCGGGTACGGGTAATATAGCCTTAACGTTAACGGCTACGCTAAGCAAAGCGGGAATGTCACAAACGAAATCATTTTTGGTTACGGTTCTTGAACAATTAAGCGATGAGCAGTCGGTAGCAGCGGACAAAGCGGCGCTTAACCTTAGTAATGATATTTTGGCATTGAGGCATGATCTTCTATTGCCTGCCAAAGGAATGGAACAATCGGCGGTCGTGTGGGCTTCGAGCCATCCAGAAGTAATTGATGCGGATACGGGTGCGGTATCGCGGCCAGCCCAAGGGTTGCCTGACGCAATCGTAACGTTGACGGCTACCATTAGCAAAGGAACCATTCAAGCCCAGAAATCGTTTACGGTCGTCGTGAAATCAAAAGAAGCATACGCGGGATACCTGCTGTCCTATTTCAAGACGGCCGATGAATCTCTTTATCATGCGTACAGCAGGGATGGTCTTCATTGGACGGCATTGAATAAAGGCGAGCGTGTTCTTAAACCGATGATAGGCAACAAGTCGATTCGCGATCCTTTCATCATTCGCGATCAAGACGGCAAGTATCATCTTCTATCCACGGATTCGTGGACGAGCAAAAATCTGTTAATTTATGATTCAGAGGATCTGGTGCATTGGACAAATGGACGTTCCGTGCCGTTCGCACCAGGGAACAGCACGGATGCTTGGGCGCCGGAGGCGTATTATGATGCCGCCAAAAATAATTATGTCGTCATTTGGTCCTCCAAAGTACCGGGAACTCCTGTATCCGGCGAGCATCGGGCTTATTACCGGACGACAGCTGACTTCGTGAATTTCTCAGCACCAAAGCCTTTCCTCGATCCGGGTCATAACATCATCGATCCGACTGTTGCCCAGGATGGCGGTAAATTTTACACCTTTTATAAGGATGAGCGAGAGAATAATGCGGGAACACCAACGGGTAAAGGAATCAAAATGGCGGTATCGGAGAATGGATTGATCGGATCGTACGATACGGCAAGCTATCGGAACGCGGTTATCGTACCTGAAGCGGAAGGCCCGACGGTTATTAAATCGTTCACGGAGAGCATTTGGTATATGTATGCCGATGAGTACAATAAAGGAACATATGCGGGTTACAGCGCCACGGATCTCGCTTCCGGAGCTTGGACGAAACTAAATGTGGACGACTATCAACTTCCTACGGATATCCGGCATGGCAGCATCATGGAAATCTCCAATGAGGAGATAGAGACGCTGCTTAATGGCTACGCGACAATGGTAAATATTGCTCCAATAGAGATTGCCATCGATACGGGAGAATCGCTGCAGCTTCCGGCGTCAGTAGATGCTGAATATAGCGATGGCTCAATTGGGCGCGTAAATGTGAAATGGCATGCAATCGATCCTCAGGCTTATGCGACGCAAGGCACCTTCGACGTATTCGGGGCCGTTGCAAACAGCGCGATTAAAGCGAAAGCTACCGTTACCGTTGGCGGCGGCGCCATCAAGCGTCCTAGCGGCGTTACCGTAACGGAGAACGGCACCAGCACGATGCATTTAAAGTGGAATGCGTCAGAGGGAGCGGAGAGCTACAACGTATACCGTTCTAGCTTGCTCTTTGGCACCTACACGAGAATCAATAGCGAAGCGATTACCCGTACGACCTTCCAAGATTCGGGATTAGACGAGGGAACTACTTATTACTACGCGGTAACCGGGGTCAATTCCAATGGAGAATCGGTAAAGTCCGACCGCGCAACAGCCAGAACGGGTGCTGCAATCATTGAGAATGGCGCGTTTTGGTATGCCGATAACGGAGACAAGATTCAAGCACACGGCGGTGGCATGATAAAAGTCGGGGATACGTATTATTGGTTCGGTGAAGATAAGACGACGGACCAGGCGCATTTCTACAATATTAAAGTGTATGCCTCGAAAGATTTGAAGAGCTGGACGTTCAGGAATAACGTTTTGACGCAGACATCCCGTGGACTGGACGGACAACCGGCCAAGGACCTGGCAGATAGCAACATTGAAAGACCGAAGGTATTATACAACGAAAAAACAAAAAAATATGTATTGTGGATGCATTACGAGAACGGTGAGCACTATGGCCTGGCGCGGGTAGCGGTTGCCACGTCTGACACCATTGACGGAAATTATACTTACATTGCAAGCTTTAGGCCGAATCCAGCCGATCCGAATCATGAGGGGAATCCGGAAGCTGGCAAAGATTCACGTGATATGACGGTATTCAAAGATACCGACGGTTCGGCCTACTTGTTTTCCTCTTCGAGCGTCAATGCGGATATGATCCTATATAAGCTAACAGACGATTATACCGGCGTGGCCGCGGAGCTCGGCAAGATTTATTCGGGTCCTTACCGTGAAGCTCCGGCTGTGGTGAAAAAGGGTGAGCTTTATTACTTGATTACATCGGGAGCGAGCGGCTGGTACCCAAATCAGGCGATGTATTCAACAACCAAGACAATTGCGGACGTTTCTTCGTGGACACCGCTCAAAAATATCGGCAATACCTCTTCTTTCTATACGCAATCTTCTTATGTTATTGCCGTAGAGGGGACGGAAGAGACAGCGTACATCCTTCATGCAGATAGATGGAATCCTGCAAAGCTTGGCGACTCCCAATACATTTGGCTGCCGCTAACGCTTAATGGAACCAATGCTTCTATGGAGTTCTATGAGCAGTTCGATATCGATGCGGCGAAGGGGACAATTACCATTCCGCCAGCCAACCCGCTCATCTCTCAAGGCAAACCGGCGGCCGCGCTGTCGTCTAGGCCAAAGACAGCAGAAGAGGATTTCACTCCAGGAAAGGCGAACGACGGAAGCTACGACACCTCGTGGACAGCTTCCACAGGCACATGGCCCCACTGGTGGCGCGTTGACCTTGGCGCGGAATACGATCTCAGCAATATACAGATTTCGTGGTTTATGTATAAGGGTTCAGAAGCTTATTATTCGTATAAAGTCGAGATTAGCGATGACGATCTCCATTATACGGTTGCTCTGGATCGTACGAATAATAAGACATACGGATTCACGTCCGACAAACTGAAAGGCAAAGCCAGATATGTGCGGGTAAACTTGGTTAATGCGGTGCTTCACAACAACCCGAACAACTGGTATACGCCTCAATTGTACGAAGTTAAAGTATATGGCACGCTGCGTGCGCCTGCGGTACCGACAGGGCTAGGAACGATCGGCGTACAAACCCAAGGCGCAGACGTATCGAAGGTTAACGTGAAATGGAATTCAGTAACGGGTGCATCTCTCTATAAGCTATATCGAGCGGAAGATGCGGTAGGTCCCTATGCCGAGATCTATAGCGGAAGCACCGTTGCGTTTAGCGATACGGGATTGCAGTCTGGCAAAACCTATTATTACAAGATTCGCTCCCACAATGACGCAGGCGAATCGGAAATGTCTAATGCGGCAAGCGCTACGACATTCAGCATTCCCACGACATCGATGACGTTTACGAACGGCGAGAATTGGTGGAAGGACGACGAAGGCAATAGTCTGGGATTAGGCGGATTCTTCAAGGCCGGTTCTACCTATTACTTCCTGATAGGCTCCAAGGAAAATGGGAAATTCAAAAATTTGGCTATGTATAAATCGGCTGATTTGAAGACTTGGACCTTTAGCCAGATCGTTCTCGACTCAAGTGATCATCCGGAATTGGCAGAAGCTAATCTAGAAGGCGTACAGATTGTTTATAACAAGGGCACGAACAAGTACTTGATGTGGATGCATTATGAGAACGGAATTGATTACGGGTTGGCGAGAGTAGCGGTTGCTTACAGCGATACGCCTGACGGGAAGTATACGTTTACTAAAAGCTTTAGGCCAAACGGCAATGAGTCAAGAGACTTGACGGTTTATGTGGATGACGATGGCGCTGCATACTTAATCTCTTCCGCTAGCGTTAATGCGGATCTAAAGCTCTATAAACTGACTTCGGACTATCTGTCGGTGGAGAAAGAGATCATGACGATTTATACCGGTAAGTTTAGAGAAGCGCCTACCATCGTGAAAAAGGACGGGATTTACTTCCTAATTACTTCCGGAGCATCGGGCTGGTACCCGAATCAAGCGATGTATTCTACCGCGGCTTCGATGGAGGGTCCATGGTCGGAGTTGAAAAAGCTGGGCAATGGATCGTCATTCAGCGCCCAGAGCGGAGGAGTCGTTACGGTCAAAGGGGATACGGCAACCTCTTACATATGGAATGTATATAGGTGGTTAGGCGACGCGAAACAGATGTGGATGCCGCTTATCCTCTCCGGAACAACGGCTTACGTAGACTATACGGAGCAATTATCGGTTGATTTCCAATCGGGAGTAGTGGTACCGATCTCGAATGGGGACCTGCTATCCCAAGGCAAGCCTGCGACTGCCGAGAATGAGGCGCTATCGAATCCGGCTAGCCTTGCAAATGACGGCGATTATTCGACTACATGGTCGGCGACTAGCAATTACTCATGGCCGAAATGGTGGAAAGTAGACCTTGGAGACAACTACGATCTAACGAATGTCCAAATCTCTTGGCCGATGGTACAGGGCTCCGAGGGCTATTATAAGTACCGTATCGAAACGAGCAGCGACGATGTCCATTACGAGGTGTCGCTGGATAGAACCGGGATAACGGAATATGGTTTCACTACGGATTCGATAGCAGCGAACGCAAGGTATGTGAAAATCGTACTAGTGGATGCGGTACTGCATAATAATCCGAATAACAACTGGTATACGCCGCAGATGGCGGAAGTGAAGGTTTTCGGTTACATGTCCGGAAAACCGGAAGGACTAAGCGCGGAAGCATTGACGGCATCGACCGTGAAGCTGGATTGGTCAATATTGCCGGATGCCATAAGCTACAATGTATACCGGAAAGCGGCGACGGACGGCAGTTTCAAGAAAGTCAACGCGGCTTCAGCCGGTTCAGGCTCCTTTACGGATACGGGCTTGCAGCCAGGTACAGCTTATGAGTACCGGATAACAGCGATCAATGCTGGCGTAGAATCCGTTTTCTCGGATATCGCAAAGGCAACGACAAAAGAATTAGTACGGGTAAACGCGATTACCATAAGCGGTTTGGACGGCGTGCTTGAGATAACGGAGGATAAAGGCACCCTGCAGTTACATGCGGAAGTACAGCCTTCCGATGCAACCGACCCTTCTCTGACGTGGACGGTAGCTAACGAGGACGGTACGACGACAAACTTGGCAGATATTAATACGAGCGGATTATTAACGGCTTCGAAAAACGGCAAAGTAAAAGTGACGGCAGCAGCAGGAGATGGAACGGGCGTAACGGGCAGTGCAATTGTGATCATTAGCGGCCAAGCTGTTGAACCTGGCACAAACCCCAATCCTAGCATTCCTAACGCGGATACCGGAACCGGATCGCCAGATGTAAGCGAACAAGAGCTTCGCAACGTGAAGGACGGAAGCGTGACGATTGAAGTGAAAGCCGGCAAAACAGAAATTTCATTGCCTGGCAGCACGGCTGCCATTCTCGGGAAAACGCCATTGACTGTAAAAAGCGGAGACGTAACCATCGTGCTTCCTACTGAAGTGCTGAAGGAACTAACGGGTCTAGCGGGTGGCGTGAACGCATCAAAATTACAAATCATTATACGATTGAAACATACGGATGAGCTTTCGATAGACAGCAGTCATCCGGAATTAAAGTCTGGAGGGCGCGCTTATGATCTAGATCTGTTCCTTCGTACGGATGAACAGAAGGAGTACCGTTTAAGCGAATTCGCTAAGCCTGTAAACCTAGTGCTTCCGTATGTTGAAAGCAAGGTGGATCATCAATTAATCGGCATTTATCATTACAATGATTTGTCAGCATCATGGGAATATGTAGGAGGTACCGTTCATAAAGCCAATAGGACTGTTTCGGTACAATTAACTCATTTCAGCAAATACGCGGTGTTGGAATATGACAAATCGTTTGTTGATTTGCCTAGCGGCCATTGGGCGTTCCGAACGGTGAAGGTGCTGGCTGCGAGGCATATCGTCACCGGGGTGACGAGAGAAGCGTTTAAACCAAACGATAACACTACGCGTGCAGCATTTACCGCTTTACTGACAAGAGCGCTTGGTTTAAGCGGTACGGGTAAAACGATGCCATTCTCGGATGTCAGTGAACATGCATGGTATGTGTCTGACGTAGCGGCAGCCCATGATGCCGGATTGATTCAAGGGACAACGGATAACACATTCGACCCGAATGCCACCATCACGAGGGAGCAGATGGCAGCAATGCTCGTTCGTGCTTATACGTACAGTACGGGCAATAGCGTTCAGCCTGACAACGGGCTTGGCGACTTCAAAGACGAAGCAAAAGTATCGTTATGGGCGAAGCAGGATGTAACCAAAGCGATAACGGCAGGGCTTATGGAGGGTGACGGGAAACGGATGTTTCATCCGAGGTCAGAAGCCGTTCGTGCAGAAACGGCTCAGGCGATTTATAACTTATTGATGCTGATCGGGAAATAATAGCGTTCATGCATGAAAGGCAAATCAGGAGCCAAGGCTACTGATTTGCTTTTCTTTTCGTCAACGTATTTACATGAAAGGTCATTAAAAGATACCTTTTGTAAAGACGTCCCACTGTCCCCAAACCGGCATCCGAATTTATACTGAATAGCAAGGAGGGGATTATTATGGGAACGCGACGGCGCTTAAGGCGGATGAAAAGAAATATTCCGCTGCATGTGATGATGATTCCGGGAATCATTATTGTTCTGATTTACTGTTATATTCCGATGGTTGGCAATATCATTGCTTTTCAAGATTTTACGCCGCTGATGGGCTTCGCCAAAGCCGATTGGGTAGGCTTGGACAATTTTCAATATATGATGGAGCTCCCGTCATTTTATCAAGTGGTATGGAATACGGTGTTTATTTCAATCATGAAAATTGTTTCCGGGCTTGTTGCTCCAATTACGGTAGCTCTGATGCTGAACGAGGTAAGGAAATCCGTATTAAAGCGATACGTTCAGACGGTCATTTATATGCCGCATTTTTTCTCTTGGGTCATTTTAGGCGGAATTGTGGTCGATATTCTATCCCCGTCAGAAGGGATAATCAATCAGATTATTAAAGCGGTCGGTTTCCAGCCTATTTCATTTTTATCCGATAACACATGGTTTCCTTATGTAATGGTTATTGCGAATGAATGGAAGGAAGTCGGATTCAGTACCATTATTTATTTAGCTGCGCTAACATCCATCGATCCAACGCAATATGAAGCAGCCGTCATTGACGGCGCAGGCCGGTGGAAGCAAACCTGGCATGTTACGCTGCCGGGCATACGCCCTACTATTATCTTGCTTGCTTGCTTAAGCCTCGGCAATGTGCTCAACGGAGGATTCGACCAAGTATTCAATATGTACAGCCCGGTCGTATACGAGTCGGGTGATATCCTGGATACGCTAGTGTACCGAATCGGTCTTGTCGATAATAATTATTCAGTTGCGACAGCGGTTGGATTAGTGAAGTCGGTCGTTTCCTTAGTGCTGATCGGCGCGGGGTATTGGCTAGCTTACCGGTTTGCCAAATACCGCATTTTCTAAAGAAAGGAGTGAGTAAACAATGTTATCGAAAAAATACCGCTTTTTTTTAATCGTGAATGCCGTTCTGTTGTTGTTACTGACGGTGGCTTGTTTATTCCCGATCCTGAACGTACTCGCTGTATCCTTCAGTTCGAAAGCCGCGGTAAGTGCGGGACAGGTTTCCTTGTGGCCGGTTGATTTTACGTTGAAATCCTATGCTTACGTATTCAATAATGAAAGCTTCCTAACTTCTTTCATTGTTAGCATAAAACGCGTAATACTGGGAGTCGGAATCAATATGGTGCTTAGCGTGCTCGTGGCCTATCCGCTTTCGAAGGAGGCTCAGGATTTTGGCAGCAGGACTTGGTATGCATGGTTTTTCGTTTTTACGATGTTGTTCGGAGCCGGATTGATACCGGGATTCCTGGTTGTCAAAGAAACCGGAATCATGGATTCGATATGGGCGTTGGTATTACCGGGAGCCATACCTGTTTTTAATGTGCTTCTTATCATGAATTATATGAGGACGTTGCCAAAGGCACTGGAGGAATCAAGCTTTATGGATGGAGCAGGCCATTTCCGGACGTTATGGACGGTATATTTGCCCCTGACCTTGCCGAGCTTGGCAACCGTAGCTCTGTTCTCTCTTGTAGCGCATTGGAACGCATGGTTCGATGGCATGATTTATATGAACCGGCCCGAGCATTATCCGCTATCTACGTATTTGCAATCGCTGCTCCAATTCGATAGTATGAACCAAACGAATATGAGCTTGGAACAAGCCAAGATGCAGCAATTCGTCTCCAATCGAACAGCTAGAGCGGCTCAAATCTTTGTGTCCGCCTTGCCCATTTTGCTCATATATCCTTTCTTCCAACGTTATTTCGTTAAAGGACTCGTCGTTGGGAGCGTTAAAGGGTAATTTTATATAAAAAAAAAGAGCCGTAATACGGCTCTTTTGTCGTATCGCGATAGGTGGGGATGCTCGTGAAAATACAATGGAATTCTATTTTTACAAAATTGTTTGTCGCTTTCTTTCTCGTTATTATTCCGCTTTACGGACTCGGGATATGGTCAACCTTCATAGGATCGGAACAGATGCGGAAGGAAATTGACAAGTCTAACATTTACAAGCTGTTGTTTCATTATAATCATCTCGAATTCGAAATGACGAGAATGTCCAGCCTCATTACGGAGTATTCCAATGATTACGAGCTGGTAGGCTTCCAGGCTGAATACCCGGTATTGAATGGCTATGAGGTTTCGGTGCGATTGAACGAAATCCATCGCAAGCTCCGTCAAGTTCAGCAATCGAGTCCTTATATTGAAGATGTCATGTATTATGTGCCTGTCGTTGGGAAAAAAATTAGCGCCCTCTCGTACATTTCAAGCTACGGGGGAGAAGAATTGAAAGGCTTGTTGGACAGCAGAGGCAATTTACAGAGCTCGATCTCTCTATATGAAGGAAGCCTTTACTATACTATGAGCATTCCGTATATAATGGACAGCTCGATGGAGCCTAACTTTCTGCTTGCATTCAAGATAAACGCCAACGAAATGATCAGGACATTGAACGGCTTTACAGAAACGGGCTCAGGAGGAGCTTCGCTTCTATTTGGAGAAGGCAAATATAATTTACATTCCGATGGCCTATCAGAAACGGATACAAGTATCCTATTATCGGATGACTTGAATGAGACGAAGGAATTGCCCAATGACGTTCGACGGTTGGAAACGGAGAATAATCGAATATATACGATTAACAATGAGGAGTTTGGCATTCGACTTGCGGAAGTCATTCCAAAGTCTACGTTACAGCAGCCAATCGAAATTTATACCCGGTGGCTTTGGATCATTACGTTCTTTTCGTGTTTCGTAATCATCTTGTTTTCTTATTGGATCATCAGACTCATCTACCAGCCTTTAGGCAAGCTGACCACTGCGTTCAAAGTAGTGGAGTTCGGACAGAATGGGAAGATCAAGCATAATCGCAAAGATGAATTCGGTTTTTTGTACACCCGGTTTAATGACATGCTTGAACGATTGCATATGCTCATAAAGGACAATTATTTGCAGCGAATTCGCTCGCAGGATGCGGAGCTAAAGCAGCTTCAGTCACAAATTACGCCTCATTTTTTATATAACAGCCTCTTTACGATTAAGCAAATGGCAGAGCTGGAAGACGTGGACGGCATCAAAGAATTTTCAGGTTATTTGGGTCAATACTTTCAATATATTACCCGGAATGCAGCGCAGGACGTTTTTTTGGAGGAAGATGTCGCACATGCCCTTAATTATATGTCTTTACAGGAAATTAGGTTTGCGCCAAGAATATCAGTAATCTATGAAGAGATTCCGATGGCGCTCCAACGTATTCTTATTCCGAGGTTAATCCTGCAGCCGATCGCAGAGAACGTGTTTGAGCACGGGGTGAAAGAAAACAAGAGCAAAGGGCTATTGAGGCTGAGCTTTCAGTCACAGGAAAACAGCGCAAGCATCATCGTTGATGACAACGGAGAAAACTTAACGGATTCGAGGCTTTCTGAATTATCGCGTTTGCTTACCGATACCTCGATATTTTCTACCCATAAGGAAACAACCGGGCTTTTGAACGTGCATAAGAGAATTGTTATCCGTTATGGCGCTCCCTATGGCGTTTCAATATCCAGAAGCGAATGGGGAGGAATGCGGGTAGAAATCAAAATTCCAATCGAAGAGGTGGAGACAGATGTTCCGACTGCTGATCGTTGACGATGAAGCGCATATCGTGGATGGTCTTTATGAATATTTTTTAAAAGAAAGCCGTTATGATTTAGACGTATTGAAAGCCTATTCGACTTCGGAAGCGATGGATTGGCTGGATGAGGTGAAGATAGATGTCGTACTGAGCGATGTGTGCATGCCGTTCATGGACGGGCTGGAGCTGGTTAGAGAAATAGAGACGAAATGGTCACGCTGCAAAGTAGTATTGCTTACCGGACACAATGAATTTCAATATGCCCATCAAGCGATAAGAAGCCCTGTCGTCGTCGATTATTTGCTGAAGACAGAAGGAATGGACCGAATAAAAGAGACCGTATTGCGTGCTACGCAGCTTGTACGGGATGAACTGGAGATTAGCCATCAAAGGGTGCTCCTAAAGGAAAAAATGCCAAAGGTCATTACCGGTCTGCAAAATCAATTGCTCAAGGACTTCCTTCAATCAAACCATCGTTCAGCCCGCTTGGAGCAAGCTGCTTTTGATACGCTGCAGCTGCCGTTTCGTATGGAAAAACCTATACTTTTAGCGGCTATTACGGTCGAGGACTGGGGAAAATACGTCGGAAACGAAGACCGTAGATTAATGATGTACGGTATTGGCAACATTGCAGAAGAATTGCTCGGGGAGAAGGCTAATATTAAATGCACGGATATCGATCAAACGTCGCTGATGTGTTTCATGCAGTCGGCAGACTGGTTCCTCAGCATGAAGGAGAACGAATATCACCTGCTCCGTTTTATTCACGGTACGCTCGAAACGTTTCAGGAGGCGTGCCGAGAATATTTAAATATATCGGTATCGGTCGCGCTAATCGATAGTTTCGTAGATTGGGGACAAGCCTCCAAAACCGCTAGCAAACTTCAATTGGCTCTATTGCAAGGTCCAAGCGCGGGAATGGAGAAGTGGATGTTAGTTCCTATGGATAACCTGGATGCCGCCGATAGCGCGGATAAAGAACGGGATCACAAAAAAGCTGCTACGCAGTGCATGCAATTGATATTTCAAGCGTTAATGAAAGGCGATCGTTTGGAGACGGAAAGGCACTTCAAAGATTTTTGCAGTATATATAAAGAGGAAGGACCCGAGGACCCGTTCGATAAAATGCAAATTTTGCATGGTGTTTCCAATCATCTATTGATGGCGATCGATGCCTTAAACCTTAAGGAGCATGCAGAAAGCCGGGAGGATTGGTTTTTGTTTCTACGATTTGATGCCCAGATTGTATGGATGAAAGCCTTACATGTATTTCAGAGATGGATCCATCTTATTCTTGAAAGGGGCTACTGGGAAGGAAAACTGGTTGAAGGCGACTTGCCGATGCTAGCCACTGTCCATCACTATATCCATACCCATCTGGAAGACGATCTGTCGTTGACCCGAATTGCGGAGAAAGTAGCGCTGAATCCCTCTTACTTATCCAGATGGTACAAGAAGCACACAGGTGAATCAATATCCGACTACATCATCCGTTTGAAGATAGAGAAAGCGAAGGAATTACTCAGTTCCAGCATGCTGAAAATTCATGATATTTCTTCGAAACTAGGCTTCACGGACCCCCATTATTTTTTTAGGTTTTTCAAAAAAGCAATGAAATGCACGCCAAATGAATACCGGGACCTTATGGCTGAGAAAAAGTAAACAGAAGATACCTGATGTCAACTCAGCCCACTATCGGGATTGATTGGTCAACCCTACAATAAAAGAAGATAGTCATTCATCCATTGGGAGGGTTTCAAGCGTGCAAACACAAAAAAATAAACGTGCAAAATGGATTGCCCTGCTAGTCGTTGCTTCATTAATATTGGTAACGGCATGCAGCAGCAATTCCAACAAGGAAGTAGATCCAAGCGGCAGTCCAGGCAATGCTTCAACGAATGCTCCTGCGGATGTTGGTCCTTTGTCCAAATATGATCCGCCGATTACGCTTACGGCAGTCAAAGACGATGCATCCAAGAGTTTCCTGGTTGAAGGCGAGACGGTAGAAAATAATGTTTGGACAAAAGGGTACGAGAATGAGCTAGGTATTAAGGTGACTTATGATTGGGTTGTGCCGACCGCTAACTTTGGCGATAAAATGAATGTCACGCTGGCTGGCGGAGATCTGCCGGATCTAATGAGCGTGAATGGCACGCAATTAAAACAGCTGATCGAAGCAGATAAAGTGGAGGATCTGACGAGCGTTTACGAGACATATGCGTCCCCTCTACTGAAGAGCATGGTTGAAGCAGACGATAAATTGGGTATGAAAGCCGTTACTTTCGAAAACAAACTATACGCCATTGCCAATTATACGGGTGTGCTGGATTCAGCTCCAATGATCTGGATTCGCCAAGACTGGTTAAAGAAGCTGAGTCTGGAAACGCCGAAGACGATGCAGGATATCATCGCTATTGCGAAAGCATTCACGAATGATGATCCGGATGGCGACAAAAAGAACAACACGTTTGGATTTGTCATAGCTAAAGGCCTTCATCAAGATTGGATGCTTCAGCCGACATCGTTCTTCAACGGCTACCATGCCCAATTGGGAAGTTGGGTAAAGGATGCTTCAGGCAGCAGCTATGTGTACAGCAGTATTCAGCCTGAAGTGAAAGAGGCGTTGGCTCAACTGCAGCAATTTTATAAAGAGGGTGTCATTGATCCGGAATTTGGCACAAAAGACATTGATAAAGCGCTTGAGACTGTGAACTCGGGCAAAGCTGGCATGATTTTCGGACCGATGTACGCGCCGTTCAACATCGGCGAAGTCATTAAGACGAATAAGGAAGCCGACTGGAAGGCCTATCCGGTAGTCTCAATCGACGCTGAAACGGCTTACGCGCAGACGCCTGCACCGAATTCCAATGCTTACGTCGTCCGTAAAGGCTATGAGCACCCAGAGGCGTTGATTAAGCTGTTGAATTTCCAAGTCGAGAAAATGTATGGAGAAAGCTCCGTAACGGAGCGTAAAAAGTACACCGGTGAAAGTGATCAAGCCTGGCATGCGGCAGTCGTTTCCGTGCTCCCTCCGAATAAAAACGTAAAGGCACAAATCAATGTGTCGGAAGCGCTTAAAGCTAATGATCCATCTAAGCTGAACACAGAAGAGAAGGGTTATTACGATGGCATACTTAAATATCGTGCCGGAGATATGACACAATGGTGGAACGAGCGGATATTTGGTCCAGAAAGCTCTCAAGGCGTCCTGAAGGATTACATGGATAATAATGTAACGATAGCGAATGATTATATTTTTGCGAATACCAAAACGATGGATAGCAAGAAAGCAACCTTGGATAAGCTTGAGCTGGAAACGTTCACGAAAATTATCTATGGCGCAGTATCGATCGATGAGTTTGATAAATTCGTTGAAAATTGGAAGAAGCTTGGCGGCGATCAAATTACGGAAGAAGTCAATGAAGCGTTAAAGAAGTAGGCATATCTAATGAATAATGGCATGCCACTGGTATTATTACCAGTGGCTATGTTTATGGATACTGGGAGGAACAATCATGTCTATAAGTCCAATAGTAGTTATTTCCTTGCAAACGGAGCATGCACCTAATCCGCTTGGTCTGGAAACGGGCCAACCCGCATTGAGCTGGAAATTCCACAACGATTCGATGGAACGTGGTTTATTCCAGGCGGGTTATCATATTTTAGTCGCAAGCCAGCCGGACGTTCTGGAACCGGAGAAAGCAGACATGTGGGACAGCGGGGTCGTCATTTCAAAGGAGCATACATCCATCCCCTATCACGGCCGTGAGCTTAGGAGCGGAGCCCGTTACTTCTGGAAAGTACGGATTGTTGACGGAAACGGACGCAAAAGCGAGTGGAGCAAGGCCGCTTCATGGAGTATGGGATTGCTTCATCCTAGTGATTGGAAGGCCGAGTGGATCGGTCTTACAGAGCCGCTCGCCCAAGCTTGGACACCAGAAGGCGGTACTTCAGACGTAACACCTATGCCGCTGCTCCGTCATGAATTCGATGTTGACCATGCTGTCGTTCGGGCTACGGCATATATATGCGGTCTGGGCCAATTCGAGCTGCGGATAAATGGCGATTCGGTAACGGACAATGTTTTGGAGCCAGGCTGGACCGACTATGACCATACTTGCCTTTACTGCACATACGACGTCACGGAACATATTCGCAGCGGCAGCAATGCAGTTGGAATCATGCTTGGCAATGGGTTCTATAACGTAACAGGTACTCGTTATACGAAATTCAAGGGCAGCTATGGACTGCCGAAAGCCATTATTCAGATTGAGATTGAACTGGAAAACGGAGAGACGCTTCAGATCACAAGCGGTCCCGAATGGAAGATGGCACCGGGTCCCATTTATTTCTCCTGCGTATACGGAGGAGAAGATTATGATGCAAGGCTGGAGGAGCAAGGCTGGGATAGGCCGCATTTCACGACGTCAGGCGATTGGGCAAGAACAGCATTGGTTTTACCGCCTAGTGGCAAACTGCGATCCTACCCATTCCCAGCCAACAAAGTCATGAAGACCTACGAAGTAAAGCTTATTTCAGAGCCTACACCTGATGTGTTTGTGTATGATTTTGGCGTAAATTTCTCAGGTAGGCCGCATCTTCGCGTACAAGGCACGCGGGGAATGAAGATCCGTTTGGTACCTGGAGAATTGCTAGACGAACAAGGCAAAGTAAGTCAGGAATATACGGGTGCCCCACGTTCTTTTTCCTACACGTTAAAGGGCGAAGGAGAAGAGGTTTGGTATCCAAGGTTTAGTTATGATGGCTTTAGATATGTTCAAATCGAGACTGTTGAAGCGAGCTTGCCGTTGGGTGCAGCTGCCTCTCAGAATGGAAAGCCGATTGTGCTGGAGATGCTTGGTGAGATGATTTATCCAGATTTAACTTCGACCGGGGACTTCGAGTGCTCAAGAGACGATTGGAACGGCATTCATAAGCTCATTATGCAAGCGGTTCTAAGCAATATGAAGAGCGTGCTAACCGACTGCCCCCACCGGGAGAAGCTGGGATGGCTGGAGGAGTCCCATCTGATGGGGCCATCCATTATGTACAATTACGACCTCTCCGCTTTATATGTAAAGATGTTCAAGGATATGAGAGAAGCGCAGACGACAGAAGGTCTTGTGCCGGACATAGCGCCAGAGTATGTTGTCTTTGAAGAAGGATTTCGTGATTCTCCTGAATGGGGAAGCGCATTCATCATTGCTCCTTGGTATTACTATAATTGGTATAATGGCGATCTTCGCTTATTGTCGGAGCATTATGATTCTATGAAGCGCTATGTGGAATATTTGCATGCCAAATCAACTGATTATATCGTGCGTCATGGGCTAGGGGATTGGGGAAATGTATGGCAGAACCTGGACGGTGCTTCGGATCAGACGCCAATCGGCATAACGGCAACGGCCATTTTTTATTATGATGGCATCATAATGTCCAAGATTGCTCGCTTGCTTGGTAAGGAGCAGGACGCATGTCATTATGAACAGCTCGCTGCTAACGTTAAAGGGGCATTCGAGCGGGAATGGTTCAATGAGGAGCAAAAGTTTTTCGCTACGGGCACCCAGACAGCGAGCTCAGCGCCTCTTGCAGTCGGGCTTACGACTCCTGAGACGGACGAAGCAGCACTTGAAGCACTTATCGGGAATTTGAAGCAAGGGGATTATGCGATTACGAGCGGTGAGATCGGGCATAGGTTTACCCTTATGGCCTTAACCCGCAAGGAACGCTCGGATATTATTCAGAAGATGCTGGAGCAAACAAAGAAACCTTATTACGCCTATCAAGTAGCACACGGAGCTTCCAGTTTGACTGAATATTGGGATGGGCCAACAGACGGCCATTCGCAGAACCATTTTATGATGGGACATATTGAGGAATGGTTTTATTCCTCTCTTGCCGGCATTGCAATTGATTATGACGGAACAAAAGAGCAGACTCTCCTTATCAAGCCTTATTTGGCGGAAGGGGTAGACTGGGTCAAAGGCTCTCAAGTGCTGCCGCAAGGAAAGCTGGATGTTCTATGGAAGAAAGAGGATAATGGAACGCTGGCTTTACATTTGACGGTTCCTGTTTCGGCATCTATCGTTGTTGCTATCTCTACTATAGATGCTCGTAACATCAAAGAAAACGGAAGATTAATTGATACCGTGCGGGATATTGAGGTTATGGAGGAGAAAAACGGCCATTTATTCGTACGTGTTGGTTCGGGTACGTATTCGTTTCATTCACAAATCTAGCAAAATTTAATATGCGGTTATGGAACAAGCAGATGCTTCACTATAAAGTGAAGCATTCGCTTGTTCTTAAGAATTTGAAACTTTCAATACGCTCTCCGATGTGGGATTTCATCCCGATATTAGCTCTAGTAAAAGCTTTTCTGCTTCTAGGCTTAAAAAAAGACCTGAATGCGTTATAATGGTACACATAGGAATATTCAAAAAAATGCAATTCCTCCGTCTAATGTGCTTCGCATTCAGATATACATCCTAAATCCAAATCGGAATCAACCTTTGCAAATTACATATATGCGCGATTCACGCTTACTTTTTTTGTATACGCTTTCTCGCCGGGAGGGTTTCTATGAAATGGCACAGCTTCTCACCGATATTTAGAAATTTTTTGATATCATATGTTATCGTGCTGCTAATCCCACTCATTGCAGGTTACGCGTCGTACAGAACGTCATTAAATTTCGCGGAATCGATTTTCATTGACAACAGCTTAATGACACTTAACCAGACCAAAGAAATATTGGAACAAAGGTTTGCGGAGGTTGAAGGTTTTACGAAGCAGTTGGCAATTAACGAGGATCTGCGCCAATTGATCAGTGAGCGAAAAAAAGACAATCGTTATAATGTCTATGGATTATGGAAAACAGCTCGCGACATAACTAGCTACAGCCAAACGAATGATTATCTATCCAACTTCTACATATACCTAAGTAATTATAATGTAATTATTACGCCAAAATCGATCTATCATCGTCCTGAACACTTTTTTGAGCTGAATCATTATACCGGAATGACCTTCAGCCAGTGGGAAGAGACGCTTTTGAATAAGAATCATCAAAACGAGATTATGCCCCAGCGGCCTTTCATCCGAAACAGGAAGGAATCGACGGTCATCACGTTCGCGCAATCGCTTCCCTTGAATAGCTTCAACAAACCGATGGCTAACGTAGTGGTGCTCATTGACGAGAAGAAGATTGGCAGTCTGCTAGACAATATCTTTAAACAATACGGCGGTTGGTCTTTTATTACCGACAACAAGAGCAACACGCTAGTGTCTAACGGAATTCAGGAACAGGACATTGCAAAACTTGCCGACATACCCACCGGTGAGTCAGACGACAAGATTCGGATGCAAAATGGGCTGCTGCTGATTTCAATTCGCTCGGACCTGAGCGGATGGGTGTATACGGCTGGGATTCCTCAGAAAGCTTTAATGGCGAAAGCAGATAAGATTAAAGAGGTGACGGGAGTTTTCACCGCAGGAGCTTTACTGCTCGGCCTTTTAATTGGACTGGTACTGGCCTATCGCAATAGTGCGCCGATCAATCGTTTAATAAAGGTGTTCAGCGAGCAGGTCGGATTGGAAAGAGGGAGAGATCGAAACGAATATGACTTCATAACGGGCAATATTTCTAATTTAATCGTAAGCAACAAGCTTCTGAAAACGGAGCTGGATAACCAGCTTCCGTTGCTGCGCGATGCTTTTATTAAAAGATTGCTTGTCGGCGAGATTCATTCCAAGGAAGAAATAAGTGCGGCTTTTTCCCAAACCGGCATTGAATTCAAAGGTGTGCACGGCTATTTGGCCATTATAAAAATTAACGGCTACAGTGATATCGACAAAGAGGAAATTATCCAAGAACTAAGCGTAGTGCGAATCATTATGAGGCAAGCCATACATGAACTTGACTCAGCGTTTCTCATTACGGATTGGGGCACTGACAAAATCGCGATCATTTATTTCCAAGAGAATGAGCCGAAAACCGGCCAGGGGAGCGATATAGATGGTGTAATGAATCAAATTGTTGATATCGCCAACGCTAAATTCCATCTTTCGGTTCATATCGGAATAGGTTTACCCTTTCAGCATCTTCGTGATATCAGCCAATCATTCGATGAAGCGAAACAGGCGATTGAGTATGCGGTTTATATCGGAGATACCGGAATTACCTGGTATCAGGATACAATCAGGGATACGGCCATGTATGATTATCCCATTGATTTAGAGCATCGTCTGCTGAATACATTGAAAGCGGGCGAGATCGAGGAAGGAAAGCGGATTCTTCTGCAGTTATTCACGCGCAACTTTGTCGAGCGAGAGCTCTTGTACGAAATGAAAGAGAGATTCATTATTGAATTGAAAGGAACTTTGCTCAAATTGATCGACCAAAAGGCATACCATGACGAGACGTTTTCCGCGAAAGTAAAAAATCAAATTGTACAGGCGCTTCCGATTGACGGAGCCGTTCTGCTTAGAGAGAAATTCGAAGCAATAATGGAAGCGATATGCGACATGATCATGAAGAAGAAGTTCGAGCTGCATCATGAAACCGTCCGTGAAGTCATTCATTTTATTGAGAAAGAATTTGGAGATGCTAACCTGACTCTTTACTGCATTGCGGATAAGATTGGCCGGCCGGAGAAGGATATTTCCCATTTGTTCAAGGAACATACGGGTGAGAATCTGTTTGACTATCTCGAACGGATTCGAATCGATCATGCTTCCGAATTATTGATCCAAAACGTTCTGACGATTGATCAAATCACGGTCAAAGTAGGATACAACAGCGCTCACTCCTTCCGGCGAGCCTTTAAGCGTGTGAAAGGGGTCTCGCCAAGCTCGTATCGAAAATCAGTGAATTAACCTAAGACCTGTCTCCGGACGGGTCTTTCGTATTTCATAGGCAGCAGAAAACGTTAAGATATCAATGTTTATGGGCGGTTTGGGGTCATTGTACGGTAGAAATCTCATTGTACCTTTACGGAATGCGAACCATTATTTTAAGATATGGCTTAAGAAAGCGCTATCATTTTAGTGGGCACACCACTAACAATTAAATGGGGGAGGGTGGTTTTTCTGGAGACTGTAGTCATAAGGAAGAGGGTTTGGAAGACTAAAGGAAAAGCATCGTATCATTGGCAGTCAGCGAAGAAGAGTGTAAAGAGACATTGGCAGCTATACCTATTGGTATTTCCGGTAGTGCTTTATTTTCTCGTCTTCAAATATGTTCCGCTTGCTAATGCGGTGCTCGCATTTAAAAATTACAACGTCATCAAAGGCATTTGGGGAAGCCCATGGGTCGGCACGAAATATTTTGAAATGTTTTTCCATAACCCGTCATTCCTGCCTTTAATCAAAAACACATTGAGTATTTCTTTGTTTCAGCTCGCCGTTAGTTTTCCGATACCGATCTTGCTTGCATTAGCGCTCAACGAAATTAAAAGCGCGCGTTTCAAACGTACGGTTCAGCTGGTAACCTATGCGCCATACTTCATCTCGACTGTTGTCATGGTTTCGATCATCATGCTATTTCTCGCACCTCGGCTTGGAATTATCAATACAATCTTGCATGCAGTTGGAATCGATTCAATCAATTTTCTGGGCGATGCGAGTTGGTTTCGGTCCATTTATGTATTTTCTGATGTATGGCAAACCGCGGGCTATTCGGCCGTCATCTATTTAGCGGCGCTTGCAGGCGTTGATCCTTCCCTATATGAGGCGGCGAAAGTCGACGGAGCTTCTCGTTTTCAGAAAATCATAAACGTTGATCTTCCTGGCTTGATGCCCGCTGCCGTTATCATTTTGATTCTTAGCGTAGGCAATATTATGGCGATTGGATTCGAAAAGATGTATCTGCTGCAAAACCCGCTAAATCTGTCTACATCGGAGATTATTTCGACTTACGTGTATAAGATCGGGTTGTTGAACGCCAATTACAGCTTCGCAACCGCTGTAGGGCTTTTCAACTCCGTAGTAAACCTTGTTTTGCTTTTAGTGGTTAACACAGTCGCGAAACGAGTTTTCAGAACCAGCCTATGGTAAAGCTAATGGAGAGGAAGGGAAGTTTATGATTGCCGTGAAAAAAACAATAAAGGAATCGATGGGAGACCGCATTTTCCTTGGAATGATATATGTGCTTTTAACGATTGTCCTCCTCCTGGTTCTCTATCCGCTCGTTTATATTCTGAGCTCATCCTTAAGTAGTCCTGAGGCCGTATCCTCTGGTCGCGTATGGCTCTGGCCGATGGATATGACGCTGGACGGATATAAGACGGTGTTTAAAAACGAACAGGTTCTGCAAGGTTATGCGAATTCCTTGTTTTATACAGTGTTCGGTACATTAATTAGTGTGGTTCTTACGATTATGATCGCCTACCCGTTGTCGAAGAAGACCTTTTATGGGCGCAATTCGGTGATGATGTTCATTACGTTTACGATGTTGTTTTCTGGAGGGCTAATACCTACCTATCTGGTTGTAAAGTCGCTTGGAATGATCGACACGCGTTGGGCGCTTCTAATCCCGAGTGCGGTCTGGGTTTGGCAGGTCATCATTGCGCGGACATTTTTCCAAACTTCGATTCCAGACGAGCTGGGAGAAGCAGCCGAAATTGATGGTTGCAGCGACTGGCGTTTCATCTTTAGCGTTATTGTTCCTCTTGCCAAGCCAATCATTGCGGTTTTGTCTCTTATGTACGCAGTCGGGCAGTGGAACGCTTACTTCGACGCATTGATTTATTTGAAAACGCAATCGATTTATCCACTGCAGTTGATTTTGCGAAGCATTCTAGTTCTCAATAACGGGGCAGGTACCGTCGATGCCGGCGAAATGGTAAAAAGACAACAAATGGTTGAGCTGATGAAGTACTCGCTCATTGTCGTCGCGAGTCTGCCGGTGCTCGTTATCTACCCGTTCGTACAGCGTTTCTTCGTCCAAGGCATGCTAATCGGCTCGGTAAAAGGGTAAAAGAGGTTACCGAAAGGGGGAATTCCGATGTAGGAAAACGGCTATTCGCGGACTGGGCTTTGTGTTTGGGGGTTAAACAAATTTGAATAAGGGAGAGGTTACTTTGAAAAGAACATGGACAACGATAACGGCATGTGTGCTGATTCTCAGTCTTATCTTGGCAGGCTGTTCAAACGGCGGAAATCATGCAGAAGTGAACAATTCAAACAATGACGCTACTAATGCAAGCGGCGAGAGCAATCCTTTAGTAACAATCTCTGTCTTTGCGCAGCAGGGCACGGACACCAATTTGGCAACGAGTACATTCACTAAACTGCTTGAAGAAAAATTCAATCTTACATTTAAATGGACAACAGTACCATTCGATGGCGCTGCCGAGAAAAGGCAAATTTCTCTTGCCAGCGGGGATTATCCGGACCTATACATGCTTATTCCGTGGGTGGATAGATTCTCGCAAACGGATTTGCTAAAGTTCGGCCAACAAGGAGTTGTCTTGCCGCTGAACGAGTTAATTGAACAATATGCGCCAAACATCAAGGCAACGCTAGATAATAATGAATATTATAAGGCGATGAACACGGCACCGGACGGTAATATCTATGGTTTGACCGGCTTAAATGAGTGTTTCCACTGCTCTTACCCGAACAAAATGTGGATAAACACGAAATGGCTGGAGAAGTTAGGCCTGGAAGAACCGAAAACGACGGAAGAGTTTAAGAACGTATTGAAATCATTCAAAACGAAAGACCCGAATGGCAATGGCAAAGCTGATGAAGTACCGCTAAGCGGCTCCACCGAACCATTCGGCGTGCACATCATTCCGTACCTAATGAATGGCTTCATCTATAACGACGACAGAACCTATTTGAACATCGTTGACGGTAAAGTGAGTTTGGCTGCCAACAAGCCAGAATGGAAAGAAGGCTTGGCTTATGTCAAGTCACTGTATGACGAAGAACTGATTGATCCAGGGGCATTTACGCAAAATGCCGAAGCATTCAAAAAAATCGGCGATAATGCTGACGCAGAACTGCTCGGAGCCGGGGCTGGCATGCATCCTGCTATTTTTATTAACACCGCGCAGGATGGCCCGTATGGCAAAGACTACAATCCAATTGCTCCACTGCAGGGTCCCTATGCTAATTATGCTACGTTTAACTACCCGGTTGATCCAGGTGCGTCTTTCGTGTTGACGAACAAAGCAAGTAAAGAAGTTCAAATTGCGGCTATTAAAATGTTGGATTGGATCTATACGGAAGAAGGATCGATGCAGGGTATATTCGGTGAAGAAAATGTAGGATGGACGAAGCCGAAGGAAGGAGACATTGCCCTTAATGAGCAAGTAACGCCGCTTTATGCTGAAATCCCGGTTAAGACAGGCGAAGAGCCGCGCAATGTCTGGGGGCCGATGGCACAGTACAATCAGCACAAAGCTTTTCGGGATGCTGCCGTGCAAGGAACTGATATTTATGCCAGTAACGGATACGAACGCCGACTTCAAGAAGCTACTTACCTATTTGAAGGAAAGCAGCCAAAGGAGATATTCCCGCACTGGGCTTTATGGACAGACCCTGCACACGCAGATGAAGTAAGCATGATGCAAACGAACATTAAGGATTATATCGATCAAAATGCACTTCAATTCGTAACCGGTGCGAAAAACCTAGATAAGGATTGGGATGCTTATGTGAAAGGTTTAGATTCGTTAAACCTAGAAGGTTACCTGGAAACTATGCAAAAGGCTTACGATTCTTCCTCGATTTCCAAATAAATCGGGATAAGAATTAGTGACTTGCCGCTATGCAAGCGTCTCTATGAGATAGAGACGCTTGCATAGAAGAAGTAAACGGTAATAAAAGGAAAAAGATAAATCTTCCTTACAGGATTTCGCGAAAGCACGGACAGAAGCGCTACTTTTTAATGGAACGAAAGCGAGCGCATTCCTAAGGGGATGAAAAGGAGTCTATGAATATCGTGCTTACTGATAAGCTAAGTTGGCGCAATAAAAATAACCTGCAATTGTGGTATGAACAACGAGTTATCGGTGAAATGATACCGTCTCAATCGGATGAGGTTATCTATGAAGACCATATCGAAACGGTAAGGGACGGTTTATTTATATGGAAGCGGACATTTACGGCTAACAAGAAAGATAAGGCAAGCTATAGGCTGACCATGGACTTTGCGGCTCATTATGAGCTGCATTATTTTATGATTCCGTCAGTTTCTTACAATGGGAATGCTTGGGGAAAGGGGAACGAGCCCAGAGGTTTATCCATAAACGGAGAGCCATGGACATTTGCTTGGCACCGTACGGCAGTAGCAGGAGCGACGTACACGGAAGGCCATGCTTGGTCAGTGGCCTTATTCGGAAGCACTGATTTTCAGCAGCAGCGATTTTCTTGCTCGTTAGAGAGGGAAGAGGAGCGTGTCATTCATCGCTTAATATGGCCTGAAGAGGAGGCTCCACTTGTTTATAAGGACAGGGATACATATGGAGAAGCGCTATCGACTGAACTGCATCTTATGCCTGGGGAACAGGTGACGATGACGGCGTACTTGGTCGTAGCTCCTGTAGAGCAGCCTAAAAAAGCTTGGCACAAAATGCTTGAAGAGGCATGGACGCTGAACCGTAAGCCTATGCGTCCTAAGCATTCACCTGTACGAATATGGGAACTAAGCTTGACCTTTGCGCAGCAGTCGTTATGGGTCAACGATGGATTATTTGAAGGCTTATGCATCGGGCTTATGCATAACGGTTCGGGATGGGAACAGATCCGGCACTATGAAATCGGTTGGTGCGGCCAGAACGCTTCGTATGCCAACTCTTTTTTATTTGATTATTTAAAATCTGGCAATGAGGAATCCCTTCGTAAAGGTCTTGCCGTGCTTGATTGTTGGACAGGGCATGCGAGAATGAAGAATGGTTTAATTCACTGCCATTACGATTATGTCCTGTTTAAATCGCGTGAAAGCGAAGTACAGGATGCTTGCAACCTAGGCACTGCCGCTATGAACTTCATGGAAGCGGAAGCATTAGCAAGGAAATGCGGAGCAGAAAGACCCGAATATTTGGAAACGGCATTAGGAATATGTGATTTTGCTGTAAGGAAGCAAGCGCTAAACGGACAGATCGGAAAAACCTGGTCGAATGAAGGCGATATCGTTGATCCAAACGGGACCGTCGGTTGTTTTTTAATTCCTCCCCTTGTCATGGCATTCCGATTAACGAACAAACGCGAGTATTTGGAAGCGGCAGAAAAGGGATACCGCTATTATATCTCGGAATTAATAGAGAAAGGCTACACAACGGGAGGCGCGCTTGATACCTACTGCATTGATAAGGAATCAGCGATTCCTCTGCTCAAAGCGGGTCTGTCGTTATACGAAATGACGGAAAACGCAGAGTACCTGGAGTGGGCTGAACTTGCCGCTTGGTATTTGTCTTCTTGGCAATGGCATTATACTGTGAATTATCCGGAAGATAGCGAATTAGCCAGGATTGGCTATGATACGTTTGGAGGAACTGCCGTATCGACACAGCATCATCATCTCGATTCTTACGCCTTGGCGTTTGTAGAGGATTGGATTCGTTTATCGGATATTACTGGAAATTCAATATGGCGCGAGCGTGCACTAGCCGTCTGGTCAAATGCGTCGCAAGGCATTTCGGATGGAAATCTGGTCATGATGGGTAAACTTCGCCCTGCCGGCAGCCAAGATGAAGGTTTCTATCACACCCGGTGGAAAAATGCTTTTCACGTTTCGGAGTGGCTTGTCGCGTGGCCATCGGCCTTCCGGCTGGAGGTGCTTCGGAAAACAAAGGATTGGTCTATGTTCGAATAGCGCTACACTCTGTTTTGGCAAGGTAAAGGGAAGATACCGCAAAGTCAATATAACCCACTGGCAGGAACGGAAGGGTAATCCTACAATTAATGAATAAGGCAGGTCATTAATGGCGTCAGAGTGTCAACCTAATTATGGAAAAAAGAATAACGATAAATGAAACGACAAACGGAGGCTGCTAATGTCCTTACAATCAAATAAACCTACAAGATTATGGTATCAAGAGCCTGCAAGCGAATGGGTTGAAGCATTACCGTTAGGGAACGGCAGAATCGGCGCCATGCTATTCGGGCAACCGGATATGGATACGATTATGTTGAACGAAGATACGCTGTGGTCCGGTTATCCCCAGAATACTAACGTACCAGGAGCTAGCCATTATTATACTGAAGCAATGAGCCTTATCAACAAGGGGAAGTACAAAGAAGGGCAGGAACTGATTGAGGATCATATGCTAGGGCCCTTTACCCAGTCTTATATGCCATTAGGCGATTTGCAGCTGAGCTTCAGCCATATTGATCGAAGTTTAGTATCGGATTACTTCCGAGAACTGAGTGTGGACACTGCCGTAACCAAAACTTCTTTTGAGCATCAAGGAGTACGCTACCATCGCGAAGCTTTTATTTCTGCGGTAGACCAGTGCATGGTCATTAAGCTTAGCGCGCAACAATCCCGATCGATTAGCTTCCATATGACCTTAAATAGTCAATTACAACATTCGATAAGTGTTCAAGACCATCGCGTTATTCTTGACGGACTCTGCCCGTCGCATGTAGACCCTAACTATGTGAATTCGGGCAATCCGATTATTTACGAGACGGATGATCGGAAGAAAGGCATATCATTCCGAACCATTGCCGCAATTGAAGCTGTTGGCGGCAGCGTTGCCACTACGACGAATGCCATTGAGGTGGCTATGGCGGACAGTGTTGTCATTAAAATATGCGTTCGATCAAGCTTTAATGGCTTCGATAAGCTTCCTTTCCTCGACGGAAAAGACTACAAAGCAAACTGTGAAACCGATTGGCAGCAGGTTCGCCTTCAAGGCTATGATGAAATGAAGCAAAAACACGTGGCGGATTATAAAAGGCTGTATGATAGAGTGGATATTCATCTTGGGGAAGATATTTATTATCACATCCCAACGAATGAAAGATTGAAGAAATTTGGAGAGACTCAGGATGATAAGGGTTTATATACGCTAATTTTCCAATACGGTCGATATTTGCTGATCGCAAGTTCGAGAGAAGGAACGATGCCGGCCAATTTGCAAGGGATTTGGAATAAGGAGCTTCGGCCGCCTTGGAGTTCGAATTATACCGTAAACATCAATACCCAAATGAACTACTGGCCAGCAGAAATAACGAACCTATCCGAATTGCACCGACCGTTATTTGACCTTATTAACGTGTTGAAAGTAACAGGCTCGGTTACTGCCCAAACGCACTACAATGCAAGTGGGTTTACCGCGCATCACAACGTCGATATTTGGGGGCATTCAAGTCCCGTTGGCAATAAAAGCCGCGGCACCGCGGGTTATGCGTTCTGGCCAATGTCGTCGGGATGGTTATGCCAGCATTTGTTCGAGCATTATGAATACACATTGGATCACGCTTTTTTGCAAGAAACAGCTTACCCGATTATGAAAAGCGCAGCGCAATTTTACGTCGATCTGCTGGTAGAGGACGAGGATGGCTACCTTATTCTTTCTCCATCGACTTCACCGGAGAACGCTTTTATCATCGATGGCCAAACCAGCAATGTTGCGAAGACAACAACGATGACGATGGCCATTGTGAGAGAAATATTCCGTAATTGTATTCAAAGCTCAAAGCTGCTGAACGTAGATGCAGCGTTCTCGGCCCAATTGCAGGAAAAGGCAGAACGGCTGTTTCCCTACCAAATCGGAAGTAAAGGGCAGCTATTGGAATGGAACGAAGAATTCCAAGAAGCTGAGCCGGACCATAGGCATATTTCGCATCTGTACCCTTTGCATCCCGGGCATGAGATAAACGTTACGGATACTCCTGAATTGGCGGAAGCGTGCCGGACAACGCTTAAGTTAAGGGGAGATGACGGCACAGGCTGGAGTCTAGGCTGGAAGATTAACGTTTGGGCGAGACTGCATGACGGCAACCACGCTTTAAAACTTTTAAAGCGCCAACTCAAATATGTGCATACCAATGAAACGGATTATTCTAACGGCGGCGGGACGTATGCCAATCTATTCGATGCGCATCCTCCCTTCCAGATTGACGGCAATTTTGGTGCTTGTGCCGGTATTGCGGAGATGTTTCTGCAAAACGGCAATCATACCATTTGGCTCTTGCCCGCTCTGCCAGACGAATTCGAAGATGGCTATGTAAGGGGGCTTCGCGCTAAGGATGGCCTTATCGTTGACATTTATTTCAGCGGTGGCAAACTTACGAAAGCGATACTCACGGCAACAGCAGATCAACGGATTGCGTTTGCCGTTATATACAATCAGACGTCAACTAGCGTTCAGCTGAATAAAGGTGAGATATTTACATTAGAAGGACAAAATAGCTGACGATCTTAGCCTGCCTAAAACAGTTTTTGAAGAAACGCCAGGTATGCCTGCTTAACTTTCGTTAGTCGGTTTGCTAAGATCGACTTGGACTCTACGTTGAACGAGCCAAACAGATCCATTCCCCTAAGATAAGGGCTATCTATGTGGAATGGACCTCGCGAAGGCAACAACATGGGTGAAATTACAACAAAGCCATAACAAGAAACAGCTAAGGAGTGGTCGATGTTGCATTGGAAGACAAAGATTTATAATACAGCGTTTGAAATAGCCGATCAGTTTTCAAAGGATGAAAGAATTCAAGGCGTAGCAATCGGTGGCAGCATTGGCCGAGGAGAAACGTGGAAGCATTCCGACTTGGAACTTTGTATCTTGGTTGATGACTACCTAGATGATTTTCAATATTTTAATTTCATACAAGAAATGGGCGTTGAAATTATTCAACTCAAAAAGGACGATATGGTTAAGTTTATTGAAACTGATCATTTGGAAGATTCGAATATGCTAGAAATACCGATACAAATCTATAAATGTAAGATCGTTTATGATCCTACAGGTTTGTTGCATCATTTTAAACGAAGATATGATGTTCTATTATTTCATGAGCGAATAAGAAAGATGAAAGCCGATGAAGCACTATTACATGCAGGTGATAAGCTGGCTCAAGCTAAGAAATTATTGACGGAGGGCAATTTCAAAACGGCGCTTGCGCATTTGCGGTTAGGGCTTAATGATATGCTGCTCGGTACTTACTGGGCAAAAGGGATTTTGCCAAGAAGCCAAAGCCGGACCATCCATTTGTTGAAGAAGAATAGTGCTATTTTGGGTCATAACAAGCTTTATCATGCGTTTTTGCATATTTATTGCCTATCCAATCAAACGGAAGCAGAGATGAAGAACCGAGTTTTTAAAGCGAGGGAAGATATTCTTAAACTCGCAGCAGAGGGCTGGGGGAATAATGCATCAGAGTTTTTGCAGAAAGCCGTTGATAGTAATTTCGAGTGGGGTCACCCACGGAGTGTCGTGTATGTCTATAAGTGGTGCGTTCACCTATTGCACGGTAACAATCTTCATAACGAAGCCATTTATGAGAATTTCAATTCTGAGTATCATGAGTTGAATGTATTTTTAGATATGTACGACATTGATTTAGAGCAAGTGAATGACATGATTCAGATGTACGAGGATGCATTTCATGCGAGCAGGTAAAGGCATGGAGTCAGTAATCGTACCTAACGCCATATTCACGCCGCGGGCTATTCAGCTATCGATTCGGATAATCGTAATGCAACGATTGGTAGGTAATGAAAGGTTTGAATAGGCATTATCAGAAGGCAGTCCTCCATAGGACATGCTCATGGTAATGCTTTTTCCAGTTGGAACGGCTTCAGGGAGTCAAGAGAGGATGATCAGTATACGATCAATGCTCTACCTCAAATGCTAGTTGAAAATTTATCTTGACGCTAATTTATGGATCAGAGTAACGTAAGGATGAATATTCACCGTAAGTCGCTAATCGCATATTGGGGGCTAAAAAATAATGCCGCAGTTGAGGATGCTATGAAGCATTGGCAAACATGGAATTTAAAAACGAAGCTTGTCATTAGTTTTACCGTATTATTTGCCTTTTCTTTCATTTTGACAGGGATATTCTATTATTACAGCAGCGTGAATGAACTGGTAAAGCAATCACGCCAGTTGTTAAGCACGAATAGCACACAAATAACTCGCTCGCTAGAGCTTTATACCGAGGATTTAGAAAAGCTTTCCCTTTCCGTTTTCAATGATTCCATTGTTCAAAAAACGGTAGGGATGGAGCAAGAACTGCGAGCGGCCGACCAAGCGGAACTTGCCCAGCAAGTAACGGCGCACCTCATGAATATGACCATTTCATGGCCGGATGTGCAAGGCATATATCTTTATACCGCACGGAAGTTGGAATTAACGTACTTTTGGTCCAAAAGAAGTCCGCCAATTGGGCATACAATCGAGCAGGAGCCGTGGTACCCGCTTGAGATGGACAAGCGCTCTACCTTTTTATTGTGGCCGACCATGAAGGAGAATACGATAACGAACTTTCTGGGGGAACAAGTCTTCGCACTCATTCGTCCGATTAACCATATTTCAACTGGCAAGCACATCGGTTATATGAAAATTGATATTCATGCGGACGTGTTCAAGGATTTGGTGTCGTTTCAAGAAAATAAAAATGTTTCAAATGCTATGCTTTTCGTCGTGACGGATGACGGCCAGGTTGTATATGACATTCACGACACACTCACCGGAAAATCCTTGCCCGGCATTCAAATGTCCGATCTGCCTCGTTTCAGCGATACGGGCACGATCAATTGGCAGGGGAAGCCATATCTATATGGCCTGGACCGATCCAATTATACGAAATGGACAACCTTGATTTTGACGCCGATGGATTCGATTACAAAACAGCTGAATCATATTCGAAATACTGTATTTTGGATCGAGATCGCGATGCTTATGCTTGTCGTTGTCGTCGGATGGCTTATAGCAACGGGCATTACCAAACCGCTTAGAAAAATGATTATAACGATGCGTCACGTAGAACGTGGGGATTTTACCGTTCGATTGGACAATCAGGGCAACCGTAATGAGATCGGCCTTCTTGGTAAAGTGTTCAATCAAATGCTAGATAGCTTGCAGGATATGATTGCCAAAGTGTATGTTGCAGAAATCCGGGAAAAGGAAGCACGTCTCATTGCGTTGCAAGCACAGATTAACCCTCATTTCCTCTTCAATACGTTAACGATATTGAAATCGCTAGGAAGAAAAGGTGCATCGGAAGACGTCGTAGAGGTGACCGAATCGTTAGCCCATTTATTCCGTTACAGCCTATATGATTGGAATCGAACCGTCGAGCTTACGGAGGAGCTGAATCTAGTCGAGAGTTACATTAAGATTCAGAAATATCGATTCCGCGACCGGTTTTCGTTCGAGAAAGACATCCCTGAAGAGCTTTATAAAGTGCAAGTGCTGCGTCTCATGATTCAGCCGCTGGTGGAGAATGCCGTCGTTCACGGACTGGAGAACCGGAAGTCTGGCGGTCTGATAACCGTAAGAGTGAGAGCGCTCGGAGATATACTGGAGATTGCCGTCTCGGATAATGGGATGGGCATGAGGGCAGAGGTTCTAGAGAAGCTTCGAAAACGTTTCGAGGAGGCCCATATGCATGGACCGAATGCAGACGAGGAGCATTTGGGAATTGCGCTTGTGAACATCCAGAAGCGATTGCAACTGCTATATGGCACAGAGTACGGCCTCATATGTACTAATGCCCAATCAGGTGGAACAGTTATGACTCTTAGGCTGCCGCTTATATGGCATGGGAAGGAAGAAATCAATGAACATCATCCTGATTGAAGACGAATGGCTTGCGATGGATGAACTCTTGCACCTTATGAAGCCCTACGAGAAAGAGCATTGCATCATCAGCTTTGACAACGGTGAAGATGCGCTTGCCCATGCCCTTTCAGGACATTATGCTCCTGATATTGTAATTACGGATATTCGGATGCCAGGTGTGGATGGATTGGAAGTAATCGAACAATTAATTGCTCAATATCCACAAGTACAAACCATCATGCTCAGTGGCTATAACGACTTTGAATATGCAAGAAGCGCGCTCAAGCTAGGAGCTAAAGAGTATTTATTAAAGCCTGTGCCAGCTGGCGAGCTGCATGCTGCAGTAGATCGGCTAATAGATGCTGTCTACAAGGAGAAAGTAAAGAGCCGTAATGTGCTCGATTTGACCTTAGCTGGGATGATAAGGGGAATTAAAGGCAGGGAGGATGCAGACAGCAAGAATGGATCGTCGCAGTGGCTCATGATAGTCATGCTTCTAGAGAATTGGAATAGCCCGTATCTATGGCCGCAAATGGAAACTTCAACGGAAGCTGTAACCGCATGGCTGCGACAAAAGGTTCATTCCTCAGCTAATTGTTTTGACATGGACGGACATATTCGAGTTATTCTTCTTTCTGCCGAAGCCTCAGATCGGGAGAGCGATATCCGGCAAAAAGTAAAGGGCATACACGACTTCTGTCGCGAGCAGGAAAAAATCGTTATCCATACTTCTTACCGTATGCCCATAGCAGGCGAATCTATGAAAGACACTTACCGTGTTTGTCTAGAGCTGATAGAGCAGCAGGTTCGCATAGGAGAAGCTACGTTTATGCCGCTTACGGTTAACAATCAAACAGAATCGTTCTGGGATAGCGCAAGGCGCATTGAACTGCATATCCGAGAATCGGATTATGCGAAGCTGCAGCTGGAGCTGCGCCGTATGCTGGATGGCCTTCGGCGCGATGGCATAACGTTGAAGCAAGTGTCAGAGCTGCTTTCCGATTTCTTGTATGCGCTGAAATATACGCTGACTGGCAAACGCAATGGAAAAAACGCGATCAGTACAGATTCCGTATACGATTATTTAAAAACATGCCGGGATGAAGCTATGCTCCAGCAATGGATCTCTGATCGGTTAATGGGCATGATGTCCGCTAATGAACAAACGACGCCTCAGCCTAAACAAATTATTCCTGCCCTCATGGATTTTGTGCAGCAGCATTACAGCGAGAAGATCCACCTCGGGGATTTCGCCGTGCGCTATCATGTGAGCATCGGATATTTATCGAAGCTGTTCAAAGCGGAAACCGGCTTTAACTTCTCTGATTACATCGTTCGGATTCGTATGAATAAAGCAAAGGAGCTTTTGGATGGAGGATACAGAAAAATTAGCGAGATCAGCAGGCTAGTCGGTTATGATGATCCCAAGTTTTTCAGTCAAACATTCAAGCGCTGGAGCGGCATAACGCCACAGGAATATAAGCGAAAATAGTAGAAGAGGGATCATATGCGAACGAGTGAGACAGTTGGCTTGACCATAATCATGATCGTTTGCTTAGCGGTATTCGGCATTGGCTGCCAAACAAAAAGCGATGAGACTGTAGCTAGCACTTTGGTGGCAGAACATCGGATTACGCTTCATATGCTGCATTGGATCGGCACGGAAGCGAGCCCGGTTGTATCGGAAATCAATGATCGGTTCCATAAGGAGTATCCGAATATCACGATTCAGGTCGAATATGCGCCTGTAGACCAATATCAGAGCATTATCCGGAGCCGTTTCGTTGCTGGCGGGGCTCCGGATATTCTCGGAGTATTCCCAGGTACGTGGCAAGAGCCTTTTGCCGAGGCGGGGTATTTGCTGGATCTTAGCGGAGGCAGTTGGGCGAGCAGGCTGCTGGACCATGCAAAGGCGGTGATGTCCACCGGCGGAAAGCTGTACGCGATGCCCGTTAACCGTAATGCAATTGGTGTATTGTACGATAAGAAATATTTTAGAGAAAAAGGTCTGACAACGCCAAGCAACTGGGACGCTTTCTTATCGTTATGCGAACGAATAAAGCAAGATGGCCGTATTCCGATTTCTCTTGGAATAAAAGACCAGTGGGTGACGCAAGTCATTCCATACGCGATGGCGCCGTCGACCATCTACCGGGATGATCCGGACTTTGATCGTGACATGTATGGAGGGAAGGCAAATTTCTCGACATCCCCATGGCGCGAGATGCTTGCAAATTATATCGATTTAAGTAAAAAAGGTTATTTTAATGAAGGCATATTAGGCGTGACCTACGATCAAATGGTGCAAATGCTGGCAACCGGCCAAACGGCTATGATGGTTATGGGCAACTGGGCTCTTGGTCCCATCGCTTTAACGAACCCGGATGCGGAAATCGGGATGTTTCCACTCCCTTATGTCAATGGGGATAGCTCTGTATGGCTTTCATCCGGTGTTAGCATAGGACTTGGTGCATCCAGTTCAACCGCATATCCGGATGAAGCAAGGAAGTACATCGATTTTTGGAGCAGACCGGACATTAATGCCCTGTTTCTGGAAAAAACGAAGTCTTATTCGGTATTCAAAGATGTCTTGCCTTCCATCGATCCGGCGCAGAAGGAGCTTGAGCCTGCTTTTCAGGTAGGCACCTATCCCTTTCTTGACCAGAACTGGCCGCCTGCCGTACAAGATACATTATTCCGCATCATTCAAAAACTGATGGTGGACGTTGAAGGCTATACCATCGATAAGGCGCTGAGCGAATTGGATTTGGCGTATAAACTAAATAGAGCAAGCATGAAAGATGTCCCGTAGAGAAATCTGCAGGGGCATTTTTTATGGGGATTAGAAAATGAACCTACCTTTTTTGGAAAATGACTCGGTGTTTCCCATTAACGATTCAAGCTACACTATTCATGTAAGCGATAATCATTTAGGGGGTCATGAGATGTTGGCAAGAAAGAGAATGATAGGCTCTGCAATCTCAATTATTATGCTTCTATCCATCGTTCTAACTGCATGCGGCAACAACAATTCGACAAATTCATCAAGCGGAGAGGAAGCAAGTCCAAGCACAACGATTGCGGATTCCGAAGCCAAGCCGGTTACGCTGAAGATGCTTCACTTTATGGAAGCAGAAGCGGGTCCTACGCTGAAAGAAATCAATAAAAAGTTTCATGAAAAATATCCGAATATTACGATAGAGTACGAGAACGCACCGGTCGATCAATATCAGACATTGATCAAGACGCGCTTCGCCTCCGGCGATGCACCTGATATTGTGGGTGTAGCTCCCGGTACTTGGAAAGTACCATTCGTAGAAGCGGGCTACTTGATGGATTTGTCCGACAGGCCATGGGTTTCACGCCTCCAGGAAGGCGCCAGAGAGATGGAGAGCATGGATGGCAAGGTGTATGCGCTGCCGCTCGATCAGAATGCAATCGGAGTTATCTATAACAAAAAGATTTTTGCGGATATGGGACTTTCCATTCCAAAAACCTGGGATGAATTCCTGGCGCTTTGTGAGCAGATTAAAGCTGCCGACATCACGCCTCTAGCTATCGGCAATAAAGATTTATGGGTGACACAAATTATTCCCTATGCGATGGCGCCGTCTGCGATATATCGCGACAATCCGGATTTCGATCAGCAAATGTATGACGGAAATGCCACATTCGCCGGATCGGCATGGAATCAAATGATGGAGGATTATATTTCATTAGATGACAAAGGCTACTTCAACAAAGGAATTTTGGGTACCAACTACGATCAAATGGTTCAATTAATGGCTACTGACAAAGCAAGCATGATGGTAATGGGGAACTGGGCATTGCCAGCGATTCTAGCAGTAAATCCTGATGTCGAGCTCGGTATGTTCCCGCTGCCTTATGCAAAAGCCGGTGAGAAAGTATTCGTATCATCCGCTATCGCACTTGGTATCGGAGCATCAGCAAACACGGAGCATCCTGAAGAAGTGAAGAAATATATCGACTTTTGGGCAGAGAAGGAAAATAATGAGATGCTGCTCAAGCAGGCGAAAGCTTTCCCGGTATTTACGGACGTGAATCCGGATTTGGATGAGACGCTTAAAGAACTGATTCCATATTTGAACGTGGGAACGCATAATTTCCTTGATCAGAATTGGCCTTCTGGCGTTCAAGATACGATGTTCACCGGCATTCAGCAGGTGTTGGTAGACGGAGGCAAATCTTACCCGATCGACAACATGCTAAAGGAAATGGACAAAGTGTTTGCTGCGAAAAAAGCAGACTAGGCGATGCTTTAGACAAATCAAAGGGAGTCAGGCGGGATTCTCCCGCCTGGCTCTCATAGGATTAGAGGGATAGAGAATGCAAAAACGAAGACTACAACTGTTGTTCATGCTGCCTGCATTTATCGTTTACAGCCTTTTCGTCATGGTTCCTATGCTTGGCAGCTTCTATTTCAGCTTTACCGATTGGAATGGGCTGAATCCCAAATATAATTTTGTTGGCATTAACAATTACCAAGCGCTTATTCATGATTCAGAGGTGTGGATCGCGCTCAAGAATACGATCGTATTTGCTGTGCTGGTTACCGTTATTCAAAATGTTCTTTCTTTGCTTCTTGCTGTACTAGTTGATGGATCAAGCTGGGTAAAACGGTTTTTGCGCGTTGTGTATTTAATTCCTGCACTGCTCAGCGCTCTTGCTATCGGGTATGTCTGGAGTTATTTGTACAATCCCGTTCAAGGGGTCATTAATATGGCACTCCAAAACATTGGACTGGAAAATTGGGCACAGGATTGGCTCGGAGATCCGAAGTGGTCGATGTATAGCGTAGTATTTACAAATATCTGGCAATGGATGGGGCTTTCGATGATTATTTACCTTGCCGGGCTGCAGGCGATTCCCGGCGATTTGTACGAGGCGGCCGATATAGACGGAGCGAGCAATTGGAGTCGATTTGTGAAAATAACATTTCCGCTCATAGCTCCGGCATTTACCGTAAATATATTGATATCGATCATCGGTAGTTTTAAAGTTTTCGACATTATCTACGTCATGACAAAAGGCGGTCCAGGAACGGCTACAGAGTCGCTAGCCATTCTTTTATATAAAAAAGCGTTTAATTTCAACGAAATGGGTTACGGAACGGCGATTGCCATCGTCATGTTCTTGATCATTCTCATCATTTCCATCTTCCAGCTCCGTATTCTTCGCAGAAGGGAGCTAGAGGCATAATGAAGAAATCCGTAACCAGTAAATTCGTAGTCTCCACCTTATTGCTGATCTGGGCGCTTATCGTGCTTATTCCGCTTCTCATTCTCGTCTCCGTAACGGTGAAATCACCGAAAGAAATGCTGGAAAGCACTTTCTCTTGGCCGAAGGATTGGATGTGGAGCAATTTCGCGGAAGCGTGGCAAACAGCCCATATGCTGTCTGCCTTTGGAAACAGCTTGCTTATAACCGCTTTATCACTCATCGGTGTTGTTATCGTAAGCGCTTTTGCTGCTTATCCGATCGCGAGAGTGAAATCTAGGCTTACAGGCTCGTTCTTCCTTTTTTTCATCGCTGGGATTATGATTCCGTTTCCGCTGAGCATGATTCCATTATATAAGCTGCTTAAAATGCTCGACCTCATTAATACGCATCAAGGCGTCATTCTAATCTATATCGCGATAACGATTCCCTTTTCCGTCTTTCTATACACCGGATTTCTGAAAGGCGTGCCGAAGGAATTGGAGGAATCGGCGTTAATTGACGGATGCGGCCCGCTGCGCACTTTTCTCACTATCGTATTTCCGTTGATGAAGCCGGTTACGGCTTCGGTCATTATAACGAATAGCCTAACGATTTGGAATGATTTTTTGATTCCGCTACTCTACCTGCAAGCAAGGGAAAATCGAACGATTCCAATGGCCATATTCAGCTTTACCGGACAATATAACAGTAACTGGGCGATGATTTTCTCCGCAATCGTGCTCGGCGCGCTTCCGCTAGTGATTACGTTTCTATTGCTGCAGAAACAATTCATTAAAGGGATTGTAGGCGGAGCAGTTAAAGGATAATTATTCCAGCGACAGCGTTGGCTGCTTGAAATCAGTCCAAGGCTGTCGCTATTAACCATAGCAATCTAAGGGAGTTATTACCATGACAATGAAAATTAGCAATCTATTGACACAGTATTTGCTCAACCCAATAGGAGTTGACAGCAAACGCCCCATTCTGAGCTACACGCTTGAATCAGACGAAAAAAACCAGTATCAAACTGCCTATCGTGTGATAGTGTCTTCTACGGTTGCATTATTACAGAGCGATATTGCAGATGTATGGGATTCAGGAAAAGTATGGAATGAAAAGAATTTTGCTATCGGATATGACGGCATTCCTCTTGCTTCAAGACAGGAAGTATTCTGGAAAGTGAAGGTGTGGGATAGGAGTGACATAGATTCAGGATGGAGTCAAATCCATTCATGGGAAATGGGGCTTTTGGATGATAATGATTGGATAGCACGCTGGATCGGACAAGGCGACCATACGGCATGCAACAAGTCAGCAGCTCCCCAAGTGGCATTTGATTTCAATGTCGGCAACGTTGATCGTATCGTAAAGGCCCGAGCTTACATGAGTGGATTAGGATTGTTCCATGCCAGCATTAACGGCGAACGGCTGGATGATACTTTTTTTAATCCTGGCGAAAGCGACTATTCGAAAACCGTTTATTACGCGACCTACGATATTCGGGATCAGCTGCATGATGGCTGCAACGCAATCGGAATCATTATTGGCAATGGGCAGTACGTGAATTTTCTGGTCAATCCTGTTATGGTGCTTGATGATCACACGGAAGCTCCGGAGCATCGTTATCAGAAAAACGACGGCGGCTATGTAAGAAAAGGGCTGTATGGCGATAAAAAAGTAATCGCGCAGATTGAAATTACGTATGCAGACGGAGAAGTGAAATATGTCGCGGCAACGGATGGCAGCTGGAAGCTAACAGACAGTCCCATTACCTTCAACAACTGGTATGGCGGCGAGGACTATGATGCGACAGCGGAAATAGCCGGATGGGATATGCCCGGAGCAGATCGCAATAGTTGGAGCAGCGCAGCAGTAATGGGGCAGCCGCTAGGCAAATTAAAGGGCAAGGAGTTCAATCCGGTCAGGATGCTGGAGAAATTCCCCGCTGCGTCCGTAACCAAACTAGAAAACGGCAATTTCCTTGTCGATATGGGAAGGAATGTATCCGGTTTCCCGGAATTGGTCCTGCAGGGGATGACAGAAAAGGATAGAGGAACGACCATTAAGATGCTGCCGGCCGAAATGCTGTTCGATGATGGGTCCGGCGTAGATCAGTCTTCATGTACGCAGAGCTGGTCGGAGAAATATCACTGCAGCATTGCGAACAGTTATACGGTAAAAGGAACAGGAAACGAAGGCTGGCATCCGCTGTTTTGTTATCAAGGATTCCAGTACGTTGAAGTTTCTGGATTCATAGGCGAAGCAACCGTTGCAAATTTCAATTGCTGCGTACTGCGTGTCGCCAATAAGAAAACCGGAGCATTCGAAACTTCGAATGAAGCGTTGAATCAAATTAATGAAATAACGGAACGTTCCATTGAAAGCAACATGTTCTTCTCTTTCACGGACTGCCCTCAAATCGAGAAATTAGGTTGGCTTGAAACCTCGCATTTGATGTTTCGTTCCATCTCAGCCGGGTATGATATCCGCACATGGATTCCCAAAATCGCGAGAGATATAATCGATTCACAAACCGACAGTACCGACCTTGTCAACGGTGATCCCGAAGGAATCGGATATATTCCTGCCATTGCGCCTGAATACCATCGTATCGTCGGCTTGCATAGAGACCCTAACTGGAGCGGTGCGTGTATTCTTACCCCATGGGAATATTATCAGGTCTACGGGGATTCTACCGTATTGAAGAACGCATATGCCACCATGAATATATATATGTCTTACTTACAAGCCCAGACAATAGACGGGCTTCTAAGCGATTATGCCCAGATGGGAGACTGGGGGCAATTAAATGAGGCAACGCCGAAAGTGCTGGTAGAGAACTGCGCTTATTATTATTTGTTGAAGACGATGGCTAGCATTGCAGAACTAACCGAACATCAGGAAGACGTAAATCATTATTTATCCATAGCTGCAGAAGTACGTGAGCGATTTCATAGCCATCTGGAATGTTACCAGGCCGAGAGCAGGAGTTATGGGAATGGGAGCCAAGCTAGCTACGGATGTGTTCTTTTTAGTGAAATTGTTCTAGAGGAGAATAGGGAAAGCTCTATTGAAAAGCTTCAGGAAGCAGTCGAAATAAGAGATTATCATTTGTCATCGGGAGAAGTAGGCTTGAAGCAAGTATTTGCTTCATTAGGGCGATATGGGAAAAATGATGTCGTCTATAAAATGGTCATGAATGACACACAGCCAAGTTATAAGTATTTTGTCGACAAAAACCTCACTACATTGCCAGAATATTGGAATTATGAAGAGCTTTGGCTTGGCACTATGGTGCGTTCGAGAAATCACGCCATGATGGGACATGTGAAAGAATGGCTTACGAGTTACGTATTAGGGATCAGAATGACAGAGCCGGGTTATAAGAAAATGGTCATCGCGCCTGCTTTCATGCAGACAGTGGAAAAAGCAGAAGGACAGATAACCAGTTCTTTCGGAGTTATAAGCATGAGGTATTACCGCAATGACGAGGGCTTGCATCTCGAAGTTCAAATACCTATCGGGACAACCGCAGATATCGGTATGCCCGCAATAGGCAATGAGCAGTTGTCATCTGATAGCGGAGAGTTTGACGTTCAACGGCAGGATAAATCCATTTGGATTCAAGATCTTGGTTCCGGCAGCTATAAGTTTACGTTAAACTAAAAGTTGAATGTTTGATCTGTAGAAAAGGACAAAGAAACACTCCGGAGCCATATGCGCCGGAGTGTTTCTTTGTCCTGTGTGTTTGGGCTAGGCCCCAAGCGTGCAGCTTTTCGGCCTAAGTATACGTTACCCGCAAACTAATATATTTCTATCTCTGCAAGCTGCATGCGGTAATAATTAGATTCTGTTGGGTTCAGTCTTAGACTCGTACCTGTAACCTTCACGTATCTAGCGGATTGTGAGGCGAAGCCGAAGCTCTGTACGGCATTTCCCGGCTTCGCATAATTCGTTCGAGTCACAACCGTGCTCCAATTGACGTTATCGGACGAGATCTGAATCGTGAAATCGATGGGAAACCCATTTCCCACTTGTAATGCATCATTTCTAGGATACAAGTTCACTGTGCTGATGGATTGTATTGCACCTGTGTCTACTTTAATGAATTCTGTATGGTTTTGAGTTAATAGATTATTGCTAGACCAACCTCGGGAGCCACTGACCGCACCTTTCTGCCCATCATTTACCCGATGTGTAAACCAATCGCTTCCTTCATAGGAGCTGCTGGCAGTGACAGGTTTAAGCTCCGACAAATTGCCTGTGTTGCTGCCGAATGTTTTAATCTCAGCAAGCTGCATCCGATAATGGTTCAGATCATTGGGATTGGCTCTCAGACTTGTCGCGTTTATTTTGACATAACGGGCAGTTGTCGCATTAAAATCATAGATTTGAATGCCGGTAGGAAGAGGTGTTGCCGACTTGGTAAGTACAGTGGACCAGTTGGTCCCATCTGCAGATAACTGAATAGTAAAGTCGATTGGGAATCCGTAGCCGGTATTCGCGCCGTCTGTTCGAGGAAATAGTTGAATTTGGGTTATTTTTTTATTTAGACCGAAATCAAGCTGTACCCATTCTGTATGATTAGACGATAGGCTGTTGTTGCTGCTCCAGCCCATCGTACTGCTTGTCGATTGCTCCTGTCCGTCAACAACATTCGGTTTTAGCCAACCTCCTACATCGGCACTGCTGCTGGCCGTCACCGTTGCACCCGTGATAGGCGCATAAATGGGAGCACTCACATAGAGCCAATTCGCTGCCCCGGTTCGCGGGGAGTCACCGAAATGTACCGTTCGTATGTTCAACGATTCCAAGCCAGCACGATTCGCGTCATAGTAATGATAGGCAAGACGAGTGCTCCCCCCGTCATTGAATGGATCAGCACCGCCGGCTGCAACCTCCGTGCCTGCTCCGGACATAATTCTCGTACCGCCTCCGTTGACCATATTAACGCCACTCTCATCCAGATAAGGTCCGGTAATCGTTGCAGAGCGGCCTACGACGGTGTAATAGGTGCTGTTAACACCAGAACAACAGCTGCCCTTGGAACCGAACATGTAATAGTATCCGTTGTTATAAATGATAGATGAATTCTCGATGCCTGTTGCAATATTCCATAGATTGTTGTTTGTTGTTGACAGCTTGCCGGTCGTTCCATCGAGAACATGCATATTAATGCCATTCCCCGTCCAAGATCCCCACGTTATATATGGAACGTTGTCTGAGCTCCAGACTACGTTAGGGTCAATGGGGTAATTGACGTTCGTTACTTCTCCCTGATCCGTCCACGGCCCTTCAATGTTCGTCGCTGTCGCTAGTCCCATCGTAGCCGTATTCGTACCCCATATAGAAGCTCCATAATACAGATAGTACTTTCCATTAAAGTAGTTGATATCCGGAGCCCATAGATTTCCCGGGTTGGAGCCAAGTCTAGCAATAATCCAAGCAGGAATGGTGCTGAATATCGTTCCTACGCTTTGCCAACTGGTTGTACCTGTGGAATCGCAAGTTTTCGTTGCCTTTATGCCAATATAGAGACCGGTAGAAAACGCATAATAACAGCTCCCCACCTTAATGACGCTTGGATCATGCATATTTGTTTCCCCCGCGAGTGCGTTAGCTGGAGCGATCTTAACGTGAAACATGACCAGGGATAACAATACTGCGATTAATACAAGACTGCGAAGCGGGAGAAATAACCTGCGGTTTGATAGTTGAATCCATTCATTGTTCATCTTTTCATCTCCATTTCATTGGTTTGGATTATCAAGCAAGTTAAGTATAATTGGATAATTTTCATTTGAAAGCGTATTTATTTTCCTGTTTTGGTGGGTTCCTTTTCCAATGAAGCACTTGAGGTTAATAAACAGTGTTTAGTTAGGCAAAAGAGTTTCCCATCATATTAATAAATCCATTAGGCTTGTATTAACAGGTAAAGCAAATTAAAGGTTACTTTTGTAAGGTAGAAGTTTCACAGCAGGATATCCTTGCTCTGATTACAAGGACACAGAGAAAAGAACTGGGATTGAGAGAAGGTATCATTTCATAAAAACCTACAGGTTTAGGAAAGGACTCTCTACTTCTATCTAAACTTTTGCACTCAGAACGAGTGCAAGCCACCTTTTCAGGTGGCTTTTTTATTGCTCTTGAATGGTCCTGTCTGTTGAAAGCTATGGTATAAGATTAGTTGAACTTTAATACGATACCAACTAATAGCTTGTCAACATTACAAGCAAAACAACTCGAGAACTTGTGTTATATTGATTAATAAGCATGCCAAACAACCCTCCAATTTGAGTTGTATTGGAAGGTTAAACCATCATTGTTTTGTTATGCTGGACGGAATGATTCCTTACTTTTTAAAATGGCATACAACCAATGAACTAACTTATTTGCACACGCCACTAGAGCCACATTGTGAGGTTTTCCTTCAGCTCTTTTGCGTTCGTAAAACTCTTTAATCCGCGTGTTGCGAGAACGGATTAGGCCACACTGTACCGCCATAACTAGTGCGTATCTAAGCTGCCTGGAACCACGTTTGGTGATTCGATTACGTGTTGCTGTAAACTTGCCTGAAGCAAAAACGATTGGGTCTATTCCTGCAAAGGCAACCAGTTTCTTTGGATGATCAAACCTGTCGAGTTCTCCAATTTCCGCTAAAATTGTTGCAGCCATTTTAGGGCGAATACCGGGAATCGACTGGATTAAATCATACTCATCAATCTTAGTAGCCAAATAGCCCCGAAAACACCTTTGTATGCCGGGAAAACCTGATCCAGAACGGCTTGGAATTGCAGCTTTGTCTGCACACGCACATCTTAGAGAAGGACTCGTGTTGTCGCGTCAGATAACGCATATTAAGCAGTTGCACACCTCTTTTTTTGAATGGTTCGAATTCCTCCCTATAGTAAAACTCGCCCAGAAGATAAGCGTCAGCAGCATCCGTTTTCACTTTACGAAGATTGGTTTTTCGAAGCCGATTAGAAATGAGTGGATTGATATAGATAAATAAATAGTGATGCTCTTCTAGAAATTGAACAACAGGGCTTTGATAGTGCCCGGTTGCTTCCAGAATCATTGTAGGTCGATGCCCCGATTCATGTTCAATGTCATGAATAACTTGAAGCAATATCTCGAGACCATCCGAGTATGTTCGAAATGGAATACTCCTCGGTATGGTTTTCCTCGATCTAAGAAAGCTTGTCCGTGGCTTTCTTCTTTAGAAATGTCTAGTCCTATAACAGGGTTCATTTTATCTCTCCTTGAAATAGATTTACCGGTAGCCCCTATGAACCTCCTTGTCGCTCCACAGCATCGCATGTGATACGGGATCTATGTCCCAACCAGCCTTAATCATGGTCATGACAAGTAGGGGTGAACTTTATAGCGCTCGGGATCAAGTCCCACGGGCAGGTACGTTCGACCCGGCTACACTAATCCTCGAAGCAAATGCAAAATGGATCAACCAGAAAGAAATGGTTGATCTCATAATACGAATGGCAGGATAGTTCAATCTTCTTCGCGAATAGTCAGAGGAATGGAATTTTCCTCGGATAGGCTTCCATTACTTAGACCTACAATCTGACAGGAATATTCCTTCGCGATAAAAAAATCGTGGAATTCGATGATTTTATTATCTCTCGTTTGTCTATTAGTTAAAAGGATGAAGTTCATTCGGTGAAGATTCAGTTCGACACGGTCAAACTATTGGAGGGCGATATTTTAATGGCTAAACTGATCTACGCTGCTAACGTATCTTTGGACGGGTATATTGAGGACGAGCATGGCAATTTCGAGTGGGGCATTTCCGATGACGAGACGTATGCGTTCTGGAACGACTTTCAGCGGCCGATTGGCGCCTACCTTTACGGGCGTCGACAGTACGAGACGATGGTGTACTGGGAGACGGCAAGCATCAGCGGCGATCAACCGGATGTAATGCGGCGGGAATTCGCGCAGATCTGGCAAGCGGCTGAGAAGATCGTGTATTCCCGGACGCTTCAGACGGTTTCAAGCGCCAGGACGAGGATCGAGCGCGAATTCAATCCTGATGCGATCCAGCGACTGAAGGAGTCCTCAGGAGCTGACATTACGATTAGCGGCGCCGAGCTTGCTGGGCAGGCGATGAATGCGGGACTCATTGACGAGTGTCATCTGCTTCTTAATCCTATCGTCTTGGGTGGAGGTAAACGAGCATTGCCGGACAACTTCCGCACGCGGCTCGAGCTGCTCGGTGCGCGCCACTTCCGAAGCGGCGTTGTTCATCTTCACTACCGAGTGAGCGTCTGAACCGACGCATCCAACCAAGGAGACGCAGGAATAGCACCCTCGCAGTCACGTCGCTGCAAACGGCGCATGCTCCGTGACTGCGAAGGTGTCGGGTTGTGGAGCAAGACGTGCAGCCGCGGCTTGACTGTCTCTGCATTAAACATTATGTGCTAAGTCAATGACTGTAATCAGTGTGGATATTGAGAAGCTGAATTGAGCTCGCCTGATTGAACTAAACGGGGACGATAGTACCACGACACGACGGCAGCCGGTCACACGACGGGTTGCCGTTGCTTGTTGAAGTAACAGGCAGCATTCCTATTATGAAGAATTAGTAGGTTAGAGATCAGTCAGCTGAAGGTAATTTGGTAGGTATCCGGTATGAAATTAAACTATTCAAACCTACAGGTTCAGGACAGGACTCCCCACACCTATCTATACTTTTGCACTCTTTTTGAGTGCAAGCCACCTTTTCAGGTGGCTTTTTTATTGTTCTTGAATTGTCCTGCCTACTGACGGCAATATAAGATCTGTTGACCTCATAATACGAACGGGGGAAAGAATTAATTTCCATGAATGTTTATCGAGAAAGTGGGCTGTTAAATAAGTGGCATTTGCACATCTCATTGTGGAGCTACACTGTCTCTACGGGATAGGTAACCAATATCCAGTCAATCCTGTTCCCCCTTTGTGTAAATACGGAGTTCGTAAATTAGGGTACCATTGTTTATCGGAAAATTGTGAGTTTTCAGGGCATGCAGCAGCACCACTTGAAATAGCTTATACAGATAAAGACGGTGAAGTAGCCCCAGATGCGTGGATAGGATTTGGAGGAGATATGGATCCTAATCCTTATCATGACAAGTTGGTACTGGAACTAAAAGAGTCGAAAGGCGGCTCGCTTTATGAAGACCGGAACTGGAATAAGTTTCGCGAGTAAGCGACAAGGGACGGATAGTTCCTTATGTGAAAGACCCATAACTTGCAAGTGGAGGATACGAAACGAATGAAAGCAGAAGGCACAGGATAAAAGGTTCAATCACTAATTGACAAGGTGTATCATCGCACGAACTTGGAAATGGCATGGGAATCAGTGAAAGCGAATGGTGGGAGCGGCGGAATTGACAATGTCAGCATTCCTGCGATACGAGATCGGGTATGTCAGTAAGCGTTGAAAAACAGACTGGAGCCTATCTTCGAACCGCTGTTTGGCGAATACAGTTTCGGATACCGTCCAGGCGGATCGACGCATCAAGCGATGCGGAAGATTTATCGCGAATTGATGGACGGATGCGAATGGATTGTCGACGCGGACTTGCGGGATTTCTTCGGAACGGTGCATCACGAACCGCTAATCGACATGATCGCGGAGCAAGTGAGCGACGGAAGAATCTTTAAATTGGTCAGGCAAATACTCGAAGCCGGATACATGGAAAACGGGATGAAATATGCCACCCCAAAAGGGACCCCCAAGGTGGTCTATGCAAAGCTTCGCATAAGGTGGTCCGCTCAGTCCGCTGCTAGCCAACATCCTATTGGACGACTTGAACAATGGCTAACTGAACGAGGATTGCGATTCGTCCGTTATGCGGACGATTGTAATATCTTCATGGCGAGTAAACGTGCAGGTGAACGTGTTATGGATTCGGTAACAAGCTTCGTAGAAGGAAAGCTAAAACTGAAAGTGAGTCGAGATAAGAGCGCGTTAGACCGACCTTGGAACCGAAAATTCTTAGGGCTTAGCTTTCTAAGGGACAAGAAGGCAACCATTCGTTTAGCCCCTCAAACAATCTCGCGATTCAAAGCGAAAGTAAGAGAGCTGACGAAGCGAACGCGATCGATATCTATGGAAAACCGGATGATGCAGATAAACCGCTATCTCATCGGCTGGATTGGCTATTTCCGGCTAGCCTCTGCAAAGAGTCGCTGCGAGAAATTTGGCCAATGGATTCGTCGTAGGCTGCGCATGTGTCTGTGGAAGCAGTGGAAACGGGTAGGCCCCCAATCCGTGAGCTCCGAGCACTTGGCGTTCCAGAATGGGCCTGTTTTGTCATGGAGAGCTCCAGACGCGGAGCGTGGGAAATGTCTCGAAACACAAATAATGCTATTCTGACTTCCTATTGGGAAGCGAAAGGGCTGAAGAGTTTGCTCTCTGGTTACTTAGAGCTTTGTTAACCTTTTGGAACCGCCGTATGCGCACCCGCATGTACGGTGGTGTGAGAGGAAGGAGGCTAGGCTAGGCGCCTCCTCCTACTCGATTAAGTTCAGTTTTTATCAAACTTTATTATTAAAATACTTGGTCTCCTTAAAGAAAATCAAGGGTATGTAGCTTTGAAATTATCAAACTTTGTTATAAAGCTTCGTCCGTCGGCTAATTGTAAATGCGGAATATATAGACTTTTAAAAACAAGAACGTTTCCAGAAAAACTCGGCGACTGTACTCCGGTTGAATTCCGAATCGCGATCGCCGCATAAATGAATACTCTTTCTCACTGTCTATTTTACGGGGGTAAAACCAGTTGGGGCGGAGGCTTGTCTTATTTTGGGCGGAATCTGGCCGTTCGACGATAATTCCTGCGATCGACGCTGCGGCAGTAGGAGCGTGAACGAGGTTTCCCCATACGGGGTACTGGTCAAGCGGATGTGGCCTTGATGCAGTTCGACGACTTCTTTCACGATGGAAAGTCCGATGCCGAGACCTTCGCCTTGCCTTCCTTCGTTCGCGCGATAGAATCGTTCGAAGACGCGGTCGTGGTCGGCGGGGTCGACGCCTCTCCCCCGATCCTTCACGATGATAAGCACGCAATCGTCTTCTTGGACGAGTCCGATCCCTAGATACTCCCCGTCGCTTCCATAACGTAAAGCGTTGTCCAGCAAGTTGCGAACGGCACGCTCCATGAGGGAAGCATCGAGATCCGACTCGACGTCCTTTTCCGGGATCTCAATGTCGACCGCATAGTTTTGCCCATCCAATAGCAACAGATAGTCGGACACGATTTTTCGCAACAATTCGGACAAGTTGGTCGGGGTGGGATGAATCTCGAACGCGCCTGAGTCTTGCCGCGAGATGTCCAGCAACTGATCCAACAGTTTGTCCATGTAGCGGGAACGTTGCAATATGATTTTCGCGCTTTTGCGAAGCTCTCCGTCGTCATGGAACGAATTCGTGCGAATCGTCTCGGCATAGCCCAAGATCATGGTTAGCGGCGTTCGCAAATCGTGGGACAAATTGGACAGCAGCAGTCGGCGTCGTTTATCGAACTGCTCGATTTGAACGGCCTGTTGCTGAATCCGGCGCGCCATCTCGTTGTAGTGACGGGTGAGCTGGCCGACTTCGTCCTTCGACTTGTCCTCTAGCACCAGGACGTCGCTTCTTAAGCCGACTTGGCCCAAGGCCTTGTTCAGCTTGCCGATGCGACGATTAATGGAGGAGAAGAACCAGATCGACAGGAAATAGGGAACCAGGGCGGATAGCAGGACGGGCAGGATGAGAGCGTACAACAGCTTGAATGATCGTGAAAAGAAGTAGATTTGCCCCGTTTTCATCTCATCGCTAGGTAAGCTTAACAACAGATATTCGGATTGTCCGTTCCGGGCCAGGGAATATACGAGAGTGGCCGTTTCATGCTCGGCCCAGAGGTTGTCCGGCATATTCACGAAGCGTCCGGCCAACTGTCCGAAGTCGTAACGGGCCGTTCCGCCGGTAGTATCGTAGATCGTCGAGCCGTCCGACGCGACCCATTCCAAGCGTATCGCCGGATGCCGGTCGTGAACCGCATCCAGAATCGGTCGAACGCCGTCAAGACTATGCCTTTCGACGGTCTGCAGCGTCTCGTGCGCGATCGACTCCAATTGATTCAGATTATACCCATCATTCCATATCTTCGTGACAACGAAGGACAACAACAAGAATAAAACCAGACTGCTTGCAGCGCTGATCAGCATGACGAGCCAGAGCTTCGTGCGACTTTTCATATGCCGTCTCCTGAGAATCGATAACCGATGCCTCTTACCGTATGAATCTGCGGTGCGGTATCGGAGTCGTCGTCGAGCAAGGCGCGCAACCGGTTCATGAATACGCTCAAGTTGTTGTCATTCACGTGATCGTGCTTCCAGACGTGCAGGTAGATGTCTCGCTTGGTCAGCACGCGATCCGGATTCTTCATGAACAATTGCAGCAGCTCGCATTCGTATTGCGTCAATTCGTGACGTTGCGATCCGTTGGCCAGCACCATATTATCGATGTCGAGCGCCAGCTTATTCATCCGAATGACCCCGTAGGGGTGCGACGTGCTGCCGGGACGATGCCTTCGGAGTTGCGCCTGTGCGCGGGCGAGCAATTCCATCGGACTGAACGGCTTGGTGACGTAGTCGTCCGCTCCCAACCCTAACGTATCGATCTTATCCTGTACCTCTCTTCTAGCGCTTAATGCGATGATGATCGTGTCGGTTCCGCGAGCTCTCACATATTGAAGAACTTCAAAGCCGTTCACATCATCCATCATTAAGTCTAATATCATTAATTCGATGGGCTGCTCCCGCAACGTTTCGATAGCTTGTCGCCCCGAGGCAGCCTCGACCACGCGCATGCCCGCTCTCTCCAAGTGCATGCGGATTAGCATGCGAATGTCCGGCTCATCATCGACAACGAGAATTTGATGCATGTCACGACCACACTCCGATTCTATTGCTTCCCTACTACTCTCCTCATCATAACGGGAAAAGAGCGCTAGGAAAAGGTCGAATGATGTCGCTATTAAGATTTCATTAAGAATACTGTGCTATTTTCCTGTTATAGTTAACGACGACATTATTGGTAGAGGAGTGTTTTCGAAGTGATGATCAAGCGCTACGTGACGATATTCATGGCATTGCTCTTGTTAACAGGAATGATTCCGACTTATGCGGACCAGGCAGCCGCGTTCGATTGGACGATTCGGAGTCCCTATCCGACGTCCGAGGATCTGCAAGGCGTTGCTTACAACAACGGTACATACGTGGCAGTGGGGGGGAACGGTACTCTGCTGACCTCCGCCGACGGAACGAACTGGACGAATCGTTGGTCAGGCCCGGGAGTTCCTTATTTCAATGGCATCGTATATGGGAATGGTAAGTATGTGGCGATTGGCGATAGAGGCGTGATCGTCTCTTCGGGCGATGGATTGAACTGGACTTCCCGTTCGTCGGGAACCTCGGAATTTCTAGAGGGTGTCGGCTACGGCAACGGCTTGTACGTGGCGGTAGGAGACGCCGGGACGATCTTGACTTCTGCTGACGGAGAGAATTGGTCGAGTCGTACTTCGAGTGCCGATGAGAACCTGACGGACGTCGTGTATGGTTCGGCCGAATTTGTGGCGGTAGGGGAATCGGGGACGATATTGACTTCCTCTGACGGAGTGGCCTGGAGTGACGCCTCGCCCGGCAATACTCCGGATCTCTTTGGCATTGCCTTCGGTAACGGCACGTATGTTGCGGTGGGGTTTGCTGGCGCGATGGTGACTTCAGGCGACGGCGCGAGTTGGACGAAGCAACATTTGGATACTAGATTAACGCTGGAAGACGTCACTTACGGCAACGGTGATTTTGTGGCGGTGGGCCATAACGGACTCGTCTACGCCTCCGTCGACGGAGTGGCGTGGGAGGAACGCGATGCGGTCACGCTTTCGATCTTGAATGGGATCGTATTCGGAAATGGCACATACTTGTCTGTAGGCTACGGGGGAACGATATTGACATCCGAGGATGGGACGAGTTGGGTCGTCCGAACAGTGGGAACCAGTTATGATCTTAATGCCATTAGCTATGGCAACGGTACGTATGTGGCGGTAGGAGAAGCCGGGACGATTATGTCTTCAAGCGGCGGCGCAAACTGGATGATCCGAGCTTCAGGTACTTGGCAATCGTTATACGACGTGAGCTTCGGCAATGGTACGTTCGTGGCCGTGGGTAGCAACGGGTCCATCTTGACTTCTGGCGACGGCGCGAGTTGGACAAGCCGTACGTTTGGCAGCTCGCAATTCGGCGTTTCGTTCGTGAATGGCAAGTTTGTGATGGTGGGTGCTGCAGGGGCGCTCGCGACCTCCGACGACGGCGTAAGCTGGACGAGTCGAACTTCTGGCACTTCGCAAAATCTTTGGGACATCGCATACGGCGACGGCATGTACGTGGCCGTCGGCATCGGCGGTACGATCTTGACTTCCGGCGACTTAGAGACTTGGACGAGTCGGACTTCGAATACTTCGGACGGGATCTATAGCGTCGTATACGGGAACGGAAAGTTCATGGCGGCATTGTCCGACGGAGCCGTGGTGACATCTTCGAATGGCATCGATTGGACGAGCTCATCAACGGGCGTCCGTGGGTATCCTATGGCTGTTAGCTATGGCAACGGCGAGTTCGTGGCCGTAGGATCACCGAATAAAATCGCGAAATCCACGGATGGCACGAGTTGGACGACCGAGACACTTACGACATCGAAGCAGTTGACGGACGTCAGCTACGGTAGCGGCGCGTTCGTGGCTGTGGGGCTTAGCGGGCTCGTCTTGCAAGCGGTCATCCCTGACTTGTACACGGTGACATTCGAATCGCAGGGAGGAAGCGTGGTTGCGGGCTTTATCGATATTAGCGCGGGAGCGAAGATCGCGGCTCCTGCGAATCCAACGAAAGCCGGCTTCACCTTCGAGGGCTGGTACAAGGAAGCGGCTGGCTCTACGGAGTGGCAATTCGGCACGGATACGGTAACGGCTAGCGTGACGCTGTACGCGAAGTGGACGCCGGATCCGACGTACACGGTGGCATTCGATTCGCAAGGGGGCAGCGTGGTTGCGGGCTTGACCGATATTAGCGCGGGAGCGAAGATCGCGGCTCCAGCGAATCCAACGAAAGCCGGCTTCACCTTCGAAGGCTGGTACAAGGAAGCGGCAGGCTCTACGGAGTGGCAATTCGGCACGGATATGGTAACGGCTAGTGTGACGCTGTACGCGAAGTGGACGCCGAATCCGACGTACACGGTGGCGTTCGATTCGCAAGGAGGAAGTGCGGTTGCGGACTTGATCGATATCAGCGCAGGAGCAAAGATCGCGGCTCCAGCGAATCCAACGAAAGCCGGCTTTACCTTCGAGGGCTGGTACAAGGAAGCTGCTGGCACTACGGAATGGCAATTCGGCACGGATACGGTAACGGCTAGCGTGACGCTGTACGCGAAGTGGACGCCGAATCCAACGTACACGGTGGCGTTCGATTCGCAAGGAGGCAGCGTGATTGCGGACCTTACCGCTATTAGCGCGGGAGCGAAGATCGCGGCTCCAGCGAATCCAACGAAAGCCGGCTTTACCTTCGAAGGCTGGTACAAGGAAGCGGCTGGTTCTACGGAATGGCAATTCGGCACGGATACGGTAACGGCGAACGTGACGTTGTACGCGAAGTGGACGCCGGATTCGACGTACACGGTTGCCTTTGATTCGCAAGGAGGCAGCGCGGTTGCGGACTTGACCGATATTAGCGCGGGAGCGAAGATCGCGGCTCCAGCGAATCCAACGAAAGCCGGCTTCACCTTCGAGGGCTGGTACAAGGAAGCGGCTGGTTCTACGGAATGGCAATTCGGCACGGATACGGTAACGGCTAGCGTGACGCTGTACGCGAAGTGGACGCCGGATCCGACGTACACGGTGACGTTCGATTCGCAAGGAGGCAGCGTGGTTGCGGACTTGACCGATATAAGCGCGGGAGCAAAGATCGCGACTCCTGCGAATCCAACGAAAGCTGGCTTTACCTTCGAGGGCTGGTACAAGGAAGCGGCTGGCTCTACGGAGTGGCAATTCGGCACGGATACGGTAACGGCAAATGTGACGCTGTACGCGAATTGGATGCCGGATCCGACGTACACGGTGGCATTCGATTCGCAAGGAGGCAGCGTGGTTGCAGACTTGGCCGGCGTGAGCGCGGGAGCGAAGATCACAGCTCCTGCGAATCCAACGAAAGCCGGCTTTACCTTCGAGGGCTGGTACAAGGAAGCGGCTGGCTCTACGGAATGGCAATTCGGTACGGATACGGTAACGGCTAGCGTGACGCTGTACGCGAAGTGGACAGCGATTGTGGCTGATCACGAAGTAGGTGATCCGGCGAAGCTTGATAACGGAAAAATCGTTGTGGAGATTGGTGAGCTTCTGCTTCCCGTAGGCAAGGCAGGCGAAGTTCGTTATGAGAATGCGGTAACGATCGATATTCCGGCGAACGCCACGGACAAAGTACTGAAGCTAACCATTAATAGATTGCTGGACGTGCAAGGGCTCATAACGGAAGATGACATTTTGGCGAGCCCGGTCTACGAGATTTTGAAAAACTTCTCGGAAAATTTCTTGAAGCCGGTCACCCTGACTTTCACGTTCGACGCGAAAGCGATCGGTCCAAACCGAAAAGCAGCCGTATGTTATTATGACGAAAAGCAGAAGGTATGGGTTGAAGTCGGCGGCATCGTCAACGGCAATAAAATCGTCGTCGAAGTCGATCACTTTAAGAAATACGCCGTGTTCGCCTTATCCGACGAGGCCGCGGCGGACATTGAATTCGACGATATCTCGGGCCACTGGGCGGAAAAGCTCGTCAAGCAGGCGATCGGCGAAGGATGGGTCAAAGGCTACGCCGATAGAACGTTCAAACCTAACCATTCGGTTACTCGCGCGGAATTCGTTGTCATGCTGATGAATGCTTTGAAGCTACCAGCCGTAGCAATGGAAACGGATTTCGCGGATAAGGCCAGCATTCCGACATGGGCGAAAGACGCGGTCGTGCGAGCGGTGCAAGCAGGCCTCGTTGACGGTTACGAAGACAGTACTTTTCGTCCGCGCGCCCCCGTTTCCCGCGCGGAGATGGCAGCAATGATCTCGAAAGCGTTGAAGCTGGCGGTCGATTCAAATGCCACGACCGGCTTCGCGGACGATGCAAGCATCCCTTCATGGGCGAAGGGCGCGGCAGAGGCCATGAGGAAGTTAGGTATCATGAAAGGCCCGGGCGACAATATGTTCAACGGCGATTCGCTTGCGACTCGTGCGGAAGCGGTATCGGTACTGTTGAACATGCTGGCGCAACAAAAGGAATAGAAGGGAAGCTCATGAACAACGCCCCGGAAGCTTAAGCTCCCGGGGCGTTTATTAATATTTTGATTTCGATTAACTCGGCTTCACGTCGTCCACGTACACGTCTAGATTTAAAACGAAGTTTGATAATTTAAAATAAAAATTACAATATTCCCATCACAATACACTTATCACTAAATACCGTTGATAGTAAAACATAAGAAAACAAGGAGACCGGGTATGCGGACCGGAAATACCGGCCCTCATCACTGGCTTAGAATCTCGAGGACGGTTAATGTTTTATATGTTTGTAGGGGGCGGCCATGTAATTATATCGTTTACATTGGCATTATCTAGTTCCTTAATAGCGTATGCAATCGCTCTGACGACATTATACGGGGATATCGACTCTGATTAATATCGTTGTTGCATACCTTTGAACCACACGAATTTAATCGACAAGGTATCTGAGATGTTGGTTGTCTCGGATCACCGGTTACTAAAAAAAGGTCAGCGCGCATACCTTCGGCAATACGACCACGATCGTTAAGACCAAAGCAACGGGCCAGTTTTGCGGTAGCCGACTGAAGAGCTTCTATCGGAGTGAACCCGGCCTTCACCAGCAATTGCATTTCATGATGGACGCTGGCTCCATGCGCAAGGCCGCCAAGATTCGGACAGGAACCGGCGTAACATCCGTCCCTACCAGAAAATCAACTCCGGCACGGTGTAAGTCCATCACATTTTTAAAGCTGTTCTCCATATTGCCTAGCGGAAACGTATTGAAGCTTGAGTTCATAATATCAATCCAATCTGAACTACAGGTTCAGGACAGGACTCTCCACTCCTATCTATACTTTTGTACTCTGATTGAGTGCAAGCCACCTTTCCAGGTGGCTTTTTTTATTGCTCTTGAATTGTCCTGTCTGTTGAAAGCTATGGTATAAGATTTAGTTGAACTTCAATACGAACTGGCAGTTTAGTTTAAGTGGGAATAAAAATGATATAATGGGATGGAAGGATTTTGAATTGTGGGGTGGGAAAATGGGGATAGATTTCTCAGCTGTTTTTAAACACTCATTAGATGTTACAGCCATAGAAGTTTTTATAGAAGAGATTGTTAAAGGGAACAAATTCCCAAAAGTTGTCAAATGTATTAAAGAAGTTAATTTTCATAACCCGCATCTTGACATGCAATGGTTATTAAATCGTGATCGTATTAGTGAATCACGCAACTTTGGGCCATTTGATCCCGTGCTAATTGGGAATGAAGAATATGTTGAGCTTGGAGGCCCCGGTGGGTTTAGATTTATATTTAATAAGTATATCTGTGAGTTCAGTCCTTGTTTTAGGTGGTACCACTTTATAGAAAATCAAGAGTTACAATTTGAACTAAGGGGAATATGCCAAGAATTTGCTGACTACTTCGGTTATAACTTTGCAATATATATGGGAGATGACTATTGTGCGATAGACTATGTTTTTGAAGGTCGCGATATGGATTATTATAAAGCCAAACTTATGAGTAGATTCGGTAAAGCTAAATCGTCTATAGGGGCATTAATACAGAAAACTAATAGTGGATGGAAATCAGAAGGCTATTTTATAGATGATTTTAACGATTTTCAACGTAATGAGTTGAGCTAACGGCGAACTATAGCTTAACAATCACCAGAACGAGGCTGCCGGCATAAATCGGCAGCCTCGTTGAGCTAACAGTCAGTTTAGCGAGGAAAAAGTCAACATTCTTAGTTGAAATATAGATATAAGAAATAGGTGTTTGCCGTGACTGTATCACAAATTGAAATAAAGAACAGACAACGAGACGGATATCCAGGAATTATAGATTATGCGGATATCATTATCGATGGAACTTCATTGTTTGAAAGTATCGCACATGATTTCGACTTTGTCTCCTGTCTTGGGTGGGGACCTGAAGAATTTCAAGACCTTCAAATCAAACGATTATTACTCAGTTGTCCGTCAGACTTTCCGAATGATAGAAACTCCATTTATATTTGCCCTGCATGCGCAGATTTAGGTTGTGGTGCTATAACAGTCAATATAGAATTTACGGAAAATACAGTTAGATGGTCTAATTTAGGTAATCAAGACAGTATCTCTGATAAGATCAAGTATTTTAATGGAGTTAACGATTTTGTATTTGACCGACAAAATTATGAAAGAGTGATCAAATCTTCAAGAGGAATAGGTTCAGGAACCTTCCCTTGGGCTTAGTGTACTGAGTTTAACCTATCTGGCAGAATAGCGGAAAACATTCGAAAAATAGAAAAGATGGTGAAAGCAACTTTTTCCAAAAAATAGCGTTCTTATTAACGACTAAAGGAGGTGTTTTATTGTTAAAAAACCTAGTATGGATTGCCCCCGTTTTTGGGCTATATGTTATTTATAAAGGATTGGTAGTTTTATTAACACAAGCTCGCGGGGAATCAATATATGAACTTGGAATGCTCATACCAGCCACTACACCTTTACTCATAGCTTACGGTTCTATATTTGTTCTTGCAGGTTTAGCATTAATCTGTGTACCCTTTTTATTTAGAAAAATCAGATTGAAAAAACCTCTTCATTCAACTAAAACCAGCTAATATGTTGTCAACATTTTTCTCTTAAATTAATTTGACGATGGCAGTATACTAAAATAGGTGTACTAAAGAACCTTTTCTGCAAGGGAACTGACCCCAAAGCGTGAGATAGAACAAAACACCTGCAGATGATAGTGACGGACATCATTTACTTGCCCTTTGGGCCTAAAATGTTGTATCTTTCAAGCATTCAAGATTTGTTTAATGGAGAAATGGTTGCTTTTACGATAGGGGATACACAGGATACAGCATTTGTTTTGGACACGCTAGATCAGCTTCCTGCGTTGCCAGAAGATTGTGTGCTTCATAGTGACCAAGGTTCGGTCTATACGTCAGAGGCTTATCAGAAGGCCGTAAAAAGCAAAGGCATTACCATGAGCATGTCCCGTAAGGGTACGCCCGCTGATAATGCCCCCATCGAATCGTTTCATGTCTCTCTAAAGTGCGAAACATTCTATCTCGACCATTTAACCTGTAAAACGACCGCCATCGTGATACAGATAGTCAATGATACATTCATTATTATAACCATATTCGTATCCAAGCGAAACTAAATAACCAGTCACCGATTCAGTATTGGCAACTGGCATGTTAGTTAGGTGTTTTATCTCTGTCTCAAAAACAGGGGTTAGTTCCGTTATGCTTAAACCTGGAAAGAGCTTTTTGAAGAGGGCCAATTGTCCGACGGGTTAATCGTCGGACGATTAGCCTTTTTGGGTTGCAGAAGAGAATGCTATAATTCCGAACTGGGGTACGCGTGAACAAGCGGATAATGTCCTTATAGTGCAAAAATATGTCTGGTTAATTCAAAGATTAAAAAAGCTTGGGAGTTTATCATAATAGAATATTCCGTCAAGATTAGGCTTTTAGAGCAGAAAGTATAGAAATTAATCGATTTTTTGCATACAAAGAACAATATCCAATCACTTACAAAGGAATAGAGGAATAATGATGATAACAAACAAAATTCCGCAATTAGGAAATACGGCACGAAGCTATGATGTCGTTCCAGGCTGGGTAAAGCTTCCTAGTCACTTAAAGTTTGGCTATACACATGGAATTGTAGTAGACCAACAGGATAACGTCTATGTTTTTCATACAGGTAAACCCTCCATTTTCAAATTTAATCAGACAGGGGAATTTCTAGCGGCCTGGGGTGAAGAGTTCGAGGGTGGTGCACACGGATTTTATCTTCATAAAGAGCATAACAATGAATTCCTCTTTATTACGGACACCTCTCGAGGCAATGTTGTAAAAATGGATTTAAGCGGAAATCACTTACTGACATTGGGAACGCCTGATCGTCCGGATTTATATAATGAGGAACTTAAATATATCCCTACAGATGTAGCCGTTTCGGCAAATGGCGATATTTATGTATCTGATGGCTATGGTCAAAGCTGGATTCATCACTATACGGCATCAGGGGAATATATCCTTTCCTGGGGTGGAAATGGTACGGAATTGGGTCAATTGAACTGTCCACATGGTATTTCCATTGATATACGCAGCGGTATAGAAGAGGTTTATGTAGCTGATCGTGGCAATCATCGGATTCAAGTCTTTACCTTACAGGGTGATTTCAAAAGAGTCATCGTTGATGATATGGATCAGCCCTGCAGCTTCTATTTTCATGGGGACGATCTCTTTTTCCCAGACTTAAATAGTCGAATAACGATTTTGGACAAAAATGATAGGTTGATCTGTCATCTAGGCGAAGATCAGCAGGCTTACAAACAAGAAGGCTGGCCGAATTTGCCTAAGACATACTACGCAGATAATAAATTCAGTTCACCTCATGGTATTTGTGTAGATTCCAAGGGTTCTGTTTATGTTGCTGAATGGATTTTCGATGGACGCGTAACTAAGCTAACATTGGCATAATTGTATCGTACATAAAGCGATCCGGCGTTCTTAAGGATATGCTTTATCAGATATGTAGGGTACCGAAGACAAGAAGGAACTCTTAATACTCTTAATTCTTGGAAGCCACCTGTAAAGGTGGTTTTTTTCGTGTTTCAGGTTAACCAGAAATTAAGCATATTGAATCAGAGAAAAGAGAATGAAAATTTTCGGATTAAATGAAAATAATGGGACAAGTTAAGCTTAAGGTTTTTTGGAAAGGGATGATGATCATGTGGTCCTTCATAATATCATATCTTCCTGACTGGAAAATGTGTGTGCAGGCTCTTATAAGTATGTTGATTGCCATGGGCATTTATTATCTAAACAAATATCTGAGGTCTTTAGCGGCAAAAAAGGATACGCCTAACATAAAAGAAAGAAGCGGCGGTCAACTTGCTCCAAATCCAGGTTTGTCTGTCGATTATGAAGAAAATTTGAATGCAATCAAACAAGTCATTAGCCGTAACAGCGATGTTCATTTTCGTGAATTTCAAATCACTCAGTGCCATGCTCGAGCCATGCTCATTTATGTAGATGGGATGCAGAATGAAGAAGTGATCAGTGAGCATGTAATGAAGGTATTAATGTCATATACGGTAAAGGATATTTCAACTATAAATCCATTGGAGATTTCCACTTATCTGATAGAAGAGGTACTGCCCGTTTGCGAGGCGTATGAGGCCGTAGAGCTTCATGATTTAAATCAATCCATTTTGATGGGGTTTACAGCTTTGCTTATTGAAGGCATGCCTAATGCACTGCTGATTCACTCGTCAACAATGAAGTCCAGGGCGATTAACGAACCGGGCTCTGAAGCTTTGCTTCGTGGCCCTCGTATCGGTTTTACTGAAGTACTAAGCGAGAATACATCGATGCTTCGAAGACAAGGCTACAGTGAAGATTTAGAGATAAATATGTATGAGGTAGGCGCTCGAATCAAACGAAAACTGGTTATTGCTTTCATGAAAGAAATAGTCAACCCTGATCTGCTCCAAGAAGTTAGAAATCGAATAGAAAAAATCAATATAGATTTCGTAGCTGAATCTGGTTATGTTGAACAACTGATAGAAGATGATTACCTCAGCCCGTTTCAGCAAACTCAAAATACAGAACGTCCCGATCGTGTCATTAACAGTTTATTAGAAGGAAGGATTGCAATTCTATTGGATGGTACGCCTTTCGCGTTAATCGTTCCAGTAACGTTTAGCATGCTGCTGCAATCACCGGAAGATTATTACGATCGCTGGATCCCTGGAACCTTTTTGCGCTTGTTACGATTTTTTGCAGCGTTCTTGGCGCTTATGGCACCAGCATTATACATTTCGTTTATTTCCTTTCATCCAGGCTTAATCCCGACCGAACTGGCTGTCACAATCATTGAAACAAGGCAAGGTGTTCCCTTTCCTTCCCTAATAGAAGTATTGATCCTGGAGATATCGATAGAAATATTACGCGAAGCCGGAATCCGCTTACCCAAACCTATTGGACCCGCAATGGGCATTGTTGGAGGTTTAATCATTGGTGAGGCTGCAGTACAGGCTGGAATTGTCAGCCCATTTCTGGTGATAGTCGTTGCCGTGACAGCGATATCTTCTTTCTCAATACCCGTATATAGCGCAGGAATCACATTGCGAATATTGCGTTTCGCTGGCATGCTCTGTGCAGCAGTGCTCGGGATGTTTGGAACCATTTTGTTCTTTTTGTTAATATGCGGCCATTTAAGCAAGTTGAAAAGCTTTGGGGTTCCTTATGTTACGCCGATCTCACCGTTTCGTTTTAATGACTGGAAGGATTTGTTTGTACGTTCCCCACTGCCTTTTATGAAAAAACGACCTAACATGATGAAGACTAAAGACAAGAAGAGAATTTCTTAGCTGCTTAGAGAGGAGGGGGAATCATGTTTATACGTTCAGATGACAAAATCACCACTACGCAAACATCGATATTTATAACAGATTCCGTACTCGGGGCGGGTATCCTGACATTACCCCGAAGTGTAATCGAATCCGCCCAAACACCAGATGTATGGCTATCTGTAATTCTAGGCGGCATAATCGTCATTCTGGTAACAATGGTCATGGTGAAATTAAGTCAGCAATTTCCGAATAAAACGGTGTTTCAATTTGCTAAACGAATCGTAGGCACGGTACCGGGCGGGATATTAAGCCTATGCTTGATCATCTATTTCATTATTATTGCGGGTTTCGAGGTTAGGGTATTTGCTGAGGTTACCATATATTTTTTGCTGGAAGGAACGCCTATTTGGGCCATTGTCATTCCCTTCATTTGGGTAGGTGCCTATATCTGCTTTGGAGGGATCAATTCCATTGCACGAGTATTTCAGATTATATTCCCTATTAGCATCCTAATCCTTGTTCTTTCTTATTTCTTGAGCATTCGCTTGTTTGATATTGATCATTTACGCCCAGTTCTAGGTGAAGGCTTATTACCCGTATTCAAGGGCTTGAAGTCAACGGTACTTGTTTTCACAGGATGTGAAGTGATCATGATGCTTGTTGCGCATATGCAGCATCCCGAACGGGCGTTCAAAGCCACTTTTGTAGGGATAGGAATTCCATTTGTGCTGTACCTGATGACCGTAGTTGTCGTTATTGGAGGAATGTCCGTAGATTCGGTTATGAATAGCACATGGCCTACAATCGACCTGCTACGAAGCTTTGAAATAGCGGGGTTAATTTTTGAACGTTTCGAATTCCCATTTTTGGTGATCTGGATGATGCAGTTATTTTGCAACTTCACCAGTTTTTATTACAATGCTTCGTTAGGTATTTCACAAGTATTTAACGTTAGGATACATCCCGTGATATTTGGGTTAATCCCAGCTATCTTTATCACTGCGCTGCTCCCCGAGCGAATAAACGAAGTGTTTAAGTTAGGCGACAATATAGGCAATATGGGGATTGTGTTGTTTTTCCTTGTACCAGTCCTCCTTTCATTCATTTTGATCGTTAGAAAGAAGGTGTTGAAGCATCATGTATAGACGTAAAAGCGTGCTTATTGCCATTCTCTTATGCTCGCTCGTTGTAACGCCAGGTTGTTGGAGCAGCAAAGAAATCGAAGATTTAAGCGTATATGCGGGCCTGGCTTTAGATGTAGGGGGACGTGATACAATTGAACGGGACTTGGAAAGTCAGGATGCAAAGTATGCCAAAAAAAATTTGGTTACGGCTACGATTCAGATTGTTCCGATAAAATCGTTTGAAAGGCAAGAAAAGTCAAAAGAAAAGCAGATGGTAAAATTCTCTAACTTGAGTCTTACGGGGGATTCCATATTCGAAATTATGCGTCAATACTCCACACGGCGCGATCGTCCAGTCATCGGACATCATCTTAAGGTGATCGTATTATCAACCCAATTAGCACAACAGCGGAATATGGACCAACTCATGGATTTTGTGCTTCGTGATAATGATATACGCCCAAGCTGCAGGGTGTTTTTCAGTAAGGGCAGGGCTTCTGACACGTTTCTCAGTGATCAACCGGAAGAAGTGCCTGCTTTTCGAATTAACTCCATGATTCAAAACAGTTACAGAACCAATAAGGTCATGAAGGAGGTCAATCTAACCCAGATAGACGGATTGATTCATTCCAAACAAAGCTTCCTATTACAAACGATCGTCACTTCGAAGGGTGAAATTGAATTCTCAGGTGCTGGTATCATTAAGGGAGATAAAAGCAAGTGGATTGGCAACTTGAATCAGGAAAACGTGGAAAGTTTGTCTTGGATTCAAGGTACAGGTCAAGGAGGAGTACTTAAAAGTTATGATTGGAGAAACGAGACTATTACCTATGAAATTAAATCCATGAAAAGTAAAATGACCGCAAAATTGCAGGGAGAAGACATTTCCTTTCACGTATCCATTGAATCGAACGGGAGATTAATTGAAAATTGGGATACCAAGGAAAATCCATCCGAGCTGGCCTATTTGGAAGCGGCGGAGAAGGTTTTTGAAAAACGCTTAGCAATCATGATTGAAAATCTGATGTGGAAGATGCAATCGAAATACAAAGTGGATGTAGCAGGATTCGGGAAACATCTCTCTATTAAATATCCTCATAAGTGGAAAAAGGTTAAAAGTAATTGGGATGAAGTATTCAGTCAAATTCCAGTTACCTTCGATATTAAGCTTAAAATAACTGATTTTGGTTCTTCAACAAAATAAACATATATGGACCTGCCTGCTATTTTAGAATGGCGTTTTCTTCTTTGAGATCAGCGAGTTTAGAAATCAAGTGCTACAGATAGATTTGTTCAACTCCTTTGGGCCCATTAAGAGAGCGGTAGAAGCAGGATGTTACACCGAATACGTAAAAAGAGGTCGACCATCTTGTTGGTCGGCCTCTTATTATTCTATTGCGCGGTTAGGATTTGTGGGCCTTCAGCGGTAATGGCAATCGTATGCTCGTATTGGGCGGCAAGCTTGCGGTCCCGTGTCCGTGCGGTCCAGCCATCCGAGTCGATTGTCATGTAGTAGGTGCCCTCGGTGATCATGGGCTCGATCGTGAACACCATGCCTTCCTTAATGCGGAGACCACTACCGGGCTTGCCGATGTGTGTATAGTTCGGCTCTTCGTGCAGGTCCCGACCGATGCCATGGGCAAGTAGGTCGCGCACGACGCCGAAGCCGTTCGACTCGGCATGCCGCTGGATCACGCTCGTCACATCGCCGAGACGATTGCCGGGCTGCGCCTGCGCGATGCCGAGATCAAGGCATTCCTTCGTGACGCGCATCAGCTTCTCGGCCGTCGACGAGATCTTCCCGACCGCATAGCTCCAGGCTGAATCGCCGAGCCAGCCATCGAGCTCAGCGACCGTGTCGAGCGTCACGATATCGCCTTCCTCAAGTGGCTTATCCGTAGGGAAGCCATGTGCGATTACGTCGTTGACGGAGGCACAGGTCGCATATGGATAGCCCTTGTAACCCTTCGTATATGGCTTGGCACCGTGCTTCAGAATAGTGTCCTCGAATATGCGTTCAATCTCGTTCGTCGTGATGCCCGGTTTGATGAGCGGGGCGATCGTGCGATGACATTCGGCCACCACTTGGCATGCCTTGCGGATTGCCTCGATTTCATGCTTGCTTTTTAAGATGATCATGTTTGAATCAGTACTCCTTCGTTATAGCTTGCATCGCGAGCTGGGCGATTCGATCGACATCCAGCCCGGAAGTGCTCGCATAGTAGTTCAGCCCGCAACAGCCAACCAGCACCGCAAGCAAATAGTCTACGCTGTCGTCTTCACGCTTGGCAATTGATTGGAGCGGCACGTACAATCGTTCCGTGAATCGGCTTTTGGCGGTGTGCCGATCCTTCTCAGGCAAACCCGCATAATGCTCCGCCGCCATTTTGTAGACGAGATATGCTCCCGCATCCGACTGCCACAACCGAAGCAGCACCTTGCAATACGTTAATAGCTGCCTGTTATCCGGGTTGCCGCGGCTGCTGTTCGCCCATTCTGCCAGAACTTGCTCGCATCGCTCGAAGCCGCTGTCCAGCACATCTTCTATTAGTAAATGCCGGTTAGGATAATAATGGTAAACCGTGCCGTAACCGAGTCCTGCTTCGCGCGCGACGTCGCGGATATCAAAGCTCCCGCCTGTGCGGAAGTAGGCGCGCGCAGCGAAGTCCAGAATCTGTTTTCTGCGCTGCATGCGTATGAGCTCATTTTGTTCTTTGGTACGGGGGCACATGGGCGCGCGAACCTCCTTTTATAGACCTGCAAATTTGTCGATATAAAGAGTTTAACCTATGGGGCGAAGAAATGCAATTCAGTCAAATATTAAGTGCCGCCGGATTTATCAACATTGATTGGCATATGCCAGAAGAATCGGTTTATTAAAATATTACGATTCTTGCTACATCGAGATACCTATAGATCCATATTGATCCATATAGATCCAAAGGTGTATCCTGTATTAGCCGTGGTTCCCTTCTCGGTTTTCAGCATCTATCGTGGTCGTGCGAAACCTTAAGCGAAAGACCCTGTTGGATTCCAATTATCGAATTAAGGCTCGTTAAGCTCAGCTGAGAGACGGGCAGTTATTATCAACAAAATATGCTAAAATATGGACTGAAGCCAATCGTTACTGGTGCTTTAGCGGGAGCGAAGAACCCCGGTCTTGACGAAATAAACGGAACATTTTATGCTATTGAGGCTTTGACAATCTAGGGCTGCACAACGTAGGGTTCAAGGGCGGCTTCTCTTAAAGGTGGACTGTAACCAAATGAAGCAGAAGATAGAATATGACAATCTCATTCCAATAAATGCGTATCTTTGGTGTCCAAAACCGTATCCGCAGCCTCTTCATTTCCATTCAAGCTTGGAAATCGGCTATTGCCGGGGCGGGCGAGGGCAATTTATTTTCGAAAATAAGCTTTATGAGGTTCGCAAAGGCGATGTCTTTATTGTCAATAATACAGAACTTCATATTGCTCAATCCGCGCTGCACGATCCAAGCCAATATATATTTTTGAATTTCGATCCGAGCCTCTTCCTTGAAGAGGATGAAAAATTATTGCTCCCATTTGCCTATCGATCAGAGAGATTCGAGAATCATATTGCCGCCGGAACACCGCTTGCCCAACAAATTGGGGTGCTTATTCAGCAAATTTATGAAGAGCTTAACGCAAAAACGGAAGGTTATCTCACGATAGCACGTTGCAAATTGCTAGAGCTTGGTGTCATCCTGCTTCGCCATTACCGGAGCGCATTTAGCAATGAGCAATGGATGAAAATGTCCAAGTCGAAGCGAGAGATTAAAGAAGTCATGCTTTTTATGAAAGAACGGTTTCAAGAGCCTCTTCAACTTACCGATGTTGCCGAGCATCTAGGGTGGAGCACCGCACGGACAAGCCGATTTTTTAAGGAGCATACAGGCATCAGCTTTATTGCTTATATGACACAGCTGCGGATTAGCGAAGCTAAGAAACAGCTAGTCACGAATCTTGATAGCATCGCAGACATTAGTTTTTCCAGCGGGTTTCAGAGCTTGGCGTCCTTTTATCGGGCATTTAACGCTGCTGTCGGCACGTCGCCACAAGAGTACCGCAAACAATTTGGCGTGAAGCAATTATTTTGAGAAGTGTGTAGGAAATTGAGAAGATTCGCTAAAGCCAAATCCGTATAATCAGCTTAAAATCTTACGATAAAGGTGGTTTTACGATGGCGGGCTGGGAGCGATTGAAGGACATTGTATATTTGGAAATAGTACAAAGAGGAGAAGAGGGCTGCGACGTTAGCGGATTTCAAGCGAAGTGGGATGCAGCCGGAGAAGATGAATCGATGCTGATGGCGGTATATCAGCAGTTGATGTCGCTCGAGATTCGTGCAGACTTTCCATTCATCGAACCCTCAGATTTACCGGGTATTATTGCGCAGAGGCCTGAAGGACCGCGGCAGCTAACTGTAGATAAATCTGAAGCCGAGTGGCTCAATCAATTTCACGGTGCGTGGCTCGGCCGGAGTATAGGGTGTGCCTTGGGGAAACCGCTTGAAAACCGCCAATTTATGGATGGCAGCGGAGGAAGAGCGGGATGGAAAAACATTGAGCTCTGGTTCAAAGGAGCAGATGCCTGGCCGATTCGCGGATATACCCCGGGGAGTTCGCGGGCGTCTGTAGAGTACGATTTGAAAGTGAATGACTGGTGCCAGAAAAGCTGGAAAGAGCATATTCAATTTATGGAATCCGACGATGATATACGTTATACGGTGTTAGGCTTAATTCTTTTAGAGGAAAAAGGAATGGATTTTGATGCTTGGGATATTGGCAAGCTGTGGCATAAATATTTAAGCTATCAGCAAGTATGTACAGCAGAGACGCAGGCTTATTTGAATTTCGCCCAAGTAACTTCCCATATGCAAGGTGAAAAAACGGAGGACTGGGCACAGGATAGCGAATGGGTGCGAACTTGGTTAAATCCGTATCGGGAGTGGATTGGAGCTCAAATCAGAGCCGATGGCTTTGCTTACGGCGCGGCGGGAAATCCAGAGCTGGCAGCTGAATTTGCATGGCGTGATGCTTCCTTTTCCCATGTGAAGAACGGTATTTATGGGGAAATGTTTGTGGCCGCCATGATTGCAGCAGCTTTTAACGAAACCGATAATGAACGTATCGTAGAAATTGGACTTAGCGAAATCCCGAGAGATTGCCGTTTGGCTCATGATATTCGCAAAGCGGTAGACATTGCGCGTACGGCTGCTGATCAATTGGATGTAGTCGATCGGATCTGGGAAGCGTTCAAGCACTATCATTGTGTCCATACGAACAATAATGCAGCTTTAGTGGCGGCATCGCTCATTTTCGCTAAGGATGATTTCGAACTAGCCATTACGACAGCCGTGCTAGGCGGCTGGGATACCGATTGCAATGGAGCTACCGTGGGATCTATTATGGGTGCTAAGCTAGGGGCCGATAAGCTTCCGGAACAGTGGGCCGAACCGCTTCACGATACGCTATACGCTGAAGTGACAGGATTTCATCCGATTGCGATTTCGGAATGCGCCAATCGCAGCTATGAGGTGTTTAAGAAGATATCAGCCGACAATGCGGCTAGTAAGTTGCTTTCATAACTTTAAGTAAGGTGAACAAAGTCTAGCCTACAAGGCAATGTCATTAAGTTAATTAACTTAATGACGTTGGCCTAATAGGCTGGTCTTTTTTTATTTATCAATCTGCTTAGCTTACAAAATCGCAAAATCGAAAGACATACGATCATTGTTGCTTTCTTGGCAAATCCCTTATATTAGTCTGGCATATCGTTCTAAATGAAGCTATTCGCTAGGGGAGTGATGTGAAGATAACGAATGAAACAAATTTTTAATAGCGCTTTCATTTCGATGTTTGAAAAAATTAAACGAAAGCAGGAGGTATGAAAGATGAGAAAAAAGATGATATCAAAGCTTGCGGCGATTATGATTACAGCCGTATTGCTTCCCTTTGGTGGTGCTTTAGGTTATGCTCCGGCAGTTGGCGCAGCACCTATCGTAGCAGATGCCAATTGGCGCGCCATGGATACAACTATGGCAGTTGCCCCGGACAGTGCCATGGATTTGTCCTTTTTGAATCCTGAGCCGGCAGGCACGCACGGTTCCGTACAAATCGATGAATACGGCGATTATTATTTTGAAGATGAGCCTAATCAGAAAGTAAAGTTCTATGGGGGAAATCTGAACGGCAGTTACATGGTCGACCCAACGAGAGCGGAAATGGTTGTCATGGCAGATCGGATTGCTGCGATGGGCTACAATGTGGTGCGCTATTCGTCCATAGACCAAAGTTTTGATTGGGCTAAGGGGCTCATGCAGCCTCTCACTTCCACCACGGTGACCCTGAATACGTATAAACTTGATAATTTTGATTATTTTAACGCCTTGCTGAAGGCACGCGGCATTTATCTTGACCTGGACATCATGTCCTTTGCAAATTTCAAAAATGTGCCTAGCATTGGTGAAAGCGTATATGGCTCAACCGCATCCAAATATTTGGCTACACTCCTTCCGGATGGGAAAGCGATCTGGCAATCTTTTGCTTATCAGCTGTTTAATCATGTGAATCCGTATACCGGCTTTGCCTTGAAGGATGAGCCCCAAATCATGGGAGTGTCCCCCATAAACGAAGTGATTCTCTACAATGCCGATTTCTCCAACCCGAATTTTAAAGCATGGGTGCTAGCTGATTTCAATCATTACTTGGCTGGCAAAGGAAAACCGGAAATCACAACATTTCCCAATAATTTCTGGGTAGCAGATTCAAGCATTCGAGACGATCTGGCCGAATACTTTACGGAGAAGCAGTTTGCTACCTATGGTGAAATGAAGTCGTATCTCAAGGACACGATTGGCGTAAAAGCACCGATTGGCGGCATCAACTATATCAATGATTCCTTAGCGAATTATTGGCGGACGCAGGCCGATATTCATGAAACGCATCTTTATAACGGCATTGTTGATGGCAGAGGGGCTTCCTTCAAATACAATCCGTTGACACATCCGCGTTACAGCATGATCTTTGCACCGGAATCGAGTGCTAATTATGTGCCGCAATATGGCTCGTTTATATTCAAAAACTATGTTCCCGGTCTTGCATTGGGGCAGCTGTATAACAAGCCGTTTGCGTTGACGGAATTTAATCATGAATTCCCGAACAAGGGCCGAGACGACATTGGCTTGATGACGGCAGCGGCCGGCGCTTACCAAGGATGGGATATGCTTAACCGTTTCCATTATGTGAGCCGAGTTAATGAAGCCGTTAATGAAACGCCGCAAGGAGGATCAACCTCCTTTGATTCCTTAACCGATGTGATTGCTACTATGTCCGAATACCAGGGCACGCTTGTATTTAGGCAAGCCCATCTCACGCCAGCGGATGCTAAATTTGTCATTGTGAGAGATAAAACCTATGTGAAGACCCATGCCTCCGCTACGGAAAATGAATCTCCCGAAAGGAATCGCATGTACATCCCTCATCTTTTCAAAATGGTAACGGTCTATGCCGATCATCCAGGCGAGCCTTATGCGATCTATAAGATTACGCCAGAACTTACGGATGAGCAGATCGCTAGCGGTGATATTCCTGCTGCTAATAAGATTACGATTACGAATAGCATGACGTTGAAGGAAGTAGCAGAGACCTTTATCCATGCAATTGATGATGTCGGTCTTAAAAGCAGTATGTTAGCTCATTTAAATAATAATAAGCTGGTTTCCGACACGGGAGAGCTCCTCTTTGATCTTAACTTGAATACCTATTTCATTAACACGCCTTACGTGGTGGCCGCAGCAGGGACGCTGAATAACAACAGCTATGAGCTTGGGCCCGTCACAATGTCTGCGAATCTGCCTAAAGGAACCTTATCCGTGGCCTCACTAGATGATCAGCCGCTAGATGGCAGTGAAAGAATGCTGATTATCTATACAACGGATGCAGCAGCGACGGGTGAATATGAAGAAACGGTTGGCGGTTCAACCTATTATTACCGGGGAACAACTCCGACGCTGATTAAGTACGGCACTGCGGAAGTTCAACTCCAGACCAATCGGCCGGCGGGGGACTACAAAGCCTATAAACTAACGATGAACGGCGTAAGATTGCAGGAAATCCCAATAAGCGTGCTTGGCGATACGATAACGCTTCCTATCGAGACCGACAAAGGGTACGGCTTCGAATTGGTGTATGCGCCGTCCATCGGTACGGATGTGACCGCTCCAACAACACCGGCCAACGTGACAGCCGTATCTCCTTTCTCATCTAAGGTGAATCTATCATGGGATAAATCGACAGATGACGCGGGTGTGTCCGGTTATAAGATTTATCGCAATGGTACTGAAATTGCAGCAGTGAATGGGAATGTGCTCTCGTATACAGATAAGGGAGTAACTGCGCTAACGACATACAGCTATGTGATAAAAGCGATTGATCCGTCTGGAAATGAGTCGGCTGCGAGCAGTCATGCATCGGTAACCACCTCGGACATCCTATTTTATGAAGGTTTTGAGAGTTCAAGCATAGCGTGGACTGTTGCGAGTTCCTGGGGAAGCTACAGCATTGAAACGGAAGGTGGCTCGAAGGCGTATCGGGCTGACAATTTCAACTTTGGCGGTTCCAAATCCACAGCCGGGGATACAAATTGGCAGAATTACAGCGTAGAGGCTAAAGTGAAGGCGAATAGCTGGAGCGGAAATGTTGGCCGTATGGGGCTGGTTGCCAGATTTAGTGACAATAATAATTATTTTTATGCGTATTACGATGATCATGCCGGACAATTCATTCTTAGAAAGACTGTCGATGGCGTTGAAAGTATCCTTTCATATGTCCCATTATCTCTGAGTACAGGCGTTCAGCATGTGTTCAAGCTCGAAGTTAACGGGAGTACAATTAAAGCGTATGTCAATGGACAGCTCAAGCTTAATGTTACCGAGAGTGCGTTACCCAAAGGTAAAATTGGCGTATATACGCATTTTGCGCAGGCTTATTTCGATGATATTGACGTTAGAGCTATCAACTAGGAGAGCTTAACCACCTTACAAAATCGCAAAGGATACAAGACACGACAGCATTGTTGTTTGACCGCCGGAAACGTAACATTAAGGTCAAGAAGCTAGGATGCTTGGTAGCTACAACCGCACATCCTGCTATCTAATGTAAACTTTTGGAGGAGCAAAAGAGATGCAAACTTCTGATACCGATGCAAAGTTAACGGTGGACAAACGTCCGAAGCTGAAACGTTCGATTATTGATTGCGACATTCATCAAGCGACGGGGTTGGATGCAATAAAACCTTACTTGCCGCGAGCCTATCAAGAGCTTATGAAGCAATACGGTCCTGCGCTGCCCGGAGGCATGCACTTTAATGGCGGCGTAGGCGGCCGAATGGCTGACTCGTATCCCGAAGGCGGCGGTTCTGCCGGCAGTGACCTGGAATTGATGCAAAAGCAGCATCTCGATCGCTACAATGTCGAATATGGCATCCTTACTGGAGAGGGTTATGCCGTGCATGCGATTCCCAATTATGATTACGCGGCTGCCATGTGCCGGGCGATTAATGAATATACGATCGAGCATTGGCTTTCGAGAGAAAGCAGGCTGAGAGGCTCCGTATTTATCTCGAAGCAAGCACCGAATCTTGCTGCGCAAGAAATTGATCGTGTCGGCGGTCGATCGGACATGGTTCAGGTTATTGTTTCCAGCGGATCCTCCATACCTTATGGGAACAGGCATTATGATCCCATATATGAAGCTTGCGTCCGCCATAATCTTCCCTTCACCATCCACGTTGGATTAGAAGGTGAAGGTATTAATAGCCCGCATACAGGGGCAGGGTATGTCACCCACTACATTGAGCAAAGATGTGCTCGTCCCTCCGTAATGGCCGCTCATTTGGCCAGCTTTATTTTCGATGGGGTTTTCGAGCGCTTCCCAACGTTGAAGGTCGTTTTGCAGGAAGCCGGCGTACTGTGGCTTGCCCCATTTCTGTGGAAGCTCGATCAAGAATGGAAAGGACTGCGGGTCCAAACGCCTTGGGTTCGCAAGAAGCCGAGCGAATATTTCCGAGAGCATGTCCGCGTAACCACGCAGCCGTTCGAGGAGACACCGAACCGTCAGATCTTCGATCATTTGCTACAGAGCATCTATGCCAAAGAAACACTCATGTTCTGCAGTGATTATCCGCATTGGGATTATGATTCACCGAGTCAAGCATTGCCGAAACTGGAGCCTGAACTATGGGATAGCATCTATTATCAGAATGCAGCAAAGCTCTATGGCCTGCCTCCACGCAAATCGGAGGAAACAAAATGAAGCGAAGCCCGCAGCACATTGTAGGGACGGTAGGGGAGATTCCGCCTGGCACCCATAAGATCGTGGAGGTTGAGGGACGCAGTGTCGGTATCTATAATATCAACGGAGTCTTTCATGCCCTGCGCAATGTTTGCCCTCATCAGGGAGCAGAGCTGTGCAAAGGACTGGTGACAGCTTACGTTTCTTCTGGAGGTCCGGGTGACTTTCAGTTCGATCGAGAGGGCGAAATCGTGCGTTGCCCTTGGCACCAGTGGGAATTTGATATTCCGACGGGCTGCATGATCACGGATGCGGTGATGCGCACCAAAACGTATGATGTCACGGTGGAGAAATTCGGTGTTTCGATTGATAACGATCTGATCTTAATTCATATGTAAGGAAATGAAGACCTCTCTCAAACAGGCCAAAGCAACTGCCAAAGAGAGAGGTTTTTATTTCGCTTTTACTTCATGTTCAATCATCTTCGCCATTTGCTACAATAGAAGTGACTAACGATAGGATGGTGATCGGCGTGCAGGAAACCGCTAAGGAATTTTTTGAATCAAAGCTATTCGTCCCTGACGAATTCGCAAAAAAAGGAGGTATCTGGCCGCTCCGTCTTGGTCGAAATATGGCTAAGCCTAGCTATCAATTAGGGCCAATGATTCTAGAATACTATAATATGCATTTTATCATGGAGGGAAAGGTAGAGTTCACCTTTGACAAAGAGCACATTATTTTGTCCAAGGGCGATGTATTTGCAATGGTTCCGGGCAGTACGTTCCGTTATCGGCTAGCACCGAGTGAGACAAATTTACAAATGATTTGGATCTCCATTGATGGACCGCAGGCACCGGAACTTTTTACAGCGGCTGGCTTTAGCAAGGCATCGCCTTACCTGCTAGGCGTTCTGTCCAAGGAGCTTGAAACCACGTTCCGACAGCTATTTCTTCCTCAGAAATACGATTTAAAACGGCATAATGAGATTTGTTCGCTTCTATACCGCATATTCGGTCTTATGATTTCAACGGACCCGTCCGAGAAGAATCAGAACGGCAAAGAGAACTGGATTCCTAAAAGCGTTGCTTTTATGGACACGTATTATATGGAACATATTACGGTTCGTGATGTTGCCGACTACTTATCCCTTCATCGCACTTATTTCTCGAAGATGTTTTCGGAGGAAATGGGGGTATCACCTGTCCAGTATTTGCATCGATTGCGAATGGAAAAAGCGGCCGAGTTACTTTCCTCTCATTTTATGATCAGTGAAGTTTCCTCCATGCTTGGTTATTCCGATTCCTATGCTTTCACGCATGCCTTCAGCAAATATTTCGGCAGGCCCCCAGGCAGCTGGAGAGCCGCGCAACGAGGTTCAGGCATAGAGGGGAAGGTACAGCCTTGAAAAGCACACGGGGTGCAATATCCTTACAGCTCAAGCTTACCTTAACTTTTTTGCTTATTCTCATTCCGCTGGTCAGTGTAAGTATATTTGCAAATAATTACTCGCAAGGCATCATGAAAGTGCAAATTAGTGACCGTACGAAAGGCGCGCTCCTGACGTCACTTGCTTATATGGAGCAAATTGCGAATACGATGGATCAGCAAACCCTACTGATTAGCTCCAATCCTAGTATCGTAAACATCTTTCGGGATATTGAAGATCCGCTTAACCCCTCTCATTTATATGATATTCATACCGTTATGCAGCAGCTCAGTTCACTTGCCAATATTAACGGAGCCATTCAAAAGGCATATATTGTCCATGGAGCTAGCGGCAATGGCGTTTCGACAGCGCTGGGAGGATTCAGATGGCCTCAGGTGAAAGAAGAAGGCTGGTTCCAGCAAGTCGTTCAAGGAATTGGTTCTTTGGTCATTTATATTCCTACTGTGGATTCCAGCGGGGATCAGAACCTATATTTAAGGGATTCCAACATTTACTACATCCGACTGCTTGACGTATTAAGAGATAACCCAGAGCCGAATGTTTTGATCTTTGCTGTAAATAAGTCGTCGCTTCAAAGTATGATTCAACATCTCCAAACGACTGAACGGATGAATATTTCTTTATTTTATAATAACAGGCTGATTCTGGAGACTAATTCCGCTGCTAAGCAAGACTATGCTTCCGATATGTTTTCAATGAAAGAAACAAACGGTGCGTGGTCTATTCAATTAGAGCAGCCAAAGGATGAAATATTCAAGCAATCGCATCGGCTCCAACTCTTTACCTACCTTATTATTCTACTTAGCATGCTTCTTGCCGTGTGGACGGCTTGGCTGTTATACATTCAAATTTTAAAACCTTTGCGTCAATTGTCAAGCGCTTTCAAATTCGTGCGCAAGGGAGATCTGAACTATCAAATCAGGCATGATCGAAGAGATGAATTCGGACTCGTAATGAATGGTTTTAATCAGATGGCGGAGTCCCAGAGAATGATGATCGAGGAGGATTATGAGAAGGAGCTGCGCTTAGCCAAGTCGGAGTTTAGCTTGCTGCAATCGCAGATCAATCCTCATTTTCTTTATAATACGCTGGATTCCATCTATTCAGTTGCTGTCAAATTCAAAATCAATGAAATCAGCGAAATGGTGTTGAATTTGGCCAAATTTTTCAGAGTTAGCTTGGGAAAGGGAAGGAATCATTTTACGTTAGAAGAAACGATGCAGCATCTGCTGTATTACATTCGTGTCCAACAGTCGCGAACAGCGCACTTTTCAGTTGAGATTGATTTGGAAAAAGGTTCGGAAGAGATCCCTGTGCTCAAATTGCTGCTGCAGCCCGTTGTAGAAAACGCTATTATTCATGGACTCGAGAAATGCCCGTTTGAAGGCGAACTGCGAATTCGCTCCAGGCTTCAACAGCATTTCTTATTTATTGATGTAGAGGATACGGGCATGGGAATGCCAAGCGACTTGCTGAAGCAAATTCAACTGGAGCTAGGTATGCTGACAAGCAAGCTTTACCGAATGCCGCAAGAAAGCCCGTCGAGTCAATTTTTTGGAATGAAAAATGTGAAATCGAGAATGAAGCTTTATTATGGAGAAGAAGCGGACGTCCTGATTGAAAGCGAAGAGGGACTCGGCACAAAGGTCACCTTAATCATTCCTATACGAGTGGAGGAAGAAAAAGATCATGAAGCTGCTCGTCGTTGAAGATGAATTTCAAGTTAGAGAGCGGATTGCCTATGGGATTTCATGGGTAAGCTATGACATTGAAATTGCCGGTGCCGTGGGAAACGGCAGGGAAGCCATCATGGCTGTAGAAAAGGAATGCATTGATATCGTCATTACTGATATCCACATGCCCGATATGAGCGGTCTCGAGCTTGCGCAGGTACTGAAGCGTGAATATCCGCATGTGAAGGTCATCATATTAACGGGCTTTGACCATTTCGAATATGCGCGTGACAGCATCGATTATGGCGTTGTTAAATATCTTGTAAAGCCGGCGGAGAATGAGCTTGTACTGGAAACGGTGTTAAGAGCCAAACAGCTTCGTGAACAGGAATTGAATGGCATTCACAATATAGCGCTTCTAAAGCAGAGATGGAAAGAGCATCTGCCGCATCTTAAACAATCATTTTATAAAAATTGGTTGAACGGGCGTTTGTCTACCTGGGAATTAGAGAAAAGCAGCCATGAGATCGGCATTTCCCTCGCAGGCAACATGTATTTGCCCGTCACGCTCGATATGGATCCGATTGCCGAAACCGATATTCGTTTTCATGCGGGCGAGCGGCCTTTAATTCAGTATTCGCTCTTTAACATTGCCCGGGATGTCGCGGAGGATATGGATGGTATCGTCCTGCATGATGATGACGGGTTGACGGCAATGATCTTCTTTGCTCCCTCAAGCGTAGAAATATCAGGATTTCAACTCAAAGTCAATCAGCAGCTCGGCAGACTGCTTAGCACGGTAAAATCCTGCTTGAAGCTGTCAGCAAGCGCCGGCATTGGAACTTGCGTGGAAGATCAAGCCTTGCTTCCGATTGCCTATAAGCAGAGTAGAATGGCACTTCAGGAACGCATCGTGCTTGGCAATGAAACCGTCATTCCGTATCGGAACGATGCGCCATCAAAGACAGCGTGGCTGAATATGAATGATCTGGAGAAGGACATTGAAATAGCCGTGGAGACGGGCAATGAGAGTAAGCGCTCGGAGCTCATCAGCAAGGTAATGGACATCGGCTTCTCCCCGTACCATCCCATTGCCGATGCGAAAGAGATGCTTCTTCGCATTACGGCATTACTGACGCGAATTGTTAATTCACATGGGTGGAGTTTGCGCGAAACGCTTGCCGAGGATTACTCGGATTTTATGAACTTTAATCAGTTGCTGGCGAAGGAACAGCTTATGGAATGGCTGCATCGCATGATGACGCGGATAAGCAGGTCGATTAGCGAACGGCGGAAATCTGGAACGCATATTACGGTGAGTGAAATTTTGGCTTTCGTTGATCGCCATTTATATGAGGAAGAGCTTAGTTTATATTTCGTAGCTGAGAAGATGTATATGAATTATGCCTATGCGAGCCGGATTTTTAAGGAGGTGACCGGCAGCACTTTTTCGGAAAGCGTGCTGAGACTGCGGATGGAAAAGGCAAAGGAGCTGCTGGCAGCTGGGAGCAAAGTGTATGAAGTAGCGGAACGGGTCGGGTATAAGAATGGGAATTATTTTTCGCGGAGCTTTCAGAAGTATTGGGGAATCAAGCCGAGTGAAATGAACAAGTGATACGTTTTTGATGAAAAAAGGCATTCAACACAAACTGTTGGTGTCTTTTTTTGCGTGTTTAAAACGTAGAATTTGTTGTCATTAAAGTAGAAGGATTAGTCTACATTTTCATTACCTGTAGGGATATAGTTAATACAAGAGAAGAGCACGATACCTAAGGAGATCACAAATGATGAAGACAAATTCATTGACGGTAAGCAAGGAAGTGAAATTAACAAAAGGGAGGTTAGTGAAACATCTAAAGTATTGGGATTTGTATCTGATGGTATTGCCTGCGGTCATCCTTATCCTCCTCTTGAAATATATGCCGATGTATGGCGTCATCATTGCCTTCAAAGATTACAATTTGATGCAAGGCGTGTGGGGGAGCGAATGGGTTGGACTTCAATATTTTCGTGAATTATTTACTTTTGATGAATTCCCGAGGGTAGTAAGAAATACCGTTATGATCAGCTTGATGAAACTGCTCGTAGGGTTCCCCCTCCCCATTATTTTGGCCTTGCTGCTGAATGAACTCAAACTCGTCAAGTTCAAACGAATGGTGCAGACGATCACTTATCTGCCTCACTTTATTTCTTGGGTGATTATTGGCGGCCTCGCCATTGACATGCTCTCTCCAAGCAGCGGGGTCATTAATAGAATCATCGAAATGCTAGGCTTCCAGCCGATCTTCTTTATGTCGGATGAAAGACTTTTCCGCTGGATTCTCGTGGGATCAGATATTTGGAAAGAAGCGGGTTGGGGCGCTATCATTTATCTCGCTGCACTGATTGGAATTAATGAGGAGCTGTATCAAGCGGCTACCGTGGACGGGGCGAACCGGTTTCGGCAAATTTGGCATATTTCTCTACCTGGCCTTAAGTCCACCATTATTATCATTCTCTTATTGCGAATCGGGTATATTTTAGATGCAGGTTTTGAGCAAGTACTGGTGATGTATAACCCAACCGTCTATGATGTGGCGGATATCATTGATACGTATGTGTTTCGAGTTGGACTAGGCTCTATGCAATTCGGTCTAACTACAGCAGCGGGGTTATTCAAGTCAGCCATTGGCTGTGTGCTTCTGGTGTTAGCCAATGTTTTTGCGAGGAAGATGGGAGAAGAAGGAATTTTCTAAGGCAGAGAAAGTAGAGGGCTCGTAATGAGAAAAATTCGGAGAGAATCCATATTTAATTACGTAAATGTCATCGTATTGTCGTTGCTCTCCATATCAACGGTTGTACCTTTGATTCATATTGTAGCGAAATCATTAAGTAGCGAAACGTATCTTCTAGCCAAAGAAATATGGCTATGGCCGAAGGGATTCAACATTGCATCCTATGAATATGTACTCTCATATAAACAGTTTTACATTTCATTTTGGAATTCCTTGATTATTACCGTAGTCGGAACGGCAATCAGCATGGCTGTCACCATACTGGCCGCGTTTGCTCTCTCTAGGAAAAAATTTCCTTTTAAAAGAGGGTTTATGCTGTTCTTCGTCATCACGATGTTCTTCAGCGGTGGACTCATTCCTACCTACCTGGTTGTGAAGCAATTAGGATTATTGAACACGCTCTGGTCGGTTATGCTGCCAATGGCCTTGGCACCGTTTAATCTAATTCTAATCCGCAACTATTTTTTGAGCCTACCTGAGGCTTTGGAAGAGTCGGCGATTATGGATGGGGCTTCTAATATACGGGTTCTTGCTTGGATCTACCTGCCTTTGTCCCTACCGACTATTGCAACGATCGCAATGTTTTATGCGGTAGGTTATTGGAATAGCTTTTTTCAAGCGATGATGTATATCACTGATAGAGCTTTGATGCCATTACAAGTATTTCTCATGCAAATCGTGACGAACTCCAAGACAGGAGACATGACGACGGGGGGAGTTTTAAGTGAACTCACACCAGAATCTACGACGGCTGCGGCAATTATCTGCGTGGTATTTCCTATCCTTTGTGTATATCCCTTCATTCAAAAATATTTTGTTAAAGGCGTTATGTTAGGTGCGGTCAAGGGATAATCCATCTCCAATCCGGACTTTCATATGTATAATTAAATAAGGGGGTCGTAATCATGGTTTTTAGAAAAGCAGCGGCAATTAGTATCAGCGTATTCATGTGTATCGTTTTAATGTCGGGGTGCAGCACGAGCAAGGAAGCAGGCCAGGACGGGACTGAAAAGGCAGAGGCAACGAGTGCGAGCGGGGGAGAAGCCAAAGCGATTAAGGATTTGAAAATTACCCGGCTCTATCACGGCGTCATGGAGCAATTCAAAGATTCGGACACGATGAACGATAATAAAATCATTAATAAGCTAAGGGAGAACTCAGGCTTTAATATTCAATATGAGTCGCTTCCAAACGAAAATCCATCGCAAAAAATATCCATTATCTTTGCTTCAGGTGATGTGCCCGATTTAATGATGGTTTCTGGCAAATCCGACTACTTTAAGCTGGCCAAACAAGGTGCGCTCGAGCCTCTTGATGATTTAATCGCAAATCAAATTCCTAATTTGTCCACGATGGCAAGCAATGAGTCGCTAGATGCTTTGAGATATGAAGGGAAAATATATGCGATTCCCTATCGGAATGCGTTAAAGGTAGGGAACGGCCTTATCGCGCGCACAGATATCCTGAAGGAATTAAACTTGAATGCGCCAACAACGATCGATGAGTTTTATTCCACAATGAAGACGATTAAAGAGAAGAAAAATATTACGCCATTGACCATGGCTACTTCAAGCGCGGGATCGTTTATCGATGGATTTTTCCCGTTCGCGGCTGCCTTTGGCGTTTCCACGCCTACAGTCGTAAAAGACGGTAAATTGCATTTCTCCTGGGTGCAGCCGGAATACAAGGAATTCATAACAACTCTCAAAAAGTGGTATGACGAAGGATTATTAGATCCGGAATTTGCAGTCAATAAAGATAGCAAAGATAAGCTGATTAACGGAACAGCCGTATTTAATACCTTGTATTTTTCATCTGGCATTGACGTTGATAAGGCTTTGCAGGAAAAGACGGCTGGCGGATCCGTTCAGTTTATCGCGCCTCCAGTTGGGATCAACGGACAATCAGGGATTCAAGATGCTTCGATTTCAACGCAATACATTATTATTCCCAAGCAAGCTAAAAACAAGCTGGGTGCAGCCCAATATCTAAATTTCTTGTACCAGCCGGAAACCGATATTTTGATAAACTACGGTATTAAGGACGAGGATTACACGGAAGCGAATGGGGAATACACGCAGTCGAAAGAGCAGAGCGACAACATTAGCTGGCGTTCGATGTACGGCTTAGGGGATACGGATTTTGGCATTGATGCAAGGCTAAAAGCCAAAAGCTTGTTGCCGTATTACGAGCCTCAGCTTGCATTCAAAAAATCGCGTGAGGAAACGAATTTTGCGCCATCCATTGAAGCGTTTGATTCGAAATTCGCAGAATTACGTAATTTCGCCGAAGAAAACGCCATGAAATTTATTATGGGCAAACGTGACTTGTCGGAGTTCGATAAATTCACACAGGAGTTTGATGCTAAGGGCGGGAAGGCTGCGATTGATGCGGTGAATGAATGGTATTCGAATAAATAACAAAGTGACATTATAGACCAGTTGCAAGTTCCTTGGGATTCCTTGCCGTGCGATAGGAGCCCGAGGAACAGGTCGATGTTAGATGACGAATAGAAAGGGAAAATGAGATGAGCGATATGACAGATCTTCTCGTCATTGGCGGAGGTCCGGTGGGCATGTTTAGCTGTTTCTATGGCGGGATGCGTAAAGCGAGCGTAAAACTGATCGAAAGCATGCCGCAACTGGGAGGCCAGCTGGCAGCTTTATACCCAGAGAAGCATATCTATGACGTTGCTGGGTTTTCGAAGGTTACTGCTCAAGAACTTGTTGATCGACTAGCCGAGCAAATAAAGCCATTCCCAATAGATGTTTGCTTGAACCAGCAAGTACTTAGTGTAACGAAGCTTGAAGAGCGACTGTTTAAAGTGGTAACAGACAAAGGAGAGCATTACGCCAAAGCGATCATTCTATCCGGGGGAGCAGGAGCCTTCCAGCCTCGGCGGATAGAGCTGCCCAATGCGGAGCGTTTCGAGAAGGAGAATCTTCACTATTTTGTAAACGACCTCAACAAATTCAAGGGGAAGAAAGTATTGCTTAGTGGAGGCGGTGATTCGGCAGTCGATTGGGCATTAATGCTTGAATCGATAGCTGACCAGGTAACGCTAATCCATCGACGGGATAAATTCCGTGCCCATGAACATAGTGTTGAACGGCTTAGACATTCAACAGTTCATATTCGCACACCGTGGGAAGTATTATCTTTGGATGGTGAAGACCGCATCCAACAAGTACAGCTTCAGCACTGTCATTCGGGAATCGTAGAGAAAATGGATGTTGATGCCGTTATCGTCAATTATGGTTTTGTATCATCCCTTGGCCCAATTGTGGAATGGGGCATTGCTCTTGAACAAAACGCTGTTAAAGTAGACAGCCGGATGCAAACGAATATTGCTGGCTTTTTTGCAGCGGGAGACATCGCGTCGTATCAAGGGAAAGTGAAATTGATAGCAGTAGGATTCGGGGAAGCGCCAACGGCTGTTAATAACGCGATGACGTACATTGACCCGGGAGCTAAGCTATCTCCCGGACATAGCAGCCACATGAAAATCCCACAGCTATTTTAAATGCACGGGTTGTATGCCCGACCGATTCGATTAAAGTTGGAAATCATCCCATCTCATGCAATTAATTGTTAAAAGGAATTCCGATAGAAACGGCCAGCCGATTTTGGATGGCCGTTTTCTTTTGCTGCTTGTTCGGGCACTACAGGGGAGACGTTATTTTTTAAGGCATAAAAGTAGTATCGTCCCCCCAGGTTGATGGATTGTCCCATCCCGTTATCAGGCTGGCTTCTTATACAATGAAGCTATTAGACGGGAGGAGATGGATTCATGCAAAGAAATCGAATAGGTGCCTATTTGTTCAGCCTTCCCAGTTTTTTTCTGACGATGGCCCTCGGCATATATCCTGTGTTTTGGGCGCTTCGCTATATGTTTTACGATTATCAGGGGTATGGGACTCCAACATTCATTGGTTTAGAAAATTTTGCCAGAGTCGCAAGGGATACTGAGTTTTGGCAGTCTGTCGTGAATACGTTCGTGTACGCGGGAGGCAAACTGATCATAACGCTGCCGTTATCGCTTATTCTTGCCGTTATTTTAAATCGCAAGCTGCGGGGGCGGCATGCCTTCCGGGCTATCTTTTTCCTGCCGACCATCTTCAGTGCATCGGTTATGTCTATCGTTTTCTATATCGTATTCAATTCTTACAACGGCATTATCAACCAATACTTAATCAAGCTGAATGTCGTATCCGGACCGGTTGATTGGCTTGGCGCAGCCCACGCGATGCTGACGATTATTATCATTGCCGTTTGGGGGGCCGTAGGCAACTACATGCTGCTCTTTATCGCGGGGCTTCAGAGCATTCCCGAGGATGTTTACGAAGCGGCTTCGCTGGATGGCGTAAATCCGGCGCAGCGCCTATGGTACATCACGATTCCAATGCTTGGGCCTGTGCTGCAGATGATCGTCATGCTCGCTATCACGACTTCTTTGAAGGGCTACGAGAGCATCATGGTTTTGACGGAAGGTGGACCTTTCGGCAAAACGGAAGTCATGTATCTCTATTTATACAAGCTGTTTTTCCCGCTCACCACGACAGGCACCTCTGTTCAGAATATCGGCTACGGCAGCGCGGTCGGATTCACTACAGCGATCATCGTTGGCCTGGTCACTTGGCTCTACTTCTGGATGTCGAAAAAACTGAACAATATTTATTAAAGGGGGAAGGAACATGACGATTCGTAAAATGCTGATCCGTACGCCGGTATGGTTACTATTGCTCGTCACGGCAGGATTGATGCTGTTCCCGATTGTGATCGCGCTGCTCGGCTCGTTCAAAACTAATCTAGAGCTGACGACGGGAGCGACGGTGCTTCCCTTGAAGTGGCAATTCCAGAACTACGTCGAGGCATGGAGCAAAGCCGATTTCTCGGGCTTCACATTCAATAGTATTTATGTAGCCGTGTTCGCTACGATCGGAACGCTGCTCGTATCCGCAATGGCGGCTTATGCAGTCGACCGCGTTGCTTTCAGAGGCAAGAAACTATTCATATTTCTTCAATCGTTCACCCTGTTTATCTCTATCGGAGCCGTGGTGCTAAAACCGCAGTTTAATCTTATGGTTGCCATCGGTTTGCAGAAATCATTATGGGGTGTCATAATCATTCTAATTAGTGCGCATGCCACCGCCTTTTTCATGATTATTGGCTTTTTCAGAGGTATTCCGAAGGATTTGGACGAAGCGGCGCTCATTGACGGCTGCAACTTTTACTCCACCTTCTGGCGAATCATTTTGCCGCTCCTTAGACCTGCTTTAGCTGTCGTGGCACTCTTTACCTTTAGGAATGCCTGGAATGAATACATTCTCCCGCTCGTCTTCTCGTTGTCCCGTCCTGATTTGCAAACGCTCCCCGTTGGCCTCGCGAATTTGAGATATGGAGCAGGGGCAGCCGTAGAAAACCAATTGATGCTTGCAGGCGCATGCATTTCGATTTTACCGCTATTGATCGTTTACCTGTTTGCCAACCGTTCCTTCATGCAAGTTACTATGGGCTCTGTTAAGGGCTGATCCTTTCATATATTGAGGCGATGGACGTTATGAAACATATATTTAGAAAGATGTCGCTAAAAAAACGAATATGGATCTCTTTTGTTATGCTAACTGTCGTTTGTATATCTGTCACGGGAACTTATGTTTCCGTGTTTTTTTCTCGTGAAATGAAAGCCCAAGCGAACAAGACAAGCCAGGACACCTTGAACAAAACGGCGCAGGTGTTCGATGAGCGTCTTCGGAATATCGTCGTGTCGGTTTCCACGCTCATGATGGGTGAGCCGTTCCAGCATGCGATGCGAGATGTCCAAGCTGGCAACGGTAACGAATATTATAACCGGCTTTCGCAGCTGCAAACCCCGTTCGCCCAAATGATGATTGCGGAGCAATCAATCGATTCCGTGCTGGTGCATACGCCAATAGGCGACTTCTATCCTACGGAGAGCAAGCGCAGCATGTTTGCGTTCACCGATACAGCGCTTAGTGCCATGACCCTTGATACACAGAAGCAGTGGGCTACGTTATGGGCAGGCGGTCATGCCGATCAGCTGTTCAGCAGAAAAAACGCGGTGATATCCTTAATCATCAAACCGCTCTTTGAGATGCAGCTGCCTGGCGTTTATGTTGTTGTTAATATTAGGGAAGATTATTTGCAGGACCTGATCCAGGCTCATCTTCAGGAGGGCAGTCTCAGACAGCTCGTTGTTGACCGAAGCAGCGGGAACGCCGTTTTCACCTCCGAGGCTGATCTGCCAAGCCATGACAAGGAGCTGTATGAACGGTTCGCCGCCAGCGACAGAGGCCACTTTGAATATTCGACCGAGAGCAATAAGCCTTACTTGGTCAATTACGTGGCGTTGGGCATGAATCCGGACTGGGTTCTCATTGGCTACCAATCAAAGTCGGAGCTTCTTGCACCCGTTCAGCGCATGCGCTGGACCATTCTTACGATTATGGGCGTATGCGTCGTGCTCGCGCTTATTATGTCGAGCATGCTGTCGGAACTGTTGCTAAAACCGCTGTTCAAGCTTCGAAACCTTATGTTTAAGGTCGAGCAGAACCAGCTTGACGTTCGATTTGAGAGTGTGTTTGAAGATGAGATCAGCCAGGTAGGGCATAAATTCAACCGGATGCTGGAGCAAATTGGCGAGTTAATCCAAGAGGTTAAAGTATCTGAGCAATCCAAGCGCAAATCCGAAATCAAGGCGCTGCAAGCTCAGATCGATCCCCATTTCTTATACAATACGCTGAATACGATTTATTGGAAGAGCGAAATGGAGGAACAGCAGGATGTCAGCGGCATGATCGTCTCGCTCTCCCTGCTGTTCCGGCTAGGCCTCAACAATGGCAAAGAAATCACGACCTTGCGGCAGGAACTTGACCATGTCGCGCAATACTTGAAGCTGCAGGTGATGTGTTATCCCGACTTGTTTGAATACGAGCTGGCGGCAGCCGACGAGAAGCTGATGGATATTCCGGTTCTCAAAATCATGCTCCAGCCGCTCGTTGAAAATTCGATTCTGCACGGCTTTCAGGATCTGCCGCACAAGGGAATGATTCGCATTGAGGTTGCCGTGGCTGAAGAATTGTTGATGCTGACGGTAACGGATAACGGAAGCGGGATGGATACAGCTCGCGTGGAAAAGATGCTGAACGGAGCGGATACGGAGCATACGAGCTACGCGCTATCCAACGTTGCAGCGAGATTAGCGCTATATTACGGGTACAAGGCTTCCATGAAGCTTGAAAGCGAGCCGGGCATTAGAACGTCCGTTAAGCTGATTATTCCTATTCAAGAGGTGATCAACGAATGAACGGCATAACGATGTGCGTCATTGATGATGTGAGGACGGTAATCGAGGGCATTCTCAAAAAGATTCCATGGTCGGAGCATGGAATTGCTATTGCCGGTACGGCAATGAACGGCAAGGATGGTCTTCAGCTTATTAAGGATAAGCATCCGGATATCGTATTGACGGATATCCGCATGCCGATGCAGAGCGGAATCGATATGATTCGCGAGCTGAAGGAGAGCGGAGAGCATGGTCCGCAAATCATATTTTTCAGCGGATATTCCGATTTCACCTATGCTCAGGAATCGGTGCGCCTCGGCGCGTTTGATTATTTAGTGAAACCTTTTACGTCGCAGCAGGTGGTAGATGCGGTGCTTCGCGCCAAAGCCAAGATTGAGACGCAGAGGCTGGAGCAATTGGATAAGATGGCGCTTGAGAGAAAGGTGAGGGAGAGCCTGCCGTATTTGCGCCAGGAGTACTTCCGGCTGCTGATCCGCCATGACGAGCTTCCGGAACGGGCGTACGAGAAGTGGGATTTTCTCGGAATCGATATGGGTACGTACGGTTTTGTCGCTATGGCTGTACAAATAGAAGGCTTGATGAATGAGCGTACGCCTTTGCCAGTCAGAGAGGTTGAGCTTACAAGGTTCGCGGTTCAGAATATTATGGAAGAAACGATCAAAAAGCAAGCTAAGGGCATCGTATTTCGCGAGCATTTGGGCCAATTCGTCGTCCTGCTGAATCCGGATAAGGACGTAGATGTGCTTGCTCTTGCAGAAGACTGCAGGCATCATGTGAATCAGTATGCCAAACGAGATATTTCAGTCGGTGTCGGTGGCTGGGTAGCGGGAATCGGGGAGATTGCCCTATCCTATGAACAGGCAAAGACAGCGCTCAGCTATCAATTTTATTCGGGAAGCGGCTGCGTTATTTCTTATCGCGACATTGAACGGCAGGACCACATTACACCTCAATACTCAGCGGACAAGGAAACTGAGCTGCTCTATTGCCTGCGTTCGGGCAACAAAGAAGGGACAGAGCGCCTGCTGGCAAGCATTGCCGAGGAATGCCTGCGCTATCCGGCCCCGCCTGATCCCGACGTGCTGACGAATTTATTCTATGGGTTGGCTTTCTCCATGTATCGCGTCATTGCGGAGAAAGCGGACGAAAAGCAACGGTTCTGGCTTGACGAACGGTTAAGCGCGATGAAGAAAGGGCGCTATCTATCCACGGCAGAGCTGATACAAGATGTGAAGGACCTTGGAATAACAGGGAGTGAATGGGTTCAGAAACGTCAGAAGAACGACGTAGGCCAGCTTATTCACCAAGCAGTGAATTATGTAAGCAGCCGGCTGGGAAGCGATCTCACGGTGCAGGAATGTGCCGGAGTCGTACATTTGAGCCCTAGCTATTTCTCGAATTTGTTCAAAAAGGAAGTTGGAATGACGTTTATGCAATACGTCACGAGCGAGCGGATGGAGAAGGCGAAGAAGCTACTGCTTGAAGGCATGCAGGTACAGGATATTACCTTCGAGCTTGGCTATCGCGACCGGCCGTATTTCAGCGAGCTGTTCAAGAAGCATACGGGGCTGACACCGACGGAATTTCGCGGCAAATATGAAAGCTCGGGTTCAAAAGGCGAATAAGAGTGATTTTCCCCTCCCAGAATCGTGATTTTGTCCTTCATGGCATGGCGAGCTTAGGTGCTACAATGAGGTCAGCAAAGCGAGCCGGACGGGTTATCCCGAAAGGAACGCCGCTTGCCAAACAAAGGGGAGGTACGACAGATGAACAAAAGGTTCGCAACGAAGAGTACACTTTCGGTCTGTTATTTACTGGTTATGGCTTTAATGCTGGCAGCATGCTCGACGAATAATGGATCGAGCGAGAAGCCGAATGCATCAGAGGGCAGCAGTGGAACGGCTAAGACGAAGATCGCTTATTGGACCATTGATCGTCACGACATGGATTACATGCAGCAGCAGGTTGATAACTATAACGCAACAAACACCGACAATATTGAAGTTGAAATGAAGGTTATGGCCGACAACTACAATCAGGCGGTAGAGGTTGCGTTCGCAAGCAACCAGGCTCCTGACATTTTCCGAAGCGGCGATTTCCAAACCTATGTGAACAAGGGCTACTATGCACAGCTGGATACGCTGCTAAGCGATGAGTTCCTAGCGAAGTTTGAAGGTCTGCTGGTTGAGGATATTTACACGAAGGATGGACATGTCTACACACTGCCGAATACCGGCCAGTTCTGGCGCTTGTTATATAATGTTGATTTGATGGAGAAGGCCGGTTTTACAGAGCCGCCGAAGACGCTGGATGAAATGGTCCAAATGGCTAAGAAAATTACGGAAATGGGCAAGTCGGAAGGCGTATATGGCTTTGCGAGCAATTTCAAAAACGGATCGGGCTTTACTCGCCCTGCGTTCGCGGCTGGCTCGTTAGGCTCCGAATCCAGCCATGAAGGCTTTAATTTCCAAACGGGAGAGTTCGACTTTGAAATGTACCGCGACATTGCGGAGGCGCTGCGCCAAATTAAAACCGACGGAAGCATGATTCCGGGAGCGGAGTCGCTTGATATCGATCCGCTGCGCGCTCAATTCGCACAAGGCAAAATCGGAATGTATGTTAACCATTCCAGTGAGCCAGCCGTGTATACTTCGCAGTTCCCGACCGACATCCGCTGGGCATCAGCGCTAGTGCCGACGAAGGATGGTCAGATTAACGGCGTTTCTTGGGTCAATGCGGGTGGATATATTGGAATAAGCGCCAAATCGACCAAGCAGGAAGCAGCAGTCAAATTTCTGGAATATTTGTACAACCTCGAGCTTCGTTCAGAATACCAGGAGAAGGGTCTTGGCCTTTCGGTCTTGCCTTACGTGAACGAGGCGGCAGGCAAGCCGGAATTGGCCGGCATTGATGGATTTCTTCCAACGAAATATGACGGCATTTATCCAGCCACGCCGTTATCGATCACAGAGACGAAGCTAGAAGGCAAGAAGTTCAGCGATGTTTTCATTGAATTTATTTTGACAGGAAACCAAGAGCTGGATGCCGCTATCACAGATTTGAACACGAGATATGAGAAAGCGCTGGCAACGGCACGCAAAGAAGGATTAACGAATGTACAAGCTAATCCATCATTCAGCGCGAAGAGTCTGCAAGGCTCGCTCGGCGAATAGCCATTCAAGGGAAATAGAGTCTGCCTGCATGGGCAGCCTCTGTTTTTTATCAGAATCTAATCCGGAGCGAAGAGGAGCGGGATAGGGATGGATCATTTATTTTTCACCATCGGGCAGAGGAGGGAATGGGGAGAGCAATTTAATCGGCAATTTCCCGCGAACGCATTGGAAGCGATTGCGGAGGCAGACCGTTGGTGTACAGGAAACCGCCTGGTTTGGAAAAACTTGAATATCGACTTAGGCGATCCTATCGACTGGCTTCATAATCCTACCGGGGACAAGGAATTTACGTGGGGCATTAATCGATTCAAGCATCTTCGCAGCTTAGGCATCGCTTACGCGTGCACAGGCAACGAGAAATATGCAGCTAGAGCTATAGCGCATATTACGGGATGGATCGACACCCAGCCATGTCCGCGCGGTGTGCCTGCGGAGGAGCTCGCCTATTTCCAAAGACCGGGTCCATGGCGGCTGCTGGAGACGGGGCTGAGACTGCGGCAATGGGTCTATGCCTATCATTTCTTCCATGGGTCAACGAGCTGGACAGGTGAATTGGAACAGCGGTTTTTTGATTCGGTGAAGGAGCATGCGTGGTTCCTATCGACCTACACGGCAAGCATCGAAATCAATCATTCGATCATGCATATGATCGGATTGCTTAGCGCGGGTCTTACGTTTATTTCATGGGAGGAAAGTCCGGAATGGCGCAACAAGGCGATTGAGCGGCTGGAGGATTGCATTCGCGTGCAGGTGCTGTCCGATGGCGTCCATTCCGAGCTTACTCCGCATTACCATATGGTATCGCTTGAGCTGTTTGTCGATTGTGCGGTCATGCTGCAAAAGCGCGGCCTTGCGTTCTCCGCCGAATACGAGCGGATTGTGGCGGGAATGGTACGCTTCGCGAGTTGCATGACGAGGCAGGACGGCAGCATGGCGCCATTCGCGGATTCGTATGCCACGCATCCGCCTGATCTTAATGCGGCAGCGCTTTATATGAATATACCGGAATTCATGCTTGCCGAGCAGTTGCATGAGCAGTTCTGGACGGTCGGCCCAGATGCGATAAAGCAGCTTCTTGCCGCACGGGGAGAAGGGAAGCTGCCAGCCGCGAAGCTGCCCTTTTCTTTCCCGGAAGCGGGATATTACGGGCTGGGCAACAGCGAGCAGAAGCTGATCTTTGACGCTGCTGCTATGGGCGGGCCGCATGGGCATGCGGATGCCCTTTCCTTCGAGTGGTGCGCATTCGGAGAAGCGTTATTTGTAGACCCAGGCACTTATACGTACATGGAAAACCCGTGGAGACGTTATTTCAAAAGCACATCTGCGCATAATACCGTTCTTGTCGACGGGCAGGACCAAACGCCATATTTGCGAACGCAGAGCTGGGGAATGCCTGAGGCGAATGTTACTTTGCTCGCGTGGGAACCGGATCAGCAAATGATTTGTGCAGAGCATGACGGCTACGAAGTGCGCGGCATTAAGCATCGGCGCGCCGTTTGGTTCCTAGAAAGCGGCGAATGGGTCATTTACGATCGTCTGACTGGAACGGGAGAGCATACGTTTCAGCACCGGCTTCATACCAGGCTGCTGGATTGGAAGGTGGAGAAGCAAGCAGGCGCCGAGTCAGCTCTCTATTACGCAATTGGCAGCCGCCTGATGGGAAAAGATTCGCCCATTACATGCGAGATGCTGGTTTTTGGGCCCGAATCGATGTCCGTGGACGTGGAGGATAGCTGGGAATCTGTTCTACCGATGACGATGCAGCCGCTGAAGGTGTTTCAGAGCTTGATGACATCGAATGAGGGAACCTGGTTTATTACCGTAATGAGGCCTCGTCAAGGAAGCGGCGAGTGGCAGCCTGCAGAGTGGAGCATCCAATTGGATGATTGGAATCCGCCCATGCTTAGCTTGAAAAGAGCGGATCGACATACCCGTTTTGTGATGCCTGAATGAATTCAACGGAGGTGAAGGCTGTGGAGGGCTTCAACGGATTTATTTCTCATTATCTCATATCAGGACCGAAATTAACGCCTTTTATAGCGGATAAAACAGATAAAAACCAGATTCGCTATGAGAAATATTTGAGATCCATCGTTGCGGAAAGGGATATGCCTGCCCCATCCGATCAGATTCGAATAGGCAGCCAGAGCGAATTGGGACTTCCTTGGGAGTATTATTATCCGCGCAGCGGTTTCGTGAACATTAGTCAGTTTTCGGTCACGCCGCAAAAAGTCGAGCTGCTGGCATCTGCGGGACTGGTTGCAAAGGAAGCGATTAGGGTACGGGCAGTGATTTGGACATACGCAGCCGTTGATGTGTGGCTTGGCGACATTAAGGTATGCTCCGTTACGGAGCCGGTGTACAAGCCGATCGTCAAGAAAGAAATCACCTTGATGCTTCAAAAAGGGTATAACGCTTTAACGATTCGCATGCAAAATTTGGCGGTGCGAGATACCCGGAACATATTCGGCGTTCAATTATTGGACAAGTGGGACTTGATCGATACCTCGCTACCTGACCTGGAGAATGTGCAGCCGTTTCTCGCGCTGGACCACTGGTTATCCGGAATCGAAATGAGCGGAAGGCGAATTCACCTTCCTGCGAATCCGCCTTGTCCCGTCTATTTGGCTTATCGTGATCTTCAGCATGACGGGCAGCGTACGGATATTAGCGGCTTGAGCTTTATTGACGTACAAGAGGACGGGCTGATGGCCTTCGTATACGGAGAGATTGGACAAAAAAAGCTGTCACGCAAAATCGAATTGCTGCAAAACCACAAGCCCGTTTATCTAGATTCAGCAGCATTCTCGGAACGAAGCAGTAGAATGTACGAGGAGCTCGCGGGTATGGGCGCTGGCCAAACGTTCAAGCCGCTGCGATTCGGCTTGTTCTATGTGCTAGCACGCTGGGAGCTCGGGCAGAAGGCGGCACATGATGAAGCTCACATCGAACAGGCATTGGAACAAATAGAGAGAAGGGAAGATTGCTCGGACTTTTTCCTAGCAGGATTGCTTCGCCTGATGCAGTCCCACAAGCTGAACACTGTCCTATCTGGGCGTGCAGAACAAGCGATTCTGAACTACCGGTACTGGATGACCGAGAACGGCTCGGACGGGATGTGCTTTTGGAGCGAGAATCATGCGTTAATGTTCTATATATGCGCTTATATGGCAGGCCGCGAATACCCGGATCAGAATTTCCCAAGGTCAGGGCGCACAGGGGTGGAAGTGAGCAAGGTGGCTAAGGCTAGAATTCAGCAATGGCTGGAAGATATCGAGGATTACGGCTTTGAGGAGTTTCTAAGCACGGATTATATGTGCGTGACGCTAGGTGCATTACTGAACGTAGTCGATTATATGGAGGAAGAGGAATCATCCCGAGCCGCCCGGTTAGTCGATAAGATGCTGGAAACCTTTGCATGGCATACTTTCCGCGGGTCTATCATTGCGCCGCAGGCTAGAATATACCGTTCCGTGATTCTGCCATTTACCCAAGCGGCACAATCCATAATAAGTTTGCTGGATGAAAAAGCGCCAATCGGCAACAGTGAATGGATGGTTTTCCTAATGAACAGCAAGTATCGGCTGCCAGATTCGTTACTCGGTCTAATGAATGAGCCTTTGGAGAAGGGATATCAGACAGGAAACGCGTGGATAAAGCTCAAAAAGCATAAGGATTACATGCTTACCTCCGTGCAGTCGCCGAGATCGGATGAGCTTCCGGCCTATTGGGAAAATATAAGCTTTGATGACGAAGCCGACATCGAATCCAATGATTATATCAAATCTTTTAACGAGCGTTTTCACGGCACCTCCCGCTTTGAACCGGGCGTGCAGGGCTATCAGCAGCATATGTGGTATGCCGCGCTGGATAATGATACGGTAGTGTTCACGAACCATCCAGGCGAGATGTCAGATGATGGAGGCATGCGCCCGGGATATTGGTACGGGAACGGCATCATGCCTGCGATTAAGCAGCAGGGCCAGCTGCTTGGAGCCGTCTATGATATTGGTGAAGACCACCCGGTTTCGTTCACGCATCTCTTTTTCCCGAAAAGCAAATTTGATACGGTATCACAGGTAGGCTCGTGGTTGTTCGGTCAAAAGGATGACGGTTATGCAGCTATTTGGAGCAGTGACATCAAAGTGCCTTTTAACGGTCTTTTGTTTGAGTGCGAATATCGGGTATATGGCAGCCAAACGGCCTATTTATGCCAATGTGGCTCCAAAGAAGAGTTTAAAAGCCTGAGCCGCTTCATGCGCTATTGCGAGGAGCTTTCTCCTGTATTTGACCGATCTACCCTTACGCTTTCTGCTTCGAACGGATATGAACTGACCTTTAATCGATGCGAGAATAAGACGCAATATATTTGAAATGGTTTAATGGAATAGAAGAGGAGAGTGCTTCATGAGCCGAATAAACGTATGGGAAAATGCCGAGCCGGGCGTCAAGCGCAAAATTTTCGCGCCTGGCGAGACGATCATGATGATGGAGGTTCATTTCGAGGAGGGTGCGGAAGGGTATCTGCATAGCCATGTGCACGAGCAGTTATCCTATTGTTTAGAGGGGCAGCTGGAATTTACGATTAATGGCGAGAAAACGGTCATAGCAGCTGGAGATACGATTTATATTCCAAGTCTTGCCGAGCATGGCTGCCGTGCCCTTCAAAAGAGCAAGCTGCTGGACACCTTTACTCCGCTAAGACAGGATTTAATCACTTAGTGCAATTAATATGAGGCGGCAGAGCGGATGGCGCTAGTTAGCCCATTTGTAGAGCACATAAAATCGAATGACTAGTAGAGAAGTCCCGACATGCTTGTCTGAACGCAAAGAGGTTCTGAAAATATAATCCAGAACCTCTTTGCATTCATCCTTATTCCTCGCCGTTATCCAGCAGCAGCATTTCGTCGAAGTTGATTGTCTGCAGCAGCTCAAAAACCATTTCGGAAGAGATTTGTTTCGTTTCCTCCAGCTCTTGAATCTGGTCGCGTTTGACTTGAATGCTCCTCAGCTGGATGCTTTTGACTTCGTGCTGGAATTGCTCGCTATCCATTTTATTGGCTTTGGCTTGCTCGACTCGGCGGCTATAGTGCCGAATGACGAGCATCGCTTCGAATCGGTCATCCTCTGCGGCCAGGCTTCGGATTTTTTCAACGGCAGCTTGCTGCAGCTTGTCCTCTACACCTTTTAACTCCACGATTAAATCCTTGGCTTCTTTTGCTTTTTTGTACAAATCCGATGAAGGATCGACCTGATCCAGCCGCTTCAGATTGCGTTTGATCCAGTACATTTTGAAGTTGTACCACAGCTTTCTGAAAATAGAGCGAAGCGTAAACAGCTCCTGCGGCTGATGGAAAAGCGGGAACAGCACCTTCAATTGCGGGGACAAAAGCCCCTCTTCAATCATTTGATTCAGCTTGTCCAGCTCGGCCTCGCGCCCGATGCGTTGAAATTCTTTAATTTTGGAGCTGGAATATTGAAGTGCCTTGCCTGTTTTGATATAGCGCAGCTGTTCTTCCAAATCGGCAATAACCTTTGCAGTGGCTCCGGGCTGACTGGGAGAGTATTCGGCCTTTAGGTGCTGAATCGTTTTTTTAATAATAAGCTTATGTGCATCCTCCGCCGTTAGCGGCATTTCCTCTGCTTCCTTCTCCTCCGAATTTCTGCTGATGAAAGGCAGTACGACCGTCGCAAAAACTAAGCTGATCAGAATGACGCCAGAGGCTATAAATAAAAAGGTATTGCGAAGCGGAAAGGGAGTGCCCTCCGAAATTTCAAAAGGAACGGACAATGCGGTAGCCAGCGTAATCGTTCCGTGAATGCCGCAAGTCGCTGCCAAGAATGCGTAGCGGCCCTTGGAGCCCAGCTTAGCCTTCAATCTTTTTCCTCGGGAATCCGTTTCACGCGCGGCAAAGTTACGATAGAGCAAGAAGATCCATAAGTAACGAATGAGAAAGAGGCATATTGCGATAATAAAGGTCAATCCGAGCGCCTTACCGATGGTGATCTCTTTGCTTTCAATCAAACCTTGAAGCACTTCGGGCAGCAGAAAGCCAAGCAGAACAAAGACAAATCCGTTTAAAATGTAACCCAGCACAGACCATGTCGTTATGGACGTGAGTTGGATTTTGGTCGATGTCTGCTGCAGCCTGTCCCTCTCGATGCCATGGATGATTCCTGCAGCAACGACAGCCAAGATACCGGACACGGATAGCTCCTCCGCAATGATAAAGATGATGAAGGGAGTAACCAGCTGAATCGCGACCAGCGAGTTGACTTCTTCAAATCCGCGCTGCCGAAGGGTAAGTCTTAGCTTTACGAATAGAAACCCGAGAACGAGGCCGGCAAAAAAACCTCCAATCGATACAAACGCAAAGTTCAGTGCCGCCGACTGAATGGAGAAGACACTGGTTAGCACGACAGCCAGAGCGACCTTAAAGGAGACGATGCCTGCCGCATCGTTCAGCAAGGACTCTCCCTCTAGAATGGACATCAAGCCTTTCGGCAAAGTGAGCCCTTTCGTAATCGACTTAACCGCGACCGCATCCGTCGGCGATAATACAGCGGCGAGAGCGAAGGCTGCTGCAAGAGGCAGAGAGGGAAGCAAGAGATGGATAAAGTAGCCAAGCCCAACAACGGTAATGATGACGAGCCCAATTGCCAGCATTAGAATCGGTTTCTTGTAAGTCCAAAGTTCTTTGCGCGAGATGACGCGGGCATCGCCGAACAGCAGGGGAGCGATCAGGCAGATCATAAATACCTCAGGTTCAAATGCAAGGGAAATATGCAGCGGAAGCCAGGATACGAGCGCGCCTAAAACAATTTGAAACAAAGCTAACGGTATTTTGGGATATTTTTTATTAAGTACGGTAGCAATAACAATGACGGCAATTAACGCTAAAAAGGAAATTAAAAACTCCATTTACTACCTGCTTTCTGATGTGTGATCGTACTAATTATGGTCTGAATTGGCAATACTCATGCAAACTATTTCCTGAAAGGGTTTATGAAAAGTTAATCATTATTATATATTTGTTTGTTTGCGTTGAACATCAGTTAATAAAGTTCTAACAAAGCTTGCGATACGGGTCGCGATATTTCGAGCCGCCGAGTTGCTGGATAAACTGCTGAATATCACGAAAAAATGGAAAGTTGTACCTGAATATGCCTAATTGTACCTTGTTCGCGGCTTCGGCAATCCGCTATGATCGGATCAAAGAAAGCGCTATCATTTTACATAACTTCTGCTCCTCGCCCGCGGCGCTCGCTCTTGATTCGCGCACGTCCATTATAAAGGAGATGAATTGATGAAGACGGCATTAAGAAGAACTGGCTATCTCGCATTTGCATTATGGCTGGCATTCGCGGGCTTCGCGATCCCAGGGAAACAGACCGCAAACGCGGCCAACAACGGGCTTGCGCTCAAGCCGCTAATGGGCTGGAGCAGCTACAGCATGCAAGTGTACTCCGGCAATCCCGCTTGGATTAACGAAACGCAGATCAAGGCGCAGTCCGACGCCATGCATGCGAACCTGCAATCGCACGGCTACAATTACATCAATATTGACGCAGGCTGGAACGGCGGCATTGATGGCTACGGCAGACCGGTTCCGAGCACCACGCTGTATCCTGGCGGATTCACGTCGCTGATCAATTACGTGCATGCGAACGGGCAGAAGTTCGGCCTCTATATGATTCCGGGCATTTCGCCGCAGGCATATAACGCCGATCTGCCAATCTACGGCGCACCCGGCTGTTCGATGCAGGACATCGCGGCTCAGCCGCTGAGGACGGCGGACTATTGGAATTTGGGCTATAAGATTGATTTCGGCAACTCGTGCGCGCAGAGCTACATCAATTCGATTGCCGACTTATTCGCTGCTTGGGGAGTCGACTTCGTGAAATTCGACAGCGTCACTCCGGGCTCCGGACACAACGACACTTCAATCGACTCGCGCGGCGACGTCGCTGCCTGGTCGCAGGCGCTGAGCGCGCACAATATTTGGTTCGAGCTTTCTTGGGCGCTGGACCACAACTACGTCGACACGTGGAAACAATATGCCAACGGCTGGCGCGTGGATTGGGACGTTGAATGCTATTGCACCAACACCGCGCTGACGGCCTGGGCGAACATCGACAGGCTGTTCCCGAAGGCCGCGATCTGGTGGCGCGATGCGGGACCCGGCGGCTGGAACGACTTCGATTCGCTCAATGTCGGGAACGGCTCCATGGACGGCTTGACGCAGGATGAACGGAGGACCGCCATGTCGTTATGGGCGATGTCATCGGCGCAGCTCTACACAGGCAACGACTTGACCAATTTGGACGCTTTCGGACTCTCCTTGCTCACGAATGACGAAGTTATTGCCGTGAACCAAGCGGGCCGGCCAGCCCATCCGGTATCTATCGCTTCGAATCAACAGGCGTGGTATGCCAATAACGGGGATGGCACGTATACCGTTGGCTTGTTCAATCTAGGCAGTACCGCCGCGACAGTCTCTGTGAACTGGAGCGACATCGGACTGAACGGCGCCGCGACGGTTCGGGATTTGTGGACCCACAGCGATCTCGGGTCGTTTAATACCGGCTATAGCTCCGTCAATTTGCCCGCACATGCTTCCCGGCTCCTCAAAGTGACAGCGACGGGCGGCTCCGTTTCGGTGAACGACGACGACACCGGCATGAAATATACAGGCGCGTGGCAGCGTAGCTACAGCCGGGGGTTTGGCGACTACGGGGACGATGTCCATTACACGCAGACGAATAACGACGCGTTTGAATACACTTTCCGGGGCACAGGCATTGATCTCATTACGGAGAAAGATTCTTCCCAGGGCAATATCGACATATACGTTGACAACGTCTTTAAACAAACGGTCAACACCTATAACGCGACCCGACAGGCACAGCAGACCGTCTACAGCATTACGGGCCTTTCCAATGGTCCGCATACGATAAAAGCCGTCAAGAAATCGGGTACCTTCATGCTAGTGGACAAATTGCAGTTCAGCGTGCCCTCGCCGATTCTCGTGAACGATACGGATCCCGGCGTAACGTATACGGGTACGTGGACGACGAGCAGCGCCAGAGGCTACGGCGATTATCAGGACGACGTCCACTACACGCAGACGAACAACGATTATTTCCAATACACGTTTAACGGAACGGGCATTGACCTCGTCACCGAGAAGGAGGCTTCCCAAGGCAATATCGATATCTACATCGACAACGTCTTCAAGCAAACCGTCAATACGTACAACGCCACGCGATTAGCCGCACAAACCGTGTATAGCATCGACGGGCTTGCAAGCGGCTCGCATACCATCAAAGTCGTTAAGAAATCGGGCACGTACATGCTGCTCGATCAACTGCGGTTCAAGAGCAGCCAGAAGCAATACAATAATACGGATGCCGGCATCTCCTACACGGGCTCATGGTCGCTTAACGGCAACCGCGGATTCGGGGACTTCAACAACGACGTCCACTTCACCCAAACAAATAACGACTACTTCCAATTCTCCTTCACAGGAACTGGCGTAGAGTTGATTACGGAGAAGGACGTCTCGCAAGGCAACGTGGACATCTACTTGGACAATGTGCTGCAAACCACGGTCAACACTGCCAATCCGACGCGGCTGACCAATCAGGTCATTTATAAAGCGACTGGCCTGACAAATGGCAGCCATACGCTTAAGGCGGTGAAGAAATCGGGCACATTCATGCTGCTGGATTCCATCCGGGTAACGCCGTAAGCGCCGTTTTGGTTTAGAAGGATGGGAATAAGTGGAACAAGTGGTTTCAAAGCCCCTATAAGCGGACTCTAGGAGTAAGCTACACGCAACTTGCCGAATTGATTCTAAGCAATTCGGCGGGGGGCGTGTTTATTGTTTGTTTCGGCTTGTGGAAGGGGGAGAGCATGACCATCTAAGCTTGATGTAAAGACATAGCCAGATTGATTAATTTCGTTTTATTCCATGATGGAATGTCAAGTTGAGTGCGCCATCTCTTCCGTTAATGCAAGCCACCTTTAAAGGTGGCTTTTTTATGTTGTATGAAGTGGATGATAAACTTCATACAGAAATTTTACGGAGGGATATGCAATTGCAACTACTATCAAGGGAGCCTTGAGGTTCATCAACCCCGCCTATAACAGAGAAACTCCCTTTGTGACAAAATATGCGTGGATATAGTCATCGTAAGACTATAAATGTAAGGGTGATCCATTATCCGCTCCAAATGAATATGATAACATTTTTAATGTAAGCGGTATCATTTTGGAGGAAGAATCCATGGATACCCGATATCATAATTTGAAGGGGCGAGAACAGGATGAGAAGTAAGCTTACAGCATCATATTTTTATTACGTACTCGGTTTCAGTACTCTTCCAATGCGCGCTTGTAGCCAACCAGCCGTTCGCGAGCACTAGAAATCGTATGATGGGCATTCAGAAACAGGATATCCATGTGACCTTGTTCCAGTAGGTGCATGGTAGCTAAATAGCCACCTTTCTCATCATCGCTAACGACATAATCCATCGTTTCATTCTCCAAATGGCGCCCGAGCAGCACGAAAGGCGTTCCCTTACGTTGAAGGATTTCCATATTATCGTCATTTCCTTGCGAGGGACAGATAATAATACCGTCTACGTTCTTGGACAAAGCGGACAGAATTGCTTTTTTCTCGGCGTCTTGGTCCTCATAAGAATTTAAAATGATCGTCGTTTAGTCCTGCATTCTCGCTGCTTTTTCGATTTCTTTCAAAGCAATGGAGAAATGGGGATTCGAAACATCGGCCACGATTACTGCAATTGTTTTTGTCATACCCGAACGAAGTGAGCTGGCTAACGTATTGCCGATATAGCCGAGCTCTTGAGCTTTGTTTTGGATAAGCTTGATGGTGGACGCGGAAATATCCTCTTTATTTTTAAGCGCACGAGAAACGGTATTAACCGTAAATCCAGTTTGCTCAGCGATATCCTTTAGCGTGGTAGCTTTTTCGCTGTTTCGTTCATTCTTTTATTCCATTTCATCATTCCTTATTCCGCGATTCGGCGGTCCGTTATTATATGCTTTAAATACTAGTGACACCTAGGCGTGTTGTCAATATGAGGGGGAATACGGGTAAATCTTCTGAATTCTCTCATCTTTCATCTTCGAGGCCATTTACCAAATCGCTTCGTTATGTGCTTGCGGCCGGCTACGCCTAGGCGCCGGATCCAAGCGGGAACTAGAGTCCACCTATTTGGCTACAAGTTGGCACCGCAAAAGATAATCGGATAAAATACAAGGGTCAGTATAAATCAAAAGAGAGGCAGCTGAAGAACATGAGCGAACAGGAGCTTAGCTACTTGCCCTCTGTACATAATGCTGGAGACTTCGTGATTCAAGCCGGATTTGTGCTCGGGCCCAGGGAAATTGACGATTTCGAATTAGTCTACTTTCCCGATGGTACCCAAACGGAATACGAGATAGGCGGAAGCTTATTCGTCCTTAATGAGCCGTGCTTCATATTCACCAGACCCGGGGAATCGCATACCTACCGGTTCGCGCCGAAAAAAAACGTAAGACATTTGTTCGTACATTTCGATTATGCCTCTTTAAGGGAAGCGGACGATAGATTTGGGCCATTGCTCCGTGAAGGTCATATGTTCCCGGCTGCGCGGCATATGCTCGTAGCAGGCTTAATGGAGAAGATGCTTTGGATTGCGAACCATCAGCCAGAGCATTGGCGCAGGAGGCTTTCCGTATTGGTTTCCGCTTCTCTAGAGGAACTTTCTTCTTTTTCCGCCCAAGTCGCCGAAGGAGAAACGATCTCATTGCCAGTTCCGATTCAACATGCAATCACCTATATGGAAGAGCATTTGACAGATCCGGTAACGATAGAGGAGGTTGCTTCAACATCAGGCTGGTCACATGAATACTTCACACGGATGTTTGTTACTGCAACAGGCATATCCCCAAAACGGATGCTTCTGGAGTTGCGATTTCGGCGTGCTGAGTTATTGATGATGAAAGGCTCAAGCACAGTGAAGCAAATCTCCTATTCGGTCGGATTTAGGGATGAACACCATTTTTCGAAAATGTATAAAAAAGTTCGTGGAATAACGGCTTCGGATTACATAAAAAGATGTCAGGATCCATTGTTCCGGCACACGGTATCCGTAGTAGACCCGTACACATCTTATCCTTTGAACCGTAATATTTTGGTGAATGCCTTGGTCAAATAAACACATCATTTCCCGGTTTTAAACTATGGAGCGAGCTGCTGCATTAAGCTACAATAAGCGGGTAAGCAACTCAACGTAGGGAGTGAGCCGGCTGATGGGTAAGTTTTACGTACCTAAATCACGTATAAGGAATAATCGCTATCTAGTAAGCGTGAAAGAATATTCCCATTATCATAGAGAAGGCTACTTAATTGTCCGAAACCTATTGTCAAAAGAAGACATCGCAGAGCTCTATGAATTAGCTGAGCAATCAAGACTTAGTAGCCTGCAGTTAGATAAGCAGGCAGATGCCGATAATCAAGATCCTCTCAAAGAGGAATTTGCAAAGGCGACACGGATCCATATGATGTCTCGTTTAAACGCGGCAGCGGAGAGGGGGATGCTTAACCCTCGAATTGTCGATGTTACGGAGGCGTTGGTCGGTCCGGATGTATATGCTCTTCAATCCATGCTTTTTTTGAATCCTCCAGGAAAAGGCGGCCAAGGGTGGCATCAGGATGCATGTTATATTAAGACGCATCCGGATACGCTAATCGGAGCATGGATTGCCTTAGAGGAAGCCGATGAAGATAATGGCTGTTTATGGGTAGTCCCCGGTTCGAACCACGAACCGATCTATCCTCCCGATGGCGTGGGGGGAGGCAATGTGCATGCGGTGGATGCATTCGAAGATCTGAACGGCGTGCAAAACGTGAGTCATTTGGACGATAATGTGAATACGCTTTCTAAGGTTGTCGCCCATTATCCTCCAGCCATACCCGTTCCACTAAGTCCGGGAGATGTTTTGTTTTTCCATTCCCATTTGCTTCATCGCTCCTATCCGAACCGTACACAAGACCGATATCGCCGCTCATATGTTTGTCATTATTGCAACGCTCGTTCGTGGGTGCCATGGGACCATGACGGATTCGAAGGCCATTCAGGGAATTACCGTCAAATTTTAGCCCGCGGGAAAACTAGCCTACCTTACGCAGAGCCTGCATTCGGAACAGAGGTGTACTTGGCATCTGAAGAAGAAGAATCAAGCAGCGTAACGATGATGGGGATGGATAATGGTATGATGTTGCCTATGGGCATGGAGAAAGATAGCTAATAATATAAGTAGAACTAGAAAATTATGTTCTAGGCGCTGCGCGAGTAGATCATACTTATCAACTTATATGGTTTCCTTTTGTAGTAAGGAGATAGATGAAGAAAGGTGGATTCAAATGAAATTGCAACTATTCCATGCTTTTTGGGGCATGGAAGGCTCATTGCGGGAGAAATTCGAGCGTGCAGCCCACCATGGTTATCAAGGTGTTGAAACAGCCCTTCCACAGGATCAAGACAAGAATGAGTTTCAGGAGCTGCTGGAAGAATACAAGCTATTATACATACCGCAGATCTTTACTTACGGCAATCATGAGGAAACGTTCCAGGAGCAATTAGAGCAAGCGCGGGCATTTTCACCAGTTTTCATAAATTCGCATACCGGCAAAGATTATATGTCAGAGGAAGAGCAGCTGTCTTTATTTGCCTTTGCTTTGAGGAAGGAAGAAGAGCTTGGTATAGCCGTTGCGCATGAAACCCACCGTGGGCGCGCAATGTTTACTCCGAGTGCGACCGCAAAGCTGCTTAGGCAATTTCCCGCATTAAAAATAACGGCAGATTTCAGCCATTTTACTTGTGTTTGCGAATCGCTGCTGCATGATCAAGAAGCAGATTTAGCCCTAATGATAAAGAGAACGCTGCACACGCATGGAAGAGTGGGATATACGCAAGGTCCTCAGGTACCGCATCCGGCTGCGCCTGAGTATACAGAGGAGCTTGCCAGATTCGAAGGCTGGTGGGATGAGATTTGGCAGCATCGTTCCCGAGCAGGCATGCCTGTGACAACCGTAACTCCCGAGTTTGGACCGGTCAATTACATGCCTCGCATTCCATTCTCTGGCGAGCCGACCGCCGATTTGTTTGAGACCAATCAATTTATCGCGAAACGTTTTATGGAAAAATATAATTCTTGAGTTGACAATTCCTTCCTGTGTATCGAAAACGTACAAGGAATACGCCTATTCTCAAATGTTTTTGTTGGGATTAATTGGGGAAAAGCCGTAAGGAAGAGATTAGCTGGTAGGTATCAATTTATAGGATAGAGAGGGTTTCCTTACAGCCTATGGCTTATGGGATGCCCTCTTTTGCTTGCTCCCGACTTCATTCCGCTGACGAGCCGAATTCTGATAACGCCAGTCACAGCAAGGGTTTCGGAATTCGGATAGCAGTCGGAAATTAGTCTATTGTGCCTCTCGATGGTGTCCAAGTATAGTGTGGTTAGTCGTTCTCCACCAGAAAGCTATGCGAGGAGAAGATGCGATCACATATGCAAGTCATAGAGAGAAGGGATGCACATGAATCAAAGTTCGACACAAAGGAAGACAAGATTGATACGGGCAAATATGAGTCGTCGAATGGCAACCGGGACTTGGAAAGACTACCAGCTGTATTTGCTGCTAATTCTCCCTATTTCGTATTTTATTTTATTTAAGTATGTGCCGATGTACGGTGCAGCGATCGCATTTCAGGATTACAGCATTTTTAAAGGCGTCACTGGCAGTGCTTGGGTTGGGTTCGAAAACTTTAAGCAGTTGTTCGGAATGAGCCAGTTCTATCAGGTTGTCAGGAATACGCTGCTGTTGAACCTGCTCGATTTAATATTTTCATTTCCTGCACCGATCCTGCTGGCTATTCTACTGCATGAGCTTAGGGTGGTTTGGTTCAAAAAAGCCGCTCAAACCATATTGTATTTGCCTCATTTTATATCATGGATTATTATTGGCGGGCTTGTGTATCAAATGTTTTCCACTAACGGCGGCTTGGTCAACAATCTAATTGGCGCGCTTGGAATCGACCCGATTCCGTTCTTGACGGAAAAAAACAATTGGCTGCTTGTTTATCTTGGTACTGGCATTTGGCAAAGCGCAGGCTGGGGAACGATCATATATTTGGCTGCACTAACCGGCATTAATAAGGATTTATACGAAGCGGCTGAGGTTGACGGGGCAGGCAGATTGAAGAAAATTTGGCACATCACATTGCCAGGCATTCGTTCTACAATCGTTGTCATGCTCATTATGCAGCTCGGTCATATTATGACCATTGGATTCGAGAGGCCATTCGTTATGAGCAATCCGCTCGTGATGGATTATGCGGAAGTGATCAGTACCTTCGTGTATAAGGTGGGTCTGCAATCGGCACAATTTTCATTGGCTACGGCGATGGGGTTGTTCCAGGCATTGGTAGGGCTTTTCTTCGTCGTAATGGCAAACATGATTGCCAAGCGTTCTGGCGAACAAGGATTATGGTAGGAGGTGCGATATGATCACTACAATGAAGCGAAAAGTCCCTAAATTACGGCTTTCAGATATCGTCATAATGTTAATCGTCAGTGTGGCTTTATTGATTTGTCTTCTTCCTTTTTTGCATATCATTGCGATTTCACTTAGTTCAAAGCATGCGGTTTTATCCAACCAGGTTACGATTTTCCCTCGAGGCTGGGACTTCCATGCGTATGAGATCGTATTCACGGATTCGAGAATGCTTTGGTCTATGGGACTAACCATCCTTCTTACGGTGGTTTATGCGGTAATCAGCATGGTAATGAGCATTTGCGCAGCGTATCCGTTAACAAAGGAGCGTCTGAAGGGAAGAGCGTTTTTCATGCTGCTCATCGTATTCACGATGTTTTTCAGTGGCGGCTTAATTCCCGATTATTTGCTCGTTAAGGAGCTCGGTCTGCTAGATAGTTTGTTCTCGCTTATTGTACCGGGTATGATCAGCGCTTTTAATTTGATTATTTTAAGAACGTTTTTCACTTCAATTCCAGCAAGCTTGGAGGAGTCAGCGCAATTGGACGGATGCTCGCACATCGGAACACTGCTCCGAATCATTTTGCCGCTTTCATTACCGGTGCTTGCGACGCTCAGCCTGTTTTATGCAGTCTCCAGATGGAACGGCTACATGGATGCCCTTTTCTACATTACTGACGCGGATTTATACCCCATTCAACTGAAGCTGTACCAGATTGTCATGAACAGCATGGTGACGGATTTGACGGCTCAGGAAGGGGCGGCGCAGCTCGATGTCGTACCAGAGGGAATTAAAGCGGCAAGCATTATGTTCGCAACCGCACCGATTCTAATCGTCTATCCTTGGCTGCAGCGGTATTTTGTTTCGGGTATTATGATCGGAGCTGTAAAAGGTTAATGAACGTGGGGACAAGGCCGTTGCTCCAATGATAGACAATGCTATAACCAAATTAAATCTACCCATTGGTTATCCCTCTGCATCTGCAGAGATGATTAACATAGAGGAAAGTCAAAAAGATACGAAAAGGGGAGTTTGAACATGAAGGCAAAGCAAAGAAGATGGATATTGTTATTTACGGTAGCATTGCTGCTGGCGAGCATGCTGTCCGCGTGCTCCAAGTTTAATAATGATGGATCTTCAGAGTCTTCTGGCGCTGAAGGCAACGGCGCTAGTCAAAAACCAGTAACGTTGAAGGTAGAAGTATTCGATCGGGGCAATGCACCTGCGGGCGCCGGTCCGGTCACCAATAACTTTTGGACGCAATGGATTCAGAAAAACTTCGGCGATCCGAACAACATAAAGCTGGAATTCGTGCCGGTGCCTCGGAATCAAGAGGTAGATAAACTCAACGTGCTTATGTCAACTGGCGATGCACCGGATCTTGTATTTACTTACGACATGAATACCATATACAATTATGTCAATGACGGGGGATTGACCGAGCTTAATCAGCTCATTGAGGATAATGGCCCGAATTTGAAAACGTTTCTTGGCGAAGTGGTTCTCGGTTATGGCGTATTCAGCGGCAAGCAATATACGATTCCCGCCAAGAGAACGCTGCAGTTTACCCAATCCACCTATATACGAAAAGACTGGTTGGACAAGTTGGGTCTGCCGGTACCAACGACGACAGAGGCATTCTACAATACAATGAAAGCGTTTAAGGAGAAGGACCCGGGGCAAACAGCTGGCAAAGTCATTCCTTACTCTTTCAGCGCGATAAACGGTACGACGATTACTAGCCCCGGCGTTCTGATTAGCTCGTTCGTTAAAAATATGGAAGAAGAAGACTTCTATGCCCTGTCATCGGCGAACTATATCCCTGAACTCGCCAAACCAGGCTATAAAGAAGGCGTGCAGTTCCTAAACAAGTTATATACAGAGGGCCTCATCAATCCGGATTTTGCGCTTGACAAAGACGGCAAGCAATTAGAAAGCGATGTATCGAACGGCTATGTTGGAGCCTTCACTGCATTGGCTGCCCACCCTAGCTTAATGCAGGGCGGCAACGTATTCGATACGATGAAGAAGAACGTTCCAGGCGCAGAATACGTCGCGATAGATCCATTCACCAATCAAGACGGCAAGACACCAAAAAGCATTTATGATCCGACAGGTATCCATATGATGATTCCGAAGACGAGCAAGCATGCCGCGGAAGCGATTAAATATTTGGATTGGATGTCGCAGCCCGACGTATTGTTCACGCTCACAAACGGGCTTGAAGGGCAGCATTATACGCTGGAGAATGATCTGCCAAAAGCCATTACAACAGATGAAGCAAAGCAAACGTTCTATAATAACGCCGATATTGCGCTCGTTATTAACGGCAAAGATTTCGGATCCCAGGAAAAAAATATAGAAGCAGTGGCGTTGTCGTTCCCTGGCTATACCGAGCTTGCCAAGCAAACGATTATTAACGGATTAAAGGACGGCTTTACATTGCCTCGTTTCGACCGACCGATTGAATCCGAGATCAAGTACGCCAAGACGTTGAAAGACAAAGGCGAGGAAACTGTGGTAAAGAGCATTCTAGCTAAACCTGATCAATTCGACAAGGTTTTTGATTCCAATGTCGAGGAATATTTAAAGCTGGGCGGCCAAGAGGTTATTGATGAACGCAGAGCGGCTTATAAGGATATGAAGAACTAAAACGTTGCAAGAGACAAACCCCATTGCATGGATGGGGTTTGTCCGTATTTGTAAATATGCATAAAGGATGGGGAAAATGAAGGTCAATAACAACTATATCAAACGGATGCTGCTCTCATATCTCCCCATTCTGTTCGTGACTGTCAGCATGCTGATTTTTATTTTTTTCTCCATAATCAATCAGCTGCATGTCCGCAATGCCATTCAGGCGAATGATCTGACTGCAGAATATATTGCGAATATGGTGGATAGCTCCCTCAAAGGCATTTCCTTTGATGCGCAGAAGATGATTGAGAGCGGTGGGGATATGGAGCGATTTCTCGACGGTCCATCTGATCGGGCATCGGACTTCGATGCTTCCAACTTGCTTAGCAATCTAATCGTTCGATACGGACTTATCGATTCCGTCTATTTATATCGTGCCAATGATAGCAGGGTACTCGATCAAAGCACGATTCGTCCGCTTGATCAGTTTCCTGACCAAAGCTATGTCCGCAGCTCGTTGAAACAGCCATATATGGGTGTCTGGTCCTCTCCGCGGGAAGCGATAGGTACGAATTCAGCGGCTAGAGTCACTTCTCTCGGGTTTAAAATTCCAAGGGATTCCGGAAGTCTTGGATACTTGGTTGTTAACGTCAAGCTTTCTTCTTTGCATTCGTTTATTGGTCAAATGATCGACCCTGACATTACGGAATCGGAGCTGTACGACGCCCAAGGGCATTCATTCTTCAAAGATGACCGTTCGGCAATGTCTACGAACCGATTAAGTGCTGATATTGTTTCGGATTATACGGGCTGGACCTATCGGATCAGCATCAAGGGCGGTCAGCTATTTGATTTTCTGTTTCACGGGAGTACGGTTTGGATCTTGCTCGGCCTTAGCGCCATCGTTTTTGCCATAGGATCGACCCTTTACGTCACTAGAAGAAATTATAAACCGATTGAAACCATTATGCATCGAATCGAGCGCTTTTCATCATCCGTTAAAGCATCCGATCCGAAAGAAAAGGAAACTGAATTTTCCTTCATCGATCAGGCGATTGAACGCTTAATCACGAATAATATGGCTTTTCAAGAGCAGCAGCAGGAGCATCTGGTCATTCGCAGACAGCAGTTCCTCCAATTGTTGTTGAAAGGCGAATATGAAGGAGACCGGGGAGCATGGGAACAGGAATGGGAGTACTTCGGGATGTCAGGAGGACAGTTTATCGTAGCGTTGGTAGAGCTAGACCATTACGGGCAATTTGCCTTGAAATATAGTCCCAATGATCAATCCTTGTTCAAGTTTATCGTCAGCAGCGTCTCGGTTGAGATCGCTGAGCAGAACTCCCTTCGAATTGTGGTTGAATGGTTATCGAAAAATCAACTCGTCATCCTTCTTATATCGAATGAAAGCGGAACATTGGAGCATCACATGCTGCAGCTCTCTGAACAAATAAGGTCGTGGGTGGAGAGTCATCTTGACTTTACGGTCACGATCGGGGTTGGAACGCATGCGGAGGACGAATCGGAAATCGGTTGCTCGTTTAATGATGCAATGGCGGCCGTCAGCCGCAAAGTGTCATTTGGCGTCAATCAAATTATTGACTCGGTCGAGGTAAAGGGGAGATCGGACAGCGAATGGTTTTCTTATTTGGAAATGATTCGTACGATCGTCCGTGAGCTCCGCATGTCGGAAAACGAATGGCTCAATGAATTAAAGGGTCTTTTTAACGAAATGTCCATTCAGCGACTTCGCAAGGATGATGTCAATCGTCTGTTGGATTATTTTATTTTTCATCTGGAATACGAGATAGAAGGGTCGCTGCCGGAAGCAGTCAAGCTTTGGCTTCAGGAAGTCAAGCCGGCACTAATCGCCGCTGTTGCGCAGTCAGATACGCTCCATCAGCTAGAAGACCGTTTTCTGGAGACATTGGCACAGCTCTCGCAGCATATCGCGGAGCTTTCTCAGAGCCGTCGGCACAATGCGCTCATGAGACAAATCCGCGATTTTGTTTCGGAACATTTTATGGATCCAAACCTTTCTTTAACGTTGCTTAGCGATCGATTCCAGATTAGCTCCAAATATTTAAGCCAGCTTTTTAAAGAGAACATTGGTCAGAACTTTAGTGATCTTCTTATCGGGCTGCGGATCGATTATGCTAAACGCCTGCTTCGCGATTCGGACGTTACCGTGCAGGAGATCTCGGATATGATGGGTTACGCGAATGCTACTTCGTTTATAAGAGTATTCAAAAAAATCGTCGGAATGTCCCCCGGACAATACCGGGAGACCCAAACGAAAAGCATCGAGTCAAGTTAGAGTATAAGCAGAAAGGGTGGCAGACAAATGAATCATCTAGCAAATAGCCAGCTGCGGCTGACGGGGAAGGTGCAAATACAAGTCCCTTCCTCTCGGACGTCACCGGTGGAGCATGCGCTCAAGATGTTAGTCAGGGACTTCGAAGCGGTATTAGGCGAGAAGCCAGAGCTGGTAACGGATATGACGGAAATGGCTGAGCTCTCTATCCGCCTGGCAGAAGGACAAGATAGTGGTATACAGCGCCCCGAAGCGTTTTGTTTTCGTTTTCGCATGAATGGAAACATCCCCCAAATGAGCATTATCGGTCAAGATGAGCTGGGACTCGTGTACGGCATATTGGAATTTAGTCGAACCATCCTTGGCATTCAACCGTTCTGGTATTGGGCCGATCAATCCATTATCCAAAGGAATGAAATCGTCATCCCATGCCATGACTATGATGCCCCCGCATCTAAGGTACGGTATCGCGGGTGGTTCATTAATGACGAAGTGTGCTTAATCGGCTGGAAAGAAGCATACCCGCCATCAAGGGAGGTTTGGGAGCCTGTATTCGAAGCGCTTCTGCGCTGCGGGGGCAATATGGTTATTCCGGGCACCGACTTGCCGAGAACTGGAATCCATTACGAGCTTGCCGCTGAGATGGGCTTATGGGTGACGCATCATCATGCGGAGCCGCTTGGCGCGGAGATGTTTTTGCGTGCTTTCCCTGGAAGAACGGCGAGCTATCAGGAGGCGCCCGAGTTGTTTGAGAGCTTGTGGCAGGAAGCCATCGATGAGCAAAAGGATAAAAAGGTGTTATGGGTGCTGTCGTTCCGTGGTCAAGGAGACGCGCCATTCTGGATGAACGATCCTGCTTTCGACACATCGGAAAAACGCGGTGCGATGATAAGCAAAGTAATACGGAAGCAGTATGATATGATTGGCCGTGCCGTTTCGAGTCCGGTATTCTGCGTAGCCTTGTACGGTGAAATAGCTGAATTATACAAAGGCGGGTATATAAATCTGCCTGAAGACGTGATCAAGGTATGGGCGGATAACGGTTACGGCAAAATGGTTTCACGTAGACATAACAATCAAAATCATCGCGTCTGTTCGCTTCCGGCAGAGGATGACGGAGGCAAGCATGGATTGTATTACCATGTGACGTTCCATGATCTGCAGGCTTCTAATCATTTGACGATGTACCCAGGAGCGGCGACGTTCTTAAAGCAGGAGATTGAGGCGTCCTTCCGTGCAGGGGCCAATGAGTATTTGCTGCTTAACTGCGGCAATATCAGGCCTCATGCGTATGCGCTGGATGTGATCCGGGAGCTGTGGCATACAGGCACGATTGACGTCAAAAAACATTTGTCTGAATTTGTTAACAGCTATTATTCTTCTGAACACGAAGCGTTAGAGGAATTGTACCGAAGCTATGCAGAAGCAACGATTGCATACGGACCGCATGAAGACGACTTGGCCGGGGATGAATATTATCATCATCCAGCCAGACAAATAATCGGACATTGGCTGCAAGGCAAAGAAGAACAGCCGGATTCGAGATTGTTCTGGGCTGTGGGCGAAGTTCCGTTTGTAGAGCAAGTCAAACGGTTTGAAAATAAGTTGGAGAAGGGCATGCAAACTTGGGGTGCTTGGCTTAATCGCTGCGACATTGTTATGGAGAATCTTAGTCCGACCGATAAGCGCAGGGCAATTGACCAGCTGCGGTTCCACGGCGCAATCCATTTATCGGGCTGCGAAGGATTTTATTGGCTGTGCCGTTCCTATAGCGCGTTCAACGAGCAGAATTACCCGATTGCCTTCGTCTACGCGTCGGAATCCAAGTGGCGTTACGAGAAAGGCCTTGACATATTGCGCGGCTCCGAGCATGGGAGATGGGATCGTTTCTATCATGCCGATTGGCTTACGAATATTCAGAGTACAGTAAATCATGTAGATACGCTGCGGCGGTTTATTCGCATGCAAGGGGACAGTCCTGATTTTTTCCTGTGGTACAAGGAGTATTTGATGCCGGAAACGGAGAAATATATTTATTTGGAAAATACCCACCGCAATCCGCTTTCAGATGATGAGCTGGCACAACAGCTTAAAGCATTTTTCTTAACCGCTAGCACCGTCTCCGATTATTAATTATCATCAGTTGGGCATGAATGGATAACTCCATTTGTTAACCAATATGTTTTGCATCCAAAATGATGAATCGGTAGAAGGGGGATATTGAAATGAGCATGCGATCGCTGCTTGAGAGAGGCATAGCCATCGACCGACGAACCAGAGCATATGTCGAGCCAACGCGAATTGTCTGGATGACCGAAAGCGGAGCTGCATCTGAGCTGCGCAATCCGGAAGGGCTGCTCGGCTCGAACGGGGGCCAGGTGACAAAAGAAGCACCAAATGCGTGTGTGCTTATCCATAAAGGGGAAGCGCCGGGATTACTGCTGGATTTCGGATTGGAGCTGCATGGCGGCATTCGCATTTCGGTTGTGGAGGGGCGATTCCCGTCGCGGAGCGTTCGGATTCGTATCCGGTTTGGCGAATCTGCCATGGAGGCGATGAGTGAGCTGGGAGGTCCGGGCAACGCTACCAATGATCATGTGGCACGCGACAGTGTGGTGAATGTCAGTCTGCTTGGGACAACCGAGTTCGGCACGACGGGATTTCGTTTTGCGCGGATTGATCTATTGGACGAAGGAACGCTTGAGCTCCAAAGTGTACAAGCCGTGCATGTATACCGGGACATTACGTACAAAGGTAGTTTTAGAAGCAGTGATGCTCTCTTGGATAAGATATGGGAAACTGGCGCCTATACGGTTCATTTGAATATGCAGGATTATCTTTGGGACGGGATCAAACGGGATCGGATGGTATGGACCGGCGACATGCATCCGGAAGTCGCAACGATCAGCGCTGTTTTTGGCGAGCATGAGATCGTGCCCTCCAGTTTGGATTTCAAACGGGATCGGTCGCCATTGCCGATGTTCATGGATATGCCTACTTACTCGATCTGGTGGCTGCTCGTTCAACACGATTGGTATATGCAGCATGGGAACGAGGCGTATTTGCGGGAACAGCGCATCTATTTGACCGGGCTGCTGCATGAGTTGGCAGGAAAGGTCAGGCATGACGGAACGATTGATGTGTACCGGCCGTTCCTCGATTGGCCTGCATCATCGAATCCAGGAGGCGTAACGGCTGGCGTTCATGCGCTGTTCGTTCTAGCGATGCAGGCAGGGGCGCGGCTCTGTAAACTGCTCGGTGAGCAGGAGACGCTCGAGGTTTGCGAGTCTCTTGAGCAGAGGCTGTGCAAAGATGCGCCTCATCACGCTTTTAGCAAACAAGCGGCTGCGCTGCAAGGGCTTGCCGGACTATTGGAGTTAACCGAAGCAAACAGCGAGGTTATTGCCCCGAATGCCCCGAGAGGCTATTCGACCTTTTATGGCTATTATATGTTGCGGGCCCGCGCCGAAGCTGGCGACATCGCCGGCTGCATGGACAGCATCCGCGCTTATTGGGGAGGGATGCTGGAGCTCGGTGCGACGACGTTCTGGGAAGATTTCGATATCGATTGGATGGAGAATGCCGCTCGAATCGATGAATTGACACCGCCTGGGAAAATCGACGTTCACGGCACATATGGCGGTTATTGCTATAAAGGTTATCGCCATAGCTTATGCCACGGCTGGGCATCCGGCCCTACCGCTTGGTTGTCGGAATACGTGCTCGGCATTGCGCCGGCGGAACCGGGTTTCCGCAAGGTAACGATCCGTCCGCATTTGAATGATTTGGATTGGGCAGAGGGAACGTATCCGACGCCGCACGGCATCATTCATGTGAGGCATGAACGGAAAGAAGACGGAAGCGTAAGAACCGAATATGAGGTGCCATCAGGTGTCGAGGTAATCGGATAAGAAGTCAGTAAAATACCCCTTTAGAGCTCTGTTGAGCGTCTATCGGGGTATTTTTATATTTATCAATTTGGTAACCAGATTATTTTCCGGTTATAGGTTGTCCAGTTACGGGATCTGTATTCGGGTCCCAGTTATCAAGAGGATCCACGCGGAATCGTGTTAGTTCCGTGCTGCTTATTTTCCAGACGCCATCTACTTTTTTATACGATTCGTGGTATTGGCCGTACCCGTGATGTCCGGGATAAGCGCCTTCTGCGTTAGGGAAGGTCAGCAAATCCTCCATAGCCCAAATACCTTTGGCGTTATCCTTGTCTAAGATCTCAATCTCAGGCATATATCCGTGGTGAACCGTCGGTGCTTTACCTACAAGGTCCCCGATCATTTTCCCATAAGCGGCTGGCCCGCCTTTGGAGTAATCTTGGCCATCGGAAACCAATTTGGCATCCGTTGTAAACAGCTCCCCAAATTCAGTCCATTTTTTCTCATCGACAAAACGGAAATAACGGGCTTTTAGTTGTTTGATTTGCTCAATATCTTCCATGCGTACATATTTGTCTTCAAGTTCAGCGATTTTCGCTGCTTGCAGCGCCATAATATCTTGCTCTGTTTGAGCTCCTTGTTTTGTTTCATTATTTTGCCCGGAGCATCCCGAGAGTATGAAAATTAGAATAACTACGCCAATAATAATACTGTTTATATACTTCATGTTCTTAAACATGCGAACACATCCTTTGTATGATTGTACTCGAAAGCGGGAAAGCCTTTGATTACTTGGGATTATACGAATTGAACGATTTCTTCCATGGTCCTTCTTGATTTGGCACGCACCGGTTCTTTGGAGCGATAGCCGAATGCGGTCATCACGCTCAAGCCGAATTGGCCGTTTTCAAGCAACCCTTTACTGTCAAGAAGTTTATTAACGGCATCCATATCGAAGCCTTCGATAGGACATGAATCGATGCCGATATGCGCCGCGGCCGTCATCATATTGCCCATTGCCAAGTACGTTTGCTTCGAAGACCAGTCCAGCAATGTCCGCTCGGTGTCTAGATGAAGGTCGTCATAGAATTGTGCGTATGCTTGCCGCATACTTTTAAAAACGTCCAAAGGCATGCCCTTTACTTTGGTCTGCTGCTCCAAGATGTACGAAGAATCATAAGTGAGCCCTTTTCTGGCCAAAATGATAACGAAGTGGCTCGATGTTGGCAGCGACCTCATTGCGCCGGATACGAGCGGCGCGAGCTCTTTTCTGAATTCCGGACTTTGCACGACCACGAATTTCCAAGGCTCATTGCCTCCAGAGCTCGGAGATAAGCGGCCCGCCTCAAGAATGAATCGAAAATCCTCATCTGATATTTTTTCCGCCGGATCGAATGCTTTGGTTGCGTGCCTGAAATAAAACGTGGATAACAAATCTGCTTTTTTTGTCTCGATATTCATAAATAAATTTCCCCCGTGTTTAGATTTTTATGAACGTATTGCATTTTCCCGGTAGACTTTTCAAATGGTTTTGACTATACTGCAATTCAATTCACTACGATTAATTTTTAGTCTAATACTATGAAATGAATGCGAGATGATCCATTTGGAAACGCCGAAGTTTGAGACTGTTTGTATTGAATCGATTTCTGAAGTTTTACAATTTCTTTCAGGAAAATGGACATTTTTAGTCATTACGCAGCTCTTAAAGGAGCCTCAGCGTTTTAATCAATTGCGACGAAATTTAGGCAATGTCAATACAAAAGGTTTAACCGATACGCTGCGAAACTTGGAAGAGCATCAAATGATAAAACGCGAAGTATTTCCCACCGTTCCGGTGTCAGTTGAATATTCGATTACGGAAAAGGGAGATGCCTTCTCGAGCGTATTTCAGGAAATAAATCGTTGGAAACGGGAATGGGAATCAACTGATCAAAAATCAACGCAATAAAGATGGCCAAGCAATCCAATGATTTTTCTTTTGACGGCTTATTATCAAAGCAAAGATATTTGTTTGGATGGGTTCCAGTTAGCGAGAGGATCCATCCGAATTAAATCTTCGTTCGCGCAATTGACCTTCATGAGTTGTTCATCGTTCCAATCAATCTCCGGCATATGTCCATGTTGAATTGAAGGACCTGCTCCATCAAGGCTTCCAATCACAGTATGAATTGCTCCCCCGTATTTAAACCCATGTCTATCCGTTACGTTTTTTTTCTCGAGCGTATTGAGTCTGTTAATTTAGCTTTCTTGTTCGTCTATTAACATGGTTGTCATAGAAGGTTTTTTCTTTGCCTACATAGTTGACTCGCCTCTTTCCAAAAAGATGGTTAACGAAGCTTTTGTTGTTTCGGAACCAACTATAACAGGTATTCGATTTCCCCATAAGAACGCTATTTTTATACACATGCTTTATAAAAATAAAGCCATGGTAGCCGGTTTAGTTTCAAGTAATGCTGTTTTTCAAAGAGACTCATTTTGCTTGGAATGAGTAAGCAGGAAATGCGGTTACTTGATTTGTGCTGGTGGTTTTATTTAGGCGCGGACAAAATGACGAGGCTATACCAAAACTCATGACAACAAGGCATTGTTCTCCCCATGGTGCCGTATTTTATCACTTTATTTTTATAAAGCATGTTTAAAAAAATTGCCTTCTTATGATAAAAATAAATACCTGTTATAGTTGACCGCGAGGCATCGGAAACCTCATTACCTCACGAAATGAAAAGAGGTTGTTCACCAATGTTGGCTAACAATAACCATCTTTAGTAAAGCTTTTTACGGAAGACGTAACAATAAATCAGATGGACAAGCGTTAAAAATTCGACAATCGGACTGAAGTCTGGTTGAAAAATAGGAGAGAACATACAATGAAAGAGGCTTACAAAAAGATTTTCGAACCGCTTCATCTGCGGAGCGGCAAAAATTTGAAAAATAGAATAGTCATGTCGCCAATGGGTCATTTGGGATCACTGCCGGGAGGGTTTATATCGAGGGAGGAATTGGCTTACTACGATAAGAGGGTTAGAGATGTCGGAATGGTCATTACGTCCGCTACGACGATTAAAGAAGGTACTCACTATCCGGGCTTGCCCGCCGTGGAGACCGACGAACATATTCCGGGTCTGCGCAAGCTTAGCGACGTATTGAAATCCCACGGAGCAGCTGCGGTTATGCAATTACTGCATGAGGGGGCTAACGGAGCAGGTGAAGCGCCGAGCGCCGTAGTGGCGGACAATTCCGAACTTCCGCTGCCGCGCGAGTTATCCGATACTGAAATTGAAGAGATCATCAAGAAATTCGGAGATGCGGCAAGAAGGGCCATTGAAGCTGGTTTCGACGGAGTCGAAATTCATGGCGCAAACGGATTTCTGGTTCAGCAGTTTACTTCTCCCCATTACAACCGCCGTATGGATCGATGGGGAGGCACGCCAGAAAAACGAATGATCTTCCCGCTTGCCGTTATTAGCGAAGTCAAAAGAGTAGTGGCAGAAAGCGGAAAGCCGTTTATCATCGGATACCGAATCTCGCCGGAGGAAGCAGAAACGAACGGATTGACGATGGCAGATACTATGCGAAACGTCGATGTGCTTGCGGATCAGGGATTGGATTATATTCATGTTTCCCTTCATCAATTCTGGTCAAAGCCACGTCGAGGGACGGATGATACCCGGTCCCGGATGGAAATTGTTAAAGAAGTCGTCGGAGACCGTACGGCCGTAATCGGCGTAGGCGAAATAAAAACGCCGGAGGATGCCATAATAGCGCTAACTACCGGAGTAGAGCTTGTCGCGATCGCTAGAGGACTGCTCTTGGATCCGGAATGGGTTCGGAAAGTGCGCGATGACAAAGAGGAACTTATCAAGAAAAATTTATACCGCGGCGATCAATTGGATTTGCTGCTTCCTAACGCTTTATGGGAAATGATTGAAAATTTTATTCCGTTCGAGGATTAAGGATAGCATTCCGCCCGTCAAACCGCTTGGTTTGGCGGGTTTTTGACTTTCAATACATGTTTCCGTATTCCCCCTTTTTTTAAAAGGGATAGAAGAAATGTCATGTTGCGTGATAATGAACAGGCAAGCCGCTATATTTTAGTTATGAACAGAGACATTTTCGAACGGTTATTTCAAAAACTGTTTGCGAAAACGGATCGGAGATAGACCTACGCTGCGCTTAAAGCAAGCTGAGAAGTAAGGGGAGTAACGGAATCCGACTTCCTCCGCAATACGCTCGATCGGCCATTCCGTTGTGACCAACAGCCGTTTCGCACGCTCCAGTCGGAACTCCTGCAAATATTCGTTAGGCGTAAGTTCATACTTTGCTTTCATGCACCGAACAATATAATTCGGATGGAAATGCAAGGCAGAAGCCAAAATTTCATTAGTGATTTTTTCTTTGTAATTTTTTTGTATGTATGCTGCCGCTTGTTCCGCCAAACGGTCCGCTACTGAACGTGTGTTGTTCAAGCCTTCTTTTTCGAGCATGGCGAGCAGCTCGGCCAGCAGGCGCTGCTCCTCCCAGAAAGAGTCGTTGATTGGCAGCGCCAGCAATTGTTTAATCAGATCGAAGTACAGCTCAGGATTGGAAAGCCGTGAATGTTTCGGGATTCGAAGCCCGTAAGGATTGCCGAAAGGCCGCGATGAATACAGAATTCCTTTTTGATTGTTTTTCGGGTTCGGTTCCCGTTGTTTCGAATGCTCAAAGTGGACCCAATAAAAAACGGTTTCCTGCGAGCAAGGACTGACCGAGTAATGCTCTCCTTCAGGCAACAGCAGCAGTGCATCTCCTCTCGTTAGCGTCCATTGCTGACGGTTTTCTCCTATACGCAGTTCTCCCTTCGCCACGATCAACAGATCGTAAATGCCAAGATTTTTTCTGTTCGGGTGATGATCTCCGATCTGGAATTCTGAACAACCGGATCCCAAATAATAAGGAATCGGCGGTGTTTTTAACTCAACGATTAACTCTTCGCTCAAAATTAACCTTTCCTTTCTGTGTTATTTTTTATAAAAAAAAGGTTAAATCATTTCTATTTCACCAGTAAGGTAAAGCATATAATTGAAAACGTTAAGAGTCAAATTGTATAGGAGGAATCAATATGCAGAAAACGCAAGTTGACATTCAGGATCATTTCTGGCAAGACTATTCAGGGCTAATTCGACATACAGTCATCCCTTATCAATGGGAAGCGCTTAACGATAGGATTGATGGGGCGGCGCCTAGTTATGCCATTCGTAACTTCAGGATTGCTGCAGGCTTGGAGGAAGGCGAATTTGGGGGCTGGATCTTTCAGGACAGTGATCTCTACAAATGGTTGGAGGCAGTTGCATTTTCGCTCAGGCATCATCCGGACCCTGAATTAGAGCAAATCGCAGACGGCGCTATCGATCTAATTGGACAAGCGCAGCATGGAAATGGCTATTTGAACACTTACTATACGGTTAAGGAGCCGGGAAAGCAGTGGACAAATCTTCACGAAGCCCACGAGCTTTATTGCGCAGGCCATCTGATCGAAGCGGCTGTCGCTTATTACCAGTCTACGGGCAAGAGCAAGCTGCTTGACATTGCACGCCGTTTCACTGATCTGATTGACCGTATGTTTGGCACCCAACCGGATCAAATTCGCGGCTACTGCGGGCATCAAGAGATTGAGTTAGCATTGGTTAAGCTATATGAGGTTACGGGAGAAGAGCGTTTTTTGACGCTGAGCCGTTATTTCATAGACGAGCGCGGAAGCAAACCAAGCTATTTTATTGAAGAATGGGAACGCCGAGGAAAGACCGGTATTTGGTCGGAAGGAACACCTAATCTTGAAGTGTATCAAAGTCATCTACCAGTTCGCGAGCAATCGGTTGCCGTCGGTCACTCTGTACGGGCTGTCTACATGTACACGGCAATGGCTGATCTGGCGCGCCTAACCGATGACGATGAGCTGCGCAAAGCTTGTGAACGCTTATGGGACAATACGACACGAAAGCAGATGTATATCACAGGCGGAATTGGGGCGACTCATCTTGGAGAAGCGTTCTCGTTCGACTACGATTTGCCTAATGATACCGTCTATGCAGAGACATGCGCCTCAATCGGCTTGATCTTCTGGGCACGCCGGATGCTGCAGCTGGAAGCCAAAAGCGAATACGCGGACGTAATGGAGAGAGCGCTATACAACAATGTGCTCGGCAGCATGTCCAAGGACGGCAAGCATTTCTTTTATGTGAACCCGCTGGAAGTTTGGCCGGAGGCAAGCTCCAAAAATCCCGATAAGTTTCACGTGAAGCCAGTGCGTCAACCATGGTTTGGGTGCTCCTGCTGCCCGCCTAATGTAGCACGGCTGCTCAGCTCGCTTAGCGATTATATCTATGATGTAACCGATGACGGCAGCAAAGTATTCACTCACCTTTTTATTGGCAGCGAAATCGGCTTTGAGTCTAGCGGTTGCCAGGTGATGTTGCGCCAGCGCTCCGAGCTGCCATGGAACGGCAATATCGAATTTTCCATCACGTTGTCAGGCGCTGCCGACAGCGCCGCATTCGAGCTTGCGCTGCGGATCCCGAACTGGTTCCAAGACGGACGCCCGTTATTGAAAGTGAACGGAACCGAGCTGGATTACCGAGTGGAAAACGGTTATGCGAAGGTTGCGCGAAGCTGGTCGGATGGCGATACGATTGCTTGGCTGCTACCGCTGGAGACGAAGCTTATTGCCGCCAATCCGCAGATCAGGGCGGATGCCGGGAAGGCAGCCATCCAACGCGGCCCTCTCGTATATTGCGTCGAAGAAGCGGATAATGGATTGCCGATTGCTTCATTATCAATAGCCGGGGAGCCGAAATTGACGGAGACCATAGCTGCCGACCTGTTAGGCGGCTGCATCGTAGTGGAGGGTGACGGGCAGGTGGTGGATGAATCCGCGTGGACGGAGAATCAACCGTATCAACCGCTCCGCAAGCAGACCAGACCGGTTCGTTTCAAGGCGATCCCTTATTATTTATGGGGAAATCGCCAAGCGGGGGAAATGAATGTTTGGTTGCGTTACTGATGACAGATTCGAATGACTAGAACGTTCATCAAACAGCTTTGTTTCAAAACGAATGATAATGATTTTTTCTGCAAAAAAATGCTGAAGGTCCCTGGGTGAGCCATCCAGGGATCTTTGGGTAGTTTTCCAAGACGGAGATGAGAACATGAAGAAGGAGATTGAACGAAAGTCACATATGGATCGCATGACATTGAAAAATCGGATTCTCTTGCTATTTGCTGCCGCGACGTTACTTCCATTCATCTTCACCTGCTATGTTTCTTATAACACCATTACGTCGATTCTGAACACGAAGCTGCAATCCGGCATTCAAAGCAACTTGAAGCAGGTAAGGCTTTCGTTTGAGAATACGCTGAGCAATCTGAATCACGTTTCTCAACAGCTTGCCTTTGAAGGAAACATTGGCAAACAGCTGGAATTGTTCCTGACAGCCGAAAAGCCCTATGATCGCAGCTATCTTACGGATCAGATCAAATATCAGCTTAATCTGATTACGTTCACTAATCCGAACATTGGACTGACCATGTATTACTTCCGCAATGACAGCAGCATCCATTTCGAAAATATCGGGGTGAAGGAGTCTTTCGATATTAAAAATCTTCCTATCATAGCTGAATATTACGGTATTACTTACTTTGGCCCCCACATAAGCAATGATCGCTTTAATAATCAATACGTTTTTTCCGCTTTGCGTAAAGTGGAGCTTCCCGAGCGGGAAGATGCTTATGTCTATATTGAATCCGGTTTTAAATTAACGCAGAGCGTGCTTGATCTTGATGGTGTCAGCAAACATACTGATCATCTGATCTTGGATAATAACGGACGAATTTCATATAGCGAGTTAAATGGCGTATTTCCTGAGAACACATGGTTTCCAGGCTGGAAATCCCCGTCTTTGGAATCCGGAGTGACTTCCGATTATTACTGGTATTGCCAAACTAGCAATCAAGGATGGAGCGTCGTCTCACTCATTGCGAAATCCGACTATAACCGGGAGAAGAATCGCTGGCTCATGCAGATGCTAGTGCTTGCGGTTCTATTTGCTGCAGTCAGCTTAGCCATCGGTTGGCTGCTTTGGAAGATGGTTTACCGCCCTCTCTCCAAATTCAACAAGGAGATCAGATGGATGGCAAACAGTAATTTCAATGCCGTAACGACCCAATCGCGAATACCGGAATTTGAATCGCTGTTAACCCAATTTCAGCATATGAAGGTTCAAATCGCACATCTCTATTCGGAGGTAGAGATCAAGGAAAAACGCAGGGCGGATCTTGAGATCGAGAAGCTTCTCTATCAGATTAATCCGCATTTTCTAATGAATACGCTGGACACCGCGCATTGGCTTGCCGTAATGAACGGACAGGATGAAATTGATCGGCTTGTCACATCATTGAACAAACTTCTTTATTACAACCTAGGCAAAGGAAATAGCAACTCGACGATAAGGGAAGAGATCGACTCGCTCAAGCAATACCTTATTCTTCAGCAAATTCGGTACAATTTTCACTTTGATGTTCGTTTGCAGGTAGATGATGAACTGCTCGATATGTCCGTTCCAAGATTTATTTTGCAGCCGTTGGTTGAAAATGCGCTGTATCACGGTCTGGAAGACGACGGAAGAATTGAAGTGGACGTTACGATGGGCGATTTCCTTGAAATTGAGATTCGGGATAACGGTGGAGGCATCTCCGAAGAAACCATCCTAGCATTGCTTGAACAAGAACAATCCGAACGCCATCTTGTAGGCATGGGAATCGGGATGAACTACGTGAAGCGGATGCTGGAATCTCACTATAATGGCCATGCAAGTCTTGCGGTAACAAGCGAGCTTGGCAAGGGTACGGTTATCGTCATTCAGATTCCCATTGCGAAGGAGGATGAACAGTCATGATTGATGTGCTCATCGTTGATGACGATAAGCTCGTGTGAAAGGGGCTCATGTCCGTCATGCCGTGGGAAGCATACGGAATGAGAGTCGTCGGAGAGGCAGCGAACGGAGAAAAGGCGCTCGAATTTCTGGCAGTTAATCGGGTGGAGCTAATCATGACCGATCTGGCAATGCCGGTCATGTCCGGAATCGAGTTGATCCGCATCGTCCGCAAGCGTTATCCAGAGGTGGCTATCGCCGTACTGACCTTGCATCAGGATTTCGAATATATCCAGGAAGCATTGCGCCTAGGCGCCATTGATTATATTGCGAAGGTTCAGCTTGAGAAAGAACAGTTCGAAGAGGTGCTTAGGCGCATTCATACACGTATGCTGGAAGAGCAGCGAAGCCAAATCGTTGAGCGGCATCCGATCGGTAGTGACGTTTCCCTTACGAATGAGGTATACGCGCTTTTGGAGCTTGGAGACAAGCCGATCGTTCCTAGCCAAAAACAGGATTTTCTTTCATTGGATTGGAGGATTGAGGCGGACGGGCAGATTCGGATATGGTCGCCGATCGCTAGTCAGGAGCAGCTGCCTGGTACTGACGTTAGTAATGGTTTGCTATCGACCCCGCCAAGCGAAACCTATAACGCAAATTGGCGATTAGTTCAGCTTCGGGATACAAACGGCATAATGTGGACCGATCTGTATAAGCTGCTGCGAAATTACAAGCAGAATAAATTGTTTTATGAATATGACGATTATGATCCCCTTCCGATTAAAAAGTCTGTCTATGAGCTGCAGGAAGAGATTGCAAAGCCCGGTGAAGGCGAAGCTGAACTCGCGAAGGAGATGCTGCATGCATTCAAATGGGTCTATGATGACCAGTGTTTTCATGCTATGCAGGACAGACTCAAAGAGCTGATGCTGCCTGTTCCAAAACTGATGCAATTGCTCTACGGATTTACGTTAGATTGGAACCGTCTATTTAGAGCAATTTCGCTAAACAGTATGTTGCTTCCAGATACGCTAGCGAGTTGGAGGGACGTCGTAAAGTGGATGGAGACCTGCAGGAGGCTGGCTCTGACGCTGACAGGCAATCTGCAGCTGAGCCGGGAGGTGAGTGGCAGTATTATGTCAGCCGTAAAGATTGTTCATGACGAGCTTGCGTTTCCTTTATTTGCGATTGATGTCGCCAAACGGGTTAATCTAAGTCGAAGCTACTTCAACCAATGCTTTAAGGAGGTTGTTGGACACTCTTTCAATGAATATCTCCGCAAGGTACGTATAGACAAGGCAAGGGAATATCTTGCCCAAACGGCCAAGCAGATCGTCTGGATTGCCGAACATACGGGATATGCGGATGAAAAATATTTCAGCAGGACTTTTCGCGATCAGACAGGCATGCTTCCCAGCGAATATCGGCAGCAACATAAGATAAGGTAGAGTCATGATTCCCGTAAGGGGGACAAATGACCGGTAAGCTGAAGTTTCGTCCATGTATCCCCCTATGTCTCGATCTTGGTTCTATCCTTTGATGGATTTAAGCCGTGTTATATTGATGGTGCTTGACCACATTGATTGCGACTAGAAAGGGGAAAGACAACAAATGAGCAAGAAATATGTGTTAACCGTTATGGCTGTCCTGCTCGTACTGTTAAGCGCTTGCAGCAATAAGGGAAGTGAAGGGAACGTTGCTAACACTCCTCCTGCATCAGCAAATGGAGGTGCCGAAACCGCTGATCCTTTCGGCAAATACGGTGAGACCATCACGCTTACGTATGGCAAGGAAGTAGATCCTACAGACAAAAGCTTGCCTGCAGGAGACACGCCGGAAGACAACCAGTATTCACGTTATGTGATGGAAAATTTGAACATCGATACGAAAGTATCATGGCAAGCGGCAACGGGCACCAATTATAACCAAAAAGTGAACCTTGCGGTTTCCAGCAACGATTTGCCGGATGCACTTATCGTTAAGGATACACAACTTAGAGCCATGGTGAAGGCTGGCCAGCTAGAGGATCTTACAGAAGCATTCAATCAATATGCTTCTCCGGCTATCAAAAATTTCATGGAGAAGACGAATGGCGTTTCGAATGAGGCAGTTACATTCGACGGAAAAATGTATGCAATTCCGAGCATCCAGGTTCAATCCGATGGCGTCCATCAGATGTGGATTCGCAAGGATTGGTTGGATAAGCTTGGGCTCGAGCCTCCGAAAACGATGGGCGATCTGGAGAAAGTCGCGAAGGCGTTTGTTGAACAAGATCCGGACGGCAATGGACAGAATGATACCATTGCAATTGCCGGACAGCAGAATGGAGCGAGGTTGTATGCGAATGCCCTCGAATCCACGAACAATACGTTTGGCCTTGATCCGATCTTTGGTGCCTACAAATCGTTTCCCGGTTATTGGCTGAAAGATGATGCGGGCAATCCCGAATACGGCTCTATATTACCGGAGACAAAAGAAGCGCTCGCAAAGCTTCGGGACCTGTATGTAAATGGCTTGATTGATAAAGAAATCGGGATCCGAAAAAGCGCTTATGAGCCTGTGGTTAACGGAAAAGCAGGAATCTTTTTCGCTCCATGGTGGATGGGCTACGGTCCGCTGCCGGATGCGATTAAAAACGATCCGAATGCCAATTGGCAAGCCTACTTGCTCCCGCTTGACGCAGATGGGCAATTCAACGCACATATGGGAGCGCCATCCACGTTGTTCGTTGTTGTAAGGAAAGGCTACGAGCATCCAGAAGCGGTGGTCAAAATGCTCAACTTGCTTGTTCGCGACGAATCCAAATTCGATATTTCAGTTCCTGTCGGGCACTATCCACTACGTGTACCGATGTCTTACACGGACGAAAGCGAATATTCCGCCAAAGCGCTGGAAGACATTTTGGCTGGCACGAAATCGCCGGAGGAATTTACAGATCCTGGCTATAAGCTGCTTGCGGCCGATATTCAGAACGTAAAGAAGGTTAAAAAAGAGCCTTATGACAACATGGATATCCAATATTGGGATCCACAGGCTGACACAGGTGTATGGAGCCGTATGTACTCGCTTCTTGTAGGATCTTCTGCCCTGCAGCAGGATTACAACAAAGTATACAGCGTGCTTTACTCGCAGACAAAAACGATGGAAAGCCGTTGGTCAAATCTCAAAAAGCTGGAGGACGAAACGTTCTTGAAAATCATCATGGGCGCTGCTCCTCTAGATGATTTCGATAAATTCGTAGCTGACTGGAAGAGTCAAGGCGGTGATAAGATTACTCAAGAAGTCAAAGATTATATGAATCAATGACGTATGCAGACGCGCCGGCGGCGGCCGGCGCTTCATGCCAGCGATGGATAGAGAAGGAGGAACGGAATAGGTGAGAAACAGAGTATTCACCAAGCATTACTACATCATGCTTCTTCCCGGTTTTGTCTGGTTGCTGCTGATCAGCATCATCCCCCTATTTGGGGTTGTAATCGCATTTCAGGATTTTAATCCCGGTCAGGGCTTCTTCAAATCGGAATGGATAGGGCTTGAAAACTTTAGATACATGTTTTCGTTGAACGATACGAAAACGATCTTTTTTAATACGATATTTATTGCCGTCATGAAAATTGTAGGCAACCTGGTCATTCCGCTTGTGTTCGCAATCATGCTCAATGAGCTTCGCCTGATGGCAGCAAAAAGATGGATACAAACGATTGTGTATTTGCCGCATTTTTTGTCATGGGTTATTTTGTCCGGAATACTGCTCGATATCTTTTCCTACACCGGCCCTGTAAATGCCCTATTAAATACGTTTGGGATAGATCCCGTACTGTTTTTTGCACGCGCTGACCTGTTTCCGTTCATTGTGGTAGGAAGTGATGTATGGAAAGAATTCGGTTTTAATACCATTATATATTTAGCGGCATTGACGGGAATCAATCCTTCCCTCTACGAGGCTGCGTCGATCGATGGAGCGACCCGTCTGCGAAGAATCTGGCATGTTACATTGCCTGGGCTGAGAGCCACAATCGTATTGCTTTCCGTGTTAAGCCTGGGTAACGTATTGAATGCGGGGTTTGACCAAATATTTAACTTATACAATCCGCTGCTCTATTCAACGGGTGACATTATTGATACTTGGGTATATCGCGAAGGACTGCTGAACATGCAATACGGGCTAGCGACGGCGGTAGGATTATTGAAGTCGATTGTCTCATTTATTATGATCATCGTGTCCTATATGCTGGCTTCAAAATTTGCGAATTACCGTATTTTCTAATAAAGGAGCAATATCATGATAAGAGAAACAACACTTCGATCTAAGCTGTTTGACTCTATGCTCCTGATCGTACTGCTCCTCATCGCTTTTCTTTGTTTACTTCCGCTATGGTACACGCTAGCGGTCTCTCTAAGTGAAAAATCGGCGGCGGCAGCGGGGCAGGTGTGGCTATGGCCGATTGGCTTCAATTTCAATTCATATAAGCAAATCATTGGCGACAGCTCATTTTTTATATCCTTTAGGATATCCATTCAGCGAGTCTTAATCGGTGCCTTCATAACCTTTGTCGTCACAACTTTAATGGCGTACCCACTTTCCAAAAGCACAAGGGATTTTCGTTTGCGGAACGTGTTTATGTGGATTCTCGTCTTTACCCTGTTATTTAATGGTGGGTTAATTCCTTGGTATATGACGGTGAAGGCGCTAGGCTTATATGATACGATCTGGGGACTCGTACTCGGAGGCGGCGTTCCGGTGTTCAATGTTATTTTAATCGTAAACTACTTCCGCAATCTACCAAAAGAATTGGATGAAGCGGCTTTGGTTGATGGAGCAGGTCCATGGCGGATGCTGCTTACCTTGTATATTCCTTTAGCAGTGCCGGTTTTAGCAACCGTTACTTTGTTCACCATCGTTTATCATTGGAATGAGTTTTTTCACGGCCTTGTTTTGACCTCGGGGCAGGATCATTATCCGCTGCAGACATTAATTCAACAATTCGTTGTTGTTATCGATTCTTCGAATATGACGGAAGATCAGTATAAACGGCTTAACGAGCTGTCCAATCAGACGCTTAACGCAGCGAAAATATTTATTGCCATGATACCCGTACTTATCGTTTATCCGTTTTTACAACGGTTTTTTATTCACGGAATTACATTAGGCTCCGTTAAGGAATAGTATATTCGCATATTTTATATGCTTGCTTATAGGAAAACAGCTTCCTATAAGCTTGGAAGGAAACGATTTTAGAAGTACAGGAATGTTCCAAATTAAACAAAGCTCAGGTTTGTAGGGTAAAACCCTGATTGAAAATAGCTAAGCTAAATGTTAATCTAATGGCTAGAGATGCATTCAAAGGAGCATATACCTTATCATGTGGATTACCCTGTAAAGATTGACCATTCGAGATGATGCCTGTAATAGTGATTTCACTATTTTATTTGGCATGCTTGTCTTTAATCTTACAGGATTTGCAGGGAAGGTGTATCAGAAACCCACTTTGCGGATACCTGATGGTATCCGCTTTTAATTTCGCGGGAAACCGCATCTCTATTGATACTTGCCTGTTTATCCTCCCAATAGCGAATGGAGGAACATTATGATGAGACCTAAGTTAGTCATGATTGAGGGGTTACCGGGATTCGGGAAATCAACAACTGCCAATCTCGTTCATGAAATCCTTGCGGAAATGAACATTAAATCACAGCTGTTTTTAGAAGGAAATCCGGAACATCCTGCTGATTACGATGGAGTCGCCTGTTTGAAGAACGATGAATTCGACGAATTATTGAGGACCCATGATAAGTTTAGCGACTTGTTGAATAAGAATATGATTAAATACGGCAACCATTATTTGATAGATTACCGAAAAATGAATAATGAATATGGGCCAAGCATCCCAGATGAATGGCTGCACGCAGTTGCCCAAAAGGATATTTATGAATTGCCGCTAGATCTAAATAGGAAATTAATAACCGGAAAATGGAAGAAGTTTACGGAGAGTGTTCTGAAAGAGACAGATACTTTCATTTTTGATTGTTGTTTTATACAAAACCCCGTAACCATGGGAATGATTAAATATGATTCAAATAAGGAAGACGTTATGAGTTATGTCTTAGAACTGGCAGCAATCACGGAGCGGTTGAATCCTTTGTTGATCTATGTCGAACAGAACGATCTCGAGCATTCTTTCAGAAAGGCTGTACGTGAAAGGCCGAAGGAATGGTCAGAGGGATTCATTGACTATTATACGAACCAAGGATATGGGAGAAATCAGGGCTGCAAGGGTTTAGAAGGAACGCTGCAGGTTCTTCATGCAAGGAAGGAACTGGAAAACGGAATTTTTAATCGCTTAAAAATAGCCAAGGAAAAAGTGGACAACTCCTCGTATAAAAAGCAGGATTACAAGGAATTATTAGCTGGAATTTTAACAGGATATTTTCGTTAATCATACTCAGGTAAATAATTGGATGCAGGCTACCGAATAGGAATGTTAACGGAAAAAGAAAGGTATGACACAGGGATGAGCAGGCGCTTCGGTGGCCTGCTCATTTGATTTGGCTTAACTCCAACCCATGGCATTTTTGAATTAGTTTAATCGCAAATTATAAAGTGGAAATGTCAATAACGAATCGATAGCGCACATCGCTTTTGAGGACACGCTCATACGATTGTTCGACTTGTTCCGCACGGATCACTTCAATCATAGGGGCGATGCCGTGTGCGGCTGCGAAATCGAGCATTTCCTGCGTTTCACGAATCCCTCCAACGAGCGAGCCTGCAATGCTGCGACGACCCATAATTAATGAAAAAACATGATAGTTATCAGGTTCAGCCGGTGCTCCAACGTTTACGAGCGTCCCGTTAATGCGAAGGAGCGATAAATACGCATCGACATCCAGATTTGCAGACACGGTGTTTAAGATGAGATCGAAACGACCTGCTAATTCGGCAAATGTATGGGGGTCACTTGTCGCAAAATAATGATCGGCGCCAAATTTTGATGCTTCCTCCCGCTTGTTATTAGAGCGGCTCAATACGGTGACTTCAGCACCCATAGCATGAGCGAATTGGATCGCTACGTGCCCAAGTCCGCCCATTCCCACAATGGCAACCTTCTTGCCTGGGCCAGCGTTCCAATGTTTTAAAGGCGAGTACGTGGTAATGCCTGCACATAATAATGGACTTGCGACGTCCAATTCCAGACTATCCGGGATCCGGACAACGAATCCTTCCGTCACAACTATTTTTTGGCTATTGGGATTTCAAAATAGAGCCATAAACGAGGATTGGAAACATGCTGCTAGTATAGTATCCTACCTATTCTATCAGCCGTCAGTGCAGGTTCAATATCTGGACTGTTTGCCGTATGGGGAAATTTCAGTCTCCTTCAGGGATCTGAACAAATGATGCTGACCCTTATGCCCAAATCAGTTACGACCCCAATAGCAATAGAAATTGCTGGATTGTTAAGTGGGTCGCCTGAGTTGGCTGGAGTATTTGCCGTATTTACAGGACTGCTCGGCAGCATGATTGGACCTACCATGCAATAGCAAATGGTCTTGAATGGTGAATAAGAACGCCGGCTGTCACGTTCAGAATGACAACCGGCGTTCTTGTTTGTATTCTTTTTGATTCATTGACACTATCTTGTTCTAACTAAAAACGGATCAGACGGTGAGTAATAAAAATAGCGATTGGCTAAATGTCAAGTTTACGTGTACCAATCCATTTCACCATTTCGGGATCGCGATGCGAAAAGAACAAGCTGTGATTCGTATCTAATGCAGCAATGGTATCTAAATCCTCTTGCCCTAATTCAAAATCAAAGATACCAAAGTTTTCGGTAATTCTTTCTTTCCGAACAGACTTTGGAATCACAACGACTTCTCTTTGTGTCAACCAGCGTAAAACGACCTGAGCAACGGATTTATGATGTTTTTCTGCAATGGAGCGTAATACCTCATTTTGAAACAAGTTGTTTTTTCCTTCGGCGAAAGGCGCCCAGGATTGAATTTGAACTTTGTTTTCTTTCATGAATTTCGCACTTTCGATTTGTTGGTTGAAGGGGTGCGTTTCAACCTGGTTTACGGCAGGAACGATTTCATTATGAAGAATCAGATCGATCAGGCGGTCCGGATGGAAATTGCTTACGCCAATTGCTCGTGCTTTTCCTTCACGGTTCAGTTCCTCCATCGCGCGCCAAGAGCCATACACATCGCCAAATGGCTGATGAATTAAATACAAATCCAAATAATCCAATTGCAATCTTTCCAATGATTTTTCAAATGCTCGTTTGGTGCTTTCGTAGCCAGTATCCTGAACCCAAAGTTTCGTCGTGACAAATAATTCTTCTCTCGCCACGCCACTCCGTTTAATCGCTCTGCCAACCGCTTCTTCATTCATATAAGAGGCAGCGGTGTCAATCAGCCGATATCCCGCTATAATAGCGTCATAAACGCTTTGTTCGCAAACATTTGGATCAGCAATCTGAAAAACACCAAAACCGAGTATAGGCATTTCAACGCCATTGTTCAAAATGACTTTCTGCATGATAGTACCTCCATTATTTATAAATGAGATGAGTGTTCATGAGTCGTATAACCTGTTACGTATGCGTAACCGCGAGTGCAATCAAGTATATCCTCAACATCTTCGTCCATTTCCATGCATCTGTTTACGTAGCACTGTAGGGCATGACTTCATTATGTATGCCTAGACAACGCACGGATATCTCATTCGTCTTAAATGATTGCCTAATCCTCTCAGCAGCATTCCTTATTAGCAAACAAATGGCGTATAATAAAACAAAATGATGCCTCAAGGAGGAGCCAATGATTGAAGAAATAAAAATTAGGCAGGATAACATTACGGCAATAATCAACCGTCACTGTCATCAATCGGGTGTATTACAGACAACAATCCCTTCGTTGTATCTCATTCGTTCTGATATGGTGAATGTGCCAGCCTACCGGGTATTCAATCCTTCTTTTTGTTTTGTTACGCAAGGGTTGAAAGAGATTTTCCTTGCAGAAGAGCGCTTAGAATATGGCCCCTCCAATTATCTAATCACCTCTATGGACCTCCCGGTAATCGGACAGGTAATAAAGGCTTCACCTGATGTGCCTTACTTAAGCTTGAAACTTGATTTAAGCCAGAATGAAGTGCTAGAGGTATTAAAAGATGCCAAAATTCATTTCAACGCTAACGATAATGCAGCGCGGGCCATGTTTGTCGGTCAGATCGAGTTATCCATATTAGATGCCATACTCCGTTTGGTGCTGTTGCTCGATACTCCTCAAGATATATCCTATCTTACCCCAATTCATAAGAAAGAGATCATATATAGGCTTCTTCAAGGCCAATATGGCGCAACCCTTGCTCAAATTGCGATGGAAGGAAGCAACACCTATCGGATCAGGGAGGCCATTGACCAAATTATCCAACATTATGATCAGTCTTTGAGAATTGAAGAGCTTGCCGATGTCGCGAGCATGAGCGTTTCTTCGTTCCACAGGCACTTTAAAGAATTTACTGCGATGAGCCCGCTTCAATTTCAAAAACAATTGCGGCTGCAAGAAGCCCGCAGCCTATTGTTAATGGAGTCGGCAGATGCCACAGAGGTTGCGTACCGGGTTGGTTATGAAAGTTCATCCCAGTTTAGCCGTGAGTATTCCCGCATGTTTGGTTATCCTCCGAAGACGGACATAAAGCGGCTGAAGGAAACCTATGAGCAGATTGACGGAAATGCAGATCAAAGCCTCGTTAAGACAACCGTTCCATGAAGAGCGAAGATCATTGCACTGACAAAATAAGCCATAAATAAAGAAAGGCAGCTGATCATCATCGTCATTCAGCTGCCTTTCTTTATTTATGTACGAAATAGTGATTTATCGTACAACATGGTTATTTGGCAAGCGAGAGAAATAGGCAATCATTTAAGATAATCGAGTTAACGTTCCTCTCATCATATCCTGCATAATGAGTTTACACGCATTGAAATCATGCGGCCTAATCGTCAGTGCAGGCCTTTCAATAAGGAGGAAAATAGGGTGGGAAAACTGTACTTATGTGCTTTAGGATTAGTTTTGGTAATCATATTGTCTGCATGTGGGAGCAATTCCGATGAAATGGGCAGCAGCGCTCAGTCTTCTGAGCAGCCAGAGGTTGGCGGTGAGGTTGTCAAATTCCCGGAGAATTATAAAGAGGGCGAAGTTTATGCAACCGTAACTCGCGGAGATGTGGATGAGAAGATATATGCGAGTCGCGAAACGATCGAAGCGGTAAAACGTGGGGAACCCATTCCTAACGGCGCTGTCCTTGCGCTCGAGATCTATCGGAGCGGCGTTTTATCCCAAATTTTCGTATCGGAAAAGCGTACTGACTGGGATGGCCGGACATCTTCGGAAAAGCAAAACGGAGATTGGCGCTATCAAGCATTTACTGACGGTAAGACCGTTGATTCGGAGGAAAGTATCGGCAGGTGCATTTCTTGCCACGCAACGGAGGAACGGGATGATTTCGTGTACACGTTTGGTGAGATGGAGAGCTACGAATTGGAGGATTTTACCGGTGCGGCGGAGCAAAGCTCGGACAGCCATGCAGCAAGCTCTCAAATAGAGGAGTGGAAGTTGACATCGCTAGCCAATTATCTGACTACGATTAATCAACAATGAGTATCTAGAAAGAGGCGAGCTTATTGAGGCGAGAATTGTTGAGCAGGCTGTTCATTGACTTATTGATGACTGTTTTCATGTTAGTGGCAATTGCTTACCATTTAACCGGAAATGCAATGCATGAAGTAGTCGGAACGATCTTATTGCTTTTATTTTTAATCCACAATTTCTTAAATCGACGGTGGTATAAGACGATTTTCAAGGGGAAGTACAGTATTCAACGTGCTCTAAGCCTTATGGTTAATCTGCTTTTTCTAGGTTCAATGGCGATAGTGCTTATCAGCTCCATTCCGATATCACGTGACATTTTTGACTTTGATAACAATAAGAATCAAATGATATGGAGTCAGACTCATGTTCTCACTGCTTATTGGGGATTTATCTTCATGGCTGTCCATATCGGGATTTCATGGGGAAGAATGATCCAAGCCGTTCGGAAAATGACGGGCATAACCGGAATAAATGGTATGCGAACCTTTGCAGCCCGTGCAGCAGCGGTGTTGATTGTCGTGTATGGCGTGCAAGCTTCTTTTGAGCAAAACATGGGAACGAAACTAATGATTTATAACCCGTTTGGCTGGGGGGGCGAGGATTCAACCATGCTATTTATTATCGATTACTTATCTATGATGGGAATCTATATTGCAGGGACTCACTATACGCTACATTTTATTCATAATCAGGGGATAACAAAAGAGCGGAAAACAACGTTGAAGCAAGGAGAATAACGTGTACACTCGACTAAAAAATCTGTTTGAAATTAAAGGTTACCGAATATTTGTCATTTGTGTTTTTTTGGTCGGCGTCGGGATTTCAATAACGATGCCGTATTTGGCCCTCTATTTTACGGAAGATTTGGGAATGAGCGCGGGAGCCTTTGGTGTTTTCACAGCTGTGAGCTCATTAAGCGGCGTAGTGGCCAACTCGTTTATTGGTAAATATTCAGATCGCAAGCTGGATAGGAAACTCATTATTATTATAGCGACGGTTTCATCGGCATTTGGCTATCTTTCATATTTAGTGTTAGACCATTTCTTGGTCTTGCTTATCATTGTTAGTTTTTTCAGCGGTTTAGGGTCTGCTGCTATGCCGCAAATTTATGCGTACGCACAGCAATCGGCAAATGAAAGCAACTCCGATGACAAGACGTTCGCCATGTCTACTCTACGTTCACTTGTATCTCTCGGCTTTCTTATAGGCCCATTAATCGGAACCATTATTTTGGGGGCTGTCGGATATGAGGGGCTATTCCTGGGGACTTCCGCTATTTTTCTTGTTATCGCATCGCTTGCATTTCTATTTCTGCCAAAGAAAAGAGCAGCTCAAAAGAAGAGACCGGATAATGGTACCGCTTTGCTCAACCGCAGGCAGCTCTGGTTTCCATTAATTGCTTTCATCCTCTTATTCTCGGTCAATGCGATAAACGGAATCGTCACGCCGTTGTTTATTGTGAATGAACTGCATGGCAAACATACAGATGTCGGTCTGGTTGTTAGTATTTGCGCTGGATTGGAGATCCCCATTATGTTTGTGCTTGGTGCCCTGGGCAGACGGATATCGAACCATTCTTTAATGATCAGCGCCTGCGTTATTGCCTTCATTTACTGCATGATATTAAGTATTGCGACAGCTTCCTGGCAGCTGATTGCAGCACAGATTTTACAGGCAGCCTTCGTGGCTATTGTCATGGGAAACGGGCTGAGCTATTTCACGGAGCTGTTTCCAAATTCGCCGGGAATGTCCACAGCGATCTATTACAATGGGTCCATTATAGGAAGGCTAGTAGGCAATTTAGGTGGCGGTATGGTTGCTCAGTTTGTAGGCTTGCGTGATGTTTACTGGGTATGTATGGCAATTGCGGTAATCTCGTTTTTTATTTTAAGGAGTAAAAAACCTAATAAAGCGATTCAAATTATTACCGATAACTGACAAGAGGGTTGGAATAGGTTTTGACCGTTTCGATCAAGATTGTTACACTAGGTTATACGCTAGGTAATATTTCAATTAGAATAGGTGGATCAGCTTTGGAAAATAAAAAGGATACCTTAGATTCATGGTTATTTTTGACCGATCTTTATTCCGGTGTCAATGATAAATTAGAAAGAACGCTACAAGAGCAAAACAATTTGTCCTTGAAAGAGTTCTATGTGTTATATTTCATAACTAAGTCGGATAATAAAAAACTTAGGTTGCAGCAGCTGCAGGAAATGATCGGTTTAAGCCAAAGCGCGATCTCCAGACTAGTCGTGAGAATGGAAGCGAAAAACTTTGGCGCATTAGAAAGACTTGTATGCGAAGATGACCGCAGAGGCATTTATACGAGGATTACGGAGCTGGGTGAAAATAAATTCCAATCCGCACTTAACACGTTTAACGAGGTGTTACAATTGGATATCCAATATGATGAATTGAAGAAGCTGCAGCATCTGATACCAAAATTGCCTTAACGGTACCCATTTTTAGATTTTTCCTCGGAATGATGAACCGGCTACGGGCACGATAGAGGTAGCTGTAAATTTTGTGCATGGAAGTTGACAGTAAAAATAATAGTGGTAAAATAAATGCTTGCGCATGCATTTTATTGGCGCTAATAAAATTAAAACAAACGAGGAGACTAGTTGATGAAAGATATATTAAGTCCTTATACGGTTAAAGGAATGGAATTAAAGAATCGCGTGGTCATGCCACCTATGTGTCAGTATTCGGTAGAAAATAAGGATGGGATTGCAACGGAGTGGCATTACTTGCATTATGTTAGCCGAGCTATTGGCGGTACGGGCCTCATCATCATTGAAATGACAGATGTAGAGCCGGATGGCCGTATTTCAGATTATGATTTAGGCTTATGGTCTGATGAGCAGATTCCTGCTTTGAAACGAATCGTGGATGCCTGCCACTCTTATGGCGCTAAAGTGGGTATCCAAATTGCTCATGCGGGACGGAAAGCGGAAGATGCGGAGTTGCCCGTAGCGCCATCTGCAATTGCGTTTGATGAGCATTCGAAATTGCCCCGTTCGCTCACAACCGAAGAGGTGAAGGGCATGGTAGAGAAATTCGGGAACGCAGCAGCACGTGCGGTGAAGGCTGGGTTTGATACGATCGAAATTCATGGCGCACATGGTTATCTGATTCATCAATTTCATTCTCCGCTAACGAATAAACGCGAGGATGAATATGGAAACGACCTAACGCTTTTTGGGCGTGAAGTTATTAAAGCTGCCAAAGCCGTGATGCCTGCTGACATGCCGCTTCTGATGCGAATTTCGGCGAAGGAATATGTCGAAGGGGGATATGGTATTCAAGATAGCATTGCTTTTGCCAAAGAATATCAAGAAGCAGGAGTAGATATGTTTCATATTTCTTCGGGCGGAGAAGGACCTATCGCTGCTTTTGGAAGACCGGGATCCCATGCAGCTTATCAAGTTCCGTTGGCTAAAGAGATCAAAGAAGCGCTTCAGGTACCTGTAATCGCTGTTGGGAGATTGGATGAACCTACTTTGGCGAATGCAGTTATCGGTAATGAAGAAGCTGATTTGGTTGCCGTGGGTAGAGGGCTCCTCAGAAATCCTTACTGGGTGCTGGAAGCTGCAACACAGTTGAAGAAGGAAACGCAGGTTCCGAAACAATATACCGCGGGATTCTGATCCATAAAACACATCATTGATTAACATAAACTTAGAAGGCAAAAGTCGGTTTGTTTCCAGTCTTTTGCATTCTTAATCGTGGAATAGGAGATTCATTGGATTATGACTAAAAGCAACAATCTGAAAGTGGTTAAACTAGCCTTGCTGCTTGGTTTATTCTCGACACTCGGCCCTTTTACGATCGATATGTACCTGCCGGCTTTCCCGGAGATTGTAAAGCAATATGAAACGACGGCTTCGCTGGTGCAGCTTAGCCTGACCGCTTGTCTACTCGGACTCGGTATCGGACAGCTGGTCATGGGCTCGATGAGCGACGTCTACGGTCGACGTAATCCGCTGCTTATCTCCATGGCCGTATATGCGATTGCCTCATTAGCTTGCGCATTCTCGCCGAATATAGCACTCTTGATCGTCTTTAGGTTCGTACAAGGTTTCGCGGCTTCTGCGGGCATCGTTATTTCTCGCGCGATCGCACGCGACCTCTATAGCGGCCACGAGCTAACTAAATTTTTCTCCATGCTGTTGCTTGTCGGCAACTTGGGGCCACTCGTAGCGCCGGTAACCGGCAGCGGGATACTCACCTTCACGAACTGGAAAGGCGTTTTTGTCATGCTGGCTGTGCTCGGCGTTTACTTGCTGACCATGACCAAATGGGGGCTGCAAGAGACATTGCCACCAGATCAGCGGAGACCCAGCAATTTCATGCAGCAGTTGCAGAACTACGGAATGCTCTTGCGGGATCGCCAGTTTGTCGGTTATATGCTGGCACAGGGCATTATGATCGCTGGGGTATTCGCTTACGTTTCAGGAACGCCATTCATTTATCAAAATATTTACGGAGCTTCGCCGACTGTATTCGCGCTTTTGTTCGGATCGAATGGGATTAGTCTAATCATCGGCTCCCAGCTGGTGGGGAGAATGGCGCATCGCGTATCCGAACATACCTTTCTGTTGATCGGACTGCTGCTTGCCTGTTTAGCAAGTGTCGCCGTTTTAGTCGTAGCCCTGTTCCATGGGCCGCTATTCGCATTGGTCATTCCGCTCTTTTGCTTCGTAGCGGCAATCGGCATTACGTCTACCGCAGCGTTCCCGCTCGCCATGGAGAGCCAGAGCCATATGGCGGGCAGCGCAGCAGCTTTGCTTGGCGTCATACCTTTCTTACTGGGAGCGATTGTGTCCCCGCTAGTTGGCATCGCAGGCGAGGACACCGCGGTTCCGTTAGGCGTCATTATTTTATTGACAAGTGTTTCAGCGATGCTGGCTTACTTCTTCTTGGGTAAGAAGGCACCATCAACAAGCAGCTTGAAATAGCCGCATGGGCCATTGGGAAATCAGTCTGTCATTGCAATTAGATGATGGACTGGTTTCTTTTTTGACATTTGAAATATATAGCATCGTATAAGACATAGTGTTTATTATAGTAGTTCAATCAGTACTTCAATGATCCTCTTTCCAGGTTTTCCATGCGAAAATACACATAAATACGATACCGCCAAGCAAGCCTAATGCCATATCTTTATGCGTATCGAAGACATCACCCTGCATGCCAACAAATTTGGCTTCACCATTTGGTCCAGCAACCAAGGCCGCTGCCATTTCCAAGATTTCGAATAGTGCGCTAAAACTGAGCACAACCACAACGGGCAGCATATAGATCCAGACTCCACTTAGCTTGACTTTGGATTTTAATATCTCAAGAAGCGGGAAAGCAAACAATAAGCCAAAAGCGAAATGTACGACTCGATCGTAATAGCTTCTTTTTGTGTGAAAAGAGGCTTTTAGCCAATGGTCAATCGGTGTGCCTTCGTATGTATAATGTGCTGCATAGCTATGAAGCAAAAAGAAAACAAGCATAAAAAGATAGGACAGATTTGAAAAACGAAACCATTTGAACGTGATCACAAGGGCAAGAATAAAGACGACAAGTGCTAAGCTATTCGCGAGCCATTGAGATCGATTCGTTGGTGATATTGCCATAAGAGCAAAAAATAGGATGAATACGATTTTCATGAAATGGAGAGGTTTATTTCGGGAAAATGGAATTCTTGTGTTAGTCCAATATGAATACTTATCAGTCAAGGCAATATCACTCCTTATATAGTCAACGATAGGGTTCCCGGATTTAGGGAAGTGAATTCAGATCGCAGAATTACGCCTTCTGACGAGCATCCAATTTTGGAGAGGATCTAGAGGGAGGAATCTAGGTTTAACAAATAAAGGAGCCACGGGAATGCTCCCGTGTCTCCTTTATTTGTTGTTTATATTTGTCCGTAATAGTGAGCGTGTTTACCCTTTAAGCAGATTTCCTTTAAATAGCATGGTAATTGTTCGAATAAAGAGAACGGCCAATACAATGCTTACGAAAGCCAGACAGATTGCTGAAATCGCGATAAGCAGCCAAGAATCCACAAACATCGCGTATTTTAATGCGGCATTGCTAAGGGCAGCCATCGGAAATCCTACTGCCCACCAGGAAGCGCCAAACGGTATGGACTTTTTGAATACTTTGAAGAACAACACAAGGAACATAAAAAGGCCAAAGTAAAACAGGATCGAGGCAAACGGATCAATTCGCTGCACGAAGTTCGTATAGCCAAGGAAACCAACCTCAAACGGAGCAATCATAATGAGGAGGGAAGGCGTTAATCCTGTTGGCAGCGGAGCTTGATGAATCAATCTCGAGAAGAGCAAGGAAACGAAAATGAGAGCAACAAATCCTCCTATTGCGAGCGATAACAGATTAATTTCATGAGCCCATGCGAACGGCATTGACCCACCGGTAACAGCAATATTAAGCGTTCCTACCACAGGAATCAGCATCGGCGGAACCACGTGAACCGGCTCGTGATTCCCATTGAACAAGCGTGTAACGATAACAAAGCTAAGCGCTAAGGTGAGCAAAGTTCCGAGTATCCAAATCAATTGCCCCCATATTTGGCTGTAGAATCCTATCACGGAGGAAAGCAATAGTATGGAAATTGTGATCGTGCCAAAAAAATGACCTAAAATCGGATGCGTAAATTCATTTTTCACGATCTGCGGATAAAGAACCCATTTTGAGATATAACTTATGCTTAACACGATAAATACAACTAATGCAACAATACCAATACATTCAGCAATGACAGGGGATGTGCCGAATAGCATGCTTGCTTGTTTCCAAGCCAATGACAAGCCTGATATGCCCATAACCGACGCAAACAGATTAATGGGTAAAAATTGAACGGAACCGATGCTTTTTTGTTTTTGTAGGGTAGCCATGGTCTGCATGGATAGTCACCACTTTCTATGCCATTTTTGTTTACCGAATGCGGGGCGCATTCGTTCTATGTTGTCGTGGCAACGCCAAAAGAAAATTATGAATCATCTGGAAATTTTTTTTAGTATCCATATTTCCAATTGATTTTATGCCAACTTTTCCGTGCCATGATGTGCCGTACTATCTTTGTTTTCCTCCTTATCTCTCCCTTATCATTTACTCATCTCTTTGCTGTTGCCTCATTGTATGAGATTTAATATGATAGAACAATATGATTTTTTCTATGAAAATAATAGATTTCATCTATGATTATTTATTCGCAATTTCTCTCCAATATAGTTCCCGGCTGTTCTGCTAATAATTGATGGGTGATTGGCCTTTCGTTCGTAAACCACCACTCAATTACTCCTACATAGGAAGAAGCTACAAAATGAACGACAAGATCTTTAGGTAATCCTTCGTTTTTCCCTTTTTATGTTATCCACTTCGTTTTTGAATTCTTCAATAAGAAATTCAAGGAATCGGCTCCGGAAGAACGGTGCTCCTTTACTCGCCAGCATCAATGAGAAAAAGGTATACTTATTCTCTAAATATTCTGTCTCTCCACATTTAAATATTCTTCAGATCGCATTGCTCAGGGATTTCTTTGAATCAACGAGGAGTGGCCTTAATCCCTTTACAAAAACGACCGCTGTCGCTTCTCCAGAATCATTTAAATGCTCTGTTTACCATCATGTGCTGAAGAAATCAGCAAAGCAATAGACCAAAGTCAAAAAAAACTGTACAGGATAACCTTCTGCAATGCTTTTTTATGGAATATTCTTCTTATCTTCGATTGTGCGAGCTGTTTCTACAGCGAGCGTACCTCTTTTGAGTCAACCTCTTTGTTGATTAGCATCGTTTTTTTGATCACAAATTACCGTGAAAATCGGGCATTTAGTGGAGTCATAATAAACGCCATGAATACTGTGATTCGAGAAATACCATTGGCATGGTAGTTGATCGAAGTTAACTAGGTGTAATGTTGGGCAAGTACTCTTACATATATTAATTGGAAGAAGAGAGTGAGAGGAGACATTATCGTGAATGATCAGGTACGCTCTTATAAGCCGTTTATTAGCCCGCTCGATCCTTGCCCGCCGATTTTAGTGAAAAGCTACAGCACGCCTCCGCAATTGTTTATTGCCTTTCAACCACCCAATCTTCCCCAATTCTCGCCATTCGAGGCTTTGAAATATGGCACCTTATGGCCAGCATTATACAGCCCTTATGATACGAAGAATGCGAGACAGGAAGAGGGGGAGTAATCATGGCGATTACATTAAACGAGGAGTATTACCAGCTCTTGCATGAATTACAGGCTGTGGATTTTGTTTTGGTGGAGTTGAACTTATACTTGGATACACATCCGGCAGATGCAAATGCCATTCAGCAATATAACCAGTACGCAAAACTAAGACAGCAAATCGCTTATCGTTATGAATCTAAATACGGCCCGTTAAAAAATTTTGGTCAAAGCTTATCCGGCACTCCTTGGTCTTGGAACGAAGCACCCTGGCCGTGGCAAGTGTAACGAGACGGATTGATTATTTTTTATGAGGAGGAAGCCATTCATGTGGGTGTATGAAAAAAAATTGCAGTATCCCGTTCGCGTAAGCAAATGCGATCCATTAATGGCCAAGTTCCTTATGGAGCAGTATGGCGGTGCCGATGGGGAGCTGGCGGCAGCGCTGCGTTATTTGAACCAGCGGTACACGATCCCGGATAAAGTAGTCGGACTGCTGACAGATATCGGAACGGAAGAATTCGGACATTTGGAAATGATTGCAACAATGATATATAAATTAACGAAAGACGCAACGCCTGAGCAATTGAAGAAAGCGGGTCTAGGCGCACACTACGTTGCCCATGACAGCGCGTTGTTCTATGAGAACGCAGGTGGCGTACCCTTTACGGCTACCTATATTCAAGCCAAAGGCGATCCGATTGCGGATCTGTATGAGGATATTGCGGCAGAGGAAAAAGCACGCGCTACATATCAGTGGCTGATCGACCTGACGGATGACGTGGATCTGCAAGATAGTTTGAAGTTTCTGCGGGAGCGCGAGATCGTGCATTCGCTACGCTTCAGGGAAGCGGTCGAGATCCTTAAAGAAAAGCGGGATGAGAAGATTTTTTATTAGAGGGAACCTCTCTGCAGGGTGCTGCGGGGAGGTTTTTTATTGTACATGCTTAAACATGTTTTAAAATTAAAGGGCAGCATTCCTATTATGAAGAAATACGGAGTTTGAGAAATAAAAAGACTCCTGGGATGATATAAGTGAGTCCCAGAGCTGGCGAACGAACGGATCCAATAACAAACCAACGAGACTACAAGATGCTTTCTACGCCGTACCTAATTTTCCACATGGCATCACTTCACTAATATAAGAAGACCGGTCGGATAGAAATGGAAAATTAGGAAACGATATAAGAACGATACCGGCAAATCATAGGCGATGTTCGTTAAATCGCCACCCGTAAACCCTACAACGATGAGGTGGATGTTCAAGATGGGGACGATCGTTTTTTCGCTCGTATTTCTCCTGCTTCTAGGTTCGATGGCGTTCGTTGAAATAGCCGTAAACAAGCCGGACTTATGGACTGCGCTACGAGGGATGGTTGAGCAGCGCTGGATTTTGTTATCCCTACTTGCGGGGTATGCCGTTAGTATAGCGGGAGACATCACCCGTGCGCGAGCAAACAACGCAATCGATGTCGGCTCTGCGGAGTCGCCGGAATGAAGAAAGAAACGATCTCGCTGTGGCAGTTATTTGTGTTGATAGTGACCTTTGAGCTTGGGAGCGCCGTCGTCATGTCGCTCGGGCTCGGGGCTAAGCGCGATGCTTGGCTCGCCTTATTGATTGCCATGATTGCCGGATTCGGAATGTTCGTTATGTATCATTTGTTGCTGACCAGAAGTTCGGGCAAGCAGCTTTTTGAAGTATTTGACGAAGCGTTCGGTCTGTTAGCCGGTAAGGGACTGGCGGTTCTTTATTCCGTTTATCTATTTTATTTGGCTGCATTTGTCATGAGGGATTTCGTGGAAATGATGGGAGTGGCGATATACTCGCGAACGCCCTCCGAAGTAATTGCCATTACGATGATGCTGGCAGTCGCCTATATGCTTCATCTTGGCATTGAAACGGGCGCTCGGGTGACGGAAGTGTTTTTTCCTTATTTTTTTATGTTTATATTCGGCGTTGCCTTATTGCTAGTGTTTTCGGGAATTTTGGAATGGAAGCATCTTCGTCCGGTGATGGCGGAGGGGGTGAAGCCGGTTATGCAAGCGGCGTTCCCGACTTTGCTTGGTTTTCCGATTGGTGAAGTCCCCTTGCTGTTCTCGCTGCTGATTGGGAATATCAACGACAATGAGAAGCGTCATGCTAAACGGGTCGTATTGGCCGCATTTATCGTCAGCAGCCTGCTCCTCGTGTTTTCGGTTTTGCTTCAATTATTGGCCGCGGGCTACAAGCTGCGGGAACAATACAACTTCCCGCTTATGAGCGTAGCCAAGCTTATAACCATTGGCGATTTCTTGGAAAGAATCGATCCGGTTATCGTATTTATTATGATGATCGGGATTTTTATCAAAATTTTTGTTTTTATGTTTGGGGGAGTAAGAGGACTGGAGCATGCCTTCAGAATGCCTTATCGTTCATTTGCCTTGCCTATGTGCCTGTTGGTGGCATTCTGTTCAATAGCCAATGCGGAGTCGATTGCCGACCATATTGAAAAAGGATATTCTGCTTTAACGCTATATTTTCATATGCCTTTTCAGCTATACATTCCGGCGTTCGCGCTAGTCATGTTGGTTTTGGCGAAGCGGGGAGGGAAGCCGCAGTGAAGGTATTCGACTGGTTCAGTCCTAATGAGAAACGGATGGATGACGGTATTTCCATGCCTCCACCCGTATCGGATGAGAAAAACGAGGCGGTATTCACGACCAGTCTGTCGCAAAACCGAGAGCGCATTCAAACCGTCTTCGGCGATTCCGCCGATCTCCGAATGAATAGGTTTCGAATCGGCGAACAGCCCGGCCTATTGATTTATTTGGAGAGCATGACAAATGCTCAGTTGGTCAGCGATATTCTGATGATGCCCTTGACGCATGGAGAACGGCCGAAAGAAGCGCTGCGGAGCCATGAACAATTGCAACAGTTCTATGAAGAGCGATTCGCCGGCGTGAACTTCCAAATCATGGCCCGCGAGCATGACGCCGTATGGAATTTATTGTCCGGCTACGGCATTTTGTTATTCGAGGGAATGGACCAACTGCTTGCCGTTCATGTAGGCGGCATGGAAAGGCGCTCCATTTCGGAGCCATCTACTCAGACGGTGATTCGTGGTCCGAAAGACGCGTTTACCGAATCCATAGGAACGAATGTCAGTCTATTTCGCCGCAGAATCAAAAACCCGAAGCTCCGGTTCGAAGCTATTTATATCGGTCAGGATACGCGCACCGCCGTGTATATCGCTTATATGGAGGGAACGGTTCGTCAAGAGATTGTCGATGAGGTGCGCCGAAAGCTCGCCAGGATTCGGACGAGCAAGATTTTGGACTCGGGAAATATCGAGGAGTTTTTGGCGGCGAACGGGACGCCGTATCCGACCGTGTTCAATACGGAACGACCGGACAGCGCGGCGGCGGGAATTATCGAAGGCAAAGTAGCCATTCTGGTAGACGGGTCGCCGTTCGTGCTTCTAGTGCCAACTGTATTTAACGATTTTTTTCAGATTTCGGAAGATTACTACCAGCATTTCTTGGTAAGCACGGTCGTTCGAATCTTTCGCTATTTGGCTTATTTGATCTCGCTATTGCTGCCCGCGCTCTATGTAGCCATAACGACTTATCACCATGAAATGATCCCAGCCACGCTGCTTGTCAGTCTGATTGCCCAGCGGGAAGGCGTGCCGTTTCCAGCTATTCTTGAAGCCGTCATGATGGAAGTAACCTTTGAGCTGCTGCGCGAAGCGGGTGCGCGTATGCCTCGCGCGGTGGGGCAAACCATATCCATCGTCGGCGCGCTTGTCATTGGTCAAGCCGCGGTCGAGGCGGGTATCGTGTCGAACGTCATGGTTATCATCGTGGCTTTGACAGGCATATGCAATTATGTGTCGCCGATTTATAACTTCGCCGCGACGTCCCGCATTCTAAGGTTCATCTTGATCATGAGCGGCGGGGTGCTAGGTCTATACGGCGTGCTGCTTGTCACGATCGTTATGGTGACGCATCTTGCCGGCTTACGCTCATTCGGCGTGCCCTATTTGACCCCGATTGCGCCATTTATGCCGAATGAACAAGAAGATGTATTTTTGCGTCTCCCTATATGGCGGAACAAGCGCAAGCCGGGCTATCTCAACGATGATGCGCCGTCCGAGCGTACGGCAAGCCGAAGCGAGCGGCAAGAGGAGGAGCAACAATCATGAAGCGGTTTTTTGCTATGCTGCTTGCGCTATTATTCCTGGCTACGCAAACCGCTTGTTGGGACCATATGGAGCTTAACGAGCTCGGCATCGTGGTGGGGATCGGCATCGATAAAGGCGTAAAGCATACGTATCGGCTTACTGTGGCCATGCTGAATCCGACCGAGCTTACCAGCAAGCTGGCAAAGGGACAAACGACCGTCGTGGCGTATTCAATGGAAGGCGATTCGATAGCGGACATTAGCAGCAAAATGAACATGGGGCTTTCGCGGAAGGTTGTCTACACGCAACTGAAAGTCATTGTGCTTGGAGAAGAACTCGCTAGGAACGGGTGGCTGGAATTTCTGGATTTCCTGCAGAGCAGCAAGGATGTCCGGCCGCGGACACCGATCCTATTAGCCCAAGGCCATACCGCGAGGGACGTGCTGAGCATTACGCATCCGCTTGAGCCCGTATCGGCGTTCAAAATATCCGATCAACTGGAACGCGGCTACAAGCAGGGAGGTTTCGTGCCTGAAACTTCTTTGAAATCTTTTATACAAGATCTATTAACTAGCGGCCGTCAGCCCGTATTGCCTGCCGTTACGATTGAGGGATTGATTGCTAAAGGAATCGACAATGAATCCAACATGAAAACGATATTGCCTGCACTGGTAGAAAGCCGGGGCATCGGCGTATTTAACCATTTGCGACTCCTAGGCTTTCTGAACGCGGAGGATACGAGCCATTATTTGTGGCTGCAGAACGAATTAATCAACACGAAAGTAACGATGAAGTGCGGTAAACGTAAAGTGGCAGTCATCTCTTTGCTCGAGCCGCATGCCGAGATTCATGCCGGCGTGGATGGAGTTCTGCCAGCTTTTGAGATTAATCTTCGAGGCGAAGGATACATCGATTCCTTCGAATGCGACGAGGATTTGTCGAAGCCGCAAGTCTATGATGCCATCGAGCGGCGCGTAAACGAAACTATTAAACAACGAGTGGAGGAAACCATCACGACGGTTCAACGGAAGTATGGCGTCGATATATTTGGCTTCGGGGAAACGATGGAGCGTCAGCATCATGAGGCTTATCGTGATCTAGGGAAAAAATGGGATGAGACGTTTGCGAAAGCGAAGATTTCGGTGGCTGTGAATATAAAAGTACGACGAAACGGAACGATTACCAATAACTTTATGTCGGAAATGGAATAATCCCATTTGTACAAAGCGGATCGGCAACTTGCTGACAGCCGGCCGATTCCTCCCAACTTTCCAATAGGTGCTTGCGACGACCTGACAGATGCCGAGCAGCATGGTGACCAGGCATACGGCGGGTGCCTCCGCCGGACTCGCCGTCAAGTCTGGCGTCTAGGCCGCGGACGTGGATATCGCCAAGCTTCGGGTAATGCCGTTAATGCATGGAGCCGAGCTTTACCGCCTGATCTATTCAATATCGTCGGAAGCAGACACTATAAAAAATGATATTTCGAGGGATCGATAAACTAAAAAGTCTAGAATTCCCCCCAAAAAAACTAAAATGTTATCGTATCTAACGCATGGTTGTTTCTTTAAGATAAAAGTACAAATAACCATGTACACGAGACGAGACGAATGAAGTAGAATTCTTCACTAACAATTGAATTAGGGGTACGCAATTCGCATCTTACGCGGAATTAGCCCTTGTATCTGATGCTGTTTCTCCCTTGCCATGACGGCAATATTTGCTTATCTTCCGCTGGCAACATTCCCGCATTCCATTATCGTTCAACAAGATTTCAGAGAAGTAAAAGAGTAGAGTTGAAGGGAGCGGAACCATCCACAAAATAGAGATGGCTCCGCTCCCTTTTGATCCTCAAAGCAATTTCTTAAGATCCGTTTCGATGGAGAAGGGCTCTACCGTTTTCTATATAAAACGGGCAGTCCACCTCATTAATGCTCATTCTCGCTTGATCTCATTATTGCTGCTTATTCTCAGTTATAGAGCATCCTACATGCTCTACCGGCATGTTCAGATACCCATTCGCATTTTTCATCCGAAGAATCCGCATTCTTCGACGCGGAGACTTCTCTGTAAGAATTCCTTGAGCAAACGGCAGCGAATTCGGATTCGTATTCCAGAGCTTTAATAAGACGGCCGGGCAAATTCAGGAGCTTATCGAGAAGGTGTACGAAGATAAGCTCCGGATCCGGGAAGCGGAATTAGTGCAACTGCAATCTTAGATTAATCCCCGCTTCTTGTACAATTGCCTTGCCTTCATTATGAGAATGTCGCAAATGAGGGATCACGAGGAAGCCAAGGCAAACTGGAACAGCCTCCCTGAAGGGAGGCTGTTCCAGTTTGGATTGTCTGAGGAACGAGTAATACGAGAAGCGCTATTCGCTGGTTTCTTCCGTCCACAGTATCGAAGTAACGCCGCGCGGATAATATTTGCTGCCGACCGCGGTGCCCGCCAATATTTGATCGCTCCAACTCCAGAACGCGTTCCGGGGATCCGTCAGCCATGCGGCATGCGCTTCGTCGGCCTTATGGCCTTGCTCGTCCCAAGGCAGGCCGAGAATGCGGCGAGCGACGAATTGGCACAAATAAATTTTGCTCAGCCACGAGTTGTCGCTGGTCGAAGAGAGCTTCCAGCCGCCGTCCTCGAACAGGCAGACGCCCGGACGAAGCACATATTCGAGATGGCGTTTCATCGCGGCGATGTAAGTAGCGAACCGGCCGTTCTCGTCGAGCGCCTCCATGCAGCCGAACGCGTACGGGAATACGAGTCCTTCGATGGCCGGAATAATCTTGGAATCATTGTTCTCGCCTACGATGGCGGGAATATAGCCGTCTTCCTTGGCGTAGGAGACGATCGACGAGGCGCATCGGTCCGCCTGCTCCGCGGCTAGGACGGCGGCGGATTCGTTGCCGGTCTCGCGGAAGATCCGCTCCATCGCCACATAGGCCGACCAGCATTTTCCGGCCAAGTAGATGTTGTTGCGCGCTTGTCCGAGCGACTGGTCGAGGCTATCGTAGGTCGTTATTTCCGAGCCGCCCTTGCAGCGGGAGCTGTCGAGCCCCATAATGCCGTTCCGCTTCGCGGGATCGGGATGATCCCTGTTCAGCATGCTAGCCAGACATTGCTTCAGAAGCGGAAGCCGTCTCTCGAGCCACGGGGCATCGTTCGTGCGATGAACGTACACCGCGGCGCACAATACCCAGTTGACCAGCTGCTCGTGGGTCATCTGGGAGAAGCAGTCTTCGAGGCCCGCAAGCTCATATGCCGAATAGCCGGGACGCGAGAAGGCGTTGCCGACGCCCATGTCGTGCGTGAAGCTAATGCCGCCCGGATGCAGTGTATTGTCGCCCGGGAACCGGACTTGGTCGCCGTAGCTGTAACGTTCCGCGTAGAGGTCCAGTTCGTTCCTAACCGTCCAGGGGTTCATCCGGATTTCGTAAAACAACTGATCGACGGTCAAATCGAACGTATTGATCATCCGGTATTCGCCTTCGTTCACGATCCAGAGCGGCTTGCCGTTCCAGTCGAGCAACTGAGTGCTGCCGTAGTAGCTGCGGATAGCGTGCGCCGTCATGAACCGTTGCTGGTCCGACAATCCGGTACCGGTCATCCAGGCGTCCGCCTCAAGGGAACTTGACTTCAGCTCGTCGAAATTCTCCAAGGCGAATCGCGCGGCGGATTCGATATCGGCAAAGCAGTTCGTATACCAGTAGCCGGCATTGATGCCGGACGTCACATATCCGCCACGATAGAAACAGATCGCGAACCGGTACGTTCGTTTGGTGCCGGCAGGCGTTTCCATAAGCAGCGCGGCGACTCCGCCTAAGCCGAAATCGTAATTTTCCTCGTGAACGTTCGTCATTAGCTTCTCCATCGAGAAATGCTGCGTGGGGCGTATGCTTTCGTCTAGCGTTGCGATTGCGGAAATGCGGCCTTGGCCGACGCCGCTTATTCCGCCGGACAGCTCCGGCTTCAGCCTTCTCATGACGCTGTAAGGATCGGCGCCCTGGTAGCCGAACCATGCTTTGCGCGGGAGATTCCCTTTCGTATTGTCGACCGTCAGTTCCGCTAATACGGCCGGTACAAGCGCCATGCGCAGCTCGTCTTCGCCCGCTTGCTCCGGATCGGGAACGGGGCGCATTTGGGTATAAATCGAGAAGGTCAAGTCGCCGGCCGACCATACGTCGCTTCCGACGTCGAAGTTTCGGCTAATATCGTCCTGGCCGAATGCCCGCAGTAGCCCCGGGGGCGATGGGTCGTCCGCGGCCTGCTCCGTGTCGTATCGTTTGCTCTCGTCTTCACCTGCTTCGAAGAAGGGGAGACCTTGATAAGCGCCGCTGCTGGCCGCATCCTCTAGCAATACGAACACGTTTTCCTTGGGAGGCTGGCCCCGCTCGATATCAAAGCCTCCGCTTGCGCCGGGAAATCCGAGCGTAAAGCTCGAGAAAGCGCCGATCGGGGAATGATGCGCGTTAAAAAATCGGGAAGTCTTCATTCGGTCATCCATCCTTTCTTTCTTATTCTACTTATGTTACTAAGGGATCGCGGGAATATGGATGGGCAAAACGTGCTTCTTTATGGACAAAGCGTACCTAATCGAAAGTGAAGCGGCTATAATAGAGAGCATACATGATTTCATTCAAAGGCGGTTTATCGATGCACCGAAAGCTACCTAATGCAAGCGGTATTATGCAAGAGGAATTTTTCCTGACGGATGTGGATGTCGCCGTAAGGTCCTACGCCGCGCACAGTCGTACGGTCATGCCGGGCTGGTCGTTCCAGAGTCATCATCATCCGATGTTCGAACTGAATATGGTGCTCTCGGGATATCAAATTTGCCTCGCGGAGGGCGAACGGTTCGAGATGGGACCGGGGGATTTTGTGCTTCTGAAGCCGGAAGCGAAGCACGAGTGCGAGGCTGCGGGGGAGCGGGAGCTGCGTTATTGCTGCGTCCATTTCGACGTGGACGAGCCTGCCTTGCGCCAAGCGCTCTGCGGGATGCGTCATACGTTCCATTCGGCGGATTCTCCGTTCGCGGACGCGCTTCGGCCGATTCTGGGCCAGCTTGCCGAGGTGAAGCCCATGACGAAGTGGGAGGCGCTTCCGTTCTTATTTCAATTGTTGACAGCGCTTAGCCAGCTGCTCTCGAAGGCGCCGGAAGGCTTACGGGGAGATTCGCAGGAATCGAGTGGAATCGCGAGCCGGATGGCGGAGCGGTTAAACGGACTGCTCGCGGAACGCCATGCCGAAGCCGACGACGATTACCGCATATCCGCCATCGCGCAGGAGCTGGGCTACAGTGCGGCATATTGCAATCGAATCTTCCGCAAAGTGTTCGGCGTATCTCCAAGGCAATATTTGTCCAAGCTGAAGCTGAGGGAAGCGCGCCTGCTACTATTGAATCGAGAGCTCACGATCGAGGCCGTCGCGGATAAGCTGGGTTACAAGGACACGTCCCAGTTCAGCAAGCAATTCAAGCGCTGGACCAATCTTTCCCCTTCGCAATACCGGCAAATGTTCAGATAATCCAATCCCTTATTAACCAGCGAATAAGGGATTGAATTTTCAATATATAGTTAGTATGCTTATCATATGTATGGAAACTAAATGAGTTGAAGGGGAGAAAGCGTGAGCGCGCACGAAGAAAACATCGGTTATTTACTGAACCTGGTTACGCAGCAGATGAAAACGCATTTATCCAAACAATTGCAAGAGGCAAACCTTACGGTCGCGCAATGGGGGGTCATTCGGTATTTATTTGCTCAAGAGCATCTGGAGGAGGAGCATCGCCGCGCGACGTCCGCCGAAATTGCGGAGCGCATGCATATGGACCGGCCGACGATGTCGGGCATCGTGGAGAGGCTGAAAGCGAAAGGCTTGCTCCTGTCCAATCCTCATCCGAAGGATCGCAGATCATTCCGCGTTTCGCTGACGGATGAAGCGAAATCGTTGTACGAGCAGATCGAGCCGTTCAGCGAGTGGTCACTGCAGGTTGCCTTGACAGGCCTGACACCGGAGGAAGTCGGGACATTGCGCCGAACGCTTCACATGATGAACCGGAATTTTGAGGAAAATAAGTAGATGAGCATTTCAATCGAGGAGGATGATTATGGTTTATAGTGCGCCAAGCATGACAGAGGCGCGGGACAAAGTTCTCGTCACCGGTGTGACCGGCAATGTGGGGCTCTATGTCGCCAAACAGCTCGTGAAGCTCGGCGTCCCGGTCAAAGGCGCGACTAGCCGGCCGGACACTGCCATCAAAGGCGTAGGCAGCGAGGTCGAGCTGGTACGCTTCGACTTCGAGGATTCATCGACGTTCGATTCGGCTCTGGAGGGTGCGTGCAAAGTTTTCCTTATTCGTCCCCCGGCCATGTCGGACGCGGCTGCGATGAAGCCGTTCATCGAACGGTGTACCGCGAGAGGCGTTAGGCATATCGTCTTCCTGTCGCTGATGGGCATCGAACGAAATCCGTTCCCGCCACATTACAAGATCGAGAAGATGATCAAGGCTTCCGGCATTCCCTATACGTTCATGCGACCAAGCTTCTTCATGCAGAACCTGAACACGACGCATCGGGAAGACATCCGGGAGAGTGGGGACTTGTTCATTCCGGCTGGAAAAGCGAAGGTCAGCTTCATCGACACGCGGGATATCGGCGAGGCGTCGGCGAACGTGCTGGCGAATTCACAGAAACATCTGAACCGGGGGTACACGCTGACCGGTTCGGAAGCGATTACTTACCAGCAAGCCGCGGATATTTTGGCCGAGGTGCTGGAAAGACGAATTACGTATTCCAATCCTTCATCGGGCTTGTTCAAGAAGACCATGATCGCTAGAGGAATCCCGAAGGAGTTCGCCTCCGTCATTACGGTGCTGTACTTGACCACCAAGATAGGCATGGCGAACAAAGTGACCGACGAGCTTGAACGATTACTCGGCAGGAAGCCGACAACGTTCCGGCAGTTTTCGGAGGATTATGCGGATCATTGGATGTCAGAAGAAAATAAAGTTCTAGACTGAGATAATAAAGTATTAGACTGACGATACTTCATTAAGCGAACGGTCAGCATTCCTATTTTGAAGAATTACGGAGTTTGAGAAATAAAAAGACTACTTGGTATGATGTTATGGAGTCCAAAAAGCTAGCTTGCTGAAGGATCCCAATAACAAACCAAGGAGCTACAACCATACTAAATAAATATCTTCTTCCATAAGTGAAGTCCGAATAACCAAAATTACTTACGAACCTGTCTACAAGGTTAATCGTCATATCGAGCTCTCGATTGTAAATCGCCCTGCGCTTCCCTCCGAAGCGGAGGGCGAATACATTTATTTGATTGTTATCTCGTCATATCGCTCAGTCCTGGACTATGTTCGTTAGGCATATCGGGCATCTGTGGAACCGGAAATCCTGTTGGCGGATCTACGACAGATAATGGTCCGCTGTTACGGCTCGGGCTCTCGCCTTGGAAGATCTCGCCAATGCGCGTCGGATCCAATCGGAAATTAAACTGCTTGTTGTGGTAGCCCATATCGATATATTTGCGGCATTCCGGATATTTGTTAATATCGTAATTCGGCACAGGTAACAACGATGCCCAGTTCACGCCGAGGGTCTCAAGGGCTTTGGCAAACGCGTTCTGATGGGCGTTGTCCCGTACGATAAGAAAACCAAGCGTTTCGCGGAATGTCTTGTTTGAGCTCATTTCATAAATTCTTGTTTTCTGCAAAACGCCCGTCGATTCCAGAACGACATTGTTCAGCATGTCGCTGATCAAGTTGCCGTGACTGTATACCCACGAGCCATTCCATGGATTGCCTCCCGCATCGACCGGCAACGAGCTTTTGGCGCCCATAATAAAATGATGAGGATTGCCGTGTTTGATTGCTTCGTCGATCGGTGCGCCATCTCTTCCAGCATCGCCAGGCGTTGATAAGCCAGCGCCATTTAGCAACTGATTGATCGTATTTTGCACAAGTTCCACATGTGCGATTTCTTCTAGAAACACACCTCGAAGCAAGTCTCTGAACTGCTTTTCTTTTCCTCTGAAATTGGAGGATTGAAAAAAGTATTGCATCATCGTGCGCATCTCGCCGAATTGGCCACCTAGCGCTTCTTGCAGCACTCTGGCCGCGGCTGGATCCGGCTCATCCGGTTCGATGATGTTGATTAGCTCTTCCTTGTAGTAATACATAATCAATCATTCTCCTTATGTTCAAGATAATTTATTTTTTGCAGCGTTAATGGGTTTTATCCATTATGCCTAGATTTATGTACCTTCAAAGGGTATAAGCTATTCTACTAAATTGTCTTCGGTGCTGTTCATCATATCGGCATTCGGTTGGGATGTCGACGTTTTTGTTATCTAAAGGTCTGCCATATTAAACATGGTCGTTAAACTAATTAATTTACGGAAAAAGTCGTAGTAGAAGGTGTAAATCCATTCTGAGAATAATCAGTAAGTCCTTGATGAAAAATAAAGGGGCTTTTACTATGACCTGAAGAGAGGTAATAAGATGAAGAAGTGGTTCGTGTTTTTTAGCCTTGCAGCATGCTTGATGATGTTTTCCGCTGTACCTGCTTTTGCCGATAACGTGACAAGGATGGATAATACGTCAAGCGGCGAGATGCGACATGGAATAAATAAAGGAATTAATGCAACAAACCGCTCGTTGGGCACTGACATAAACCGCATCGACAACGGTAATACGGTAGGCACGAATAGTTACCGGGCCAATGCTGATGCTGTAGACGATGCTGGTTTCGATTGGGGATGGCTTGGTCTGCTTGGCTTATTGGGTCTTGCCGGAATGAGAAGCCGTAGCCGCGATCGCGAACACGCATAACCATATTATTGCAAGGAACAGCAAAAGAACTCTCTTCATCAAAGGAGAGTTCTTTTGCTTTCTTCTTTTTATTCCAGAACCGGTATTTGATTTGCTGCGGCAGAGACATTGGCTATTTCTTATCATTGTTCAATCTCAACTAATTCGAGCTAATCTTATCTGGAAAAATGAGTATGCGATTGTAATGTAAGATTGGGCTGGATGATGGACAGAATAAATTTGATTTGACATCAAAGGAGGCAACTTTTTCGTGGGAATTTTAAGCGGTAATCCAAAAGATGAGCCAATGCATTTCGGTGAAGTATCCAGTGTCTGGGCAGCTTCTACTACAGCTAAAGGAGCAGTTTCTTTTTATCAAGCCTATTTAAATCATGCTGGTGACAAAGACCTAAGGAATTTGATTGAGGACTACATTGATCAAGCAAAACAAGAAATAAAAGAACTGGATGAAATACTAAATGCGAATGGTATCGCTCCTGCTCCAATAATGGCTGATAGACCAAAAGCCAATCTCGAAGATATCCCCGTGGGTGCTCGTTTAGCGGATCAAGAAATTGCCGCTGCGATATCTGCCGACACAGCAACGGGTGTTGTTGCTAGCACTCAAGCAATGGCAATGTGTATACGCGAAGATATTGGTGCAATATTTGCAAAATATGCTGCCGCTAAAACGGTACTTGGTGGTAAAACCCTTAGAATGCTTAAGGATAAAGGTTGGCTAGTTCCGCCTCCTTTACTTATCAAGAGACCAGAATCAGTTAATGTTTAATGACGGCTACTTTTCTAAAGTAGCTAGTAGTTTTGATGAGATGGAACCAAAGGGCTAGAATATAAACACGGATTGCAATACTGTATATCTAGTGATAATCGAATAGGAAGCAGAGTTACTCCGGATGTACGTATTGGAATTGCAGTATCTGTGAAGTAATCCATCTTGTTACGATGTAAAAAGAGTTGTCATGATGACAACTCTTTTTTTATTTTATTGAACTATTCTAGATGCAGCCTTTTATGACGCATTAGAGTTATGTGAAGATTCATGATTAAACAAACGAGGAACGATATTTCAAAAAAACACGTAAGCAACCGATACATGATCGGCTGCTTCATTACGCTAACCGGCAGAATAGCTCAGTTAGTCGTAGTTCTTACCTAGCGTATTAACGCAACTTCGAGAACAGTTATTTTCCCATACTTCTAAAATGATTAACACATTATTTTAATCCTTGCGGTCATTCGTTCTCTCGTTTTTTCTGAGGTAATTAGAAGAAGTAATGTAGGTGGAGAACCTGATTCAAATTTAGTAATATAGTAAACGGAATGGGAACTATAGCACAATAATAACCAGAACGAGGCTGCAGGCATAGAACGGCAACCTCGTCGAGCTAACTGGCAGTTTTGTGCAACATTGTAGTATTCAAAAAAATTCGGATTTCCACTTGAACCTTACGTAACGTAATGATTTATTATGAATGTAACAGCAGCATGATTCGCGGGCTATCGGCCAAAAAAATGGAACAAAATAAATTTAAAATCGAAGGAGAAACGTACATGAGAAAACTCATTCTATTTCTGCATGCATCGCTTGACGGTTTTGTAGAAGGTCCGAATGGTGAAATGGACATTGGCTGGGTTTCCTACGATGCTGATTTGGAAAAACACGCTAATGAAATTCTGAGTACTGCCGACACTGTCATTTGGGGACGTGGGACTTACCAGATGATGCACGGTTATTGGCCAACTATGCTTTCGAACCCATCAGCTTCGCAGCATGAACGGAATCACGCCGAGTGGATTGAAAAGACAGCCAAAATCGTTTTTTCCAAGACGCTGGAGAAAGTAGAATGGAATAATTCCAGACTCGTGAAAGAAGATGTCAAGGAAGAGATCAATAACCTCAAACAGCAGCGAGGCAAGGATATGGTCATCCTCGGCAGTCCTAGGTTCGCACACCACCTTATGCAGCTTGATGTAATTGACGAGTATAAAATTACGGTTTCTCCCGTCCTGATCGGTAAGGGTTTGCCGTTATTCCAAGGTCTCAAGGATAAGACCAATCTTAAGCTAATCGAGAACAAAACCTTTGATTCTGGAGCCATTGGTCTCGTTTACCAGACAGTAAGATGACCTTTTCACTTTAGGTGATTACACTCCCTAATGGGAAACGGTAGTTGAATAACAAAAGGGCTGCCTATTGGCAGCCCTACGTCGTTAAGTTCAGTTTTTATCAAACTTTATTTTGATAACACTTGATCTCCTTAACGATAAACCAAGGGTAAGCAGCTTTAAAATTATCAAAATTTATTTTAAAGCTACATGAGCCGCCTCCCCCGTGATGGAGCAGCTGGATTTATTTTGAGTCTTAAGGAGGGACTGTCCTCGTATAGATCTCTTATGGAGGTTGGCTCTTGTGAAAAAAGCCATGAAGCTCCGCAAAAGCAGAGTTTCATGGCTATATGTGTTTTATGGACTGGTAATTTCAATACCTGCGCTTGCATATCCGCTAATTGTATTTAAGTGGCTAATACCGCTAGTTGTTGCCGAGAATACCAACATGTAACGGACTGGCATGCGCCGAGAGCCGAAAACGCTCTGCGGGTCGGCGGCACGATTCTGACACGGATGGTAGCAAAGGATGGCAGCATGGGCTTTGATTTTTGCGGCGTCAACGATGTCATGAACCGGCATGAAAGCATCGGCTACACCATGGAAGACGGAAGAAGAGTGGAGATTGCTTTCGTCGATCAAGGGAATGAGACGAAGGTCATTGAAACATTCGACGCGGAAAGCTCAAATCCCGACGAGATCCAGCAAGCAGGCTGGCAAGCAATCGTGGACAATTTCAAAACCTTTACCGAACAAAATTAATTATCGCGAAGAAGACGCTGGGGAAGATGCCCGGCGTCTTTCTTTTTGAACCCTAGTAGGAGAGATCTCCGTTTGTCTTAACCTTGTGCAGCATCCATGTTCATGTAGTTAATGGCCCACAGATGACCGTCCAAGTCCACGAAGCCCCAATGATACATGGACCCATGATCTTCAGGTTCAGCGTGCAATTTCCCGCCTAAGGAGACTGCGGTATTCACGATTTCATCGACCTTTTCCCGACTCTCAAAGGCCAATGCGATCGTCATCTGCGCATACTTGCTCGTATCGACGGATTCCTTCTCCGTGAGCGTATTAAAGAATGCTTGATTGATCAGCATGACCTGCAGGTTGTCGCCGATCACGATGGCTACCGAAATCTCGTTCTCGGGGAATTGCGGGTTGAGCTCGAATCCGAGTCCGGTGAAAAACGCTTTCGATTGTTCCACATTTTTTACAGGCAGGTTGAAGCTCGTGAATGCGGACGTTAATGCCATTTTCAAAACACCTCTTCGTCAAATTAGTTTGTGTTCATTTATGCCTTCGTTTATATAGACGACAGTCGATCCGGGAATTCATCGGTCTCATGGATTTGGATGCGTAAATTTTGAAAAATAACTTAAAGGAATTCGTCTGAATATATGACAATTAAAACGTGGGTATTGAGTGACGATTACGCTATCGGATAAAGATAGTTGATTAATACATATGGATGAGCAGGCTCTGCTGTGAAGTGATCCCTTAAAGTTAGACAAATATTTTTATGTAACCTGTTGGCATTCATAGACTATATGAGCTTTGTCATGTTTGGTGATTTTTCCTTGTTTTGAACTAAGGCATTCAACTTTCTTAAATAGGCGTTTTCCATACGCAAACGTTCTAATTCAGCTTGTAGAGCTTCAACTGCGGATAACCCCTGGAGAAGAAATATTGAAGATGACAGCTGCTTCATTTGGTGACGTCCCATTCTCTTTCATAAAGTTGAGTACGTCTAGTTTATATGGGATGCTGTAAGCTGTATAGGATTTTTCGAAAGCTTTCTCACCGTGGTATTCGTATTGCTTTATCCACATTCGTAAGACCTCATGATTGATGCCTATTGCTTTCGCAATGCTTTTCACTCCTTCATTCCCTGACAAATAACGATGAATAGCCTCTATTTTCAAATTCATATTAAGCTTAGACAAAAAAACTGCACCTCCAGATTGTTAGATGGTGTCTAACAATTGGGGTGCAGTTCACGATGAGCTGCCGTTTGTTATATAAAGGAAGGTTTTGGAATAATCGATGCGAGACTCTCCATTATCTCCTCACAGATAAACCGATATGAATCGAATATCAACTTCACAAAAACTTCAAATCCTCGCAAAGCTTGATACTGCGCGGATTCGGCTAATTCTTTCATTATTTATTTATTGGCCGTCTCTATAATGAAATGTGCTACCCGTTTATTCGACAAGCTCAATCGTAAAGGAGAAAAAACATGAGAAATTCACTATTATTCCTATTGATTGCATTATTAGCGTTCGGAACTTCATTATCGCAGATTCAAATCGCGCACGCAGCCGAAGATGAATTTGTTTTCACCACGAGCAGCAATGGCGCCACCGTTACAGGTTACTCGGGTACGGATTTAAACGTGGTCATTCCCGCCACATTATCGGGGGTGGCGGTAACTTCGATCGGAAGATCGGCGTTCGATACCAATGGGACGGGCAAACCCCAACTCACGGGCGTCGTTATTCCGAATAGCGTGAAGGAGATTCAAACGTATGCCTTCCGTTATACTAGACTCACTTCAATAGACCTTCCGGACAACTTGTTAACGATCGGCTCCAGCGCCTTCGAGAACAATCCGCTTACAACCGTCGTTTTCCCGGACAGTGTGACGACTATCGGTAACTATTCTTTTTATATGAATAGTTTGACATCGATTAAATTATCGGAAAATTTGAAGACGATTAATGGCGGGGCTTTCGACACCAATCACATTACGAAACTGGTCATCCCGGCCGGTGTAACGAATGTCGGCAGTTCCTCATTCTACAATAATAGCTTGACCAGCGTAACGGTGTTAGGCGCTGGGACAACTTTTGGGACAGGCGTCTTTTCTAGCAATCCAGGGAATCTCAAACTATTCGGAATCGCGAATTCTCCTGCAGCTACTTATGCAGCGAATAACGGTCACACGTTTGTTGACGGAACGGCGTTGTTTCAAGCGGTCGCGACTGCTAAGGCAGCTTTGAAAAATTACTTGCCGGGTACCGGCGTAGGACAAGTGCCGGCCAATGCTTATAGCGATTTGACCGCGGCGTATGACACCGCCACGACATATATCTACGGAATCGGGAACGCGACCGTCGCCTCCGACTTGGTTGCCGCCGCAATCCCATTGTCCGCGGCGATCACGGCATTCGAGGGGCAGATTATCCCGGCGGGAAATCCTGCGGCATTGGGGACGGCGCTGACTGAGGCGGATCAGGCACTCTCCGATCATACAGCGGGCACGAACGCGGGACAAACATCGGAGGGCAATCGCAGCGCACTACAGACATCGATCGACGCTGCGCGGCAAATCTTTAATCAGGCCGGCATTTATCGGCAGGATGAACTGGACGTTGCAGTCGCTGAGTTAGATGCGGCAATGGATATGTTCATGGCTACGATTATACCTGCCGGAGATCCTACGGCACTCGGCAATGCCCTAGTGAATGCACAACAGGCGATGACGGATCATCCGCAAGGCGCAAACGTGGGGCAAACGTCGTCAGGAACGCGCATTGCGTTGCAGACGGAGATCAATACGGCGCAGCAGATTCTCCAGAACGCTAGCCAATACTCGCACAGTCAGTTGGATGATGCCGTCAGCTCGTTAAATTCAGCGATTCAAGCCTTCAATGCCGCGATCATCGGACCCGGCAATCCGACGGCGCTTGGTGCAGCGATCACCGTTGCGGAACAGGCGATGACAGATCATCCGCAGGGCACGGGAGTAGGGCACACGTCAAGTGGCGATCGCGGCGCGCTGGAAACAGCCATCGATACGGCACGGCAAATACGGGATAACGCGGGCGATTACACGCAAAGTCAGCTGGATGCGGCAACAAGCGTATTGAATGCGGCAATCACGGTATTCCAGCAAGCCATTGTGCCGGTTGGCGATTCATTGATGCTCAATACGCGGTTGACGAACGCTGGTCAGGCATTGACGGACCATCCCGAAGGCACAGGCGTAGGACAAGCGTCAGCGAACGATCGCAGCGCTTTGCAGGCAGCGATCAACACTGCGCAGGCGATCGCCGACGATGCGCTGAACCAAACTCAGGATCAGTTGGATGAAGCCGTCGCCGATTTGGAAACAGCAATAGATACGTTCGAAGCCGTGATTATTCCGGTAGGAGATGCGACGGATCTGGAAGACTTGTTGGTGGATGCTGCCCAGACGCTGTCCGGCCACCCAGAGGGCACAGGC
>NZ_JBWDNK010000012.1:0-191273 GCF_056269165.1 Paenibacillus sp. J22R232 | reverse complement strand
GTTTCCAATTTGACGGCTCTCGTCCCATTCAATCCGGGTTACAACTCATCCTCTGGTGAGATTCTGTGAATAAGCGAGCATTCGTGAGATAACTGCATCGTACCGAGGGAGCTTAATGCTAATATGGTGTTATTAGAAGTTGCATTCTACTTAGAATAGGCTTTTATAAACTTCTCTTGCTCCCTGGTCTATTTCACAAAATTTCTCATTTCGGGTAGGATTCTGTATGATTCTAAGTAGATCTGCTTTTATTTGCTCTCGCATATCTAAAGGCAATAACGGTAATAGGAATTGAATGCATGCGAATTGCCAACAGTCATCATCGCTATTCAATACTTTCTGTATTTGCGGAACTACGTCAATAGGTTTAAATTCGGGAAATATTTTACATAACTCTTGAGCTATTGGCCAATTAATGTCTTGAATCCATTCAAATAAATCATCCATAATTGATCCAAGATCAGTTTCATCATGATTAATATTTTTCAATTTTCCGATTGTATCCATATCGTGCTTATGTTGTGGAATTAAATCCTTAATATCTTTCAATTAGTTCACTCCTGATTGAGAATAGTGGAAATTACAGCATTTAGTGCTGTCTCATATAAGAAAAGAACTAATCGACGAACTACTCAAATTCTCCGTATTTTAATTTAGTTGATTGCTGCCTAGTTAGCTCAACGAGGCTGCCGTTTCATTCCGACAGCTTCGTCCTGGTGATTGTTAAGCTATAGTTACCCGTTAGCGTAATGAACGGTTATTACAACTTAATAGTGTTTTTCTTTGAACCGACCCAAACATCTCCAACTTTAACGCTATACGTTTTATCTGTATCCCCATCAGAAAAATGAATTGTTTCGACTCTGTATGCCTTCTCTTTAATAGCTTCAACATCTTTATCACTCATCCAACCCCGCTGGATATTGTCAATTAGGTCGCTCTCTGTGTAAACGTCACCATCAATATGTAGATGCCAATCAAACATTTCTAACTTTTCTCTTAGGTAAGTGTACTTGTGAAAAGGGAATTGTTTTTCATGATTTCCAACTTCAAACGTTTGGTCGTAAAAGTGAAGACAATCTTTATAAGCAGTTACCACCTGCGAGTTGATGAAGTGTGGGTCATATATCCATAACTTTAGATAAAAATCTTCATCAAATTCTGATAACTTTTCATGCCAACATCGATATACATCCAACATCTCTTCAAGGAGAAGGCGATTGTACCAGATAGGAGGATTTCTACGTGGGATGGCGTAAAATGGGTGAATCCAAAGTTTTGCATAATCCCTTTTGTAGTCATGTAGGTGTTCTATGTCTAAATCAATAACTCGTCGCTTCCACTTTTCAATTTTTCTTACGCGTCTTTTCCAGCCTCTTATTTTCTTCTTGTTGCTTATGAACAACTATAACCCTCCAAAAAAAAGTCTAATGATATTTATTCACGAAGGTTTTCAAACGCTTTCCTACGCATTATCAGTATAGTACACAATGCCCAAATACCAAATCCATTGTTACGTTAAACTGCCAGTTAGCTCAACAGTAAGATTCGCCTAATCAAATATTACAAATGCAAAAACCCGACCTCATGAGGTCGGGTTTTCCTTGGTGGAGGTGGAGGCGAGGGGTCTCGCCCCCCTGTCCGAAGCTTACACCATATAGGCTTCTACGGGTGTAGTCACAGTTTTGATGTCACCTTAGCAGACGTCTTATGAATTATCTATCTGCAGAAAACTCTTTCAATATCCTTGCTGTATCATCCATTGATTGAATTCCTTTTGCGATATCTACAATAAACTCAACAGCGTACTCGCGTTCCAGCTTTAAATGTTTACCATTAATCATAAGAAATGATTTAGTAACCAGATAGGCTGTACGTTTATTACCATTGTGGAAGCAATGATTCTTCACCAGAAACTCCAGTAGAGCCGCAGCTTTTTCAAATCAATCAGAATAAGCATCTTCTCCAAATATACTTTGTTGCGGTCTATGTACCGCAGATTCTAGCAAACCGCGATCCTTCACTCCTGACTGATCTGCGTCGTTCATTTTTCGCATCATGAAATAGTGGGCTGAAATGACCTCTTCTTTAGTTAAGCATATAATCATTTCATCGGTCCCTTAGTTCTTCAAGAATACTTTCATCTTCTTCAAACACGTCAAAAAACGCTTCAAGAACCTCTGGTCTATCAAACTCATCTAAAAATATAAATCAGAACACCATCCCCATTCGGATGGTGTTCTATCGTGGTGGAGGCGAAACGCGGCTGTATAACGCACGACTCACCGCCTGATACTTAGATTAGCCAAAGGTTGCTCACTCGCCCCAGTTTAACGGGGTTGAATTTTCACCTCTCTTTCAACTTGCTCTTTATATAATTGGGTAATACAAAAGAAGCGCGAAATATTTCAGGATTTACATATTTCGTTTCCTCCCACGGCAAACCATCTAAGTTAGCTTCGAGAGGGTCCCACTTTTTTGAGGCAACCGTAAAACTCCATATCCCCCCGGGAAATGAAGGGATCGAACATAAATAAGTGCGTACGATTGGAAATAGCTTTTTCAATCTGCTAATCGTTTGTTTCAAAATATCCGAATTGTAATAGGGTGAACCTGACTGAAAAACGACTATACCCTCATCAGTCAAACTATCGTGAACATACTGATAGAATTGATGTTTATATAGACTAACTGCCGGCCCATAGGGGTCTGATCTATCCACGAGAAGCACATCATATTTATTTTTTTGTTCCTGAATCCACTTATACCCGTCCTTTAATACGGTACTTATCAATTCACCCCGCGTTTGATCATCATCTTTTGTCATCCATAACCTGCACACTTCAATAACTCTCGGATCAATTTCCACTACATCTATCTGCTGCACGCTTGCATACTTCAGCGCTTCGCGGGCTGGCCCGCAATCGCCTCCTCCAATCATTGCCACTTTTTTAGGCTCAGGGTGAGTGGCCATTGCAATATGCGTAATCATTTCATTATAAATAAAGCCGTCTTTTGAAGTAACTTGGGGAGTCCCATCCAGAACTAGCATGCGGCCAAAACCCTTCGTTTCCACAATGCTAATCTCTTGAAAAGGCGATTGTTCATAGTGGAGCAGTGCTCCTACTTTATATCCAACTTCCATATCCAAATCCGGAAGATCATCCCATAACCACAGATCCTCATTTGTCTCCTTATAATAACCAGTTAATGAATGCCTTCTATCCTTCATGCTACACCCCACCGAATATTTATTTTTTTATTCGATCCAATAAAAGCCCGTCAGAACCGATATTTTCGCCCGTAACAAAATCTTTCATATAGTAAGAGAGATACATACCATAATTGGTATCGGTTTGAAGCAGTAGTTCGTCCACAAAATAGACTCCAGCAGGAATGTCATCAAGCAACAGGGCGGATAAGGCACCATAGATGCCACACGCAACCTGAAAATAAGTAGCATTTGTTTTATACTCGGAAAATATTTTTTTGTTATTCATCGTGTTATACATAAATCGTTCCTTGTCTTTGTAAACAAGAAGCACGCCTACCAAATCCTCTCCATCCAGTTCAGCATCCAACGGATCCAAAACCTTGTGGTTCCAATTCCAAAGATCGTTAGCATTACCAAGGTTCGAGCGGATTAAATCCGTAGTAAAGTCATTCACACGATAAAGAAAACCGATCTCCATATCAAAAGCTTTCCCAAGAGTAACAACCTCTTCATGCGGCATCAAGCAACCGTAAAACTGTTTGTTTCCGAGCGACACTTTAAACTCCATCTCATAAACAGCATTATAGAAAAAGAGAGGCATATGTTGCTTCATAAACATAGGATAGTTTAGTATGGCTTCATCCAAAAAGCATTCGGGCGACCATGTCGTATAAACCGTGTTTTTCTGAGCTAGCGATACATCCTTGTAAAATGTATTATCCTGTTCAACGATAAAGCAGCCTAGCGGATCTTCGCCTGGGGTTTGCCTTATCATTTCCAAGGCCATCCATTGCACGACGCCGGGATTCATTCCAGAGCCGATGATTGCCTTCGTATTTGTGAACCGTTCTCTATTTTTTTCAAAAATGCGGTATCGTTCCAATAACGTAAATCCTTCAAGCTCTTCTTTCTCGTCTACCATTGTATTTTCTAAAGCGGTGTTAATATACTGAACGCCTAATTCATTACAGCAATGAAGCATGTCGACTGTATCGGCCCATGAAACATCGATGACGAACGTTGTCTTCGTATCGATTAGATGCTGTCGAAACATACTCAAATCACTCAAATCCAACTGGTGCAACGTAGTCGTATGTTTTAAATGTGGAATAAATGGTTCGTAATACTCCATCCTCTTTTGTTTCTGATCAACTAAGTGAAGATTCATGCTGCTGATAAACGAATGGATGGGATCATTGACATCTTCAAACGACTTGTCTAATAAAGAGAGAATGGATTTAGCTACTCCCCCGGCGCAGCCAAGAATACTAAGGGTTATTTTTTGATTGTCCAAGTTCCTCAACTCCTTTAAGCCAAGATATTCATAGTAGATAGAATATGATCCAATCTATTACCTATCTGTAGAATCTATCGTTTCTCAATAACGTTGCTTCAATTCAATCCATAAACTAAACAGGATGCTGCTGGCAAAGTAGAACGTGGTCTTACAACGAACAATAGAGCCAAGACCTTTCGAAAAATGAGGTACACCTCATATAGTGGACATTGGAAAAACACCCTATGAAATCAATAGGGGGTGCTTTCCGTTATGACCAGAGATTCTGGAGATTGCTGATATGGGGCGGTTGAAGGTATGGATGAGGCGTTACAAGCAGATGGGCGACTTCGGGCTTAGAGACACTCGTGGGAAATGGGAAGAATAAGTCGATGAGAACCGTTATGTTAAGCGGCTAGAAATGGAGATGGCTGTTTAAAAAGTGGATGGCTATTACGTAGGCGGAGTTTTACCAGAGAAGTGTCGGCTCGTCTAAGAACTCCGAGAGCATTTCACCGTTGCATAGTTATATTAAGAAATCGGACTCTCCCGAAGCGGATTCTATGCCTATCTAAAGCGAAAAAGCACGGATAAGGACCGACCGCTCAAAACGTTGATACACGGCACCTTGGGACGCTATACAGCTGTTTACGGCTATCATCAGATTCAATTATTTCTACTATAGGATCATGGTATTTGAGTCAATCATAAGAAGGTTCTCCGACTCATGCAGGCAATGAGCCTACGTTCCGCAATACGTCGTAAATAACGTTATCATCGGGTATGGAACATAGGTGACCGAGTCGTGAGAAATACGTGAAACCGCGTTCTTTCAGAGCGTCTGCCACAGCCTGTGCCCAAGTTCCAACGTCCGCTTTACCTGCGTAAGTCAGCCCCACCCATCCTATTGAACTAAATCGTACAGATGTCACATTCCCCATGCTAACCCTCAAGTCTTCAAGTGGAATATTATCTATTTTTAACGCTCAATGACTTTGATTTTTTTCTTAGTTTTCGTATCGCAAATTTTCTTGTATCCTCGTAGCTGTCATGTACGCATTCTTCTAAAATCGCTTGGGGGAGAACTTTCCGCTTGTACATGCTGCAAATCAGAATATGACGGCAATACGAACACAATGTTTGGCTATATATGTAGATAAAAACGGATGGGTCCATTTTAATTGATCGGTTATCTAACAAATGCTCAACGTCCATAAAGACACCATGCCAGCCGCCATCCTCGTAGGATACTGTCAAACTTTGCACACCTTCGAATAAAACAGCCTCATCTTCATGCTTATAGCAATAACATAGTAGACTTAGAGCATTTGCGAGCTCCTTCTTTTGTTGAAGAAGATTTATTGCGAAATCGTGAATCCGATCTGGCGGTAAATGCTTCATCATCTCAAAAGCAACATTGCGTATGGATGGATTATCACTTTCGGCAAGTTCAAAAATATACGACTCAGCTAATGGAAAACGAATCTTTCTAAACGTCCATAGTAATTCTAACTTTATTTCTAGATTTGATTCTGCAATAGCGTATTTCGCTAATTTTAACCGTTCTTCTTCTGATGCCGCTTTCGCAAAACGGAGTGAAAGCCCTCGACTTCGTTTTTCTTTTGCTGCTTGAATCAAATCTTCTAAAGTTGGTGGATCCATATTTTGTTTGCTGGGAATCACGAGTTCAGATACGGAGTTTAGAAAGGCTTTTACATAATCAGATTTAATCGCACTATTCTGCAAGTATGAATCGACACGCTTGTTACCAAACTTGTTTTTTGCATAAGAGTAGAACCAATCCATACCCGCAGAATCACTTTTACTTAACGCATACTCACCGAGCTGCTTAACAATATTCTTGAATGCAGGAAATCCGTCAATTGATGTCAGTCTTACACAAAGCCATTCTAGGTTAATCTTATCTATTTGATTCGAACGATGTGAAGATAATTCAAGCATTTTATTATATTTTTGATATAACGATTCCCTTGCTCTAGTGCTGCCATCCTCTGAGAATAAACATAAAAGCTCACACAATTGATCGAATAACCATGTGTCTAGATTCTTTTGCGTAAACTTTAGAATGATTGCCTCTTCAAAATAGCTCTTATCTTCGAATAAACAGATTGCATGATATAAAAAAATACCGCGTCCACCTTCACATTGCATGTCATAACAAGTGTTACGAAGACAAGACCATAAGACGATATCTTTGTACTTTTCACGATTTCCGCTTTGTTTTAACTCCATATAAGAATGACCCAGTCCCCGTTTGAACGCCTCTTTGAATTGCGATTTTGTGCCTTTTCTTTTAATCAAGTAATGAACTCCTTTTCAATTCGACTAGCCATAAGCAACATTCCCCTATCAAGACCGTATAGCCCGATTCAAGCAAGCAAATGAACACGCTAAACAAAGGGTTTCACAATTATTGAAGATGACTGAGAAACCCCTTATTAAATTAAGCTAGTAACTTCGCAGAGCTTATAAATATTCATTAAAATGGCCAGCCCGGGAAACTTTCACCGTCATCCGAGTAGTCGCCAAGAATTAGTTCATAGATTACGTTCTCTGCAGGCATTGGGAGTGAACGGATATAAAGATTATCTATCGCTGGGCCTCCATCATCAATGCCAGCGCCTTTCACATGATGCTCCACCCGGCACTAGAATGACTTGGATTCACCAAGCCGATTCCTCGCTGTATTAACGATACAAACAAAAACACCGTCAGCGTTAAACTCATTATACGTTTGTACAAGTTACTACTGCTCCTTGTATGTTTTAATCACACTAAACTTTAATCTCGTTGAATCAATATCGATCATATCTATCAGTAAAGTAGCACGATTTTCCCTCGCTGCATTTTATCATAGTAGTTAAGGCCATTAATGAAACATAAAGAAAACTTTAGCTTCACGTTTATACTAAAACATGCCAAAAAAACAGACTACAAAGCGAATTGGATGTAATAACTTTTTTGATTCGATGCGGTATTAAGCGACTGTAACAGCTGCCGCGGCAAAGCGGCCGCATCCCTACGGTGCATATTTTGGTTATGAGATTGCCCACAGCTTGTAATTGAGGATTTTATTACCGCTTTTAACACATTTTCTTTTTATGATGCTATCATTAAGATAATCAACTTATTTATAACGCATCTTGTAGATTGGGGTCGACTTCATCATGAGGGATATTCTTCGATTTGGTTCTCGTACGATCTTGCTTTACATAACTGTTATCGTTGTAGTTGTTGGTTTGGTCGCAAGCTATGCCGTCGTATATGCACCGGATTCCCCTCAGATTCAAAGCGAAGAAGGCGTGCTAGATTTAACGGAGGATTATGTTAGTAAGAATCCGCTAAAGTTACAAGGGGAATGGGCGTTCTACTGGCAAGAGCTGCTATCGCCAGAGGATATACGGAGCCGCATGGAAAACGGTGGACAGATTAATCGCTATATCAACATTCCCGGATCCTGGCTAGGCTACCCGTTGGATGGACAAGAGCTGAGCGGAGAAGGTTTCGCAACATTTCGGCTGGTCATTGAGCTTAGCAAGCAGGATAGGAATGAGCGGCTTGCTCTCCGGCTGCCTTCTATATTTCATGCGTATAAATTGTGGGCGAATGGAGAGCTGCTGGCAGAAGTCGGTGAGGTGGGTCCGGACAAGAGTCGCGTGAAACCGCATCTGGCAACGAAGCTTGTGTTCTTCCAGCCCGAAAACGACACTTTAGAGCTTGTTATGCAAGTAGCGAACTTTCATCATAAGCGAGGCGGCATCACCCAATATATAGAACTGGGTGGCAGCAGCGTGTTAACGGTCAGGACAAATCTGAAGATTGCCACAGATATGTTCATAACTGCATGTCTGCTGGTGATTGGATTGTATAATCTGCTGTTGTTCGTGCTGCGACGCAAGGACAAGGCGCCGTTGTACTTTGGTTTGTTCACCGTGTTGTTCGGCATCCGCTCCTTGCTGAACGGCGAGCTCATGATTACGCAATTGCTTCCTCATTTTCCGTGGGAATTGCAGTTCAAGATCGAGTATTTGATTCTTTGCATCAGTGGTTATATCATCACCATGTATTTTGAATGCATTTTTCCGAATTATGTGTCCTGGTGGTTTCGTCTTGGCACCCGTATCGCAACGGGCGCACTTTGTTTACTTGTTGTAATGACCCCTGCGCTTATCTATTCAAAAATGTTACTGGTGATTGGTGTAATCGTTGTTCTGCACATGGTGTATCTGATGGTTGGGCTTGCCCAAGCGGCCGTGCGGCGTATAGAGGGAGCGCTGATCTTCCTGTCGGTGTCTGTGGTTACTCTTGTTACGGTTATCAACGATTTTTTATACTACAACGAATGGTCGCTAATCGGAAATACATCTCCATTTGGCCTGTTGGTATTTACGATCGCACAGATGATTCTGCTTTCTTCAAGATTTACGAGGGCGGCAACGAACGAAGAGAGGATTGCACGTGAGTTGCTGGAAGCTAATAACAAGCTGACTGAAATGAATACCAATTTAGAGCGGATCGTAATGGAGCGCACACATGCGTTATCCGCAGCCCACGAGGATCTCCGCACGTCCTATGAGCGGCTACTCCACTCAGAGCAAGGGAGGAAAAAGCTGCTTGCCTACATTACGCATGATTTGCGCATGCCGCTGTCCAGCATGCTTGGTTATGTCGAAGCTGTGAAGGACATGGTTAAGCCGGAGCGCAATGAACAGTACCTGAAGTATATCCGGGATAACACGATAAGGATTAACCGCATGATCGAGGAGTTGTCTTTCTTGTCGCATCTAGAGACGGGACAAGTAGCGTATCGAATGGAGCCGGTTCATGCCATTCCCTTCTTGCGTGATTTTTTTGAACAATATGAGCTGGTTGTGCGTGACGCCGGGCTCCATTTCATATTGGAAATCGGAAATACGGAAAATCAACGGTCTGACTTGCCTGTTATCGAGATGGATGGGCAAAGATTGGAGCAGGCGTTGTTTAATCTAGTGTCGAACGCGATGAAGTTCACCTCTACTGGTGGGACGGTGCGTCTTGCACTAGCCGTGGACGAGGCGCAAGATACCCGCTGTGCGATAATTAGCGTACAAGATTCTGGCACGGGTATTCCCCCAGAGCAGCTAGAGCAAATCTTCGATCGCAATTATAGGTATGATCGATCGGGCATGGAAATGGAAGTAGAGGGCAGCGGACTCGGGCTGGCGATTTGCAGGGAAATCGTACAAGCGCACGGAGGGGCGGTTCGAGCGGAGAGTGACGGCAAGACGGGGTCGATATTCTATATATCGCTGCCTTTGTATTCGAGAAGCAGGAAGGTGACAGCATGAAGGAAACGCACAAGATTATGATCGTCGATGATGATCCCCATATCTGTGAGATTGTTCAGGCATATTGTGAACGGGAAGGCTTTATAGCCTCGTATAGCCACAGCGGGACAGAAGCCATGAAGCTGCTTGCGTCGCTCGATCCGGATTTGATTGTACTGGATGTAATGCTGGCTAATGAAGACGGCATTGATTGGTGCAGGAACGCACGTATCTACACGAATGCGCCGATCATATTTCTGAGCAGCCGTGAGGAAGACGAGGTGAAAATCAGCGCATTATCCTACGGCGGCGACGATTATGTGACCAAGCCGTTCAGTCCGGGCGTACTCATGGCCAAAATCAAGGCACACCTTCGCAGAGTGTCGACAAGCAGAAAAGAACAACTGCTGGAGTTACCGGGTATGGCGCTGGATTTCTACGCACAGTCCGTCAACATAGATAGTAACACCATCTTTTTATCAAAAAAAGAATTTAGTTTACTGTCCTATTTGGCACAAAACGTCAATCGTGTCGTCACTGTCGATACGTTGTTCCATCTCATCTGGGGAATGGAGAGTTTGGAGGATACGAGAACGGTCGCTGTACACATCAGTAATTTACGAAAAAAAATCGAGGCTGTTCCCGTCAATCCTGAGAGAATCATTACGATTCGGGGGGCCGGATATATGCTGGTTGCCAGCAAGCGCGAAAGTAGCGATAAGGTTGGTAGTGTTCACGACTGAAGCTAATACACTACGATTAATCACATCCAAGATAAAGCGACAAAAGCGAAGTGGGGCGAGCGGTGAAACCATGCGCCGCAAGGGATTCAGGCATTTTTGAAGGGTCGAAAAGTGGTTCGCATAATATGGTGTCATACGAAAGACCACCTCCGGTTTACTTTAGAAGGTGGTCTTTCGTGCTAATTTCCCGCTACATCCCATGTTTTAATCTCGTCTCATAAATAACAGAACACCAGGAAACTTCACCGAATATTGATATCTATATACTTCTAAATATTGACTCGACGTATCCCCGCCACGCACGCCGCTTGTATGGAATGTCAGTTACGGTTGCATAATGTTCGCCGATTCATTCACATGCCCGTGAACGAGTCCCTTGTACTACGGTACAGTCCGTGGTTCAAGCACTTGCCGGTGACGCGCTTTTCTTCCTGCTAACACAGTACAATATAACCAAAAAAAAGAGGGGCATTGCCCCTCTTCATTACTTTTAGGTTTTAGATGAGATCCGACTGCTTAAGCAGTCTTTGGATCAGCGTCGCTACTTCGGCGCGGGTGACATTGGCTTTGGCTTCGAGCTTGTCGCCGCTACGGCCAAGAATCAGTCCTGCCTTGGCAGCTATCGCGATGCTGTCCGCGGCCCACGTGCCCATATTGGCGCTGTCGGCAAACTTGCCAAGCACCACTTCCTTATCGGGCATGCCCGTTGCCTTGGCGAGACCCGTCAGCTTCATCGTCTTGGCGATGACAACCATTGCCTGCTCTCGCGTAATCTTGGTGTTCGGCTGAAAGGTGCCGTCCTCAAAGCCCGAGACCAGGCCGTAATCTAAGGCTGTCTGAATGGCGCTCGCATACCAAGCATCCGTTGCGACATCGCTGAAGCTCTGCGATCCTTCGCCCAGCCTCAGTCCCAATGCTCGCACGATCATCGCCACGAACTCGGCGCGGGTGATGTCCGCGTCCGGATTAAACGTTGTCTCGTTCACGCCATGGATGATGAGACGCGCCCCCATATCGTTCACTGCTCCCTTAGCCCAATGCTTCTCTACATCGGCAAAGGAGATTGGATGCCAAACGACCGTGTACGTGCTGTTAGTCAAACTATTGATTTTCGCATAATATTTGCCTTCAACCAGAATGACCTTGGTCGGTACGTGCCGCACCGATCCGTCCGGTTCAACGACGACGCCCGTCGTAATCCGGTTCAGGTCGATGCCATCAGGTAAAGCGACCATTCGCTCGACATAGACGTTATATGTCTTGATTTCGACCGTTTTCCCGCCGTAGGTACCTGTGACCGTGAAGTCAACTGCAGGCACGACAATAGAGAACTCGCCCTTTGCCGCCGCGCTCTCGACTACCTTGGCCATCATGTCCGGTGTTTGCGCAACCGTGATTTTCAATTGAATATCCTCCAGCTTCACGTTGCTGCCGAGCTTACCGGCTATTTCGTCAATGTTGATTTCCAGAGCCGGCAACGTGTAGGTTCCCCTGTCCGTCTGCAGGACGAGCGTGGTCGAGAGATTCTCCATATTTTTAACCATTTGGCCGTTTAGCTCGCCGACAATGACATTCGACGCCGACTTGACCGGAATGGTAACGACGGCATTCGCGCCCTCCGCATCCAGCTTCGACTGAAGTTTGGCCGGATCAACGACAACCGTCGTCGTCTTGACGCCGCCCGATTCCGTCGTTGTTGCTTTGCCCGCATTTTCAACTTTGCCGTTAACCAGCACGTCGACCGACTCTTCGTTCGGACCGGTCGAGGCTTCGTTAGTAGGCTGCGTAACCGGCTGTTCGATAATAACGCGTGCTGCAGTTTGACCGAACTTCACGACATGGCCTTGCTCGTCTACCTCGGCTACGCCGATCTTGTCGCCGTTCGCTGCCGGGACCAAGCGATCGCTTGGTACGGCCAGGTAACCGCTAAGCGTGTCGCCGACATTCGGTACGTTTACGATGCCGCTGCCGAAGTTGAAGTAGACCAGTCGGTGCTCGCCATCGGCGGAAGGCGTTACATCAATTCGGGTTTTGCCATCGTTTGCCGCGCCGCTAGGATCTACGGCGGTCACCGTCAAGCCTCCAGCCGGAACGGAAGCATTCGTCGTGAAGATCAGCGTAGTTGACGGCCCCGCCGGAACAGAGCCGCTGCTAGCTACCCGCACCTGAACCGTATGCTCGCCGCTCAGTTGCGGCATGTTGGTTCCGTCATATCGGACGTAAGCCCCACCGTCAACCGAGAATTCCATCGTAGTGTCCAGGCCGATAATCACATTGCTCGCATCGTCGGCACTCACATTCGGCGACGCTGGAATGGTTGCATCCGAGTCATGGATGGTTGCCTGAGCCGGGATAGAGGCAAATGCCGATTCCGTCGCTGCTGCTCGTACATAATAGACGCCAGGCGTTAGCCCGACAACCGACGTCCCCGTTATATTCGTCCATGTTTCCGTATTCCCTATTTTAAACTCCATCGTGAGTTCTACGTTGAGAATAGAACCGTCATTAGCTCCTTTATAGGTGATATCCGTCACCGTTATATCAACCGGAGCTGCCGGGCGGGACGGCAGGCTCAGCATCTGCGCCGTGCTGTCGGCCGTCGTCGTGCCGTCGCCTTTCTTCACTACGTTCACCGCCACACCCAGCCAACTGCCGTCGATCGCCGCTTTGCCGCTGCCGTCCGCCGTCACAGGCGTACCGTTAATGGTGTAGGCCCCGTTTGGCGCAAGTCCCGTCAGTTGTTCCGCGGCATAGTCGATCACCGCTTCCGGTGTCAGTTCCAACGGTGCTCCATACGCCGTGATTGTTACTGTCTGCGCATCAGAAGCGAAGGCCGAAGACGTTGCTTTGACGCGCACGTAATACGTATCCGGCGCCAACTCCGTAACGTTCGTACCGGTTACGCTTGTCCAACTGCCAGCCGTCCCCTTCTTGTACGCCATCGCCGACGTCACGTTCGTCAACGTTCCGTTATTGCCATTGATAGTTGTCTCGTCCGTCTTTCCTGCGGTCGGCATAGCCGGGCGGGACGGCACGCTGACTGTCTGCGCCGTGCTGTCGGTCGTCGTCGTGCCGTTGCCCTTCTTCACCACGTTCACCGCCACGCCCAGCCAACTGCCGTCGATCGCCGCTTTGCCGCTGCCATCCGCCGTCACAGGCGTGCCGTTAATGGTATAATCGCCGTCCGGCTCAAGTCCCGTCAACTGTTCCGCCGTGTAGTCGATCCCCGCCTCCGGTGCCGTCTCAGGCGACCCGATGAACGCCGCAATCGTTACCGTCTGCGCTACGGATGCGAAGGCCGAGGACGTTGCTTTGACGCGCACGTAATACGTATCCGGCGCCAACTCCGTAACGTTCGTACCGGTTACGCTTGTCCAGCTGCCAGCCGTCCCCTTCTTGTACGCCATCGCCGACGTCACGTTCGTCAACGTTCCGTTGTTGCCATTGATGGATGTCTCGTCCGTCTTTCCTGCGCTCGGCATAGCCGGGCGGGACGGCACGCTGATTGTCTGAGCCGTGCTGTCGGTCGTCGTCGTGCCGTTGCCCTTCTTCACCACGTTCACCGCCACGCCCAGCCAACTGCCGTCGATCGACACTTTGCCGCTTCCGTCCGCCATCAAAGGCGTACCGTTAATCATGTAGGCGCCGTTCGGCTCAAGTCCCGCCAACTGTTCCGCCGTGTAGTCGATCCCCGCCTCCGGTGTCGTCTCAGGCGACCCGATGAACGCCGCAATCGTTACCGTCTGCGCAACGGATGCGAAGGCCGAAGACGTTGCTTTGACGCGCACGTAGTACGTATCCGGCGCCAATTCCGTAACGTTCGTACCGGTTACGCTTGTCCAGCTGCCAGCCGTCCCCTTCTTATACGCCATCACCGACGTCACGTTCGTCAACGTTCCGTTATTGCCATTGATGGATGTCTCGTCCGTCTTTCCTGCGCTCGGCATAGCCGGGCGGGACGGCACGCTGACTGTCTGCGCCGTGCTGTCGGTCGTCGTCGTGCCGTTGCCCTTCTTCACCACGTTCACGGTTACGCCCAGCCAGCTGCCGTCGATCGGCACTTTGCCGCTGCCGTTTGCCGTCACAGGCGTACCGTTAATGGTGTAGGCGCCGTTCGGCTCAAGTCCCGTCAACTGTTCCGCCGTGTAGTCGATCCCCGCCTCCGGAGTCGACTCAGGCAATGCCGCTGCGGTAACCGTGATCGTTGCCGTCCCTTTTTTGCTACCATCTACCGTTGACGTTGCCGTAATCGTATAATCGCTTAGCGCAGCATCTGCCGCGACCGTCACATTCCCCGTGCCGTCCACCGCCACCTTCGCGTCGCTGCTCGTCCACTTAACCGTCGTCATTACGCCGTTAATCGCATCTACCGCAGCCGTAAGTTGCTTGCTGCCTCCTTGCGCCACGTTTGCGCTAGCCGGGCTGACGCTTACGCTGTTAATGGCCGGCGGTACGATACCCGATTGCACGATCGCTCCGAATCCGCCCCCCGCGAGGTACGTGCTGTTTCCATAGGTAACACTATAGAAATCATTTGCATTACCGCTTGTCCGGCTCCTCCAGCTCGCTCCGTTGCCGGAGGTCACAATCGAACCGGTTGCACCTACTGCCACATACATGCCGTTTCCGTAGGTGGCGCCATTGAGATGATTCGCAATGCCGCTCGTTCGACTCGTCCAGCTAACCCCGTCATTAGAGGTCACAATTGTTCCGCTGTTCCCCACTGCCACATACATGTCGTTTCCGTAAGTGACGCCATTGAGGATATTCCCGGTGCCGCTCGCTCGGCTGACCCAACTCACTCCATTGCCCGAGGTCACAATCGTTCCGCTATTCCCCGCCGCTACAAACATGTCGTTTCCATAGGTAACAGCCTTCAGATTATTGGCAGTGCTGCTCGGCTTGATCGTCCAGTTCACTCCGTCGCCGGAGGTTACAATGATTCCTCCCGCACCTATCGCCACAAAGGTATCGTTTCCGTAGGTAACGCCAGTTAGCTGATTCGTGGTGCCGCTCGTTCGAACCGTCCAGTTCAATCCATTGCTTGAAGTTACAATCGTACCGTTTAACCCCACCGCCACATACAATTCGTTCCCGTAAGCGACGCCATATAGATGATTCGTCGTCCCGCTCGATCGGTTCGTCCAACTCACGCCGTCGCTTGAGGTTATAATCGTTCCGCCTGCACCAAGCCCCAAATACATGCCGTTAAAGTAAGAGAGTCCAAGTATGCTAGTTAGCGTGCCGATCATTCGGTCCGTCCAGCTTATTCCGTCCAAAGAAGTTAAAATAATCGTTTCTCCTACTACTACATACGTGCCGTTTCCATTGGTGACGCCGGTTAGCGTAATGGTTGTGCCACTGCTTTGGCTTGTCCAGCTCGCTCCGCTGCTGGAAGTTAGAATCGCTCCATTGCTCCCTACAGCCGCAAAATTGCCGTTATCGAAGCTGATGCCGTGTGCAATAAGAGAATTGGTTGATCCGTTTACCCAGTTCACTCCATTGCTGGAGGTTAGGGTCCTTCCGTTTTGACCCAACGCCACGAACAGACCGTTACCGAATGCGATGTCGGATAATGCAAGCGCATACCCGCTGGTTGGGCTCGTCCAGCTCGTTCCGTTGCTCGAGGTAACAATGGTTCCATTGTTTCCGACCGCTACGTACATGCTTTTTCCGTAGTCGACGCCCATTAAATTATTCGAAGTGCCGCTCGTTTGGCTCGTCCAGTTCACTCCGTTGCTGGAGGTCAGAACCCTTCCGCCTGCACCCACTGCCACAAAGCCGTTTCCGTAGGTTATGCTAGTTATTATGCTCGTAAGGTTGCTCGTTCGGCTCGTCCAGCTCACTCCATCGCCAGAGGTTAGAATCGTTCCGCCTGCACCCACTATCACAAACATACCGTTTGCGTAGATAACGTCATATAGTAGATTCGTAGTACCGCTCGCCCTGCTCGTCCAGCTAGCTCCGTCACTCGAGGTTAGAATCGTCCCTTTGCTCCCTACCGCCACATAGGTACCGTTACCGAAAGTAACTTCGGTTAGCGTATTCCCCGTAGGCAACGGACTCCGAATATTCCACTCGTCAAGAGACTCTGCATAAGCATACTGAGGAATATTGGCCACGATTAATAAGAATACGATGATTAGCGATATCCAACGTTTGATCATTATTTTCTGCCACCGCCTTCAAGCTGATTAACTCCACGTTGACATTATAAGGGAAGCGATGTTGCAAAATTGTTGCAAAACAAAAAGAACCCGCTTTGAAATGCAGGTTCCTTCGTGCGATAGAATTCAATTGGTGAAGGCGCGGAGCAACTCGGAAAGCTTTTCGCCCGGAACGGCTCCCAGTTCGGTATGAATCAACTCGGCGTATGCTTCATAGTAGGCAGCTGCGCGTTTGGAACCGCCAACGCGATGCTGCAGCTTCAGAGCCGATTCCCGCAGCGATTCATCGTAAGGCTCATGTTCGACCAACTGATCGGCCAACCGCATCGCCTTAAGCGGCTCCGCCTCGGCTCGCTCGTAATACAAGAGCAGCTTCATCCCCAGGTGCAGGAAATACTGACGATACTGCTTGCGGTAAGGCTCGCACCAGGCGCCGTCGAACTCCTGCAGGAACGGTCGGCTGCAACGGAGAATTAACTGATCGACAAAAGCCAGGTTGTCCGGGATCGGCTCGACGGCGTCCAGCACGAGCCGCTCTAATTCCGCCGCGTCCACCGACGGCGCCTCATCGGACAAATCCAGCCTGTAGCCGTTTCTGACGGAAACCAGCGCCATTTCCGAGCGGTAATCCCGTAACGTCTTGTTGATCCTGCTAACCGTGCTTCGAAGGTTGATGCCCGCCTTCTCCTCATTCTGGGTCGGCCAGAGCGCCTCAAACAACTCCCACTTGCTGACCTCCTTGTTCCAAGGCTGCAGCAGCATATACGCGAACAACTCCGCACACTTGGCCGTCACCCAGCGAACCGGCTCGAGGGTATCGTCCATGTGCAGCGCGAACTTGCCGAATAGCGCGGCATCGGCCGTCCGTTGTCCGCCGCTGCCGACGGCTCCTTCACGATGCTGCCGTCTCTTGCCGACGCGTTCGAGAGAACGCTCCAAATCCTCCTCCATCACCGGCTTTAGCAAATAATCGAGCGCATTCACCCGGAAAGCGTCAATTGCGTATTGGTTGTAGGCGGTAATGAACACGACTTCCATGTCGAGCTTGTCCGCATATACCCGCTCCGCGATTTCCAATCCGCTCAGCTCCGGCATTTCGATATCCAGAAACAGCACATCGGGCTGCAGCGCTTTTGCCATACCAAGCGCCTCGTGAGGATTCACGCAGCGACCCAACACCTTCACGCCGGCTTGAACCAACATTCTGTCCACTTGCTCTGCAACGAGCAGTTCGTCATCTACGACAATCGCCGTTATCATCCTGCAACGTCCCCCTCTCCGTCAGATCCGGCCGTTCCCACGCTGGAAGGAATCAGGAAAGTGACGGTCGTGCCCTTGCCCTGAACGCTCTCCACCAGCAAGCCTTGCCCGAACTCGTTCATTAGCCGCTTATGTACGTTGATCAGACCGATGCTTCCTTCCAGCCGCTCCGGCTTCGCGATTCGATCCAGCTGTTCTTCAGTCATGCCGACCCCATCGTCCAGTACGGCTATACGCAAGCCCTGCGGCTCCAGCTTCGCCCGAATGACCACTGTGCCTCCCGATAATCGCTTCATGATGCCGTGACGAATCGCATTTTCGACCAATGGCTGCATGATCAACGCCGGAATCAACGTCTCCGTTCGGACATTCACATCCCATTCCACATTCAAACGTGTGCCGAATCGGGCCAGCTCCAGCTCGACATAGGATTTGGTGAGAGACAGCTCCCGCTTCAGGCTGACCTTGGCCTGTCGGGGATCCAGATCGAAGCTGAGCCGCAAATAGTTGCTGAATTCGCCCAACAGCTTGCCTGCCCGCGCGCCGTCGCTGTAGCATAACGAAATAATGCCGCTTAAGGAATTGTATATAAAATGCGGCTTGATCTGTGATTGCAGAAACAGCGTCTCCATATGAATGGCCTGCTTGACGGCTTCTTTCAAACGAAGCATCGTCTGCACCCGAGCCAGCAGCTCCTTGCCGCTGAACGGCTTTACTAGAAAGTCGTTGGCCCCGGCCTCGAGGCCCATCGCAATATCAGCAGGCGAGCTGCGTACCGTCAGCAGCAGAACGGGCAGCTTGTAAAGCGGGTGTTCCTCTCGAATCCGCCTGCACACTTCATACCCGGAAAGCTCGGGCATCATCACATCCAGCAGGACAAGCGATAGATCGCCGCGATGCTGCTGGATCAGCTTGAGCGCGTCCGCTCCATTATACGCCACGAGAACGTGATAACGACGGGGCGCGAATAACTCCTGCAGTACCTTGATATTGGAGGCATCGTCATCCACCAGCAGGATCTTCACCTTGGGAGATCCCTCCATTGCGTTCGGAGCCGAGTCTTCAACCGTCTGCGAGCTTGCCCCGGACAGCAGCGTCGATTCCACGCCAACAGCGGCTTCTGCCCAGGCTGCCTCTGGTTCCCTCTGCGTTGCCGATGCCTCCGGCAGGCGCAGCGAGAACACAGAACCTCTTCCCGGCTCCGACCACTCCAATTCCAGATTGCCGCCCATTTGCATCGCAAGAGCTTTCGATATTTTCAGACCTAGACCGGAAGATTGGAACATCGAAACCGCCGGTTCATCGCCGCCTTCGTACAGATGGGCTTTGAACAACTCCCGCTGCCTATCCTCGCTCATCCCCGTGCCGGTGTCCGTGAACGTCAGGCTTAGCCAGCCTTCTCGGGACTCCGCGGCCACCGCAACGCTTCCCCTTTCCGTAAATTTCAACGCATTGCCGACCAGATTCACGAGAATTTGCTTCAGACGGTTTTCGTCGGTAAACAAATAGTAGGTTCCCGGAGGCACCTGATTGACCAGCCGCACTTGATCGTTCCTGCGCATGATTGTTAACGCTTCGAGCGTGGCCTGCAGCGTGCCGCTAACGTCGAAATAACGGTTGTGGAACGCCAAACTCCCTCGCTGCAAGCTCTGAAAATCGATAATATCGTTCACCAGCGTAGACAAGCGGTTCGCTTGGGCAATGATGAAGTTCAGATTGTCGCGATGCCGATGCGCCATCTCCTCGCCGCTCTGGTCGATGACCACCTGCGCCAGATTGATAATGCCGTGCAGCGGTGTTTTGAACTCGTGGGACGTATGGATAAGAAACTCGTCTTTTTGGCGGTCGTACACAATGAGTTGTTCGGCCAATCGCTCGTTCCGCGCGAATGCGTCGCGCAATCGGTCCGACATGAGAAACGATTGCGATAGAACGAGAAACAGCAGCGTGACGATCATATAATATGGGTTGTCGAGCGCCAGCTGATAGCGCGTTTGGGCATACACCCAGCTAATAATAAGGAAGAATAGGCCGAGCAAAATATAGTAAACCTGAACTCCGCCATTCCGATAACGAAAAATCCAGCGAATCAAGAACGCGAAGGTGATTAATTGCAGGATGATCCCGAGCCAAAGAATATCGACCAGATAGTCGTTCGGCAGGGCAACCAATACGATCAAATAGACGTAAGAGACTCGTCTCAGCCATTTATATTCCGTGCTCCCCTTAAGGTCCAGGTACAGATAGACGTAGAGAGTAAACGAGAAGACGGATACGTAAGGCAGGATAAAGAGCATCTTCTGCAACAAAAGGAAGGATATGCCTGGAAATAGGGTCGCCATGACGATTTCGTTGTCGATGCTGAAGAACAACCCTAATGATAAGCAGAACAAACTGAAAAAGACGAGATACGGCTCCTTCGTCCATTGCTTGAACGTACCTGCAAAATAAACCCCGAATACCAGCAGCGCGGTGATGACAATCATATCTGCCAGACGGGCATTATCGCGCCTGGCCATTACATCGTCAGTTAATCCGAATTCCGGCGCTTGTACCAATCCACCTTCCAAGTAGCGGTAGCTAGCTATCTGAATGATAACATCAATGGTGTCGGTATCCGCTCTGATCGTGCCGAAAAATGGTAGATTGCTAGGTACGAATCGATCCGCTGACAGATCCGGTTTTCCGGTACCGCCTAGGTCCGATCCGTCCATATAGATGTGACTGGACATACGAATTTTTTTACCTCTAAGGCTATAAAAACCAGGATCGCTAACCTCAATTCGCAGACGGTACGTACCCGCTCCATACCCGCTGCCAGAAGAAACAACATCCTTCCAACCTCCGGGAACTTGAACGATTCGGCGCTCCGCTTCCAGTGTCTTGTCACTTGTGTGAAAATCTTGCGGGGTCAGCAGTTTGTTCTCGTAAAATTCCCATTCTCCCCGCAGTGGTACAATTCCTTGCTTCGCAAAATCCCATTGTCTGGCGTCCAGCACTCCTCCTCTCGCTTCCGGGTACTGAAACGTAGGATTCAGCCACTCATAGATGAATAGCGATGTAACGACGGTGAAGACAACAACCATGCCGATTAGAACTGTCAATTGCTTTCTCATTAAGTCCGTTTCCCTTTTCCCACAACTTGTCATTCGTACAATGACCTAAATATACTACACCCTGCGTTGGTTTTTCACTTTTTTATCGAATTTAAGCATTGCAAATCGCAATAGGAAACATATGCATTCATCAAGTTTGGGAACATACATTAATTGGCGATAGTAGCGATGGTATCGATATCAGCCACTTCAACTATTTCGTTATAATGAAAAGAAGTTCTTCTCCAAAACAAAAAAGGATTCCCAAATAAGAGAACCCCGCTGAATTTCAACTTCTATGTCGATATGAATCGGGTCTATATTAACCCTTAGAGTAAGATATTCGAGGTCAAAGAATCTAGAAATGCGAGGATTGCCGATAGCTTTAAAGTTTAGTGCAGAAGACGATGAATAAACACATCGTCTTTACCTATAAGAAGATCTTTTGTTCGGCTGTGCAATTGTTAAATAGTCGTCTCACGCCACGAACTACATGCACCGTTTCACAAGGCCTTGCCCCACTTGGATTTAACGCCTCTTGCCCTGGCTTTGAGTAGACTTTTTAGGCTCTGGGATGACTTTGATTGAAACTACATCTATCCCTCACTAAAACCGCAACACTCTCCACATGCACCGTCCAAGGGAACATATCCACAGGAACAACCTCAACTGTCCGATACCCGCCATCCTCCAGCACACGCAAGTCGCGTGCCAGCGTAGAAGGGTTGCAGCTCACATAAACAACCCGCTCCGGCTTCATCGCCAGGATCGTCTCGAGCAGCGCCGGGTCGCAGCCTTTGCGCGGAGGATCGACGACGATCACGTCCGCCGTTATCCCTTCTTTGCGCCAGCGCGGAATGACGACCTCTGCTGGGCCTGCCTCAAACGAAGCGTTGGCGATTCCGTTCAATGCCGCATTGCGAGCCGCATCCTCGATCGCTTCCGGAACGATCTCTACGCCATAGACGCGTCCAGCCTGGCGGGCGAGGAACAACGAGATCGTACCGATGCCGCAATAGGCATCGATGACGGTTTCCGTTCCCGTCAATCCGGCGTACTCCACCGCTTTGCGGTAAAGCTCAACGGTCTGCGTCGGGTTCACTTGATAGAATGAACGAGCCGAGATCGCGAAGCGAATGCCGTCAAGCTCATCATAAATAACCTCGCTGCCCCAGAGCACGCGCGTCTCGTCGCCGAATATAACGTTTGTGTTCCGTTCATTCACGTTCTGAACGATGCTCTTCACGTTTGGCAGCTCCGCGCGAATGCGCTTGACCCACTCCTCCGCCGAAGGCAGCTTCTTGACGTTAGTAACCAGAACGACCATCATCTCGCCCGTAATGACGCCGGTCCGCGCCATCACATGGCGAAGCACGCCCCGGCCCGACTCCTCGTCATAAGGCGTTGCTCCGAGCTCGCGGCCGATTCGCTTCACTACGCGAATAACCTCGTCATTGTCCCCATGCTCAATCAGGCAATCATCCATATCGATAATTCTGTGGCTGCCCCTGGCATAGAAGCCTGCAATCAGCTGTCCATCCTGAGCACTGGTGCCGATCGGAACGGATGCCTTGTTGCGGTAACGCCATGGCTCGTCCATTCCAATGGTTGGATGAACCACAATCCCGCCTGACGCTTGATCCTCATTCGCAGCAGCCAAGCCTTCGCCAGCTACGCCCAGCTTTCCGATCCGCACAAGGTTGTCCACCACATGCTGCCGCTTCCACTCAAGCTGCGCAGCGTAATCGAAATGCTGAAGCTGACAGCCGCCGCATTCCTTATAAATATCACAAGGTGCCTCGATCCGCGAAGGGCTCGCTTGCACCAGCTCCTCTAAGCGCGCATAGCCATATTGCTTCTTCACCTTCATCACTTTGGCGCGAACGCGTTCACCGGGAAGCGCTCCCTGTATAAAAAGGGTAAAGCCCTCTGCGCGGCCTACCCCTTCCCCGTCATGCGTCAGGCCGATAATATCGACGGTGACTTCTTCGTTTTTTTGAAAAGGAGCATCTACCGGAGCCGCGGCCGCACCAGAACCTGCTGCGCTGCGCGATCTCCCTTTGCCGCCTCTGCTTCTTCCTTTATTCATAAACTCTCTCCGCTCTATCTTCAATGCTGTTGCTTGCCTTCTATCTTCCATTATGCCCTAATTGACCCAATCATCCTCAGCTAACGGTAGGTTGATGTACCCGTCTCATCCGCAAAAATACGCAAATGCGATGGCAGCACCGAGAACGTGCACGGCAGCACCCCGCCATATTCGCCATCGAGATTGATCTGCACGTAATCAGGCGTCGTTACCTTCAGCTCATCCGTACGGAAATGAATCACATGCGGATCGTTCAGATGCTCGCCGCGCAGCGCGAGCGTTACTAGCTTGATAAACTCAGGCAGATTGCATTTGCGAATAAGCAGCACATCCAACAAACCGTCGTCTAGCTTGGAATCCGGCGCAAGACGCTCGAATCCGCCCACGGAATTGCTGTTGCAGATCAGGAACATCATAAATTCATCATGAAACTCACCGACGCCAGCGGCTTGAAAGGTCAGCTCTGTCGGTCTCAGGCGGGTCATTTTCTCCATGCCCTTCATATAATAAGCCAGCTGGCCAATCATCGTCTTCAGCTTGCTTGGCACATCATAAGTGAGTTCGGTCAAAGAGCCCCCGCCGGCAATGTTTATAAAATAACGCTCGTTCGCCTTCCCGACATCAATCGGGCGGCTATATTGCTGAATGATCAGATCGACGGCATACTCCCAGTGCTTCGGAATGCCCATCGCCCGTGCAAAATCATTCGTCGTACCTACGGGCAAAATGCCGAGTGGAGGACAGCTTTCCTTGCCGGCGAGCCCGTTGATGACTTCATAAAGCGTACCATCGCCGCCCGCTGCAATAATCATGTCGTAGCCGCGTTCAGCCGCTTCCGCTGCAGCAAGCGTAGCATCTCCTTCTCCAATCGTCGCATGGCAGCTCGTCTCGATGCCGCCTTGCTCTAGCCGCTGAAGTATGTCCGGCAGACGCTTTTTCATTTCTTCTCTTCCCGATGACGGGTTATAAATCAATCTCGCCCGCTTGATTGCCATGTCGGCTCCACCCCTAACGATCCATTCATCCTTGCTTATATGATTAACTTTACGTGCATTAGCTTTTATTCAAACGCTGCAGACCCTCTTCCATCTGACGGGTGAGCCAGCTTTCAATCGCGCTGCTCGGCAGCATGGACTTGCTATTGTACCGGTACGAAAGCCCCTCGAGCCGCGTCGGTATGACATGATTCGTGAAATACCCGCGGCTTAGAAACAACGGCACGACAATTACCGTTTCATCAGGATTCGCCGTCTGCATCGTAGCAAGCTTCGCAGCAGCTTGGTCGGGGAGAAGCATCGCATGTTCTGCGCGCTTATAGCCGCCAAGCGCCCGCAAGCGCTCACCGAGCTTCGTCAAGCCCGCTTGCCAGCGTTCATGAAATACGGGTTCCTTGCTGCCGTGTCCGATAAGCAGCAGCGCTTCCTTCTCGCGTACTTCCGAGAGCTCGGCAATGTTTGCCGCAAGCAGCTCGGCGATTTCCGGATCATCATCTATCGGCTCGCCATAAGCTACGTTTGCCGCGACACGGAATATGCCAAGATCTCCTTCAAGATCCGTCAGCCAGGGAAAGCCGAACGCCTGCCCAATTTCATCGACATGCGTGCTCCCGGATGAAATAAAAAGAGGCAACACGAATAGATCCGTCACGCCCTGGTTCTCTAACGCATCAATGCCATCCTGAATAAGCCGTCCCTCAACAATTTCGAGAAACGACGATACGATTGGAATATGTAATAAGCGAGGCGAAGCCGCTGCCCTCGTTATGGCATCATCAACCAGCTTAACCCACGCCTCTTCCCGGGAGCCGTGACTAATGACGAGGATGCCTGGCTTCATCGAAGGACTACCTACCTTCCAAGACGCTCTAAAGCCATTTTATACCCATCATTGCCATAGTTCAAACAACGCTTCACCCTTGAAATCGTTGCCGTGCTCGCGCCAGTTTCCGCTTCAATTGCATTGTATGTACTGCCCTTGCCAAGCATGCGCGCTACTTCAAGCCTTTGGGACATGGACTGAATCTCATTCACCGTGCACAGATCATCAAAAAACACATAACATTCCTCGACTGACTTTAATGTAAGAATCGCTTCGAATAATTGATCTATTGCTTTATCGTTCAGCTTTTTAAGCTGCATGTGTATTCACTCCTATTAAAACTAATGTTACTATTGTATCTTTTTTAACCGTTTTTTTCAAACATTACCGTATTCGCGCATTGCAGCCGAGACGATGGTCTTAGCGCCCTTCGGGCAGGCATGCGCATACAAGCACGGGGCATTTATCTATAAAAAATTCCAAAACCCGTGACATTCGTCCAATCCGTATGTTCGCCTATCCCATAGACTATTATAAAAGAAGGGTTGTGATCCGTGTGAATTATCGCAATAATCCCGGCAGCGGCAGCCAGCAGTACGACTGGCACGGCGGCCACCGGCAGGCGCAAGCCCAGCCGAGCAAGTCGTCCGGCGCGAAGTCGAGCGGCTTCAGCTTTGGCGGGGACCTCCCTACCATGCCTCCTGCAGCACCAGAGCCGCCAGCGCAGGATATCCTGCCCGCGGTTTTACCGGAAGCGCCGGCCGATGTGGCCGAAACGCCCGCCAGCACCAAAGCAAGCGGCTTCTCCCTTGCCAGCCTAGGCGAGATCAAAGGCTTCGTCGACCGAATCGGCGGTATAGACGGCATTCTTACGACGGTTACGAAAGTACAAAAGGTTATGTCAAGCGTCTCACAAATGGCCCCTCTGGTGAAAGTGCTTATGGGCTCATTCGGCAAAAAATCGTCTAGCTCGTCTGACGATGACGATGAAGGAGAATGGAAACCAAAGCGCCGGAAGCGCCGGAAGCCCAATTCAGGCTCAGGCAGCGGGAATAATGGCGTTCGCCGCCGCAAGCCCAAACGCCGCAGGTAAATTACGAATGCTCCATACAAATACGTTTTGGATATATTTAATCTGTATCCTTCCAAATGAAGCACCTCGGCCAGCAGCGTATGCTGCTGCTAGCCGAGGTGTTTTTATCCATGCATTTATTCACCATTTCACACACTGCATATGAAGTTATCCGGCTGTGGATAACACAAATCGCATCCTATCCACAGACATTATTACATATTCTCGGCTCATTAACCAGAACAGCCTGTGCATAAGCGCAACCTTCGACAACCTTCGCCAGTTTTATTGTCTAATCCATGCACAGCTGTTCATGCAATGTGAATATACTTTTGATTGCTTAGGTGTTTTCATCCAAAAAAAGCGTTCATCCACAGCTCCGCTCCCTTAATCACCGGGTGTTGCTAAGCCCTATGCGATTCCATGCACAGCTGTTATTAACTATGTGAATATACGCAATTTTCGCGCCATTTCGATAATAGTTGTCCACAGCTTCCAAGACAACACAAAAAATAGTGAGGAGAAGCTCATTCCCCACGAGCTTTCGCTCATGGCGAGTGAGGTTTTCCTCACTATCCCGGTTCACTCCTTCTATAGGAAGAAGAAATGAATAATCCAATAGAAGAACATCGCCATTAATACCGTAATCGGAATCGTGATGATCCAGGCGACAATGATACGTCCAGCAACTCCCCATTTCACGGCAGAGAAGCGTTTCGCGCTGCCTACGCCCAGAATGGACGAGGTGATAACATGCGTCGTACTTACCGGCAGGTGAATCATCGTTGCCGTCAATATAACGACAGCGGAACCGATATCTGCTGCAAAGCCGTTAATCGGCTCGATTTTGAAAATTTTCGTACCCATGGTCTTAATGATTTTCCAGCCGCCGACCGATGTGCCGAGTGCCATAGCGGTCGCCGCGGATATTTTAACCCAAAGCGGTACGTCCATTGTCGATTGAACATCCGAGGCTACGAGCGCAAATACGATAATACCCATCGCTTTCTGCGCGTCGTTCGTGCCATGCGAGAACGATTGGAACGCCGCGGTAAGAATCTGCCCGAATCGGAAGCCTTTATTCACTTGATGCGGACTCGACTTGGCAAAAATTAATTTCAGTATCCACATGATAATAAAGCCCGCAGAGAACGCAATAAGCGGCGAGAAGATAAGCGCTTGAACGATCTTCATCAATCCGCCGCCATTAATTGCGCTCATGCCTGCTCCGCCGATTACGGCACCCGCGAGGGAGCCGATCAATGCATGTGAAGATGAGGACGGAATGCCGAACCACCAGGTGAGCAAGTTCCAAGCAATCGCGGATAAGAGTGCCGCTATGACGATCGGAACGCCCTGCTCAAGCTCCGCGGGATTCGCGACGCCTTTACCGATTGTAGCCGCAACGCCCGTAAAGGTAATTGCGCCGACGAAGTTCATTACGGCTGCCATCACGATGGCAACCCTCGGCTTCAAGGCCCGGGTCGATACGGCCGTTGCAATGGCATTGGCCGTATCATGGAAACCATTTATAAAATCAAACGAAAGCGCTAGAAAGACGACGATCCATAGAACCATTAAATCCATTGTGAAAGACTCCTACTCTCCAGATTAGCTGTTACGCATAATGATCGATTCCAGCGTATTGGCAACATCTTCGCAGAAGTCGGTCGTTTGCTCCAGCATCTCATAAATCTCTTTGCGCTTCATCAGCTCGATTGGATCTTTTACATTCGTGAATAAGCTCTTGATACAGACTCGCAGCAGGTCATCAGCTTGGTTCTCCAGCTCATTAAGCGCAATGTTAGGCTCGCGAATGGCAAGCAGCTTACGCTCCGTAAGCAGGTAGATCGCCTTCTTGATTTGGTGAGAAGAACGAACAAGAATATCGCCGAATAGGGTTATGTACTCATCCTTTTCCCGAATGTTGTACATTTCAAAACGAGATGCGCAAGCTTCAATGCCATCAAGCACATCGTCAAGCGATGAGGTAAGGGCCATAATATCTTCGCGCTCGATCGGAGTGATGAACGTTTTGTTCAGCTCTTTCAAAATCGTGTGTACATGTTTGTCGCACTTGCTTTCGTATTCCTTCATGGTTTTGGCGAAAGCCGATACATCCGACAGGTCTGACAAGCCTTTACCGAAGTATTCCACGGCCTCGACGATTGCGTCAGCCATCTCCTCGAACGTCTTAAAGAAAATATCCTTTTTCTTGAACATCGTAATCCCCTTTACACGACTTGATGTTTAGGCGTACTGCTATGAGCCCACAATATCTTAACATAGTTTACATGTGAATTGTTAAGAGAATGTAAAGGTTTTATGAAAAGTTTTAGATTTTCAAAATAAATATAAAAAAGACGCGATCCCGCTTACGGGATTGCGTCCTTTTTACACCTTGGAAGCCCATCCGTTAACGCCTGTTAACAGTGTCCCCAATGTGCTACGTTTGTACCCAAGAAACATGGCTTTCAAAGGTGGGATTGTTCGGCACGACATGAAAGAAGGTTTTCCCGGGAACGAACGGCAGTTCAGCTCCGTCCTTCACGATCCGAATCATGCCGTCCGGTGCCCTCACCCAATCCGCTTCGATCGCCTTTCCCTTCTGGAAGAGAATGGCTGGTCCCTCGCTCGTCAAATCAACGGCTAACCGGCCTTCGTTATCCAGCGTTTTATGATTGGCTCCAAGCACGACCAGATTCGTTCCGGACAGCTGCTCATTGTTGTTCAGATCGATATGCGGCTTGCCTCCGATTGAGCGTTTGTATAATCCCGCAGCAGCATCGTACACGTAGCCTACGCTATAATTTTTGAGCAAAAAAGAAATGGTAATGTCCGAGGCTGGCACTCCTGCTTCCGTAGAGCCCGCTTCCGCAAACGTATAAGGCGGAACCTGCTTATCCAGGCTGTATTTTTTCTTCTCCGCGCCCGCGCGAAGCTTCTCCAGGCTTGAGTACAGATTATGCGGCGCTTTCCTTTCCTTGCTTCTCCAGAAATAGCTGCCCGCATTCGATATTTCATCTAGATATGGCTTTCCTTGGCGCTGCAGAACCGCATAGCCGTCAGTGCTCGCGCCCGCGTGGGCAAGCACAGCTCCATAGCTGTCGCCAATGTCTATGAGATAAGGCCTTATGCTTCGTATGGGTCCGATCGTATCGGTTAAGGCAACTGTGCTCTGAAATACGGCAATCAAACGCGTGATGCCGCCCTCAGCGAGTACCTCCCACACCACATCGGCGTTCGAAAGTCCGGACTGCGGCCTTGCTGCGGCAAAATTGTTAATCATAACGACAATCGGCCTTGCTTCCGCCGGCTTCTCCAGCTTGAGCCCGGTGAGCGGCGCGTCATACGGCAGCGGCGCCTTTTCTATCGTCTCTGCTGTGCTGCTCGGTGAAACGCTGCTCTCTGGCTCAGTCGGCGTATGGCTGTTCCCTCCGTTGCCCCCGCTGCATGCGGAGAGTAGGAGGGTTAGTGATAATAGCAGCGTCACTGCCGAATTCCGGATTCGTTTATCCATATGTTAACCTGCCTTTTCCGCGCTAAATCTAGCTTGATTTCGTTTTCACACTAGATTCATTTAAACATAATTTGGAGAGGTTGTCTCGACAAAAATGTTGATATCCTGATTAGAAAACCCATAAATTGCACATGGTAACGATACCTCCTGCCAGAAAGAGGGTGCTGCTATGAACAGGAGAAACGGACTCATAAGCATTTGGTTATCCTTCTCGATCTTATTGCTAAGCGCGGGCCTCGTGTCCCATGTCATGTCTATCCCGCTTATTCTTGGCGTAGCCAAGCGCGATTCCTGGCTATCGGTAATTTGCGCCGCACCGTTTTTTTTGCTGTGGGTGCTTATCTTGTTCGGCATATTGAAGCAGCTCCATGGCGAACGCCTTCCGGATTGGCTGGAGAGACAATTCGGCATCGTACCGTCTTGGATCTTTCGGTTATCGGCGGTGCTGCTCCTGTTTGTCTCTGCTGCCTATACGCTGCACGATACGTCAGCCTGGACAATCGCCACCTATATGCAGCAGACGCCTTTTTCCGTCGTTATTGTTACTGCGGTGGTTGTATCCATGCTTGCCGCTTACGCCGGGCTGCGAACGATTGCCATGACATCGAGCATTCTGCTTCCGCTAGTCATTCTGCTGGGCTATTTCGTGTCCATAGCCAATACGAAGTACAAAGATTACAGCCTGCTGTTCCCCATACTTGAACATGGCCCTCAACCGTCCATTAACGGCATGTTTTTTGCATTGGCAGGACTCATGGAGCTGTGGGTGCTGCTTCTGTTCCAGCACCAGCTTCGCAGTAAAATGCGCTGGTGGCATCTCATGCTGCTCGCCTTGTTTATGTTAGGCATGGTCATTGGTCCCACGATCGGCGCCATCACGGAATTCGGTCCGCTCGAAGCCGCTAAGCAAAGGCATACCGCCTTTGAGCAGTGGAAGATCGTCAATATCGGCAAGCTGCTGCAGCATGTCGATTTTCTATCGATTTATCAATGGCTCTGCGGCTCCTTTGCCAGAATCGCCATCTCTCTTTATTTAATGACCGATATGCTTAACATTCGTAAACCTAGAAAGCGGATGCTTTCGCTAGCGATTTTCTCTCTATTGATTGCAATCATCGCGTTCTATCCTTGGCGCGACCAAGATACGCTCGCGTTTTTGACCCGCGTTTATTTCCCTGTGATTGCTGTGTATGTGGCGGCACTGACCTTCTTTCTAGCATTCACGCTGCTGCTCCAAAGCTCACGAAAGGAGAAGACGATCCGTGACCCCGAACAATAATGAATCTACCGAAAAGCCGATCTATTTAGATGAGCACAAGCTTCGCACCTGGTTTGCGTCCTCCAACGACGTAATGATCAACACCCAGATGTACGGAACGGCTCCTGCCTCCGTTCAAGCCGTATTCATTTATTGCATTGGGATGACGGATACCAAAACCATTAACGATATCATCATGCCTGAGCTTGGCGAGCTATACGAGCAGACCCGTTTCCTCAGGCGCGAGGATATGCAGCGCAGCGCCAAGCTGCAGTGGCATTCCCATGACTTGGCGCATCAAGCACTAGACCGCAAGACGCTTGCATCCTATGTATTCGAAGGGCATCTTATCTTCTGCGTGCCATCGCTGCAATCGTTATGGACCATAAATATCGAGAACTTCCCGAACCGCGAGCCAAACGAATCATCTACGGAGGTATCGATCCGCGGACCGAAGGATGGCTTTGTCGAGCAGGTTGCCGTTAACGTCTCGCTCATTCGAAGAAGGCTTCGCACGGATATGCTTGCATGCCAATATTTCGTTATCGGTTCCAGAACGCTTACCAAAACGGCATTGCTCTATATCGAAGATATCGCTGATCCCGAATTGATCACCTATATCACCCACAGGCTTAACGCAATCAACGTTGAGAAGCTTGTTTCCATCGGTGAGCTCGAGGAAATGCTCGATCCGTCGCTGTTCACTTTGTTCCCGCCTAACGACTACACGGGAAGGCCTGATTTTGCAGCCGATTGCCTATTGAATGGCCGCTTCGTTATTCTGGTCGACGGCAACCCAACCTGTATCATTGCACCCGTGAATTTATTCCTGCTCATGAAATCGCCCGAGGATGCCTATTTTCCCGCCATGTCCGCTAACATGGGGCGTATTCTTAGGTTCGTGGGTTTACTTACGACTATTTTTCTGCCCGGGTTGTATATCGCCCTCACTACCTTTCACACGGATCAAGTACCATTCCCGCTGCTTGCCACGATTTCATCGGGGCGGCACGGACTGCCAATGGAATCGCCGCTGGAAATGTTTTTCATCATGTGCTTGATGGAGCTGTTCCGCGAAGCCGGCGTGAGGCTGCCCAGCTCCATCGGCCAGACCTTGACCGTCGTTGGAGGCTTAATTATCGGCGATGCGGCTATCCGGGCAGGCATGATATCCCCTCTTATGATCGTCGTGACGGCGATTACCGTCGTATCTGGCTCCACGCTCGTCAATCAGGTGCTCAGCAGCACGACGATCTTGCTTCGGTTCGGTTCTTTTTTTATGTCATCGATACTCGGGATGTACGGGTTTATTCTTTCTTTCATCCTGTTTGTCATCTATTTAACGACGATACAATCCTATGGCGTTCCCTATCTCGCTCCCGCCGCTCCGCTAAACATGAAGCAGCTTGCCGTTTCTATACTGAAGCTGCCTTTTAGAATGAACAAACGCAGACCTGATTATTTGCATACGCAGAAGCCTAGAAAGGATGGGAACGAACCATGACGAGAAGGTTCCGACTTCTTGGCATGCTTGGCGCTTTGGCTGCCCTTCTCACCTTGCCCGGCTGCTGGAGCGCTACCGAAATCCAAAGCGTCAGCTATGTCAAAGCGATGGGCATTGATTTCGTGGATAATCAATTCAACGTCTACATACAGCTGCTCGATTTCTCTAACATCGCCAAGACGGAGGCAGGCGGCAAAGCAAATGAGCAGGCCGTCGTTTGGATTGGAAAAGGCAGAGGCGAATCGTTAGTCTCCGCAATCACAGATCTGTTCAAAACGGCGCAATTCAAGCTCTCATGGGGGCATGTATCATCCATTATTTTGACGGAACGCGCACTCAAAGCTAAGGGAGACAGCCTTGCGGAGATGATCAACCGCTATCCGGAAATCCGCTATAATGCGTGGATATACGGTACCCGCTCTCCGCTTGAAAAGCTGCTGGCGGCAACGCCCTTCTTCAAGCTGTCGCCGCTGGCTTCGATCATGCATGATCCGCAGAGCAACTATGAGCAGAATTCAACCTATCCGCCTATGCTGTTTTTCAAATATATCGCCAGCTTCAACGAGCCGTCCGCCACGGCCTATTTGCCAAGCCTCAGCTTGAACGGCACACAGTGGCATGAGAGTCAGGTAGGCAAGCCGATGCTCATGATTAACGGCGCTTTTTTTGAATATGGCAACCAGATCAAAGGATTTATATCCCGTGCCAAGCTGGAAGGCTACCACTGGCTCGTGCCAAGCATGGAAAGCGCCCCGCTCATCATCAAGAAGGATGGGACCGTGTATGGCCAGCTTCTCATCCTGCGACCCAAAATCAAAATTTCCCCGCTCGTGCGAGGAGAAGACGTTCGATTCCGTATTAAGGTTAGCTATGTAGGCGGTATGTTTGAATACCTCGCGGAGATGCCCTATGCTGAGATGACCCATATTGCCGAGGATACGATTAAAAAGCAGATTATGGACACCTACAAAGAAGGCTTGAAAATAGGTGTCGACCCCTTTGAGCTCGGCCATAAGCTGCGCTTAAAGCACCCCAAACTATGGAAGAAGCTATCGAACGACGGCAAAGAGCTCGTTATCCACGCCAACTCCATTGAAGAACTGAACGTGAAAGTAAATATTATCTATAACGGCAAATTCAAACGGCAGGTCAAATAAAAGAGGCAAGCTCCTGCATGCTGAGCTTGCCTCTTTTGCAACTTGTCATATGCTCCAGTGATGCCATTCTTCCTGCTGCTTATCCAGGCCGCTCAGCCAATCCGAGGTTACGCGGATCGCTTCCTCCTGATGATTGCGGGCGGAATACGTATGATTCGCTTGAAAAATAATTTCCTTGTCGCATATTCCGTCACTGCGAGTCCAGAACACCTTCTGGTACAGGAAGCTATAATCGACGGGAATAAGCTCATCGCTCGTTCCGTGTACGAGCAATACCTCTCCTCCGAACCTCGTAGCCGCTTGGAACGGCTGATGCTGAAGCAGCGATTCGAAGAATACGGGCTGCAGCGTATAGCCTTGATAATCCGAGCTGCCTGCCGTAACCGCATCATCATAGCTGCTGCGTCCGACGATCCGCACGATATCATTGAATGGGTATGCGACCGGCGACCAAAGCACAAGGCGCTTGGCGCGCTTATCCTTGACTGCCGTCATGATCGCAACCGCACCTCCGAGGCTGTGTCCGAGCAATACAATTCTGCGCGGGTCAACGCATTCCATGCTGGCCAAATAATCGATTGCGCTTCTGGTCTGGTCAACCATGGAGTCAAAGCCAAGCGAACCATAGTCGCCGTTGCTCTCTCCGCAGCCGCCGTAATCAAAGCGTAGAACGTAGGAGCCTTGCGCTGCCAGGGCGCGAGCCGTTTTCACAAACAACCGATCCACGCCTATGCGTGAGCCAATAAATCCATGGCATATGATAATTGCTTGTCGTTTCTCAGATTCCGTTTTGTTTCCGTCAGTGGGGTAATGCAGCGTTGCCGCAAGCTCAAGCTCGTTATGTCTCAGCGTCAAGTGCTTTTCCATCCGGCCAACCTCCCAATCCTTATACATAATAATTCCTACCCGATTACTTTGATTTATTTAAAACCATAATAGCATCCATGCTCTATCCCTGTCAATCTCGGCTTTAAAATATAGCGGCATCACTTACGATGCTGCGAAATGGGACATACTATGCATATGTTTGGCATTATATCATGTTTTGGAGGTGCAAAACTATGCCCTTATGGATTGCGTGGCTGAAAGACCATTGGCTGTCCGTCGCGTTAACGCTCGGTATTATTATTGCGATCGCTTATGTTATTGCGAACCGCAAGCTGCTCTTTTACAAAGAATGACGATACGGATAACGCAGCAGGCTGAGGAACGCGGCTATTCCTCATGCATGAGCGGTACTCGTATCGTCACTATGGTTCCGGCTCCACGCTCGCTGTCGATCGTAAGCTGACCGCCGTGGAGCTCAATAATTTCCTTGCAGATGGCAAGTCCAAGTCCCGAGCCGCCTTGACCCGTGCTCGCTTTGTAAAACTTCTCCGTAACATGCGGCAGGTCCTCGGCTTCGATTCCGCAGCCGGAATCCGATACCATAAGGATGGCTGCCTCGTGCTCCGCTCTCGTAACCACACGAATCGTTCCGCCCGCAGGCGTAAACTTAAGCGCATTATCAATGAGATTGATAATAACCTGCTTCAACCGGTTGGCATCTCCCTTAACGACGATTGGTCCCTTGTCATAGGTAGCCAATATTCTGACTCGCGTATGCTCCTCCCGAACGGCCAGCTGGTTCACGGTTTCCTTCACCGGGCCGTTGAAATCAAGCACCTCTTTATGCAGCTCCATCGTCCGTGCGGAAAGCTTCGAGAAATCGAGCAAATCCTCAACCAGCCCCGATAAGCGTTCCGTTTCCTTGCTTATAATCGACAAGCCGAGCTTTACCTCTTCGTCATCCTCGGTCGGCTCGCTTTCTTTGAGCGTTTCGCTCCAGCCCTTAATGGAAGTGAGCGGCGTGCGCAGCTCATGGGATATGGACGATATGAAATCATCCTTCAGCTTCTCCCGCTTGCTCAGCTCTATGACCATTGCGTTAAAGGTTTCGGCAAGCTGCCCAATTTCATCGTCATTGCGCTGAATCGCTCGGCGCGTCCAGTCTCCCTCCGCCATATAGCGCGCAGCCCTGGTAAGCTCCCGAATGGGCTTCACTATGCGCTGGGCAAGTATGAGGCTAAGACCAAGAAAGAGCAGGATAACGCCTATCCCTACCGCTGATGCCATTCGGATGAGCAGGCTGACCATCGCATCGACCTGACCCAACGAGGCCGAATACCGAAGCATGGACACGACGCGGGTCTCATTCCAGAGCGGGATGGTCACAGACATGACCCGTTCGCCATAATAGGGATCTATGCCGCGCCAGCTTCCCGTTGCGCCCGCAATTGCCGTTTTTACATCGGCGGTCGTATAGCGGATATCAGGCGCAAAACCATCCGAGTCGATGCGGATTTGACCCGTGCTATCCAGAAGCTGCAATCTCGTGCCGCTTTCCACCATATATTGCAGCATATAATCGCCTTGGTCCTTCACCGTGAGGGAAGACAACGAGCGGCTGTGAAGGGAAAGGGCTGATTCTGCGCGTTGCTTGACGGAGCTCTGGGCGCTGCCGTAATAGTAATTCCACATCAAGGCGGCGAACCCGCCCCCGAGCACGCTGACGACAAGCACGATCAGCAGCAAATAGCTCCATACCATTCGCGTTTGTACGCTTTTCATTCGTCGTTGCCCCGCTTCCATCGGTAGCCATAGCCCCATACCGTCTCAATAAAGGCGGGATCGGAGGGGTTTTTCTCGATTTTCTGGCGTATTCTACGTATGTTTACGTCAACGACCTTCAGATCGCCGACGTAATATCTCCCCCACACCTCTGTCAAGATATGATCGCGGCTGACGCTCTCTCCGACGCGCTCCATGAGCAGTCTGACCAGCGTCCATTCCGTAGGGGTAAGTATAATTTCTTTATGCTGTTTCCAGAGCTTCCTCTCCGCGACTGAAAGGCGGAACGGGAGCACGACAAGCTCTTGATGAACGTTCATATAAGGACTCGGCGCCTGGGCAGGCGGCTGCATGCTTTGCGATCCGTTCGATCCGGATACGGTCAACCCAGTTACCGCTTCCGTATGACGGTAGCCCGTGCCTAGCTCCGTGGCTGCTCCTTGATCCGTTAGCTGGACTTGCTCCGGAGCTGCGTGAACCTCCGGTTCAGGAAGGTGCGGCTTCATGCGCCGGTACAGCGATTTGATTCTGGCTATGAGCTCGCCAGGACTGAAGGGCTTCTGTACGTAATCGTCTGCACCCAACTCCAGCCCGTGAATTTTGTCCTCCTCCTGCGATTTCGCCGTGAGCATAATGATGCCCATCCGAGGATACAAGGCGCGAAGCTGCTCGCATACCTCAAAGCCGCTAATGGTCGGAAGCATAACGTCAAGCAGCGCAATATCGATCTGTCCTTCGCTTGCAGCAAGCGCAAGCGCTTCTTCACCCGTCTCCGCTTCAATGACTTCCATGTCGTTGCGCTTAAGATTAATGCGGACGAAGCCGCGGATGGACTCCTCGTCCTCCAACAATAATATACGCATAGTGTAACGCACCCGCTTTTCTTTCTTAATCGTTCCGAATGGCTAGAGATGAAGAAAAGGCAGCTTCTACCTCCGACATCTCGCTGAATGACTGCCGCTCTTTTGCTTCCCACTCAAGCGGAGCCTCCTTGACGAAAGAAACCGCAAATACGTTGCCGCTATCTGTCATGAGCTGACGATAGGGCTTCCCTTGCAGCTTCCATGCCGATTCGACATTATCCCATTTCTTCTGCGGTACGGCATAAAGCGTCGCCAGAGCGGAGGTTAGATCCAGGGATTCATTCCAATAGTCGATTGTAACAACGGCATATGGCTCATCCGTTCCGTGGAGCGTATATCGTCCCGTCCAAGACTTCGGAATTCGAAGCTGGATGCCATAGCGGTAATCGGTAAATTCTTCCGTGATTTTCTCGAAATCCGCTTTCCCATCCCACTGTACCCATTCGTTCAACCACTTTGATTCGGCGTAGGACAGATCGCTGTAGCCGGGTGCCTCCTTCGCCCAAGGCAGCTCCAGAATGCCATCGCCGTTAATATCCTTGCTCATTGTAGGCGTACCGTTCAAGCCTTCCAGCATGCCGTAGCGTGACGGATATACGAGCTTCAGCTTATTCCGATCCCATGCGTACATCGTCGTATAGGTGCTGTGCGCTCCAGTCGAAGCTTCCAGTATGATGCCGCTGTAGTCAGCCGATATTCGTCCGATTAATAATCGATCATAGTTATTAACGTCGTTATACAGGTTTTCGGAATATAGCTCTTGCGCGCCTCCGTTTCGCCAATTGTAGAGCGTCAGATGGAATTCCGGCATGGCCATTTCCTGATTGGTCCCAATCTCGGAAATAATCGCAAGCTCCAGCCGGCCATCCCCGTTGATATCACCCGTATCCCCATAGGAGTAGGGCAAGGTCTCTACCGGTTTCAGCGTCAATTGACCATTTTCGTTGCGTTCCGGCTTTGTGCTAAACGAATAAATCTCAAGCACATTAGGACTGTCGAATGCCCCGATCCAGCCGATCATAATTTCCATTCGGCCATCTTTGTCGAGATCCTCGATCTTCAGCCAGTCGATGACCCTCGCCAGCGGCTGCTGAACGAGCACCCACGGCTTCCATGTCGCAGAAGCATATTTAAACACCATTAACTCCGGTGAGCTGTATTCATTGTAATAAGAAACGATTGCCTCTTCCGTGCCGTCCCCATCCACGTCGATCAGACGGATCGCTTCCATATGGTCCTCTCTGAGCGGAAGCGTAAGCTTGCTGTATGCAGGCAGGCTTTTCTCAATCGCTTGTATAATCGCCTGTTTCTCCGGCGCGATAGCTGGCTTCTGCAGAAGATCCGCAGGCGCGGCCGTATAACGACAGCCTGTAGCCAAGCATAGAAGCAATGCGATGCCGCTGAACAATAGGCTCTGCCGCATGAACGACCTGCTTCTAGGCTTGGCATTCGTATAACTTGCGTTATCCAACTTTACAGCCTCCTCGTGCCATGTACCTATGCTAAATCATCTGATCGGCGGTCACTAACGTATAGCCCATTTCTACTAAATCGTCAATAATGCCGGGCAGCGCCTGGACCGTATTTTTAATATTTTTGCTACCAAAAGAGTGCATTAATATTATACCATTAGGCTTAGCTTCTTTTTTAATCATTTTGCTCATATCCGCTACGGATGTACCTGCCCAGTCCCTTGTATCAATATTCCAACCGATTAAATCCCGGTTGTTTGCTTTAAGCAGCACTTTAAGCGTATCCGACACGGCACCGTAAGGTGCGCGTACCATAACCGGCGTATAGCCGACCGCTTTCTTGATCGCCGCGTCCGACGTTTTGATTTCTTCGATAATCTGCTGCTTGCTCAGCTTCGATAAATCTTTATGATTGTACGTATGATTGCCAATGGAATGCCCTTCTTCCGCGATGCGCTGCAGCACCTCGGGATTCTTTTTCACCTGCTGGCCAACGACAAAAAAAGTCGCCTTTACGCCCTTTTCCTTCAGGATATCCAAAATATCATTCGTATAACGCTGATCGGGGCCATCGTCAAACGTCAAAGCAATAAACTTCTCGCCTTTACCCGGCTTAATGGCAGGCGTATGCTGATCAGGCTTATCCAGCTGATCCTCCGCCGAGGTATCCGGCTTGCTTGTTGCCGGCGAATCAGGCTTAGGATCAACGCTGCCCGCCTCCGGCGTCGCTGTCGCACCCGGCTTGCTCGTAGGCGTCGATGCTGGATGATCCGTCCCCGTGACGATTGGCTGCTCTGTGCTTGTTTCCTCAGGCTGCGGCGTTGTTTCCGGTTTCGGCGTTGCCGTTGCTTGCGGTTCAGGTGATTCTGTCACTGTGCTTGAGGGCTTCTCCGTTGCTTCATCACTAGGCTGAGCGTCAGGCTTCGGAGTTTGTGTATGCCCAGGCAAATTTCCGTGCTCGACCGTCCCGTCCACTCCGCCTGCATTCCCAACGATAACCGTATCTCCATCACCATCGGAGCCGCTACCCGTCTGCGGTCCCTGCTCGGCGCTAGCGGTTACCTGCGGCTGCTTGTCTCCGGACAAAAGTGCGGATAGGCTGAATGACGATCCAGCCGAGCACCCGCTGACTCCTATCATAACCGCTGTCAGAAGTAGCATTGCTACCACGTTTAGAGCTTGCCGTCTTGCTTTTTTCATTTCTCTCACCTTCTATTCCTCGCTGATAGATTCATTGTACCCCTGCCACAAATCGATAGAGTTACAAATTAGTAACACCTTTCGAGCGAAAATGACACAGTTAGCGAATGATGCAAGCTTGGCGAGAGAACGGAAATGGAAAAAAGCCTATGTGTCCTGCGTTCCAGAGGAACGGCAAACCGCATAGGCTTTCTATTAATTTGCGATATAAAATAACATGCTAATTACAGGCTAACCTTGCTTATACCAGCGCTTTCGCCGCAATATCGGTTCTGCTCTGTTTTCCTTCGAAATCAATGACGCTAACCGCTTCGTACGCGCGGGCACGGGCCTCGGCAATGTCGCGGCCCCGGCCGACGATTCCAAGCACGCGGCCGCCGTTTGTTACGAATTGTCCGTCTTTGTCGGCTGTTCCGGCATGGAACACAAGTGCGCCCTGTGCTTCCGCTTCAGCTAGCCCCGTAATGACGCGGCCTTTCGGATATGAAGCAGGATAGCCTTCCGATGCGACAACTACGCAAACCGCCGCTTCGTCGCTCCACTGAATGTCCAGCTGATCCAAATTGCCGTTAATCGAAGCCAGAACGATGTCAATCAGATCCGTTTGCAGACGAGGCAGTACGACCTGCGTCTCAGGGTCACCCATACGCGCGTTGAACTCAATCGTTTTCGGGCCGTCCGGCGTAATCATAAGGCCTGCGAACAAAACGCCGCGGAATGGACGGCCTTCGCTGACCATCGCTTTGGCCGTTGGGATGATAATATTTTGAATCGACTCTTCGATAATCGCCGGGTCGATATGGGGAAGCGGCGTGTAAGTACCCATCCCGCCTGTATTTGGTCCCTTGTCGCCGTCAAAGATCGGCTTATGATCCTGAGCAGGCACCATGGCGCGAACCGTCTCGCCGTCTACGAAAGCAAGGATCGACATCTCCTGCCCAACGAGACACTCCTCGATTACGATTTGCGTACCGGCTTGGCCGAACACCTTGTCCACCATCATCTCGCGCAGCGCTTTCTCGGCTTCTTCAAGCGTTGCTGCTACCGTCACGCCTTTACCTGCAGCAAGGCCATCGGCCTTAATGACGATCGGTGCAGCTTGCTCGCGCAAATAAGCGGAGGCTGTCTCGTAATCCGTGAACGTTTCGTACTTCGCAGTCGGAATATTGTACTTCTTCAGCAGGTTTTTCATAAAGATTTTGCTGCCTTCGATTTCAGCAGCATTTTTGCGCGGACCGTAAGCAACGATGCCTGCCGCCTCGAATGCATCTACGATACCGTCTGCCAGCGGATCATCCGGACCTACAAACACCAAATCGATCGCGGCATCCTTTGCGAAACGAATCAACTCATCGAATTCGTTTACAGCAATGGGAACGATCTCGGCAAGCTGCGCAATACCGGCATTGCCAGGTGCGCAGAAAACTTCCTTGACCTTCTCGCTTTTCTTAAGCGCCCAGACGATCGCATGCTCGCGTCCACCGCCGCCAACTACCAAAATACGCATTAACGTAACCTCCTAATTGACTATATAGTATGAACAAGAAACGCCTGACGGCGTCCTTTTATTGACGCCATCGTTTCGACGAAACGTATAGAGAAAAGCTGAGCAAACTCATATCCTTTCCTATACGTCAAGAGTAAACGGCTGCTGCCGCTTCTCGCGCCATTGGCCCGTTTCGCGGAGAAAAAAGCGGATTCAATAGAGCCTTATCATTCGTATCGGTTAAACCAGCGGCAGCCGCCCGCTTCGCCAGCTCTCTGTCGTTAACGCGCGGCTGCCTATGAAGGTGCAAGTTTTAGTGCTTGAAGTGACGTACGCTTGTGAATACCATTGCAATGTTGTTGGCGTTAGCCGCAGCGATGGACTCTTCGTCCTTGATCGAGCCGCCTGGCTGAATGATCGCAGTAATGCCTGCTTTCGCAGCCAGCTCTACCGTATCGCCCATTGGGAAGAAAGCATCCGAAGCAAGTGCCGCGCCCTTAGCCGCTTCGCCCGCTTGCTCAATCGCAATGCGCGCTGCGCCTACGCGGTTCATCTGGCCAGCGCCAACGCCGATCGTCATATCATCCTTCGCAAGCAGAATCGCGTTCGATTTCACATGCTTAACGACCTTCCATCCGAACAGCAGCTGCTTCAGCTCTTCAGCCGTCGGCTTGCGGTCTGTTACGAACTGCAGATCCGCTTCCGTTACGCTGTGAACGTCGCTCTCTTGCACGAGCATCCCGCCGTCAACCGAAGTCACGACCCAATCAGACTTGCGCTCGCCTGCAGCGGATAGCTCGCCAAGCTTCATCAAACGGATATTTTTCTTCTTCGTTAGAATCTCAAGCGCCTCCGGCGTAAAGTCAGGAGCGATAATGATTTCAAGGAAAATGCCGCCCAGCAGCTCGGCTGTGTCCGCGCCGATCGTCCGGTTAGCCGCTACGATACCGCCGAAGATTGAAGTAGGGTCCGCCGCGTAAGCTTTTTGATAGGCCTCATGGATCGTTGCGCCGATGCCTACGCCGCATGGATTCATATGCTTAACCGCAACGACAGCCGGCTCGTCGAACTCTTTCAGGATCGCAAGCGATGCGTTCGCGTCGCTGATATTGTTGTAGGATAGCTCTTTGCCGTGCAATTGTTCAGCGGTTGTGACATTGCCAGCAGCTGCAAGCGGCTTGCTGTAGAATGCAGCCTTCTGGTGCGGGTTCTCGCCGTAGCGCAGATCCTGAACCTTCTCATACGTAACCGTATATGTCTCTGGCAATGACTCGCCCACTTGCTTAGTCAAGTAATCAGAGATAAGGGAATCATAAGCAGCCGTATGGCGGAATACTTTGGCAGTCAAACGTTTACGTGTCTCAAGCGTCGTATCGCCTTGCGCCTTCAGCTCTTCAATAACCGTGCCGTAATCGGCAGTGTCAACCACAACCGTTACGAATGCATGGTTTTTGGCAGCTGAGCGGAGCATAGTCGGTCCGCCGATATCGATGTTTTCGATCGCGTCTTCATAGGAAACGTCAGGCTTCGCGATCGTTTCCTTGAACGGATACAAATTAACGACAACAAGGTCGATATAATCCAGGCCAAGCTCCTTCATCGTATTCTGATGCTCTACATTGTCGCGTACCGCAAGCAAACCGCTATGTACCGCAGGGTGAAGCGTTTTGACGCGCCCGTCCAAAACCTCAGGAAAGCCCGTTACATCGGAAATGCCGATAACCGGAATGCCTTCCTTCTGAAGCAGGCTGAACGTACCGCCCGTCGAAATAATTTGCACGCCTTGGCTTGCCAACTCTCTGGAAAACTCCACGATTCCCGTTTTATCGGAAACACTGATTAACGCTCTACGAATTGCCACGCAAATACCTCCTCATCTATTTGACCAACCCATTGCTTCCCTTAAAATAAAACGTCCGCAGGCAGCTTACAATATCCGCTCAGCTGTCTTAGCTTGCTATCGCCGATACAGTTCACTGCGTATTCAACCGTTTAGCTTTCAAATGCCGACAGAGCTCACTGTCTCCGTTCAGCTTTCTTAGCTTGCTATCGGCGTAAGAGCCCGCTGTTTCCGTTCAGCTGTTTTAGCCTGCAATCGCCGACTGAACTCACCGTCTCTGCTTAACTGTTATAGCTTACTAACGCCGGCAGAGCCACCGCTTCTGTTCTACGCATATAAGAAGGCTGAATTCGATTTCCAGCCCTTTCTGTTTACCTTCATAAATCTATGGGTTGCTCACCCGTACATGCCGTCCATCCAACGTCACGCGCCCCTGCGCGATCTGCTGGATCACGCTCGGCAGCAGCGCCTGCTCCGCTGCATGAATGCGCACGGCGAGCGAGTCTTCCGTATCCTCGTCCGCCACCTCAACCACACGCTGCGCGATAATCGGCCCGCTGTCCATGCCCCCGTCCACATAGTGGACGGTGACGCCCGTCAGCTTAACGCCGTATGCGAGCGCCTGCTGGGTGGCGTTCACGCCGGGGAATGCCGGCAGCAGCGCCGGATGGATGTTAATCATCCGCCCGTAGAACGGCTCAACGAGTACCGACGTGATAATGCGCATATAGCCCGCCAGCACGATCAACTCGATGCCGCGCCGCTCGAGCTCGGCGATAATCTCCGACTCGTACGCCTCGCGAGACGGATATTCCTTTGGCGTGAACAGGAACGTGTCCACGCCGGCTTTCCGTGCGCGCTCCACTACGGGAGCGGCAGGCTTGTCACAAACAAGAAGCTCGATGGTTACATCGAGCTTCCCATTCTGCACCGCATCTATGATCGCTTGGAAGTTGGTGCCTTGTCCCGAAGCGAAAACAGCGATGCGAAGTGCTCCCATTATACTTCCGCTCCCGTAAATGTCACGATGCGGCTGCCTTCCGTAACCGTTCCGATACGGTAAGCCTGCTCGCCAAGCTCAGCCGCAATGCGAAGAGCATCGCTGGCTTGATCAGCCGGCACAACGACAACCAAGCCGATTCCCATATTAAAAGTCGTGAACATGTCACGATTCGTAATGCTGCCTTTTGATTGCATCAGGTCGAAGATCGGCAGAATCGGCCATGAGCCGTATTCCACGTCCACGTTCACGCCATCCGGCAATACCCGCGGAATGTTCTCGATAAAGCCGCCGCCCGTAATATGCGCCATGCCTTTCACTTCTACCTGCTCCACCAGCTTAAGCGCCGATTTCACATAGATGCGGGTTGGTTCGATCAGTACGTCGCCAAGCTTAGCGCCGCCAAGCTCTGCCAGCTCTTGATCCAGCTTGTAGCCTGCATCCTCTAGGAGCAAACGGCGAACAAGCGAGAAGCCGTTGCTGTGAATGCCGCTTGAAGCGAAGCCGATTACCGCATCGCCGGCAGCGATCGTCGAGCCGTCGATCATTTTTTTCTTGTCTACGATACCGACGGTAAAGCCCGCGATATCATATTCTCCGCCTTGATACATGCCTGGCATTTCAGCCGTCTCGCCGCCAATCAGGGAACAGCCCGCTTGCACGCAGCCTTCCGCGATTCCTTTGACGATCGCTTCGATTTTCTCAGGCACGACTTTGTCGCATGCCAGATAATCCAGGAAGAACAAAGGCTCCGCGCCTTGTACGATAATATCGTTCACGCACATGGCAACGGCATCAATGCCGATCGTGTCATGCTTGTCCATGGCAAAAGCAAGCTTCAGCTTCGTTCCGACGCCATCCGTTCCGGACACAAGCACAGGCTCATCATACTTGTCCTTGTTCAGGCTGAACAGACCGCCGAAGCCGCCTAGCTCTGCCAGCACCTCGGGACGGTACGTCCGCTTTACGTGCTTTTTCATCCGTTCTACCGCTTCGTTGCCTGCCGCGATATCGACGCCGGCTTTTTTGTACGCTTCTGACACTCTCGGTCAACTCCTTAACTAATTTAGGAGCACAAACACTCCATGGGGTTAAACATTTATGCGATTAACAGCTGCAGCTCTTGTCCGATTCTTCGTTGACCGGCGTTGGGTAGTCATTGTCAAAGCAAGCAAGGCACATGCCGCGGTTGTATGCTCCGTCATTGCCGCCAACTGAATCTACAAAGCCCTGATCACTCAAAAAGGATAATGAATCCGCGTTGATCTGCTTGCGAATCTCCTCTACCGTACGGTAAGAAGCGATAAGCTCCTTGCGGTCCGGCGTATCGATGCCGTAGTAGCAAGGGTTTTTGAAAGGAGGCGAGGTAATGCGCACATGCACCTCGGTCGCGCCTGCTTCGCGAAGCAGGTTTACGATACGGAGCGATGTCGTTCCGCGCACGATCGAATCATCGATCATAACGACCCGTTTGCCTTCCACCACTTTGCGAACGGCTGACAGCTTCATCTTGACACCCTTCTCGCGAAGCTCTTGGGAAGGCTGGATGAACGTCCGGCCGGTATATTTGTTTTTGATGAGGCCAAGCTCGTAAGGAATGCCGGTCTGCTCCGCATAGCCGATCGCCGCCGAAATACTCGAATCGGGCACGCCCGTTACGATATCCGCATCGACAAAAGATTCCGAAGCCAGCTGGCGACCCATCCGTTTGCGCGCCATATGAATATTAATGCCATTAATATCGCTATCCGGGCGGGCAAAATAAATGTACTCCATCGCACACGTCGCACGGCGCTCAACCTCGGCATAACGCGTTTCCCGCATCCCGTCCGCATCCAGAATCAGAAGCTCGCCTGGCTGAACGTCACGCTCATACACTGCACCAATCGTTTCGAAAGCACATGACTCCGATGAGAACACGTAGCCATCGCCGATACGGCCCATCACGAGCGGACGCAAGCCATGCGGATCAGACGCGACGAGCAGCTTGTCATTCGTCATGATCAGGAATGCGAATCCGCCGACAATGCGCTGCAAAGCTTCCTTAGCCGCCGTCTCGAAATCCTTCGAGGAACGGGCGATGAGATGGGCAATGACTTCCGTGTCGCTCGACGTTTGGAATATCGAACCCGACATCTCCAGTTCTTTGCGAATTTCCGGCGCATTCACGATATTGCCGTTCGTCGCAACCGCTAGGTCGCCGTCACGGTAACGGAATATAAGCGGCTGCGCATTGGCAAGCTTGCTCTCTCCCGCAGTCGAGTAACGGACATGGCCGATGGAGCGGTCGCCTGCAAGAATATCCAAATTGTCCTTGTTGAATACTTCTTTAACAAGACCCATGCCGCGGTGATAAGCGAACTTGTTGCCGTTTTTCGTATCAACGGTACAGATTCCCGCGCTTTCCTCGCCGCGGTGCTGAAGCGCATGGAGCCCGTAATAGGATAGGTTGGACGCTTCAGGGAGATTAAATACCCCGAAGACGCCACATTCTTCACGCAATTTGTCAAAAATATCGTCACGGCCAATGCCTTCGTTATAATGGTCGCCCGTCCATAACAAAGGCTCCTGTCTTATTTGCTCATCAGACATGGAATCGCATCCTTCCAGACCTTCTCCAGTTGTGTTACCGGCGCCTGAATGCCGGCTTTTCCGTTTACGCTTATGGTCAGGCTGCTGCCTTTAACTGTACCGATTTGAGTGTGAACAACGCCTTGCTCCGTTAGCTTCGCTTGCAATGCCGCAGCGTTCTCCGGCTTAGCCGAAAGAAGGATACGGGATTGCGATTCGCTGAACAACAGGTGATCCGCGCGCAGCTCGGATGCCAAAGCGACTTCCGCGCCAAGGCGGCCGCTGATGCAAGATTCCGCTACAGCTACGGCGATTCCGCCTTCGGACAAGTCATGAGCCGAAGCGACTAGACCGCCTTGGATCGCGCCAAGCACGGCATCCAAAACTTTTTTCTCCGTTGCCAGATCGATTTCTGGAGGACGGCCAGCGGCTCCGCCTTGCAGGACGTATTGCAGCTCGCTTCCGCCAAGCTCCGCTTTCGTCTCGCCTACGAGAATAATGACGTCGCCTTCTGCTTTGAAGCCTTGCGTCGTAATGTGGTCAATGTCATGCACGAGGCCGACCATGCCGATTACCGGCGTCGGGAAGATCGCTCCCTTGGCGTTCTCGTTGTACAAGCTCACGTTGCCGCCGATGACCGGCGTGTTCAAGATAACGCAAGCCTCGGACATGCCGTCAGCCGATTTCTCAAGCTGCCAGAATACTTCCGGCTTCTCCGGGTTGCCGAAGTTCAGGTTATCCGTAACGGCAAGCGGCTCAGCGCCCGAGCAAACGATGTTGCGGGCTGCTTCGGCAACGGCAATGCGTCCGCCGACTTCTGGATCCAGATATACGTAACGTCCGTTGCAGTCTGTCGTCATCGCAAGCGCCTTGCGCGTACCGCGAATCGTCACAACTGCCGCATCGGAGCCCGGTTGAACGGCTGTCGACGTGCGAACCATGTAGTCATATTGATTGTAAACCCACTCTTTGCTCGCAACGGTTGGGGAAGCAAGAACCTTCTCCAGCGCGCCGGTAAGGTCGGTTACTTCTTCGTAAGCCGAAGTGTCTACCGCAGCATTTTCGCTGTAGTAAGCTGGCTCTTTTGAAGGCTTGTCGTATACAGGGCACTCGTCAACGAGCGCTTTAACCGGCATATCGGCAACCTCTTGGCCTTGGTGGAACAAACGAAGACGTCCGTCATCCGTTACTTTACCTACTTTGGCGCAAATAATGCCCCAACGTTCGAAAATTTCTTTCGCTTGCGCTTCATGCTGAGGCTCTACGACGAAAAGCATACGCTCCTGCGACTCGGAAAGCATCATTTCATAAGGCGTCATGCCTGTTTCGCGCTGAGGAACCTCGTCAAGGTAAAGCTCAAGGCCGTTACCCGCTTTGGAAGCCATCTCTGCGCTGGAGCAAGTCAGACCTGCTGCTCCCATATCTTGAATGCCGAGCACGATGCCGGAATCGATCAGCTCAAGCGTAGCTTCCATAACCAGCTTCTCCATGAACGGATCGCCGACTTGTACCGCCGTACGCTTCTCTTCGGACTCTTCGGACAGCTCGACCGATGCGAACGTAGCACCGTGGATGCCGTCGCGGCCAGTAGCAGGACCTACGTAGAACACCGGGTTGCCTACCCCTTTAGCCACGCCGCGCTGGATTTTATCATGATCGATTAGGCCAACGCACATTGCGTTAACGAGCGGATTGCCCTCGTAGCTCTCGTCGAACATCACTTCGCCCGCAACCGTCGGAATCCCGATACAGTTGCCGTAGCCTGCAATGCCGCTAACGACATGCTCGAACAAATATTTAACGCGCTCATTCTCTAGGCGTCCGAAGCGCAAGCTGTTCAGCAATGCGATTGGACGAGCTCCCATGGAAAAAATGTCGCGGATAATGCCGCCAACGCCTGTCGCAGCGCCTTGGTAAGGCTCAACGGCAGATGGATGGTTATGCGATTCGATTTTGAATACGACCGCTTGGTTGTCGCCGATGTCGACGATGCCCGCGCCTTCGCCCGGTCCCATCAGTACGCGAGGTCCCGTGATCGGGAACTTTTTGAGAATCGGCTTGGAGTTTTTGTAAGAGCAATGCTCTGACCACATGACGCTGAATACGCCAATCTCCGTGTAGTTGGGCTGACGGCCCAGAAAGCCGCAAATCAGCTCGAACTCATAATCGGATACGCCAAACTGGCTGTAAATCTTTTGCTCGGCAATTTGCTCCGCTGTCGGTTCCTTAGCTGTTAACTGCTGCGCCATGTTGTTCCCTCCATGCATTCAAAATCGATGTAAACATCCGTTTGCCGTCTTCCGAGCCGAGCAATTGATCAATCGCACGCTCCGGGTGAGGCATCATTCCTACTACGTTTCCTGCTTTGTTGCTGATTCCCGCGATGTTCTCAACGGAACCGTTCGGGTTCGTGTCGCCTGCGTAGCGGAACACGATTTGGTCGTTCGCTTTGAGCTCGGCAAGCGTTGCGTCGTCGCAATAGTAGTTGCCTTCGCCGTGGGCGATCGGAATATTAATAATCTCGCCTTGCGAGTATTGGTTCGTGAATGCCGTGCTGCTGTTTACCACTTCAAGAGGTGCTTGATGGCAGCGGAATTTCAGTCCGTTGTTGCGGATCAAGGCGCCTGGCAGAAGGCCTGCTTCCGTCAAAATTTGGAACCCGTTGCAAATGCCCAAAATAAACTTGCCTGCTTCGGCCGCTTTTTGCACTTCGCCCATGACAGCAGCGAATTGCGCGATCGCGCCGCAGCGCAGGTAGTCGCCGTAGGAGAAGCCGCCCGGCACTAGAATTGCATCATACGCGGACAAGTCCGTAGCTGTATGCCATACATAGTCAACCGACTGGCCGATGGTGTCTTCGACGGCTTTGTAGCAATCGATGTCACAGTTGGAGCCAGGAAATACGAGTACCGCAAACTTCATCGTCTTAACCCTCCAGTTCAAAACGGAAATCTTCTACAACCGTGTTCGCGAACAGCTTTTCGCACATCGCTTTGATGCGTACTTCCGCTTCAGCGCGGTCAGTCGTATCTAGCTCAAGCTCCAAATATTTGCCGATGCGTACTTTTTCGACTTCGGAGAAGCCCAGTGTGTGAAGCGCGCCTTGTACAGCGGTTCCTTGTGGATCCAAAACGTTTTGCTTGATGGTGACGTAGACGGTTGCCTTCATAATAGCCTCCTGAAAATGTGGGTTTTTTTCGCGGCAGGTTTATTCGACAAAATGTGATGGCCGCTCGGGCGCGGGAGTTATTGCCTACGCCGCTATTGAAGCCGGGAAATCTGATTGCACCGCTTAACGGTTATTTCCCGGTCTTCAAAAAGCGATCGCTGTCGCTCTCCGGCAACAACTTCCCGCTCTCCGAGCTCCCACATTTTAATCTAAAAACCTTTGCGAGTGTGGTCGGTGAAGCAATGGTGGTGGCCGCGCTGTCGCTGGCCACTATTGATTGGTGCAGCCCTGCGCTTACGCTCAGGCTGCCTTTGTATGGGGTGCAGCAGCGCTCTCGCTGGCTGCCTGCCTAAAGGCATGCGCTTCCGCGCCCCTATGTCAGCGTCGTCGCTTGCGCCCGACGTTGTGATATGCGCTGCAAACCGCTGCAGGCAGAAGGTTGTGCGGTAACGAACATAATTATCGTTAGTTTAACCCAAAACGTCCTATAGCTCCACGCCAGTCAAACGGCGGTAAATGTCGCGGTAGCGAGCTGTTGTTTCCGCTACGACCTCGTCCGGCAACGGTGCCGGCTTGCTGTCGCGGTCCCAATCGGAGCCGAGCAGGTACGTGCGCACCGGCTCTTTGTCCATGCTGTCGATCTCGATGTCGAGCGAATAATTGCCTTCCGCCCAGAAGCGCGAGGAATCCGGCGTGAAGATTTCGTCGATCAGCACGACTTTACCGTCGATCAGCCCGAATTCGAACTTGCAATCCGCGAGGATGATGCCATGCTCGGCGCAGTAGCCGTGAGCGAACTCGTACAGCTTGATACTGCGGTCGCGAAGCTCTTCTGCAAGCTCGGAACCGACCATTTCGGCCATCTTCTCGAACGGAATGTCCTCGTCATGGCCAACGTCGTTTTTCGCCGCCGGCGTAAAGATCGGCGCCGGGAAACGTTCGTTTTTGCGAAGCCCCTCAGTAAGGGCTATACCATTAATTGCAGACGTTTGCTGATACTGTCTCCAGCCCCCGCCCGTGATGTAGCCGCGCACGACGCACTCGATATCGATGCGTTCCGCTTTGCGGGTAACCATTATACGGTTTTTGAGCAGCTCAGGTTCCGTAACGAGTGCCCCAAGCTTCTCCACGTCGGTATGAACGACATGGTTCACTTGGATATCAGCCGTTTGCTCGAACCAATACGCCGATAGGCGGTTAAGCACATTGCCTTTGTCCGGAACGGCCGGGTCGAGCACGTAATCGAAGGCCGAAATGCGGTCCGTTACGACGATTAGGAAATGCTCACCGAGATTGTAAAGCTCGCGAACCTTGCCTTTGTAAATAAGCGGAGCTTTTATATAATCGACAGCCGTCGATAATGCTTGCGATGTTGCGCTCATCAGGCCAGCCTCCCTTTAGATCAATCCCAAACGCGTGAAAATCGTATCCACATGCTTCAAATGCCAAGCCGGGTTGAAGCAATCGTCGATCTCTTCCGTGGACAGCACGCTTGTAATTTCCTCGGTCTCGCCGATAATATCGCGGAACTGGCGTTGTGTTTCCCATGCTTGCATCGCGCGCGGCTGTACCGTATCATATGCTTTCTCGCGGCTGAAGCCTTTGTCGATCAGCTTCGTCAACACGCGGCCCGAGAAAGGCACGCCGTACGTTGCTTGCATGTTGCGCTTCATGTTCTCCGGGAAGACCTGCAGGTTGTTGATGATGTTGCCAAGGCGGTTCAGCATGTAGTTCAGCAGCATCGTCGCATCCGGCAAAATAATCCGTTCAACCGAAGAATGGCTAATATCGCGTTCATGCCAAAGCGCGATGTTCTCGTAAGCCGTAACCATATGCCCGCGAATGACGCGAGACAAGCCGGAGATGTTCTCGCAGCCGATCGGGTTGCGTTTGTGAGGCATTGCGGATGAACCCTTTTGACCCTTTGCGAACGGCTCTTCGACTTCGCGGAATTCGCTCTTCTGCAAAGCGCGAATCTCGGTTGCGAATTTATCGAGCGACGAAGCGACCAGCGCAAGTGTTGCCATGTATTCAGCATGACGGTCACGCTGCAAGGTTTGAGTCGAGATTGGAGCAGCCGTAATGCCAAGCTTGTTGCAGACGAACTCTTCCACGAAAGGATCGATGTCAGCGAACGTGCCGACGGCGCCGGACATTTTGCCGAACTGCACGTTGTTAGCCGCATGGTGGAAACGCTCCAGATTGCGTTTCATTTCCTCGTACCATAATGCCATTTTGAGACCGAAAGTTGTTGGCTGCGCATGAACGCCATGCGTGCGGCCCATCATCGGCGTATCTTTATATTGAAGTGCTTTGTCTTTCAGAATTTCAATGAAACGCTCAGTATCTTTCACGAGAATCGCATTGGCTTGCAGCAGAAGGTAACCGATAGCCGTATCGACAACGTCTGTGGAAGTCAGGCCGTAGTGAACCCATTTGCCTTCCGGACCTGCTTTCTCGGATACCGCGCGCGTAAACGCGATGACGTCATGGCGAGTGTCCTGCTCGATTTCGTAAATGCGATCAATGTCGAAGTCAGCGGACGCGCGGAGCGCGACAACGTCTTCCTTCGGAATAACGCCTAGCTCGGACCAAGCCTCGCATGCGCAAAGCTCAACCTCCAGCCATGCTCTAAATTTGTTTTCTTCTGTCCAAATCGCTCTCATTTCCGGTCTGCTGTAACGCTCTAACATGAATGATTCACACCTTCCAAATAGTTGTAGCTTCAATCCAGCTAAGTGCAGCGTCAATATTATCGGCCAGCACGTTGACATGTCCCATTTTGCGTTTCACAACCGCGTCTTTCTTCCCGTACAAGTGCACCTTAGGCGCTACCTTCAACCGCTCGGCCGACTCATCGCGGCGAGCCGTAAGCGCAAGCAGCGGCTCGACATGCTGCCCGAGCACATTGACCATCACCACCGGGCTCATGAGCGTCGTATCCCCAAGCGGCAGGTTGCAAACAGCGCGTACATGCTGCTCGAATTGTGATGTCCGGCAAGCTTCCATCGTGTAATGCCCGCTGTTATGCGGCCTTGGGGCAAGCTCATTCACGAACAGCTCCCCGTCAGCCGTCACAAACAGCTCGACTGCGATAAGCCCGACTGCGCCGAGGCCTTCCGCTATGCGGGTTGCCAGCTGCTCCGCCTCGCGCTGCAGCTCCTCGCTGATTCTTGCGGGAACGATAGACAAATGCAATATATTATCGACGTGTATGTTCTCCGCTGCCGGAAAGGTTTTGATCTCTCCCTGCGGACTTCTCGCCGCTATAACCGAAATTTCCTTGTCGAAGCGGATGAATTGCTCCAGCACGAGCTGGACCTTAGCGCGGGCAAGCGTCTCATACGCTTCATCAATCTCATCCATGCCGCGAATGACCCATTGACCTTTACCGTCGTAACCGCCCATAGCCGTCTTCAAAACGCAAGGCGTTCCGAAAGCCCGGACTCCCTCACGGAGCTCGTCCACGCTGCTAATCTCGCGGTATGGAGCCACCTTGACGCCTGCTGCTTCGATCGCGCGCTTCTCCCGAAGACGATGCTGCGTCGTATAAAGCAGCTCGCTTCCTTGAGGCACATACGATTCATCCATCAGCATCTTCGCTACTTCGGCATCGACATTCTCGAATTCGTACGTAATAACGTCTGAACGCTTCGCAAGCTCTCTTGCCGCTTCGCGATCATCATAAGCCGCAACGATCTGCTCGGAGACTTGGCCTGCCGGACTGTCCAGAACGGGATCGAGCGCGATGAATCTGTAGCCCATCGCGCTGCCCGCGTTCGCCATCATCCGGCCAAGCTGGCCGCCGCCCAGAATCCCGATCGTGCTTCCCGGCAGCAGCGTCTTCACGTGCTGCTTGTCCGCGCTGCTCATAGCGTCTCACTGCTTTCAAGCACTTCCTGCTTCACGCGCTCGCGACGCGCCATAACGCGTGCTTGCACCTCAGGATCGAACGCCCCGAGCATCTGCGCCGCCAGAAGGCCGGCATTCGTGCCGCCCGCATTGCCTATCGCTACTGTAGCAACCGGAATGCCGCCCGGCATTTGTACGATAGAGAGCAAGGAATCCAGCCCGCTCAAGTTCGAAGACTTAACGGGAACGCCAATAACCGGCAAAATCGTCTTTGCAGCGACCATGCCGGGCAAATGCGCAGCTCCACCGGCTCCGGCAATAATCACCTTAAGCCCGCGCTCTACCGCAGTTTCCGCGTATTCAAACATCAAATCCGGCGTACGATGCGCCGAAACGACCTTTTTCTCATAAGGAATTTGCAATTCCTCCAGAACGTCGCAGGCTAACTTCATTGTGTCCCAATCCGATTTGCTGCCCATGATGACGCCCACCTTCGCAGACATGCGATCAAACCCACTTTCATTAATAGGATTATATTTCATAAAGCTTCTAATACTCAAAGCTGTAAGAAGAAACGGCCATCGCCGTCTTTTGGCTGCACGGCGCGTTTCATTCCGGGAAATATAGAGAATGTACAGCCTATGGATATACTTTCCTAATATTTCAAAAACAGAAATAGCCCGTCAGCAACCATTTTAATGGGAGTGCCGCAGGACTTGAGCGGAAGCGTAAGGAACGACCGGCATTCGAGCGAACCCGCGATCAATCATGCTTCACTTTAATGATGACGATCCAAGCTGCTGGGCATTGCCATAGAGACAGCAGTAGGCTGCCCCGTAAGAGAGGCAACCTATGTCCAAATAATCGGGCATCTGCTTGCTGCGAGCTTGCTGTATGGCGGTCCCAAAGCTGCTTCGGCACCGCTTATCGTCTCATCTTGCTCGTAGTCCGAAAATTAAGGTTTCCGGGTAGAAACATTCAGGCCTTATCCCAAATATATACGAGATTAATGTAAATGAATAAAGTACGAATTTCAATTCCGGCGGAGTGCTCCGCCTCAAACCTATTCTAGTTTATCTAATCCCCCTAACACTGTCAATGAAATACGAACATTAAAAGACAATGTTTTATAAAGGTTCGTTTTTTTGAATAAAACGCTTCATAATTCAGAGCGGAATACCCAATTATAGGAGGATCGCCTCATCTCAGGTATCCCGCAAGCTTGATACCCTCCTCCTCATTGTTCCCTTCTGCGGAAATATGGCTAATCCCTGGCAGCCATCTCTTGCTGATCCCCTTATTATTCCCTATAAGCGGCAAAGCTTCCGCCTAAACGTCCGTTTTCACAAATGCTTTTGCCGACTAAGAACCCAATTCGCCGAATACAGATATAAGAGATGCTTAGAAAATAAATAGAGGAGGCCTAGCCACGGTGCAAATCCATGTCGTGCAAAAAGGCGATACGCTCTACAAGCTCGCACAGCAATTCGATGTTTCGGTTGAAGAAATTGCGGATGCCAATGGAATAAACGCTGCCGATCCACTGGTCATCGGGCAGTCAGTCATTATTCCGACCGATGCGGCCGTTCATAAGGTACTCGTCAATGAAACGCTGTGGCTGATTGCCCGGCGGTACGGAGTTTCGCTGCAGGAGCTAGCGGCCGTCAACAACATTAGCAATCCAGCGCTCATTTATCCCGGCCAGGTTCTTGTCATTCCGCAAGCCGCAAAGCCGAGCATCGAGGTCAATGCGTATACGGAAAAATTCGGTGCTGCCGGCGTTGCCCTCGTCGAGGAAATCGGTCCTTACTTAACCTATCTGAGCCCGTTCAGCTATCGGCTGCAGGCGGACGGCTCCATTACGCCGCTCGATGACTCCGCGATTATCAACGCCGCTTACAAAACGCGAACGGCTCCCATGATGGTCATCACCAATTTCGAGAACGGTACCTTCAGCCCTGACATTGCTCATGCCATATTGAGAAACCCTCCGCTTCAGCAGTCGGTTATCGAGAGCATCCTTGCCACAATGAAGCAGAAGGGCTACCTGGCGCTTAACGTCGATTTCGAATATGTCCCTCCGGCTGACCGCGAGCTTTACAACGCTTTCCTGCAAAAGCTGGTGGACAGCCTCCATCCGCAGAACCTGCTCGTGTCCGCTTGCCTCGCTCCCAAGACAAGTGCCGCTCAGACCGGTACGCTATACGAAGCCCACGATTACGAGGCTATGGGCCGCATCCTGGATTTCGTTATTCTGATGACTTACGAGTGGGGCTGGTCCGGCGGTCCTCCGCGGGCGGTTGCGCCGCTGAACGAAGTGAATAAGGTGGTAACTTATGCGCTGAGCGTCATACCCCCGCAAAAAATCGTCATGGGCATGCCCCTGTACGGCTATGACTGGACGCTGCCATACGTGCAAGGGGGGAAGTGGGCGCCTACCGTGAGTCCGCAGGCGGCTGTTAGCCGGGCTAACCAATACGGCGCCGACATTCGATACGACGATGAAGGGCAATCGCCCTATTATCATTATTATGACAAGGAAGGGCGAGAGCATGTTGTGTGGTATGAGGACGCACGCAGCGTGCAGGCGAAGTTCAACCTCGTAAAAGCCTATAACCTGCGCGGCGTCAGCTACTGGGTCCTTGGCGTTCCGTTTCCGCAAAATTGGTATGTGCTTCAAGCGAATTTTACCATCAAGAAGCTTGTGTAGCGTGTTGAGAATTGTCACGAATGAATCTATCCCACAAGGATTAGCCAACATCGGCTAATCCCATACAATGCCAAAAAGAACCTTCGGCACCGCTGTAAGCGGAGCTGAAGGTTCTTTTTCAACTACATATTTTAGACTAGCCAAACCGTCTTCGCGGTAGCTGGCACACGCTGCGGCTCAGGCGGAGTCATATCTGGATAGCCCAAGTAAATGAAGCCGACAATCTGATCTTGAACCGCTAGACCAAACGTATCTCTCATCAAGGGATGGTACATCGGATCGCCAGAGCGCCATATCGCTCCCAAGCCGTTCGCGTGCGCAGCCAGCAGCAGATTCTGTACGGCAGCTTGCGTTGCCGCCAGCTCCTCTTCAAGCACGGCACGCGGGTCGTCGGAAGGCGAGCAGACGGCTGCGATGATAACAGGCGCACGGTAAGCTTTGGTCCGCTCCTTTGCCAGCCTATCCTCAAGCTCCTGTCCGCTAAGTTCCGGAACCGCTGCCGCAGACACGCGTGCGTAGCCCTCTGCCAGACGGCCCCGCCCTTCCCCCGTCATGACGATAAAGGACCAAGGCTGCGTATTATGATGGCTCGGCGCCCATACAGCCGCATCCAGCAGCTTTTCGATCAAAGCGCGGTCAACCGGATCCTTCTTCACTCTTCCGATGGTTCTGCGCGTGCGAATCGCTTCTTCCATGTTCATATGAATTAACGCCTCCGTCCGTTTATTGAGGTAATTGCGTTCGGATTACTCAAACAAATAGCGGTACTCGCCGTAGCCCTCTTGCTCCAGCCGGTCTTTGCCGACAAAACGCAGCGACGCGGAATTAATGCAGTAGCGGAGCCCGGTTGGCTGCGGTCCGTCATCGAATACGTGGCCAAGGTGAGAATCTCCCTCTTTGCTGCGAACCTCAACCCTAACCATATAATGCGACGTATCGGTATGCTCGGCTACCGCGGAAGATTGCAGCGGCTTCGTGAAGCTTGGCCAGCCGCAGCCAGCGTCGTATTTATCGCGAGAGCTGAAGAGCGGCTCTCCCGAGACGATATCCACGTAGATGCCGTCCTCGGTGTGATCCCAGTATTCGCCCGTGAACGGGCGTTCTGTCCCGCTGTTCTGCGTCACTTCGTATTGAATCGGAGTCAGGCGCTGCTTCAGCTCGTCCTTATCCTTCTTCACCGTCCAGTTCTGCGAGATAAACGCGTCGCGCCCTGAACCTTTTCGGTACATTTTGTAGCGGTACGGATTCGTCTTATGATAGCCCTGATGATAGTCCTCTGCCGGATAAAAGGCTTGCGCTGGCTCGATCTCGGTCACGATTGGACGATCGAACCGGCCGCTTGCGGCCAGCTCCTGCTTGGAAGCCTCCGCCAGCTCGCGCTGCTTCTCGTCATAATAATAAATACCCGTCCGGTAAGATTCGCCGCGGTCATGGAACTGGCCGCCTGCATCCGTCGGATCGATTTGCATCCAGAAGATGTTAAGAAGCTTCTCATATGGGAAAACCTGCGGATCGTACGTAATTTGTACCGCTTCCGCATGTCCGGTCGTCTCCGAGCAAACCTCCTGATAGGTAGGGTTGACGGTATGGCCACCCGTATAGCCGGATACGACCGAGATAATGCCCGGCATTTCCTCGAAGGGAGATACCATGCACCAGAAGCAGCCTCCGGCAAACATGGCTTTCGCTTCGGTTTGGCTTGCGCCGTTATTTGTAATTGGTTGATCCATGCTGATCATCCTCCTAAATGGTTCAATTGATGACGAATCTCCCTCTATTATACATGACAAGGCAGGCGAACAACAAAAAAGGGCTGCTCCGCAAGGTTCATACCCCCTTGGAGACAGCCCAACTCGTTAATTAGCGAAATCAGATGCTGGAAGAAATACGAATAATACCGGCAAGGAGCTTGCTCCTGGCGATGTATATTGAATCGTTACCTCTGGTGCCTTCTGTTGTCCTGCGGCTCCCTCAGGCTTCAGCTGCGTATACAGGAGCGCACCCTCGCCTACCTTCACATGCCCGCCGGACGGGACAGATACGACTTTCCCGTTCACCGTAACCGCGCCTTGGAAGACGCCGGCACGCGGATTCAGAATGATTCTTGTTCCATACGCGACATTCTTGAGCTTAATCGTCGTTACGGCACCGTACTCGCCGCCATTGATCGTCATGCCGCCAGTCAGCGCATCCACGCCTGCCATCGCCGGACCGCGTTGGCCTAGGCGAAGCTTGCTTTCGGTAACGCCGACCTTTTCATTCACTTCAATGTATTGATCCGTATCGAAGAACTTGCCTCGATTACCAACCTTCTCAAGCTCTGGAAGCATGAATACCGCGCTAACGGGGTCGGTGTATTCCTGCAATGCCATTGTCGAAAAAGTTAATTCGCCATCCATGTCGACGTCGATGAGACCGGAGAAGCCTTCATCCGGATTCATGATGATTTTCTCCATCTCCGGCATGAGGTTGATCGACATGCCTGGCTCAATAATCATCTCGCGCGGCTGCGATACCGCGAAATATCTGCTTACGGCTGCGGAACCGAACTGCAGCGCGCTGACGCTTGGTCCAGCCAGGCCGCGATTGCCGACAGTCAGCTTAACGCTCTCTGTCCCTTTGTTCGTGACGACAACCGCAAGCTTCAACCGCTCTGCGGAGCCGTTCCGATGATGAAGGAACAACCGGCTCGGATCGGCCAGCGTATCCTCGTAAAGCAATCCTTCACCAAAGAAACGCTCAGGGGCATTGGACATGTATAAAGTCCGGCCGCTCTTGGATTCAAACGTGTCCACTTCTTTGAACGTATTCATCAGCTTCCCGTCAAGGACGAATTTGTCTCCGGGATTACCGTAGCGCATGTAATATTCATAAGGCGTGTACATCACCTCATCGGATACGTAAATATCCTGCGATACGGTCTCGCTGCCGAGGCCTTCATTATCGTAGACGCTTAATGTTACGCTGTATACCCCAGGCTCGAAATACGTGCTTTTGCGACCTGTCCAATTCGTTTTGATGATTTTGCCGTCCGGATCGTAGCTAAGATCCTCGTACTCAATGTTTTCGCCCAGTTTTACTTCAAGCGGCGCATTGAACTTCGCTACAGGCGCGACATTGGGCTCCGGCTGGATCGTAATGCTAATTTGTTTGAGCTGCGCATTAAATACATAGCTCGCATTCCAGAGCAGCTTCACCGCGGACAAAGGAACGTGCATCGTGCCGTTAATTTGCATAGCAGCGGCAGGCAGCAGCACATAGCTGCCGTTGCGGACCGCGCCGCGCATTTTGTTATTTAAAGTGACTTTGTTGAAATAAGTATCGATATGAGTTCCCTTGCTATCGTTATATACGCTTGCTCCTACTGAGGTGGCAATCGTACGGACTGGAATCATCGTGACTCCTTTTACTACCGGCAGCGGCGCTGCCATTTGCTGCGTCTTGCCGTTCACGCTCATCTGCTTCGAGCCGTGTACGAACACCACTTTGATCGGCTGGCGTTCCGCAGCTTGCGCCTCTTCCTTCGCACCAAATCCTGTCCCTACAAGCGACACCAGCAAGCTGGCTACTACAATCCGCTTGGCCATTCGTTTCATCCAATTCAAGTTGCTCATCCTGTTCTCCTTCCAAATTTACAGCGTCGACTGCTGCATCCCTTACGGTTAGACGCGCATAGTGGCAAGAATGTTCCGCTGAATATTGAAATTTACATTTATTTTCCACTCCTTTAAGGGGACAGCTTCGTTTCTCTTTGTTACAATAAGATGACATTCGCAACTATTTGGCGGCAATTGCTGTCTAAAAGAATGTACCCCCGAGCTTGCAGTTCGTTCATCCGATCTTTCGTGCAAGTGACTACCAAGAGAGGTGAATGAATAGAATGAGTGATTTGATTTTGGAACAACGCACTGCCAGCCAAACCGACAAAAAGACACGCCGAAAAAGAGGAAACCGTACGTTTTTCCTCTTCGTTTGCGTATGGGTCATTATTATATGCTCCGGCATATTAGGGGCGAAATGGTATACCGAGCGCATTCAACAGACGCTTTCAGCCGATCTCGAACGGCAAACGGCCAGTCAGATTGCCGCCATGCAGCAAACCTACGAAGCTCGCATGCTGCAGCTCGAAACCGATTATACGGCTGACCTCGGCGAGCTGAAAGCGAAGGTCGATGCGCTGAACGAGCTGCTTACCTTCACGAAGGATAATGCAGCCTCAAAGACGGACAACAGCAACAAGCTGTACACGCAGCTGAACGAGGTTAAAAAGCAGCTGGACGAGCTGAAGAAAAGCTTGGACGTGCTCAAATGAATATGACCGTCAAAGCTTTGAACCGGACCGCCCTGCTTGCATGCGCTCCATTCCTCGGCATAATGATCTGGCTGCTCTTATCCGATATCGTCATCCAGCTGTCTACGGACGCATTTCCAAAGCCCGTCACGGAGCAAACAAGGCTGTCCGGAGCCGATATTACCCATGCTGCAGCAGGCTTGGATCTCGCTCAGCAGACCGCCTCCCAAACGAGGGAATCGATCCAAAGGCAGCTCAAGCTGTACAAGCAGACGAATGCCGACATGGCACAAATCGCATCTGTCGCTTCTTCTCAGGCCATGAGGCCGCTTGAGATTTACGACCGCAACGTGACAAGGCGACTTGGCAGCGCCGCTGCAACGGTCGAATCCGAGAAGCTGAGGGCACAGCTCTTCTACATAAAAGCCGAAAACTTCACGGCTTACGCATTGAAGGTAAAGCTGAAAAGCAAGGATGCAATGACCATGACGCTCGGCGGCGACGAGCTTGGAAAAGCGGAATCCACGCTTGCTGCCGTCAACCGGCATGGTGCCATCGCCGGCGTGAATGCCGGCGGATTCGCGGACGGACGCGGCAAACGTTATCCGCTGAGCACAACCATTGTAGACGGAAGCTATGCGACCGGCTTCGAGCCGCCTCATGCGGATTTGTTTTTCGTCGGCCTTAATGACCAGAATGAGCTGATCGGCGGGAAGTTCGCAAGCAAGGAGCAGCTCGATTCCAAGAACCCAAGATTCGGGGCATCCTTTGTGCCCGTCCTGATGCGGAACGGTGCTCCGCAGACGATTCCCGCGAAATGGCAAACGAGCCCGAAGCGTGCGCCGCGGACCGTGGTAGCCAATTATAAGGACGATCAACTGCTGTTTATCGTAGCCGACGGCTACAACGGAGCAGGAAGCTCGGGCGCCACGCTTAGCGAAATGCAGCTGCTGCTGCAGCGCTATGGAGCCGTGGACGGCTACAACTTGGACGGCGGCGGCTCTTCCTCGCTTATTTTTAACGGCCGCGTCATCAACAAGCCATCGGACGGACAGCTTCGCAAGCTGCCGACGCATTTTCTGTTTTTCAAATAATTAGGCTAGCCTGGCGCTTTGATGATGATTTCTGAATATACTAATACCGAGCTTCCCGATTCAGACTCCTACTAACGTTTTTCGGAAAGGAGCAGCACGGATGGGTATCGGATCGACATGGTATCGCAAATCATTATTGACGGTTACGGGCATGCCTCTAGTAGAGAAGCTTTCTGCTACCAGCTTCGGAAAGAAGCTTGCTGGCCGGTTTATTGCAGGAGAAATCTTAAGCGAAGCTTTGGATGAGATTGAGAAGCTAGGCGAGCTCGGTATTATGGCAACGCTTGACCATCTTGGGGAAGGCATACGTGATATTAGCGAGGCGGAAGCCTATAAAACGCAATATTTGACGCTCATCGAGGGCATTGCTGAACGGAAGGCAAGCTCCAACGTATCGTTGAAGCCGACTCAAATGGGACTCGCGCTCGATCAAGCCGCCTGTTACGCCAACATCCGGGAAGTCGTGAAGCATGCGCGGCGCCATCGCAACTTTGTTCGCATCGACATGGAGAACACGCCGTATACCCAGCCCACCATCGATATCGTCAAGCGGCTTCATGCCGAGGGGCTTACGAATGTGGGAACGGTGCTGCAGGCTTATTTGTTCCGAACGGAGAAGGACGTCAGGGAATTGCTGCAAGCGCGAATTAGCCTTCGCCTTGTCAAAGGCGCCTACAAAGAGAGCGCAGATGTTGCTTTTCAGACCAAAGCCGAAGTCATGGATAGCTTCAAAAGCATGATCAAGCAGCATTTGGACAGACGCGCCTACACCGCCATTGCCTCGCATGACGATGAAATCATCAGCTGGACGAAAGCTTACGCGCGCTCGCGCCGGATTCCAAAAAACGCATTTGAATTCCAAATGCTTTATGGCCTCCGAATGAATGAGCAGGCCCAGCTTGCCAAGGAAGGATATCGGGTTCGCTGCTATGTTCCTTACGGCAGCATGTGGTATCCCTATTTCACTCGCCGTCTTGCGGAGAAGCCCGCTAACCTGATGCTGGTGCTTAAACATATGTTCTAAAAAAAAGCTGAAGCCTGAGCGGGCTTCAGCTTTTTTTCCTTCCGGATCTTTTGCTGGATAGCTGGGTCTGCTGTTGCTTGCCTCTCAACCGATCAATGGACGATGCTCCGGCTGATCGCGAACGACAGAGCCGTCAGCTAAACGCAGCCACGAATCCACGTTGCTCTCGTTCTCGGTCATGCGGATAACGCGGGCGCCGCGGCGGAAGCCTTCCTTGCCATAGGTATTGTACCCGGTTGCCCGTCCGTAATAAAGGCGGATCCCGTATAGCTCGCCCCAATAATCGTTCGTATGGTCATGCCCGCAGAAGGTTGCCGTCACATCGCCTTGCGCCAGCATGGCCGAGAAGAAACCAGCTTGCGTCTGTGCGGCGCAAACCTCTTCGTTTTTATCGCCGTAGCATATTCCTTTGTCCCATACCTCTTGGTATTCCGGGAGGGGGATATGAAAAAAGGCGATGGCGGGCAACACACCGTCCTGCGTCCGACCAGCCCATTCCCGGGACTTCTCCAAGTACCACTGCACTTGGTCATGATGAATCCAATCGTAGCCAGGCACGCTGGGCAGACGGGAATATGCGCCGGAATCGAGGCAGTAGAGCAAGGCAGCCGCTTGATCTTGATCTGCTCCGAAGACGGGAAGCACGTAGTTGCCCGTACCATGGATATCGAGCGGTCCAGGCTCGGCTAAAGCATGTGCATGCTTCAGCACCTCGTCCATCAGCTCCTCGCGGGTAATGTCGTTCTCCGTATCATGGTTGCCGAATACGATCCCCCATGGCAGGCTGCGCTGCTCTACCGCTTCAACCGCATCCCGCAACGCTTGTCTCGGATCGTCGCAGGAGCAGGAGCCGTCCGCATGCTTGCCCGTATAAATGACATCCCCCGTAAACATAACGAAATCCGGTTGTTCGGCATCAAGCACAAGCTCCATCGCTGCTTTCGACTGCTGGTCCGGCTCCCCTCCGTCCTGCCAGTGAATATCCGTAAATTGGACAATGGTAAAAGTGCCGTCTTCGCGAAAACGCAGCTCTTTATCGTTCGCCATCTTTATCCTACTCCCTCTCCAATAAATAGCTAAACGCAATGCTTTAATATCCGCAGGCTGCAATCATCATGCTTCAATGTCCAGAAGATGCAATCATGATGATGCCCATCACAACGGCGACCGATGCCGTAATTCTTCGCATTCCTTGCGACTCCTTCAACACGATTAGGCCAAGCAGCGTGCCGAATACGATGCCGACCTCCCTCATGGGAGCGACGGTTGAAACATTGGCATTTCTCGCAGCAAGCAAAAAAAGCAAATACGAGCCCGGCGACAAAATTGCGCCTATCCATATCCGATTTGAATGCGTACGGATAACCTGCCTTAGGCGGCCGGAACGAGCAACCGCAGGCGTCAGCCCAAGCATGAACCCGATGTTCGTCACTTCCAGCAGCGCCAGCGGTGAGAGATGCTGCAAATTCGCCTTGTCGATAAGCGTATACGCGGTGATGCATAGCCCGACGCTTACAGCCAGCAGCATCGGCTTAAGGACAGCAATCTGCCCCTTGCCCGCGGATCTGCCAAGCATGATGACGAATCCGGCCAGCATAAAACAGAGACCGACCCAGCCCCATAATGGCAAGGCTTCGTCAAACAAGATAACCCCAAACGCCGGAATAAGCAGGGTTGGCGTACCCCGCATGACAGGATACACCTGCGATAAGTCGCCGGCGTTATACGTGTAGGCAAGCAGCAGCGAATAGATGCTCTGCATCATCAGCGACGCGCCGATTAACAGCCAAATCGGCAGCGCCAAGGACAGGCTGGCTAATTCTTTGATCAGTACCGGCAGCAAGAGAAGGGTCGCGGGCATGTAGATCACCCATAAGAAAACCGCTTTATCGGTGCTTTGCTTCGCCAGCATGTTCCAAACGGCATGAGCCAGCCCGGAGCACAACACCAGACTAAGAGAGATAACGAACAATAAAGCAACAACTCCTCCAACCCTTATATTCCAACACAATAACACACAAACACACATGTTTACAATAACTTAATATAAAATACACATTTGTCAAAAAAAAAAGACTCTCGGCTATTCGCCAAGAATCTAACGGACATCGAAGCCCCTTTTGCATATTGAATCCTTCTGCTTAATCTATCCTACTTATAAACGATCTCAATACCGCTCTGTTTGTATTTCGCGACGATGCCCGGGTCTATCTTCGAATCCGTCACGAAGCGTTCAACCTCTCCGCAGCCGCACACCTTAAGGAGGGAAACCTGATCGAATTTGCTGCTGTCGGCAAGGGCAATTGTGCGCTTGGCTTTCGCCTGCATGATTTTTTTCACCTGCACCTCGCCAATCGCATTATCGGTTATGCCGTCTTCCAACGTAACTCCGCTCATGCTCATAAAAAAAAGGTCTGCGTGGAAGCGGGATGCGAATTCCTCAGCCAGATCACCGATGATGCTCTGCTCCTCTTGACGGATCACGCCGCCGATCATAACCAGCGTATAACCCGGCATATCGATTAATTCATTCACAATCGGAAGAGAATTCGTAATGATCGTCAGTTTATCGAACTTTGCCTTAAGCGCCTTTGCAATCTGCGTGTTCGTGGTGCTGACGTCAAGTGCAATGGACATCGCTTCCGTTACATACCGCAGAGCCAGCTGCGATAATTCCGTCTTCTCCGTCAAGTAGATGGATTCGCGAATCGGCAATGGAATTTCGGTGCTGTAGTCCAGCTCCTTCAGAATCGCGCCGCCATGAACCCTCTGCAAATATCCGGCATTTTCCAAATGCTCCAGATCGCGTCGTATCGTTTCGAATGAAACACCGAACGTTTCCATAAGCTCCGATGCGCGAACGGATTTATCCGCATTTATTTTTTGGATAATAATTTGTTGTCGCTGCTGCACAAACAATTGCCCTCGCCCCTTTATGCCAAAACTTCCGATCTTCCATGCTTCTGATAAGTAGTCTACCATAAATCAATCTGGGGAGCTTAACCGATAGACACCCTCGTAAGCCTGAAGCTTGCATGCAGAGGGCGAATGTGGGTGCAAACGGTATTTTTGCCGAATTAGTTAGCTGCGTTAACCTTTAACGATATCGCTGCCTTCAACATTCGCATGTCGCGCTCGCTGTGCAGATAGAGACGCTCCGCTTCCTGCTGCGTAATGGCTTCAAAGCGGAAACGATCGCCAGGCTTCAACTGCGCAAATACCGGAATATCCACCGAGGCGACCTGCGCGATGCGCGGATAACCGCCGGTCGTCTGCCTATCAGGCAATAAGACGATGGGATTGCCGTCGGCAGGAAGCTGGACGGTGCCGTTTGCGACCGCCTCCGACAGTAGCTCCTGCGGCGAAGCGAGCGCTAGCTTATGCGGACCTTCAAGCCGGTAGCCCATGCGGTCGGACTGCGCCGCGATTTGGTACGTTTGTCGAAAGAGCGACTCCTGGCTGTCGACACTTAATCGTTCAAAATGCGACCCCGTCATTGCGCGAATGACAGGGTCCGCCAAGCTAGCCGCTATTGCAAAATGGCTCGCATGCCAGAGAGGCGCGGCGAAGGATTCATCCATGCCGGCACGTAACTGCGATTTCATTCGCTCCGACAGCAATCCAGCATGCTTCGCAATCAGCACATCGCCTGACTTAAGCGGCCTGCCCTCGTAACCGCCGATCCCCCCGCGCAGATAAGTGCTTCTGCTGCCCATAACAACCGGGACATCGATCCCGCCAGCCACAGCAAGGTAGGACCGGCAGCCCGATAGGCACGCTCCGAACTTTATGACGACGCCGGGGCGAACGAGGACGGGACGCCAAAGCGGCAAGCTGTCCCCGTCAGCCGTTACCGACATATCCGCGCCGCAAATGGCGAGCAGCAGCTCTTTTTCGGCAATCAGCTCTGCCCCGTGGAGCGTCAGCTCCAGCACCGCTTCATGCTCCTCATTGCCGACTAGTAGGTTGGCTGCGCGCGCCGCTCCCATATCCATGGCACCGCTAGTCAAAACACCGTATTTCTGATAGCCATGCCGGCCAAGATCCTGAACGGTTGTAAGGAGCCCTGGACGAAGAATCGATAAGCTCATCGTTCACCTTCTAGGTAAGACATGTATTCTTCGCTGCCTATAGGCTTGAAACGTACGGAATCGCCTGGCCTGAGCAAGCTCGGAATCGGCTCCTGCGGCCGGAATAGGGCAAGCGGCGTTCTGCCAATCAGCTGCCAGCCGCCTGGCGTAGATACCGAGTACACGCCCGTCTGCTTCCCCGCGATGCCAACGCTTCCCTGCGGAATGCTCGTTCTTGGCGTTTGGCGCCTCGGGGCTGCTATCCGCTCCGACATGCCGCCCAGATACGGAAAGCCTGGCGCAAAGCCGAGCATATGCACCAGATACGCCGCTTCTGTATGAATCGCCACGACCTCCTGCTCCGTAATCCCGTTATGCTTGGCCACAAAAGCAAGATCGGGCCCGTATTCTCCGCCATAGCAGACCGGAATTTCAATGGTTCTTGCCGATTGCGCTGCTTCGCTCAGCCATTCCTGCTTGAGATACGACTGCATACGCGCACTGACCGTTTCATAAACCGTTCCATGCGCCAGCTCGGCTCCAGAGCGGCTCCGCATAACGAGCAGCGGGTCATAATGAACGGCTACCGCGGCAAAAGAAGGCACGCATTCCGTAAAGCCCGCAAACGGGCGGGCCTCTATCGCTGCTGTGATCATCTGAACCCGCTGCTGCGTCTCTATGCTTATCGCGCTGCCTACCCGCATAAGAAGCGCTGCGTCTCCAAGCGGCAGCAGTTCAAGGGACCAAGTCCTTTCGATCGTCGGCTTCTCCATTTTTAATCCCCTGCCTTCATCACTGCAATGCCTTCTGCCGCAAACGATTCGCGAAGCTGCCTTACTTGCTGCAGCGCACCAGGCGTATCCCCATGCACGCACACCGTATCCGCCTGTACGGGGATGCTGCCTCTCTGGCGCGTCCGCACCTCGCCATGCTTGACCATACCGATCGCTTGCTTCGCAGCGAGAGCTGCATCCGCAATGACTGCGCCGTCCATCCCGCGAGGCGCAAGCGTCCCGTCCGGCTCATAGGCGCGGTCCGCGAATACTTCATTCACCGTACGCAAGCCTATCGCATTGCCTGCGTGAATAAGCGAACTGCCCGCCAAGCCGAATAGCAGGAGACTCGGATTGACCTTGTACACGGCCTCTGCAATCGCATCCGCCAGTTTCCTATCCTTTGCCGCCATATTATAAAGCGCGCCATGCGGCTTCACATGCGCGAGCCCGCCGCCCTCCGACTGCGCAAACGCTTGAACGGCACCCAGCTGATACACCGTCATCTCGTAAGCTTCCGCCGGCGTTATCGCCATCGCCCGCCTGCCGAACCCGGGCAAATCAGGCAGTCCCGGATGCGCGCCGATCGCTACGCCGTTCGCAAGCGCGAGCTTCACCGTGCGGCGAATCGTCGCGGCGTCCCCCGCATGAAAACCGCAGGCAATGTTTGCGGAGGTAATATATTTCATCAGCTCGCTGTCCAAGCTGTTTCGGTACACGCCAAAGTCCTCTCCCATATCGCAATTCAGGTCAATTCGCTTCATGAGGTTACCTTCCTTTCGGCTGCTGCTTGTTCTTTACCGCAAATTATAGCAAATATCTGGCGGCAGCGGGCATTAGGCTGCTTCATCCGTTCACGACGCCGATTTGAGGCATATGACTGCTTAGTTGTTCCGCAACGCCAGCTTGGCATATGCCTTCTTAATTAGCTCCCAACTCCAGCTTCAGCATTTGTCTAAGTAATTGGACGCCCAACTCCAGCTTGGCATATGTTTTCTTAATTAACTCCCAACTCCAGCTTCGCCCTTTGCCCGCTTCATGCATTCAGCGATATGGCCAAAATGCAAAAAGAAGCAGCGCCGGTCCAGCGCTGCTTCTCTGCCAATAAAACTATTCTCCGCCCATAAACACGTAACGGCCGATAATAAGCACCGCTAGCACCCACATAAGCCAGTGAACCTTGTACTTGCCTTTGCCGGTTGCATTCGCTACCGATGCAAGCAGCACGTACGATACGATACCGAACGAAATACCGTTCGCGATGTTGTACGTAAGCGGCATGAACGCAAGCGTAAGGAACGAAGGAATCGCATACACCATATCCGAGAAATCAATGTCCTTAACGGATTGCATCATCAGCACGCCAACAATAATGAGCGCCGCTGCCGTAGCCGCGCCAGGAACGAGCGCCACAATCGGAGACAGGAAGATTGCAAGCAAGAAGCAAATGCCTGTCGTAACCGCCGTTAAGCCCGTACGTCCGCCCTGCGCAATGCCTGCGGAGCTTTCTACGAATGCCGTAACCGTGCTCGTACCAAGCACCGCGCCGCCGCTGACGCCGATCGCATCGACAAACATCGCTTTGCCGACTCGTTTCTTGCCTTTTTCCGCATCCTTCATATAACCTGCGCGGTTGGCCGTACCAACCAGCGTTCCGAACGTATCGAACATCTCGACGAACGTAAACGTCAGGATGACGGTAACGAGTCCAACCTCGAACACGCCTGCAAAGTCGAAATGCCAGAAGTTCATTTTGGAGAAATCAGGCACCCATGTCTGACCGCTGAAAGCCGCTTTCACGTCAACGTGGCCGATAAGAATCGCAATCAAGGTTGTGCCGAGGATTCCGAACAGAATGGCTCCCGGTACGCGAAGCACCATCAGCACGCCGATCAGAAGCAGCGCAATAACCGTCAGCACGACTGTTTCATTGTGGAAGCTGCCCAGCTGGATAACGGTTTCGGAGCCGCCAACCGGCGTGAACACGCCTGCCTTGATGTCTTCGAAGCTTGAAACGGCGATCGTCATGATACCGCTGTTCTTCAAGCCGATAATGGTGATGAACAAGCCGATACCGACCGTAATCGCATGCTTTAGGCTGTCAGGAACGGCCGTTATAAGCATCTGGCGAATTTGCGTCAGCGTCAGAATGATAAAAATAATACCGGAAATGAAGACGGCCGTCAGGCCCATTGCCGGTGAGATCGGGGTATCCGTTGATGCGGATGCGATCACAACGGAAGCAAAATAGGCATTCAGCCCCATCCCTGGCGCAAGCGCAACCGGAAAGTTCACGAACAAGCCCATAGCAATGGTGAAAATACCTGCCGCAAGCGCCGTAGCTAGAAATACGGCTGTCCAGTCAAGGCCTGCCGGCGTAAGTATGATTGGATTGACGGCCAATATGTATGCCATCGTCATGAAAGTCGTCAGCCCCGCCATAATCTCTGTTCTGACATTTGTTCCGTGTTCCTTTAAGCGAAAGAAACGTTCCATTTTGATTACAAACCTCCCAAAAATGTGGTGGAACAAACAAAGAAGCCTAGAAAAAAATGCAAGTAAACGCATTTCTCCTAGGCTCTGCAAAAAGGGGAAAAGTATACCCGCTGGACCGCCGCGAGCTTTTCCGCCATTTTCGTAGCCTGATCATTTACGGTGACCGAGTAGAGACTCTCAAGCCGATTCTTGAGATTATACGAAAAAATATGCTGTTGTTGTTTTCCGTTTTCAATTTTAAAGAGAATATGTCCACTTTGTCAACAACTTTTACGAACATTAACGGCAATAAATATCTTCATCATTCGTTTTTAGCAACCTTTTCCTGCTGCTTATCTTTTCTTAATGAGCGAACGATACATGAGGAACATAAAATATGGCGCTCCAATGAGCATAATGATGAGTCCGGATGGAATCTCCTTCGGCGCCATTACTGTTCTTCCAAGGGTATCTGCCAGTACAAGAAGCAAGCCGCCAAGCAGACCCGATAGAATAATCGAGCGCCTTGTGTGGTGGCCTACCATCATCCGCACCGCATGAGGCGCCATGAGCCCTAGGAACCCGATCGTTCCTACGCTCGCCACGGCACCCGCGGCTAGCAATACGCCGATGATCATCGCCCATAGGCGAGTACCTTTTACCGGCAAGCCGAAGCCTGTCGAGCTATCATCGCCAAAGGCGAGCAAATCGAATTTCTTGCCCAAATAATAAGCGGCCGGCACGAGAATGAGCAGGAAAATAAGAATGCTGTTAAATTGGTTCCAACCGCGGCCGTAGGTCGTTCCGGTTATCCATACGAATGCCGTGCTGCTCCAAAGGCTTGCCTTCACGATCATCGCCTGTATGCCGGCAGAGCCGATAGCGGATACCGCGATGCCTAGCAGAATGAGAACGGACGGATTAAGCGATTTGCGCCAAGCCAGGAAAAACACAAACGCTGCCGAGATAACCCCTCCCGCGATCGCTGCAATCGGCAGCGCGAAGATTGGCAGCGTAGGCCATGCGACCAGCACGACCAAAGCGCCAAACCCCGCGCCTGAGGTAACGCCAATAATGGAAGCGTCCGCGAGCGGATTGCGAACCGCGCTCTGAATGAGCACGCCGCTAATGGCAAGCGCTATGCCGCCGCCTGCAGCAACCAAAGTCCGCGGCAGCCGCAGGTTCAAAAGCACGGAGTACGAATCATCGCCTGCCGAGACAATGCTTCTGAGCAGTTCCATGATTGGAATCCTTGTTCCGCCAAGCGATAAGCTAACGAGTATAACCACGGCAAGCAATACGGTCATCGAGATTGCAGTCGGAACGAACCGCAAGCGCAGCGGGGCGCCTCCGATACTCATTGACGACTGTCCAGAGCCCGATCCGGAAATGTTCTTCATCTTGGTAAGCACGAGCCAAATGAGCCAAGGCGAACCGATGATCGCCATGACCGCGCCTACGGGCATCTCGCCGAGGCTGCTGCGCACCATGCGGGCCAGTATATCCGCAGCCGTTATGAGCAGCGCGCCCCACAGCGCGCTCGCCGGAATAAGCAAGCGATGCTTGCGAATGCCAGAGAGGCGGACCAAATGGGGAGCCACAAGACCGACGAATCCGATCGGACCTACAACGCTGACCACGATTGCCGCCATAAATACGGCAAGAGCCAGCCCGCCAGCGCGGGTTAATCCCACTTTCTGGCCTAAAGACCGGGCAGTGGATTCATCCAGCTCGAGCGCATCGAATTGGCGCCCAGCGAATATCGAGATCGCAAGCAGTATCGCCACGAACGGCCAAGCGTACTCAACGCCGCTCCAATCCAGCTGTATGAGCGTACCCCCGCCCCAAAGGAATAGCGACTGCGTTTCCGTCTCCTTAAAAATATGAATAGCCGACGTAAACGCGCCAAGCACCATCGAAACGATCATACCCGACAGCGCAAGCCTTACCGGAGTTGCTCCCCTGCCGCCGCCAAGGAAGTAGGCTGCAAGTGCCGCAAGGAAGCCGCCGACCGCAGCCAAAAGAAAGGGAGCCTCATGCTGCAGGGCAGGAAAAGCGACCATTCCGAGCACGACCATAAAGTAGGCTCCGGCATTAATACCGAGCGTGTCGGAAGCTGCCAGCGGGTTTTTCGTGATGGTTTGCAGCAATGCCCCAGCCGCTGCCAAAGCAGCCCCGGCAAGAATTCCGATGACGGTACGCGGCATCCGAATATCCCAAAGCAGGTTATGCTCCATCACATCCTGTCTATGCAGAAGGCCGTCAAATACGGTTGATGCCGGTATTTGGGCTTCGCCAAAGCAGAGACTAAGGATAAACAGAACGAAAAGGGCGGCAAGGCCGCCCCCGAATACTATGATTATTCGCCCAATCATGCCCTGTAAGGCTTCGTTATTACGGTTCGTCATGAGCTCGCTCATTTCGTTAATGTATTTACGACTTGGTCAACGATTACCTTGGAGGAGATCGGACCGCCGAATACCCATGTCGTGCTGTCTAGGGCATATGTGCGTTTTTCCTTCACAAAGTTAAGGCCGTTATAAACCGAGTTGTCTTTCAGCGTGCCTGAGAAAATATCATCGTCTTTTTGAACGATGTAGATAAGGTTCGTATCCTGTACGGCCGGAAGTGCTTCTACTGTCGAAGTAGTAAAGCCGTAAAGCTCGAATTGCTCCGGCTTCCAATCGTTTTTAAGACCGATGCGGTCAAGCGTTTGAACAGCTAGGGAGTTATCCATGAACAGACGCATTGTTGCAGCATTTTGGTAGCTGAACGCTTGCGTAAGCACGTAGTTAAGTCCTTCTTTGCCAGCTGCAGCCAGCTTCGTTTTTGCGTCTGCGTAATGCTGGTCCAGATCGGCAAGCACTTTGTCGCCTTCTGCCGTTTTGCCGACTGCCGCCGCAATGGATTTGAACATGCTAATCATTTCTGAATATTGGTCGCCTTTGCCTTCAAGCGGATATAGGCTGAATATGACCGTTGGCGCAATGCCTTTCAGCTGCTCGTAAATCGCCTCATGGCTGTCCGTGTTCGCAATGATCAGGTCAGGCTTCAATGCAGCGATTGCCTCTAGGTTCGGCTCGTGCCGGAAACCGACGTCAGTTACGCCTGCATCAAGCGGAGCTTCTCCCGTTACCCATGTCTTATAACCTTCGTTGTCCGCATTACCGATTGGCTGCATGCCAAGCGCGATAATATCCTCCGTGAACGTCCACTCCAGCACAACAACTTTTTGCGCTGGCTTCTCAAGCGTGACTTCGCCTTTTGCATCCTTAACGACGATTGGGCCAGTTGCATCCGTGTTTGCTGCATTCGTAGCGGCCGCATTGCTGCTAGCTTCGTTCCCTGCACCGTTATTTGCTGCCGTGTTGTTTGCTGCATTATTCGCCCCGCAGCCAGCCGCCACCAGCATAACGACGATCACCATCATCAAGCTCATCAAACGTTTGTTCATTTTCTTTTACCCCCTATTTTTTTAAGCCATTTGCCTATGCGTTTCGATTGATAATCGTTGTCGATAAATTGATAATGATTATCATGTTCACGAACCTTTGTTATCATATAATTGATAGCGATAGATGTCAATGTAAATAATTTCATGTTTTTCGCGTTCATTACGGCGAGGTTTTTTACTGAAATGAACGCCAAAAAAGACGGAAGCTATGCTCCCGTCCTCCCCGCATTCTGCTTGGCAGAAAGCGTTACAACGTTTCGTTTTTGAAAAAATTCGGCAAATAGTCTTTGTTCGCTTCAAGCATCTCTTCAAGCAGCAGCTTGGCAACCGAAACGCTCGGAACGAGCGGATGATGCACTAGCGCTTGCAGAGCCAGGCCCCAATCTCCGCTAATAGCAGCCTCGATCGTAAGCGATTCGTACGTTTTCACGGCATGCATCAGGCCTTTGATTTGCTCTGGGACACGCTGAAGCGGCAGCGGAATAGGACCCTGCGCCGCCACGACGCAGTTGACCTCGATGCTTGCATCCTCCGGCAAAAAGCCGATGATGCTTCCGTTTCTCACATTCAGCGTTTGGATATCACGCTTGTCCGTGTACAGCGAGTGCATGAGATTCACGGCTGCCTCCGAGTAATATGCGCCGCCGCGCTGCTCAAGCTGCTTCGGCTTCTCATTCAGATTGACGTCCTTATAGAGCTCGAACAGCTCGGTTTCCACGCGGCTCACGACTTCAGCACGCGTTCCATTTTTGGCAAACGATTCCTTCATATCGGCAATCATCGCATCCGTCATATAGAAATAACGCAGGTAATACGTTGGCAAAGCGCCTAAAGATCGAAGGAAATCCGCATCCCAGTCAAATTTCGTAACGTTAGTAGCGGAATAATCCTTGCCGCCGCCGATCATCTCCTGGAGCTTATCCTCGCCGTTCACGTACGCTGCCGTAACCCAGTGCAGATGGTTAATGCCGACAAACTCCGGCAATACGTCGCTTTCGCTTACGCCATATTCCTTCGCGAGAAATTTCTGAAAATTGATCGGTGAGTTGCACAGGCCAACCGTTTTGACCTTGCTATGCTTCTGAACGGCTTCCGTCACGATTCCAGCGGGATTCGTGAAGTTCAGCATCCATGCGTCAGGCGCCAGCTCCTCGATGTCCTTGCAAATATCAAGGATGACCGGTACCGTACGAAGCGCCTTGAACATTCCGCCAGGACCCGTCGTTTCTTGTCCGATAACCCCATGGGATATCGGGATATGCTCATCGCGCCGCCTTGCCTCAAGCAGCCCCACGCGCATTTGCGTCGTGACGAAGTCAGCCCCTGCAATCGCTTCGCGGCGATCCAGAGTAAGCTTCACTTCTATCGGCACGCCCGCTTTTTCCACCATCCGCTTCGCAAGCTCGCCGACTATCGCCAGTTTATGGCGTCCTTCCTCGATATCCACGAGCCACAGCTCGCGAATCGGCATCTCGTCGTATTTCTTGATAAAGCCTTCAACGATTTCCGGCGTATATGAGGAGCCGCCGCCAATAACGGCGACCTTTAACTGTTTTTTCGACATATGAATGAGCCTCCCTTATTGAAATGTTATTTTCCGCAATACGGCATCCACGGCCTCATCGATTATGATCCCTTTGCTGTCCATCGCGCTCATAACGGCCCCAATGACAGGGTCCACCGTCAATCGCACGGTCTTGGCATCCGGTGCTGCTAAAGCCAGCGCCTCATTGATCGCATCGACCATATGGGGAGAGCCGCCGCGCGACAGCACGCTGCCCGTAAGCACGACATCGAAGCGTTCCTGCTCCATGCCAAGGCGCTTAATCAAAGCAATAACGGCATTCGCATGCTCGCTTCCGGCTTCCCGCAATATCCGGATCGCAACCGCATCCCCCTGCGCAGCTGCTTCGAACATGACCTTAGCCAGGCCATATCCGGGACGCTTGTGGTTATATAACGCATCATCATACATTTCTTGAATGGTTGCGTAGCCAAGCCTCTGGGGAACAAGCTCGCTAAGCAAAGTCGCCTGCTCTCTTCCTTCCCAAGCACGGATGGCACTGCGGAACGCGTGAACCGCTAGATCGGTGCCCGAGCCTTGCCCGTCTCCGAACAAATAGCCAAAACCTCCGTACTGCAGCTCTTCGCCTTCCGAGTTGCGCGCCGCGGCATTGAAGCCGGTGCCGCTAATAATAACGCCGCCATAGGATTTGTTTGTACCCGCGCGCATACCGATCATGGTATCGCACGCAATGGCGTAGTGCTCATAGCCAAGTGAAGCAATCATCGGCCGCAATATCTCATAATCCGGCTCACGGTCAGCTCCGGCGAGTCCGAAGTAAGCGTAGGTTACCTGCTCCTTCGCTATGCCGGCTTCCTGCAATGCCTGCTGGCAAGCGTCTTCGATATGCGTTCCTGCCTTCTCGAATGCGGTCTGGTGATTGCCGTTCCCGCCAAGCCCCCTGCCAAGCACCCGGCCTCTATCATCAACGAGCAAGGCATGGGTTTTGCTTCCGCCTGCGTCTATTCCAAGGAAAATAATGACGGCCACGCTCCTTTTTTGTTCATAGCTTCATTGTAAAACAAAAAACATCGCTCTTCTAATGATAAAGAACGATGTTCTGATACTATCTTACTGTTTTTTAAATTCTAAACTCAGATGGCAGCTTGCCAACATGCTGCTTAAACAAGCGGTTGAAATTGGATAAATTGCGAAAACCGCATTCCGCAGCTACTTCTATAATCTTCTTATCGGTTGATTCCAGCACATTCACCGCTTGCGACAACCGAAGCTGAATCAAATAGTCAAGCGGCGAAGTGCCGACGACCTGCACGAATAGTGCGCTGAACCGGGAAGGGCTGAGATGAGCCGCTTCAGCCAGCTTCCCTAACGTCCAAGGATAAGCGATATCGCTCTCGATATCGCGCAGCACGGCACGGATCGTTTCCGTTCCTCGCGCATGCTGCGATTCATTTTTATTGTTTCTCGCAAAATATCGGTTGACGAACGCCAGCAGCTGAATAAGCTTTGCTCTCACGACAACCTCGAAATGCGGCTCCTTGCGTTCGAACTCCGCCTTCATTTCCTTTAGTATCGTTCCGAGCAGCCCGTGCGCATAATGCGTTCTCTCAAGCACATAATCAAAACGGTGGCCGATATCGCGGAACGGTATGAGCAGCTCCGCATCATAGCGCTGTTCTAAAGCAAGCAGGGACGGATCGAACATCACGATGCCCATGACGAGCCCCTCTTCCTCGAATGCGCGATGCAAGTCATTTGCGTGAATAAGCACGATATCGCCTTGCTGGAAATCATAACGGCTGCCGTTGATCAAATAATAACCGCTGCCCTGCTCGATATAGTTAATTTCAAGCGCTGTGTGCCAGTGGAGCCGCTGGAAGGTCGGGGAAACGCCCTGAGACTGGGATATGATAATCGGAAATGCCTGCGGAAGAGCAATCTCGTCTTTGCTTATGGAAGGCAATAGCTTCATCGATATCTCCTTAAACGAACGGTATAATAGGTAACAAAAATTATAACAGAATCGTTCGTTTGACAACATCATGCCGCATGGAATAGCGTATAACCATCGGTTACATGCTTGGAGGTGGAAATAAACTGGCTACTAAAAAGGAACAACGTTCAGAAGAAACGAAGCAGTCGATTATTGCGGCTGCAGAGAAGCTTTTCGGCGAGCGAGGCTACGAAACGGTCACTATCAGGCAAATTGCCAAAGAAGCCGGCTGCTCGCATACGACGATTTATATTTATTTTCAAGATAAGGAGGCTCTGCTTTATGCTTTGTCGACGCGGCCCTTGGAGCTGCTCAAAACGGGATTGGACATGTTGTCAGGCGATGCCTTCCTGTCCTCGGACGAGAAGCTTCGCCGGCTTAATGAGCAATTTATCCGGTTCTGCCTCGACAATCGAAGCATGTACGGCATTTTATTCGAGTCCAAACAAGCTCGCGTTGATGAATCCGAAATTGAACATGCGATCAACCGGATGCGGCAGTACTTGTTCCATATCATCTCGCGTCTGTTGGGTACCTATTTAAATGTGCCTGAGGGCGACGAACTGCTTGCCCGTTCCCGTATTTATTTCTTTATGCTGCGCGGGATCGTGGGGACCTATACCCAATCAGAAGAAAGCACGGATTCGATTATGGCGCGTCTCTCTCCGACCTTCCATGCCGCCTTTGAGGCGCTGTTGCTCGGATTCGATAGACAGCTCCATGATCGGAACAAGTAATGGCGCATCTGTTAGCATCCGCCTTACATATATCCGACTTCTTCTGGATCAAACAACATGCTGTTCGGAATTCTTTCTTGCAGCTTGGAGGCCGTAGTTGTGTTTCCAACGCCAAATGTGCCATTAATCATAATAAACATACGAATGGTTAACCTCTTTTCTTCGCCCATTCCGTCGCTTTTAAGATCATTTCATCAAGAAACGATTCCTTACCTGTCTGATACCTATGAACATCATGAGGGAACTGCCCGGCAAGCTTTAATTTCAGCTCCCCGTATGCCCTTGCATCATCTGGATGCGCAATCATATATTGCTTAAAAGCTAAATGAATGTCTATTCTTTCATCTGCAATCTGATGGCAATGGACATGATGCGTTCTTTGCTGGCCGCCTTTTATAAAGTAGCGCCTTCCAGTCATGCCGTTTTCGCCTCTTGGCGTGTAACCGAAGGATTCCATCTGATCGTTGTACGCATCAAGTTTATGAACGTTCTTGACGACAACCAAAATATCGATGATTGGTTTAGCAAACCCGATTTGCTTGACTGAAGTGCTTCCGATGTGGTGGATCTCGATCATTTCTTCTTCCAGTACCGATGCAAGGATATGTGCTTCGGTTTGATATAATTCATTCCAGTTTTCCGTCCAAGGCATGATTTCCGCTTTGCGCAAGGCTCACCCTCCCTTTTTTAATTACGTCTAACATCATTATAAGTCAAAAAAATACTCTCTTCTATTTGCTAGACAACGCAAAATAAAAGAGAGTATTTTTTCATTCTATAGTGGCTAGGTAGCGGAATATCAATGCCCTCAACGCCGTAAACCATTATGTATCAAGGCTTCCGAGCGATTGACAACATTAATGATGTTTGGCCTATTCCCACTCGATCGTAGCTTGCGGTATCGAAGTCACCTCATAGATGATTTGGTTAACGTGCCTATTACCCATCGATAAACTGTACCGTCAATAAGAACCGCTTAAGCATCGCGGCCGCTTCAGCCCGGGTTGCATTTGCTTGCGGCTCGAAGCGTCCGTCCGCCGTGCCCTGCACGATACCTTCTTCAGCGATTCGCTCAATGGCTGCGCGCGCCCACGACGAGATACGGCTCGCATCAGCGAAGTCGACAGACCCGGACAAAGCGGCAGACTCGCTATTCCGCCCCTCTGCCAGCGCTAACGCATTGTCCAGCATGACTGCCATCTGCTCGCGCGTCACCGTGCCGTTCGGATCGAAGTGGTCCGCATCCAGCCCCTGCGCCAATCCGGCCTTCACGCCAGCTGCTATCTCTGGCAAGTACCAAGCGGACGAAGGCACATCCACGAAGCTTAAAGCCGAAGGATCTGCATCCGTTCTTATGCCAAGCGCACGCACGAGCAGCGTGAGGAATTCTGCCCGTTTGACGGTGCCCCCAGGCAAGAACTTCGTATCCGATACGCCCTGCACGATCAGCTTCGACGCAAGCAGCTCCACATCTTCCTTCGCCCAGTGGCCATTCAGGTCGCCGAACGAACGCTTTGTCGTCTCCATGATGGCATAGATGCTGTTATGCGGGGTCCTCATGGACATTTGTTGCTTATCGTCGCTTCTCGTCCCCAATACGGCCGGTACAAAGGAAAACGACGGAACGCTTGGATCATATACGACAGCGGTATAGCGCTTGCCCGGCTCAATCGATTTCATGACGATAGCCCGAGCCATGTACGTGCCGCCGAAATCCGTCACTTCGACCGAGCGGCCGCCGGCCGTCACCATAATGCGATAATCGACCGCTTGACCGACCAGCTTCATTCCTTTCGTGCCGGCCTGCCTCTCCAGTTCTGTCTTGGCCGATCCGACAACTTGCGACGTCATAATGCTTACCTTTATATCTTTCAAATCTACGCCTAGCCGGGCTGCCAGATCAGCCAGATCCAACACGTTAACCTGCAGCATGAAGCTGGAGTCGTTCAGTCGTACCTCGTACTGCAAGTTCGGGTAAGCGGCGAGCTGCTCACCGAGTCGATCGGCCGGGAAGTATACATTTACCTCACGTTCCGTGTCGTCGATCACCAACGTCACGGTCGGCTTGCCTGCGTTTTTCAAATGCTCCAAAATCTGGTCCATCAACAGGTCTGTCAGCTCGAACTTCTCCGTCAAGGTTCCGTCCGGCAGTGTCTCCTTCTTGATGTCCGAATCGGCGACACGGACCAATACGCCGCCGTCCGGCGACAATTCGACCGTCGTGCCGGAATTAGACGGCGTGCTGACCGGAATAATGGAAGCGATCGTAATGACCGCTGCGGACTCGTTGCCAGCGGCATCCTGGGCATATACGGTATAGTCTCCGTTCGTCTGCACCGTGAACGCCTTCGGCACGATAATCGACGTGCCGGCTGCTCCTCCCGCGAAATCGGCGACGTCATGCACTCCCATCAGCCAGTTCAGCTGCACGAGCGAATTCCCCGCTGCCGCTTCGCCGTATACCGCCGCCGTCACCGTCACATCAGCCGACGTGCGCGGCGTGCCAGCCGCGCTCAGCTCAAGCGCCGGCGCCTTCCCGATCAGCCGAATGCCACTCGTCTCGGGTACGCCGAAACTCGCCAGCGCATCCGCGCCGCCCGCGACGAGCGTGACGGCTGCTCCAGCAGGCAGATCAAGCCGGCCTTGGAGTGCGATGCCATCTTCATCCAGCAAGCCTTCGGGCACTACGTATTCGAACCTTAAGCTATTCGTCGTTACGTCCGTTCCCCCCGTATACGCAGCGTACGCGGTATCCGCTACGGAATTGGCTCCGAGCGCAAGCGCCAGCCGCGGTATCCCAGCGACGTTCACCTCGTCGCGATACGTCAATGTGAACGAGAGTGTGTCTCCCACGCCGTACAAGCCTGCGCCTGGCACATTCAAGACGACGCCGACAACGGTCAGCCCGAATGCCGAGATTGCATCGTTCAGCGTCGTCGTTGCCAAATCCAGCTGTGCCTGCGTCTGATTCGTCGCGTCGTCCAATATCGCCTGCGCCTCATTGATCGCCGTTTGGAGCACGCCTCGAACGCTCTCGGACGCCTGTCCGAGTTCCGCTCCCTCCGGATGATCCTTCAATGCCTGCTCCGCAGTCGCGATCACAGTATCCAGCGTCGCTGCATCGCCCGCTACGCTCACCGCTTCGTTAAACGTCGCGATCGCGCCGTTCAGGGTAATCGTCGCCGCGTCCAGTTGCGCCTGCGATCGGTGAGATGCGTCTTCCGATACATCCTGTGCTGCGTCAATCGCTGATTGCAGCGCATTTCGCGCAGTCTCGGGCGCTTGCCCCACGTTCGTTCCTTCCGGATGGCCCGTCAACGTCTGTTCCGCCGTCGCGATCGCAGCATCCAGCACCGCTGGATCGCCCGCTACGATCACCGCTTCGTTAAACGTCGTGAGCGCTTCGTTCAGCGTTGTCGTCGCTGTATCCAGTTGCGCTTGCGTATGATTTGTTGCATCATCCAAGACGTCTTGCGCCTCGCCGATCGCCAATTGCAGCGCATCCCGCGTGCTCTTGGACGCTTGTCCGAATCCCGTTCCTTCCGGATGATCCGCCAACGTCTGTTCCGCCGTCGTGATTGCAGCATCCAGCACCGCTGGATCGCCCGCTACGATCACAGCTTCATTAAACGTCGCGATCGCTCCGTTCAGCGTTGTCGTCGCCGTATTCAGTTGCGCCTGCGTTTGATTCGTTGCGTCATCCGAGACATCCTGCGCCGCGTCGATCGCCGTTTGCAGCAAGTCCCGCGCGCTCTCGGACGCTTGCCCGACGTCCGTCCCCTCGAGATGGTTCTCCAGCGCCTGCTCCGCCGTCGCGATCGCAGCATCCAGCGTCGCTGCATCGCCCGCTACGATCACAGCTTCGATAAACGTCGCGATCGCTCTGTTCAGCGTCGTCGTTACCGCGTCCAATTGCGCCTGCGTTCGATGCTCCGCATCATCCTCAACCAATTGCGATGCGTCGATCGCCGATTGCAGCGTGTTCCTCGCGCTCGCGGAAGCTTGTCCGACGCTCGTCCCTGCCGGATGGTACGTCAGCACCTGCTCCGCCGTCAAGATCGCAGCATTCAGCGACGACGGGTCGCCAGCTTGCAGAATGTTGGTTACCTCAATTGTCTTAACAACCTCGTTGCCTGCCGCATCTTTCGCATAGACCGTATAAATCCCATTGCTCGCCGCATCAAACTTCAAGGGTGTTGTGATAACAGTCCCCGCGCTCGCGAAGTTGGACACGGTCTTGCTCCCGGCCTGCCACTTCAAGAGACTGAGCGAATTGCCGCTGCCGTTGATTGAAGCGGCCACGGCAACAGTCACCGGATCGAAAGTGTCGCTCGTCGTCAAAGGGGTTAACGTCAGGCCGGGGGCTTCCGGCATGTCCACTTGGTGGGAGACACTCGCAGAGCTTGCCGCCACATAGTGACTATCTCCTTGATAACTAACTGACAATGTATGCAATCGTACAGCCAATGAAATTACCGTATAGGTAGCTGTTCCGCCAGTAAGCGAAGCGCTTCCCAGAAGGGTGGCACCATCCATGAATTGGACCGTTCCGGTCGGCGTCTCCAAACCGCCGGCTACCGTCGCCGTCAACGTGACCGACTGCAGCTTCGTCGAAGATGACGCCGGTGATACGCTAAGCGTTGCCCCAGGCACAAACTTTAGTCGAGTCGGCACACTAGCCGCGTCGAAGCCCCACGCCCAGATTCGACCGTTAGTATCGATCGCGAACGACTTGTTGACACCGGCGTAGACCGACACGAAGTCGACCGGATTGCCGTTGTTGTCCTTTACGGCCAGCTTCTTCGGCAATCCGTTATTGGTCGTTCCGTCGCCCAATTGCCCATTGGCATTAGATCCCCAGCTCCAGATATCGCCGGTCGTATCCACAGTCAGCACATACTGGTCGCCGGCGGACAAAGACTTAAATTTTGCAGACACAGCACCGTCCTTTAGATCGCGAAGCGTCGGCGTGGCCGTGCCCGCAGCTCCCGAGGCTCCCCCATCTCCCAATTGACCGGAGTTGTTATTGCCCCATGTCCAGATATGGCCATCCGAATCCAGTGCGGTATGTAGAATGTAATTCGTGAGGACGTTGCCGCCATCTCCACCGTTACCGGTGGAGATCGCCTTGAACTGATACGGCACCGAGCTGCCGTCCACCAGATCGAACTTCACCGTATTCGGGACGATAGTTAAGAGATTCCAGATCCGGTCGGATGTGTCGAGCGCGATTGCGGCCTGGTTACCGGCCGTTAGCCCCTTGAAGGAGACGGCGCTAACTCCGTCCGTAATAATCTGCTTCACCGGCGTATCGCTCATATGGATCCCCCAGCCCCAGATCGAGCCGTGACTGTCGATGGCAAACCCATTCCAGTACCCCGCAGCGATCGCTGTAAATGTGACGTCCTCCGCCCCGTCCAATACGGGAAGCTTGGTCCAGGCTGTCGCATCGGATCGGCCGGCTCCGTTACCCTGGGCGCCATTACTGTCTTCCCCGGTCATCCACAAGTGACCGGTGGTATCGAGCGCCATCGAGGTCAGCCGTTGTGTTTTCACTTCCCGGAACGTTACGGGAGTTGCACCCTCCATAACATCAATGCGCTTGGGCGTGACGGAACTATCGGTCGTTCCGTCGCCAAACGTGCCTTCGTTTCTGCCCCAAGCCCAAATATGCCCAGCATCGTCGAGCGCGAGCGTCGCAAAAATTCCCGAAGACACGCTCTTGAACGTCAATCCCGTTGCCGCATTCGCCTTCGGAGGCACGAGTAGCGGCCCAACTACTAAAAGAAATACTAACAGTGCGAGCAATGATTTTTTCAATGATTTTTTCAATTCTATCTCCCTCTCTGGTATGTTTTATAAATTTAATATTTATATAACTAAATGTACAACATCCCTCTGAAAGAATTATGAAAGAAAGAGAGAATGCGCACGTAAAGTCCAGAATCGGTTCCTTGATTGTGGTCAAAAAAATACTCTCTTCTAATTGCGAAACAACGCAAATAAAAGAGAGTAATTTTTCATTCTATAGTGGCTGGGTAGCGGAATATCAATACCCTCAACGCCGTAAACCCTTATGTATCAAGGCTTCCGAGCGAGTGACGACATTAATTAATTCCAGCCTATTCCCACTCGATTGTAGCTGGCGGTTTCGACGTTACGTCATAGACGATACGGTTAACGTTGTCTACTTCGTTAACGATACGAACGGATATTTTTTCGAGCACATCCCAAGGAATACGCGCCCAGTCTGCCGTCATTCCGTCGATCGAAGTAACCGCGCGGATACCGACCGTGTACGAGTACGTACGGGCATCACCCATTACGCCTACGCTCTTCATGTTCGGAAGCGCAGTGAAGTATTGCCAAATTTCACGGTCAAGGCCTGCTTTGGCGATCTCGTCACGCAGAATAGCATCGGATTCACGCACGATATGAAGCTTATCCTCTGTCACTTCGCCTAGAACGCGGATCGCAAGACCTGGACCCGGGAATGGCTGGCGCCATACGATTGCTTCAGGCAAGCCGCACTCTTCGCCGACTTTGCGAACCTCGTCTTTGAACAACGCTTTAAGCGGCTCGATCAGCTTGAACTTAATGTCATCCGGCAAGCCGCCGACATTGTGGTGCGATTTGATCGTTTGCGCCGTAGCCGTGCCGCTCTCGACGATATCCGTATAAAGCGTGCCTTGCGCCAAAAATTCAAAGTCGTCGAGCTTGTCCGACTCTTCTTGGAATACGTAAATAAATTCGTTGCCGATGATTTTACGTTTTTGCTCTGGATCCTCTACGCCTCTAAGCTTGCCGAGGAAACGCTCCTGCGCATCGATCTTAAGCACCTTCATGTCGAATTTGCCGACGAAGGTTTCCATAACGCCTTCCGCTTCGCCTTTGCGCAGCATGCCATGGTCAATAAACATACAAGTCAGCTGATCGCCGATCGCTTTGTGGAGAAGGATCGCTACAACGGAGGAATCTACGCCGCCGGAAAGCGCGCATAGCACCTTTTTGTCGCCAACCTCGTTGCGAATATCGCGGATTGCGTCCTCAATGAAGGACTCCATCGTCCATGTGCCATCGCAATCACAAATGTTATATAGGAAATTACGGATCATTTCATTGCCGAACTCCGAGTGGCGAACCTCAGGGTGGAATTGAACTGCATAAAATTGACGTTCTTTATTGCTCATAGCCGCAACCGGAGCATGCTCCGTGCTTGCATCTACTTCAAATCCTGCAGGCAATTCTACGACGTGGTCGCCGTGGCTCATCCAAACCGTTTGAACCTTATCAAGGCCAAATCCGATTTGGGAACCTTCAATAAATTCAACCTCAGCTTTGCCATACTCGCGTTTGCCCGCGCGCTCAACTTTACCCTCAAGCTGATGGGACATAAGCTGCATGCCGTAGCAGATGCCAAAAATCGGAATGTTCAAATCATAAATCGCCGGGTCCACCATAGGTGAATTTTCTTCATAAACGCTAGCCGGTCCTCCCGAGAATACAATGCCCTTCGGCTGTAATTCACGGATCCGTTCTACCGACGTGTTGTAAGGCAGCAGCTCGCTGTATACGCCTAAATCGCGAATACGGCGCGCAATCAGCTGATTGTATTGGCCTCCAAAATCGAGAACAACAATGATTTCATTTTGCTTAGTCATTACCGAGCCTCCCTCAAATTATGTAGTAATTATATATAAGGCGGTTTAAGCGAGTCAAGGCGAAACAACGTGACAATTCGTAGAAGAAGTCGATTCCTCGCAGTTACAGCCTAGAATCTGACAAAATACGCGGCGCCGCTGCTCATGAACGAACAGCGGCATGCAGCCATTATTTTTTAACACATGAGCCTTTTGGTATTCCGCCGCAACTGAATGGAAGTACCGCGTGCGATCCAATTGAAATCGCAACTTCAAAAAGCGATTTATCCAGGTGCCCCCTGTCAAACAGACATAGGCCCCATTCGGGACCTTGTCGGTAAGAGCAGCAGCCTATTCCTATTCCTATTCCTTTCATCGGGCGCTTCTTTTGTGGTCATTGGATATTTCATACGCGAAGCATGAAAGGTTCTTCCACAAATATGATTCTTGCTGCGTACCACGCGCTAGCGATTCATCCCACGCATGGGTTCACACTATTTTGGTAGGCGATTTCATGTTCTCCGCGCGTTTCGATTTGTGAATCGGCCGCTTGTCCAGCACGCGAAGCACCGTGCGCAGCGCGGCTGGCGTCGGTGCGCTAATCCATGGCCCCGGCGCGGCAAAATGCGCTTCCTCCATCCAGCGGGTCAGCTGGCGGAGCGCATCCTGCTGCTCAGCAGGGAGCGCGGGCGCAGCCGCCAGCGCGTATTCGCGCGCCGTCAGGCCAGGCGCGCGCTCGCCGAAACGGCGATACAGCAGCGGCGCCAAGTGATCGGCGACGCTAATAAAGCTGGCGCGCACGAGCCCATCGGCATCATGCGGCGACGCCCTGCCCTTCCGCGGCGCAAGCTCCGCCGCAGCGGCAGCCCTGCCCGTCACAGGTTCATGTGACGGGTAGGGCGCGGCTCCGCCGGCGAGCTTCGCGATGCCGGCGTAAGCCGCGCCGTAGCGGCGCAGCGCCAGCGAAAGGCGAAGCCGCTGGCGCTGTGCCGCAGCAATGGCCGCGGCCGCGAGCGCCAGCGCGGCCGCGCCTGCGGCTGCAGCAGCGGCTGGCGATGCCGCCGCTGCTCGGTGCGCTGCCTGCGATAGGGCATCTGCCCCGATCGCGGCCGCTGCCTCAGCCCATGCGGCGAAGCTAGCTAGGCTCGCCTCGCTGTTTCCGGCAGCATCGCTCGCGATTGCCGCTCCCGTAGCGCCCATTGCCGGAGCAGCAAGCGCACCGCCAGTCGGAGCCGCGGAGGCAACGCTCAATACGCCGCTGAATCCGGGGGTAGGATCAAAGGGCACCCAGCCTGCGCCTGGGAAATACACTTCGACCCATGCATGCGCATCCGAGCCCTTCACTTCGTAATCGGTCAGCTCGGCGCCTATTGCATTGCCGCTTCCATCAGCTTGCGCGCGGGCTCCTAAAGTATCCAGCGCATCATCCCCTGCAAGCTCCTTGCTGCCATCTATTCCTGCGGACCGATCGGACACTGCCGTTCCGGACGTGAACCCTTTTACCCATCTCGCCGGAATCCCTTGCGAACGAAGCAGCACGACCATCGCGGTCGAGAAATGCACGCAATAGCCTTGACGCTGGTCGAACAAAAAGTTGTCGACGAAATCGCTGCCCTCGGGAGGCTGCGAGCTGCCGTCAAGCGTATAGGTGTAGCTTGCTTTCAAAAAATCCTCAATCGCTTTCACTTGGTCGTAGCGGCTCGTTACGCCGCCTCCAGCTATCTCGGCAGCTAAAGCCGTAACGCGGCTGGGAAGCGACGATGGCAGCTGCAGGTATGGCTCCAGCTCCGTCGTTAGCTCCGCTTCCTCTAGAGACGCATTTCCTTCCGCTGACTCCCTGCTTCCATCTGAAGCCATGCTTGGTTCACGGCTAAGCGTGCGCAATTGCGTGCCGTCCGTAACGGGCAGCATGCTTTCCACCGTAAAGCGTTCTACCTTGGTCTTGTCCGATTGCGCAAACATGGAGCTGCTGTCGGCATTGTGGACGTAGCTGCCCAGCTTGCGGCGCGGATCGGCTGCGATAAGCTCGGTTACATGTCCTTGCAATCCCGAGGCGAACAGCGGCATGCCTGCCGCCGGCTCCGTCCACACGACCGATTGCCGGATGACGGGTCCTTGCAGCATGCCGCCTTCTTGTATCGCGGCTTCGGAGGATGCGGTTTTACCCGTTTCCTTTATAGGCTGCAGCACGGGAGTTCCGGCGCTATCCACCCAGCCGCGTCCGTCATATACTTGCTTGGTCTCGCCGCGCCAATACGCTTCTGCAGGCGAGCTGCCTATAAAAATAACCCGCTCGTCCTTCTTCACCGGCGCGCCAAGCTGGCTGTCATCGAAGCCGTAGCCGGTAAAGGCTCCGCCTAATTGGCCGAAGCCCGATTGGCTAAGCGTTGTTACCGCCCCCTGCTGGGTTCCCAAAGACCGGACGGTTTCTTCCAAGCGTTCGTTAAGTGAAGCCGTCCAGCTCGGAGCAGGCATGTCCGACTCGCGTCCTCCGGCAAACAGCAAGCCGAAGCCTACGACCATCAAGACGACGAACGCGGACCCGGACAGCCAGCGCATATCCAGCTCCTTCAGCTTGCTTGTGCCTGTGTCAATCATGCGCTGCACGCGCGGCACGGCGACGACTGCGCCAAGCAACAGCCCTTCGGCCACCGCTCGCATTAATCCCCCCATGACCTCAAAGCCCAGCCAGACATGGAGCGTAATTAAATAGATTAACGTCACGGCGGCTAAACCCAGCGCTGTCTGGCGCATCCATAACAACGCCTGCAGCGCGGGGGCCAGCATCGCCCAGCCAATAAACAGCAGCAGTGTCCGCAGCTCGCTCGACATCGCCCATAAGCCGCTTTGTCCCATCAGCAGCAGATGCTCCTTCAGCATCGCAGGAAAGCCAAGCAGCCATTGCAGCTCGCTTTGATCCGCGCTTTTATAAAGCCACATTAGGCTCAATAAGCACAGCACTGCATTCATCGAGAGCGTAATCGCGGCCGGCAGGCGGAACAAGCCGGACAACATCGCGAATCCGATCACGAGCAGCAGCGGACCCGGATTGTAAATAGCCGACCATTCTCCGGCGTTAACCCATGGCAGCAGCCACTCCGCGAATAAGCCGTACAGCAGCAGGCTCGTAACCAGCCGGAATCCAAAGGATTCCTCCGGCACGTCACGCCGCATTAGCTTGCGGTCCTCGCTTATCGGCTTAGCCGTTCTTTCGGCAACGCCGCTTTTATGCATACTCATGCGCATCGCCCCCTTCCGCTGCGTACGGCTGCGCGGACATGCTCGCAGGGACAGGCAGCCACGTCAATTTGACGCCGCCGCTCTCCAGCCATTTGTGCTGCTCGCGCATCGCAAAGGTGGGGACGTTATTCCTCGTCACGATAAACAGCTCAAGCCTGCAGCCTTGTTCTGCCGCGTAGCCCGCGAGCTCGCCCCAGCTGCGTCCGCCGCGCCAATCCGCGGTGAAAACAAGAATCGTACTGCCGCGAGTAAGCAAATGGGAGCCGCGATTCAAGCTTCGCGCCAGCGAGCCCTTGCCTTCCGCCCGAAGAAGAGCCATCGCATGCAGCATGCCGGATACGCCCTGCTGCGTCCCGCCCTGATAAGGCAATCGCATGGCCTGGCTACCTTCTCCAAGCAAGAGCATTACACCGTTGCCGAGCGCAGCTGCATTCGCGAGAGCTAGCGCTGCCCAGCCTACGCATGCGTCAAACAGCCGATCGTCCGCATCGTAAGCCGTTGCCATCGTATCTACCGCAATGCAGGTTTGAACGGGCTGCTCAAGCGAATGCACCTTGGTCTGCAAGCCGCGTCCTTTGGCAGCGCTCCGCCAGTCCACATGGCGCAGCGAGTCTCCTTGCCGGAATGGACGGAAGTCCGGCCCTAGTCCGGCTGCGCGAACCGCTGCCTCGATTTCTTCTCTACCCGCTTCGCCGCGTAAATCCTGCGACCCTCCCTTCAGGGAAGACGGTACGGCATATAAGCCCCCGCCCTCCGGGCGGTCTGGACTATTCGGGCTAGCTGCATGCGCAAGGCCTGGCAGAACGATGAATTCCGATCTGCAATCGAGCTGCCTGCTGATTGCCGTTAAGCCGAGCCAATCGCCTACCGTAACTACGGCATGCTGATAGGGATGCCGGCCGCGCCGCAGCTGATGAAGCGTATACAGGTAGGTTGTCTCCTTGCTCCACACGGGAGTGAACACCGCATGTATGCCGATTTTCCGATTCAAAGCCGAACTCTCGTTCAAGGTTTCTTCATGGATGGCGATCCATACAAACGGTACGGGAATCGCCCGCTTTAACGTGAAGCGAATAGCCAGCTGCCCGCCTTCACGGATCGATTCCTGCGACAAATCCCGAATTGCGCTCAAGCGCGCGGCAGCCAGAAGCGGAGCCAAGCCGCTCACGACAATAATCATGCTCAGCACCGCCGCCATAAACCATTCTACGGCGCCGCCTCTCAGAACAACCGCTGCCAAGCTCCCCGCCCATGCCGCAGCTATGATGGCCCATGCGAACCATCTGGTACGGTATGCTGCGGGCTGATGCGCTTTTGGCACTTGCTTATCGCCTTCAAGCTTCCCCTTCTGTTTTTCTGCATGCGGCGTTATGCCATCGATATCGCCTATCTGCTGATCCACGATCTGCAATACGTCATCTTGATGCGGTGCATTCATCGGCGCTTCCCGCTTCCAGCCGCTGCGGGCATCGGGCAATCGCGAATCGTTCGTTTAATAACCGCCGCCGCGTCCTCACCCATGGAAGCCGCGCTGAAGCGCAGCGACAGCCGGTGCGGGAGTACCGCTTCGGCAGTGGCAAGCAGATCATCGGGCACCGCATAACCCCGGCCTTCCATGTAGGCATTGGCTTGGGATGCCCGCAGCCAGTCACGGAGTGCGCGCGGGCTTAACCCCAGCACCACCTCGGGCGCCCGTCTTGTCGCATCCGCGACTTGCACCATATATTCAAGCAGCGCCGGATGCATATGCGTCTGCCTTGCTTCTGCTTGCATTTGGAGCCATTCCTCCGTCGCAATGACCGGCCGCAGGCGATCCGGCTCAATCCGGTTGCCATCCGCATACTGCTCCAGCATCCGCTTCTCCTCCGAATAGCCGGGATAGCCGATCGTTAGCCGCATCATGAAACGGTCCAACTGCGCCTCCGGCAGCGTATTCGTGCCCTCGAAGCTGAGCGGATTCTGGGTCGCGATCAGCATAAAGGGCACCGGAAGCTTACGGGTCTTGCCTTCAACCGTTACGCGCCGCTCCTCCATGGCCTCAAGCAGAGCAGACTGCGTGCGAGGCGATGTGCGGTTGATCTCGTCGGCAAGCACCACATTGCCCATTATGGGACCCGGACGGTAGACAAGCTCGCTCGAGCGGGCGTCCAGCACGACACCGCCCACGATGTCTGCAGGCAACATGTCTGAGGTGAATTGTATTCTTTTGAAATCGCCGCCTACCGCTCTGGCAAAAGCTTGCGCCAGCAGCGTTTTGCCTACGCCCGGCACGTCCTCCAGCAGAACGTGTCCGCCTGCCAGCAGCGCCGTCAACGTGTTCCGAATGACCTGCTGTTTGCCGAGCAGCACGCTCTCTACCTTAACTAGCAATCGATGCAGCAGCACCTGCGGCGCTTCCGGCCAATGGCTATATCGGTCCTCTTTCGCATCTTCAGAAAATTGGGGAGAAATCATCGTATAATTCGCCTCCTGAAAAATAAATCTATCTATTTTTCAGTTTCTCCAGCTTTCTCTATCTTTAGACCTGCTAGAGGGCGATTCTGTTAATCCGTCACCCATATTTCACGCTGGTTGTCGTTATATACATACTTCGCGATTCCGATCCCGAATGTCTGGAGCGTTGCCCTAACAGGGACAATCAGATTCGCTCCAATGTCAGAGGCTTTTGTTTCCTTGCTTTTTAGCTTAAGCACCGGATTGCCCTCGTATGCAACAACCAGCTGCCCTTGCTCCGGATCCAGCTCCAAGCTGCCCCCGAGCCATTCCGCCAGCTTTCGCAGCGACACCTCTATCGTTCCTCCAATCAGGCGGTATTCGCCCGCTTCGAGCACGAGACTCCCCTCTCCGCGGTGTATAGTAAGCTTCTGCACCTCGGGCTTCGCTTGTGCCTTGTTGCCCTTTCTGTCAAGCTGCTCCGCATACGTTACGAGCTTCGCCACCTCCGTATGCGTGACCGGCTTCCTATTCCATTTGAGCTTGCTTGCTACCTTGAATTGAATGGGCTCGACTTTGTCCGTGATAGAGGCGAACGCGTAACCCTTGCTCTTGTAATAGTGAATAATGGCTGGCAAAGCCTTAACCGACTCTGCATGCCCGGCGCTGTCGTGAAGCAGCACATTTAGCTTGCTTGCCAGCTTCGAGCCTTTAATCGTCGTCAAAATATCCGAAGCAGGAACGTTCTGCTTCTTCGAATCCCCGCTGTCCACGTTCCAATCATGAACCCGGTAGCCGGCTGCCGCCAGCCCATCGAAGTAGCCTTGATCAAAGTTCGTGAACGTCCCGCCCGGTGCGCGAAGCAGCGGCGTTCTGACGCCGGTGGTTTGGTAGATCGCATCATCGGTTTTCATCACCTGCCCGGCAAACGCGGAGAAGCTGCCGTATAACTGCTCGTATTTATGATTAAACGTATGATTGCCGATCGAATGGCCTTCTTCTATGATTCTTTTAGCTAGCAAGGGCTGCTTCAGCACATGCTCGCCAAGCACAAAAAAAGTAGCCGAAATCCCTTCACGCTTCAAAATATCCAGCACAAGCCCTGTATTTTTGCTAGGACCGTCATCGAAAGTCAAATATACGATTTTCTGATTCTCTTCTGCCTTGGCAGCGGCGGCTGGAGCCGCAGGCTTCTCTTGGATAAGCTGCTTCTTCGCGGCATATGCCGCATGGGCTGCCAGGAGCGGCTTTGGTTCATGATAGGAGACGTTTCCCGCCGCGATCGCAGGCAATGGCTCAGACTCGCTTGCCGCATTGTCCTTGAATGCGGCTCCCCCTTCAAAGCCAAGCAAGACAAACCAAACCATCCAAGCACAAATTGAAATCCGCAACACACGACGCATGCCCTCTGCCACCCTTCTCTACCTATGACCGGAATCTCTCATTCCATTTGATAGAGTATATGAGCCATTGCCGCCGTAAATGACTGCTTCTTCTCACATTCATTGGGGATCTGCCGGCAGCAAAAAACCAGTCATGGCAAATGCTCGCCGTGACTGGTTTTTTTAGAATGAAGCACGAGGCCGTACATTGAATATTTGGTTACAGTTCAAAAAAAAAACCGCCTCCACCCGAAGGGCAGAGACGATTTCCTATTCGCATTCGATTAAAAAGCCGCGACTATCGCGCCTTTATACGTGTCCTCGATATATTTCTTCACTTCCGGCGAACGCAGCGCAGCAGCCAGCTTCTGGATCGCGTCCGAATCCTTATTGTCCGGCCGGGAGACGAGAATGTTGACGTAAGGCGAATCCTTGCCTTCGATAAACAAGGCATCCTCTGTCGGGACAAGATCCGCTTCCAGCGCGTAGTTCGTGTTGATGAGCGCGAGATCAACCTCGTCAAGCACGCGCGGCAACGTTGCGGCTTCCACTTCTCTAATTTCAAGCTTCTTCGGATTATCCGTAATATCAGCGACCGTACCGTTTACGCCTACGCCATCCTTCAGCTTGATCAAGCCGTTATCCGCCATTAACGCAAGCGCGCGCCCGCCATTGGACGGGTCGTTCGGGATAACAACCTGTGCCCCATCCTTAAGCTCCTCGGTCTTTTGAACTTTTTTGGAGTAAGCGCCAAAAGGCTCGATATGCACACCTGCAACGTTGACAAGGTCGTACCCTTTGTCTTTGTTGAACTGTTCTAAGTAAGGCGTATGCTGAAAAAAGTTAGCATCGATCTGTTTCTCATATAACTGCGTGTTTGGCTGCACGTAGTCGTTGAACTCAATGATTTCAAGCTCAATGCCCTGCTCCTTGAGCATCGGCTTCACCAGCTCCAACAGCGCCGCATGCGGTACGGGAGATGCCCCTACCTTTAGCTTAACCGTCTCAGATGCTCCCGTTCCCGAACCGTTTGCGTTGTTCTCCTCTGTTTTGTCCGCTCCGCAAGCCGTTAGCGCGAACATTAGCATCAGCGTCAATATCATATAGCTTGTCTTCTTCATGTTGATTCCTCCCATGTTGTTGGTTCATCTAGGTTGCGCGAATGTAATCCTCTTTATTTCCTGCTGTAGCGTCTGACGAGTGCGTCTCCAATCGTCTGCAGCACCTGCACGAGCACGATAAGCAGCACGACGGTGACGAGCATCACATCGGTTTGAAAGCGCTGGTAGCCGTAGCGGAGCGCCAAGTCTCCTAGCCCTCCGCCGCCAATGACGCCCGACATTGCCGTATAGGATACGAGCGTAACGGCTGTAATCGTTACCGCCGCGAGCAAGCTCGGACTCGACTCGCGCAGCAGCACACGGCGCACAATATCCCATTTGGATGCCCCCATAGCTTGGGCTGCTTCGATTACCCCCCGGTCCACCTCGCGCAGCGATGTTTCCACCAGCCTCGCGAAAAAAGGCGTTGCTGCTACGACAAGCGGCGGTATAGAGCCCTCAACGCCCAGCGTAGTTCCCGTAATCAGCTTGGTTAGGGGCATAATCATAATCATAAGAATCACGAATGGAACAGAGCGCAATACGTTTACGATGAAAGAAAGCGCGCCGTAAACGATTGGCTGGGAAAGCAACTGCCTGCGTGACGTTAAGAACAAAATAATGCCAAACAGCAGTCCGAAAATAATCGTAAATGCGAGCGAGGCGAACAGCATATAGAGCGTATCCTTCGTCGCGTCCCAAATTTCCGGCAAGCGGACATTCTCGAAGCTCATCATATGGCGTCTACCTCCAGTCCATCCTTGCGCAGAACAGCGATGACCTGTTCGATATCCGCATCGTCACCTATCAGCTCTACGATAAGCTGGCCGTAAGGCGTCTGCTTCATGCGGGATACCGTCCCTTGCAGAATCGCGAATTGCACGGACGTCGTCTTCACTGCATTGTATAGAATCGGTTCATACGTCAAGCTGCCGATGTAGGTCATTCGCAGCAAACGGCCCTTTCGGTGCTGCAGCAGCTGTCCGGCAGCGCTGTTTTCAGCTATTTGATCGACAAATTCGCGAGTGACCGGATGCTCGGGCTTTAAGAAAACCTGCAGCACGTCACCGATCTCTACGATCTCACCTTGGTCGATAACGGCTACGCGATCGCAGATCGCACGAATCACATTCATTTCATGCGTGATCAGCAGGATCGTAATTCCGAGCTTGGCATTGATATCGAGCAGCAGCGACAAAATAGAATTCGTCGTTTGGGGATCAAGCGCCGAAGTCGCCTCGTCGCATAGCAGCACATCGGGGTTATTTGCAAGCGCTCTTGCAATGCCAACGCGCTGCTTCTGCCCGCCTGACAGCTGCGAAGGATATTTGTCAGCATGCCCCTCTAATTGCACGAGCTTAAGCAGCTCATCGACCCGTTTATTCAGCTCCGCCTTTGATTGTTTGGCCAAAGCGAGCGGAAAAGCGATGTTTTCTCTTACGGTTGACATGGACAACAGGTTAAAATGCTGAAAAATCATCCCGATGCGCCTGCGCTCCTGCTGGAGCTGCCTCTCCGTTAACCGCGTAAGCTCTACGTTTCCTACGTGAACCGTACCTGCCGTCGGCTTCTCCAATAGGTTGACGCAGCGCAGCAGCGTGCTTTTGCCGGCACCGGAATGGCCGATAATCCCGAATATTTCACCTTTCTGCACCGTCAAACTTACGTCCTTGACAGCCTCAACCTGGGTACCCCCTGCACGGTACGATTTTTTTATGCCGTTAAGCTGTATCAGTCTCATAACCCCCTATCCGTCAAGCAAAAACATATTGTATAAATGTGACAGCATCCCGTCAACGAATAAAATATTCCAGTTCCCCTATTCCCAGCCAACATGCGGCATTGGCCATGCAAAGGATCTCTTTATTGTTACCAAAGCCCAATTTAATACTCGATTGCCAAGCGTAAACGGCTGAAGCCGTCCTCTGGCGGCTAAGCTTACGTTTCGCGCAGAAATATAGAGAATGTATAGCCTAAGGATATACTTTCCTATATTTTAAGAAGAAACGCTTGACGGCGTCCTTACAACAAGACGCCATCGTTTCGGCGAAACGTATAGAGAAAGGATGAGCAACCCCATATCCTTTCCTATACGTTAAATAAGCAGAAAGCAAAAAGCGTACCCAGCCATCGGCCGAGTACGCTTTTCACTATTATGCTTGGATTGCCGCCGTTTAACCGCTGGCCGCTTCATAAAGCGCTTCGACCGCTTCAAGCACCTGCAGGGCATGCCCTTTGACCCTTATTTTACGCCATTCGCGGACCAGCCTGCCGTTTGCATCAATGAGGAAGGTTGATCGCACGAGCCCCATATACTCCCTGCCGTACAGCTTTTTCAACTGCCATACGCCATAAAGCTCGCATACTGCGTGCTCGGTGTCGGCCAGCAGCAGGAAGGGCAGCTCCTTCTTCGCAATAAAGTTTTGATGCGATTTGACCGTATCGATGCTGATTCCCAAAATGACCGTGTTGCGCTGCAGCATCTCTGCGTTTGCATCGCGGAAGTCGCAGGATTCCTGAATGCACGCGGTAGTCATGTCCTTCGGGTAGAAATAAAGGACGACGTTTTTTCCGCGGTAATCGCTTAATGAAACATTCTCTCCGCTCGACGCAGGCAATTCGAAATTCGGCGCCGGCTCTCCCATTTGAAGCTCTGTCATTGCTAACCCTCCATAAAGCATTCATTTCCGTCTAAACTAACCCGGCGGGCAAGGCCGCAACTAAGATCCCGCTCCACGATAGCGTTTCACGCCGTGATTCCATAGAAAAAGACCAAGCGAGAAAACGATAATGCCCATAACAGGCGTCAACAAAGCAAGCTGAGACAAGTCATCTGCTTTTTTCTCAAGGAAATAGGACGCTGGAATAACGCCAACGAAGGCGAACGGCAGCAGCCAGGTTAATACGAACCGGATCATTTTGTTATAAATATTTACCGGGTAACGCCCATAGTTCTGAATGTTGTACATAAGCGGAACGATTCCCGTCGGCGCATCCGAATAGAACGAAATCGCGCTAAGCGCCGTATATAGCCCTGCATAGATAAGCACCGCTCCCAAGATGAGCAGCAGCATGACAAGCAAGTCAAGCATCTGGAATGGAAGATCAAGCTGAAACCAGCAGAGCACCATAATGACGGCGCCGACGAAGGAGCCGATCAAGGACGGCGGATCAACGTTTTCGAGCAGCACCTGATACAGGCTATGCGCCGGCCTTGTGAGCACGCGGTCCATCTCGCCTTTTACGATATAACGCTCGCTGAAATTCCAAATGCTGAAGAACGTGCTGAACACGCCATACGGGATCATAAAGAATCCGTATACGAATACGACCTCCGCCTCCGACCAGCCGCCGAGCGACGGCGTGTGCTGGAACACAATCAGAATAAAGATGAGATTCATCCCTTGGAACAATAAATCGGATAGTACCTCAATCCAGAAGTCGGCCCGGTAGGTCAGCCGCGTTTTAGCGTAATTTTTAATATATTCCCAAAACAACGAAGCATATCTCATCTCTGTTACCCCCCTTGCACGAACAGCCGTCTGCGGGCAGCCCGCCATGTCAGCCAAATTGGAATCAGCAAGCCTACGAACCAGAGCACTTGAATGCCAAACACGTGCAGCACCTCGCTGCTAGGCGTTCGTCCCGTGAAGACGGAGCTGGGCAAATAAGTGATCGCTTGGAACGGAAGCCACTGCATGACGGCTGACAGCCAGCCAGGGAAGAAGGCAATCGGCACGACAACGCCGGAGAACAAGTCGACCATAACCCGCTTCATCCGCATCATGCCCTCATTGTTTTCCACAAAAAAGGCAAACAGGCCCGTTAATATATTGATCTGCGAGTTAATTAGAAAGCTGAAGAAAAGCATGACCAAGTAGATGAGCCATGTCATGGGATCTGTCGGCAGCGTGACTGGGAAGATTAAGCATACGATAATCATCCCCGGAATCATGAACAGCAGCATGCGGAACAACCCTTCGCCGAAGCCCTGCATCATTTTTACGAACAAATAGGAATAAGGTCTAATAAGCTGAACCGCAACGCTGCCGTCCCTGATTTCATTGGCGATCTCGCGGTCCAAATTGTTGAAGTAAAAGGCCCGTGCCATCCATGACACAGCGACATAGGTCGTCATCTGCGTAACGGTAAAACCGGCAAGAGACTCCTTGTCCCCATAGATCGCCTGCCATAGAAAGTAATAGGCCCCTATGTTAATGGCATAAATAATGATGCCGCTATAATAATTAACGCGGTAAGCCAGCATCATAATGAACCGAATCCGAATAAAATCAATATACGCGCTCATCATGACTAAACCGTCTCCTTGGCGGTTGACGCTGAGCCGGAGGAGTAGATGCTTCGCACGATATCGTCCGTATTCGTTTCGATGATTTTTATGTCGCGTATTTCTACACCGCCAACGACACAAGCAAGGGCATCGGACACGTTAACGGCGTGGGGAAGCCACATTTTGGCCGTAAGCTCATTCTCCATCGACCATGTCACATCAAGCGACTCCGTTAGCTGCCGCAGCTTGGCTAGCTTCGTATGGCCTGCGAATTGGAACTGAATTTCACGGCCTTTGCTCCAACGGTTTTTCAGATCGTCCAATCCCCCATCATAAATGATGCGTCCATCGTCCAGCATGATCACCCGTGAGCACAGCGCTTCAATGTCCTGCAAATCATGAGTGGTCAGCAAAATCGTCGTGCCCTGCTCCCTGTTCATCTGCATCAAGAAATCGCGGATTTCCGTCTTTACGACAATATCCAGGCCAATGGTCGGTTCGTCGAGAAACAGTATGGACGGGTTATGAAGCAGCGATGCAACAAGCTCGCAGCGCATCCGCTGGCCGAGGCTTAGCTTCCGTACAGGCCGGTTGAGCAAGTCGCCAAGCTGCAGCCGTTCCACCAGCTCGTTCAGCCGCTTGCGGAAATCCGCTTCCGATACCCGGTACACCTTGCGCAGCAGCTGGAAGGACTCAATTACGCCAATGTCCCACCATAGCTGGGAACGCTGGCCGAATACGACTCCGATGCCGTTAACGAACTTCTCGCGGTCCTTGAACGGCACATAACCGTTTACCTTAAGCTCGCCGGATGTCGGTACCAGAATGCCCGTAAGCATTTTGATCGTAGTCGACTTGCCTGCGCCATTCTCTCCGATATAACCGCAAATTTCGCCTTGAGGTATTTGAAAAGAAATATCTTTAACCGCCGTGACCTCATTGTACTCGCGTTTGAACAAGTCCTTGAGCGCGCCGGATAAGCCTTCCCGATTTTTCTGAACGCTAAATTGCTTGCGTAAATCCTTTACATCAATGGCTAGCATATGGATCTTATTGCTCCTCTCGCTTCGACATTTCCTAGGAAATACCGATCTTTATTTACCTAAAACGATAAAACTTGCTTATGCATGTCGTTCAGCTTTATAATTTTATGATATGTAATCATACATTAGTTCACGCCTAGCGTAAACGGCTGAAGCTGCCCATTACACTTTAGCATTCGTTCGCTGATAAAATTTAAGCAATGATGAGCTTATCGCTTATCCGTTCTTAATATTTCCGGCGTAACAAGCTCCGCTGACCTTATCACTTGGAAGCGGACCATTCGCTATGCCGTCTTAGCGCATGCTTACATTGAAATTTACCCACTTTGGCTTACACTGATCCCGCCCCATCTGAAAGGAGCACGTCTAGCGAAATGTCTAACGAGACAAACGAAGTGCCTAAAGAAAAAAATAAGAGCAAAAAAAAGAAATGGAAATGGTTTTACATCAGCCTTTCCGTCATACTAGCTGCCGCAGCAGCGTTTCTTATTTACTGGACCGTAGGCATAGTTGGCGCATGGAATGAATTTAGCGAACCAAAAGAAACAAAAGCACCTTCAGAGGAAGCAGAGGCTACGCCGGTACCGGTTCCGGAATGGGAAGGCAAGGAGCGCGTCAACATCTTGCTGCTAGGCGGTGACGCACGCGGGGTTGAAGAAGGTCAAGTGGCCCGTTCAGATTCCATATTAGTCGCTTCGTTTGATCCCGTTACCAAGAAAGCGCATCTCTTCTCCGTGCTTCGCGATACGTACGTGGATATAGAAGGTCACGGTAAAGGCCGCATTAATACCGCGCTGGCACTTGGCAAATACCCGCTAGCCATGAAGACGGTCGGCGATCTTCTTGGACTGGAAATTCAATATTATGTTTATACCGACTTCGAAGGGTTTAAGCAATTGATAGATACGATCGGCGGCATCTACTTCGACGTTGAGAAGGATATGCATTACACCGACAACGCGGATGGCAACCGGTACGATATCGATCTCAAAAAAGGCTACCAGCTGCTTGACGGCGACAAGGCGCTGCAATACGTTCGTTTCCGTCACGATGCCATGAGCGACTTCACGCGCACCGAACGTCAAAGAAACTTCCTTCAAGCCGTATCGAAGGAGCTTCAGTCGACCTGGAACATCGTTCGCATGAAAAAAATTCTGGAGAGCGTACAGCCTTACGTCAGCATGAACATTAGCGTAATGGATATGCTGAAGCTCGGTCAGCTAGGCGTCAAAAGCCATGTTGCCAGCACAACGCAGATCCCGCCAATGGAGCTGATTGCAGAAGACCGCGTTGGCGGCGCATCCGTCATTGGAATCAGTGACGAAGAAGAGCTTCGCTCTTACGTGCAAATGACGCTGGAGCAAGACGATACCGTCCCTACTCCTACCGACTCTGCATCGCCTACAGATGGAGCGGCAGAAACGAATCAATCGCAATAACCATACGTACACGCAACGGCGACAGCAGGTTGCGTGTATTTTGTTTCCTCATCGTATATTTATTACTTAAATTGGAGGCTGATTGCCATGACCACGAAACGACCGAATTCCGAGAAGCTCTATGAAGAAGCGCTGCAGCATATCGTCGGCGGCGTAAATAGCCCATCCCGATCGTACAAAGCGGTAGGCGGCGGAGCCCCCGTATTTATGAAGCGCGGCGAAGGCGCTTATTTCTGGGATGTCGATGACAACCGCTACATTGATTACTTAGCGGCTTACGGCCCGATTATTACCGGACATGCCCACCCCCACATTACGGAAGCAATCGTGCGCGCGGCACAGAACGGTATTCTGTACGGTACCCCTACCGAGCTCGAAATCAAGCTCGCGCGCATGCTGAAGGAAGCCATTCCTTCACTCGACAAGGTCCGATTCGTTAATTCAGGCACGGAAGCAGTCATGACAACCATCCGCGTGGCACGCGCATATACGAAAAAATCCAAAATCATTAAATTTGCCGGCTGTTACCATGGCCATTCCGATCTCGTGCTCGTCGCTGCCGGCTCCGGCCCGTCTACTCTTGGCATTCCCGACAGTGCCGGCGTCCCTTCCAGTATTGCTAGCGAAGTGATCACGGTGCCGTTTAACGACCTGCCCGCGCTGAAGGAAGCTCTTGAGCGCTGGGGCGATGAGACAGCCGCTGTCATGGTAGAACCGATAGTCGGCAACTTCGGCATGGTCATGCCGCATGACGGCTTCCTAGAAGGCCTTTGCAAGCTGACGAGGGAGGCTGGAGCGCTTGTCATCTATGATGAGGTCATCAGCGCTTTCCGTTTCCATTACGGCGCAGCGCAAACGTATGTCGCCTTCCCGGATCACCAAGCCATCGAGCCGGACTTGACTGCGCTTGGCAAAATCATTGGCGGAGGCTTGCCGATCGGCGCTTACGGCGGACGCAGGGAAATTATGGAGCAGGTCGCACCGCTCGGTCCTGCTTATCAAGCTGGCACGATGGCAGGGAATCCCGCTTCCATCTCGGCTGGCATCGCTTGCCTCGAGCTGCTGCAGGAGCCTGGTATCTACGACCGAATGAACGCGCTCGCTACGAAGCTTGCAACAGGTCTTCATGCCGCAGCGAAGCAGTATGGCATTCCGCTTACCATTAATCAGATCCGCGGGTCCTTCTCCGCCCATTTCTGCAATCATCCGATTACGAATTACGATGAAGCACAGGATACGGACGGCGAATTGTTCGGACGGTTCTTCAAGCTCATGCTGGACCAAGGCATCAATCTCGCACCATCCAAATACGAGGCTTGGTTCTTCACAACCGCGCATACGGAAGCCGATATTGATGAGACGATTGCCGCAATTCAGCACGCATTTGCGCAACTAGCTTCGAATAACTAACAATCCGGCTCATTCGTCCACATTTTTTTATAATCGTTAAAGCTTCTCCATAGATGCAGCGGCAGCCATTGGCTTTCTGTTAATGTCATTAACTGCCGCTGTTTAGTTAGGCTGACGATATCTTTTAGCATAGAGCCTTAATCAACCAAAACTCTATCGCCTTTGCTGTTAGGTTGAGAAATCATAAGAAATTCAATCTCTTCGCCTAACTTATTGAACATTTGATGAGGGACGAGAGGGGCTATTTCTACTCCTTCTTGTTTACCTAGGACAACCTCTGGTCATCCCAGATATAATGTTCCGCATTATGTCTGCTCATTTTCATTCCAAGAGCTCTCCTCTTCTTACATTTTGCCATTTCTGTGCTGTCCGGTTACGCATGCCCAGTCACTTCCACATGCGTCCCGCGACAAAACATGTTTTAATATACCCAAGGAGCGTGATTCAATGGACATCCAATCGTTTCTATATCCCAAGGATGAGGTCGCTTACCTCATAACATCCTCTACTATGAAAGAAGCGCTAGATAAATTGGAGGCGAGCCACTATACAGCTATTCCAATTTTAGATAACAATGGCTTATATTACGGAACGCTATCCGAGGGAGATTTGTTATGGAAACTGAAAGCCACGCCTGGCCTCACCTTCGATAATATGCATGACATTCCTGTCATCTCCATTAAGAAACGAATGAAGGTCGAATGCGTGGAAATTAATGCCGATTTGGACGATATGCTGGCACTGGCGGCCGATCAGAACTTCGTTCCGGTCGTAGACGCCGATCGTGTCTTCCTCGGTATTATTCGGCGCAAAGACATCATCGAATACTATACCCGAAATATTGCTGACTAGTTGATAGATACGTCTTGGAAATCACAAAGGCTGCCGTATTGATAGGCTCCCCAAATAGTAGACAGGTGAAATAACAAAACCTGTTGCTAGGAGGGGAGCCTATCATTTGCCGGCAGCCTTTTTCTATGTACTTGCTGTTTATTACGTTCTCGTTCCTCGTTTCCCATGCTTGTTAAGACAGGTCTCATACCATTACTCCCGTTTTTTGGGGGCTAGTCTTTCGATTGCTTGAGATCCACTCTACTCGTTTTCACTCCATTCCGCCTTCTTAATGGTTGTTCCAAGTGCTGTTAACCGATACAGACCGAGAACGACTGGATTGGCCTGCGCCAAACCTTCGCGCAAAAGGTCTTTGAGCAACCGGTTAACATCTAATGGATTGTAAGGCGCTTGTGGAAGCTGCTCAGTAAGCTGCACCGGCGTCTGCCATTCTGCGGTTAATACCGATAATACGGATTGCTGCTGTAGCGTCAAGTTCATCCTTGCTCCTCCTTAATATTGTGTACGTACAGGTTCTATTCCGTTACGGCTTCTCGGAGGCTCTTGGGAAGATTTTTGACCACCATATCATAAGAGTGATCAATCATTGCAAAAAGATCCGACTCTGGTAAGGTGCCATCCATTGTAATCGTATTCCAGTGCTTTTTGTTCATATGGTAGCCTGGTCTAACGTTATTATGCTGCTCTCTCAAATTTGCCGCTATGATAGGGTCGCATTTTAGGTTTATGTAAGAATGATCCCCTTTGTGCTCAAAAATAAGCGCGAACATCTTCCCTGCAATTTTGATCACCAATGGATCAGGTCCAAAGGGATAATCCTTCGTCGCTCCCTTTTTGTTCAAACAGTATGCAATGATATGATTCATCCAACCAGTACCTCGCCTTCGCCTATGACTCCAAATTCTTTATGGCTTGTTTGACATTCTATCTAGTAAAAGTATTCTTTAATTAGATTAATAATCCTGCAAGATATTTTCACGTCAACTCGCTTAGAAATGTAGTTGACCGCACATGGCTCCATCCCGATGGCATTTTCCAATATATCCGGCTTAGCTATTAACAAGTCACGGATAAGTTCCGGAATGACCCGGTAAGGTACAAAAAAACCTTTCATACACTTTGAAAAGTGAATAGAAGGTTTTCATTTATTGCTTTTCCGATAATCGCGCGGCGTTAGTCCAAACAATCGCTTAAAAAATCTCTCGAAATTCGGCATCGTATTAAAGCCTGCGGCGTAACAGATTTCCGTTATTGGCAAAGATGTGCTGCATAGCAGCGCTTTTGCGAATTGTAGCCTTTTCTCTTGAAGATGTTCTTGGAATGAAGTTCCGGTTTGCTTCCGAAAGCACTCGCTGAAATAATTTGCCGAGAGCCCGACATGGGCTGCCACTTTGTGGAGAGTAATCTGCTCACGAAAATGATGCTGAATGTAGATAACCGATTTCCTTATAGAAGGATGGATGGCGTGAACAGCAACGTTTTCCGCTGTCGTATTTTTTCGACTCGTTAACCTAAACAGCTCTATTAGTATCCGCTCAAAGCTGCCTTGAACAATCATGTCGCTGCCTAGCTGCCAGAGCAGCGATTCGTCCCAAATGCGATCAAACTCAGCTTCGATCATGCCAGCTTGTGCGCTTTCGAAAGTAAATGCATAATGAGATGCTTCTTCAAAGAGCATTTCTGCTAAAGCAGGACGAATAAATGAATCCTCAAATATAAAATCGTACAAACGTATCGCTTCGCCTTCATCCGGTATAATTTCATGGAAATCGGCGGTTGTAAGAAGAAAAGCCATTCCTCTTTCCAAAGGAAATGACTCGCCGTTAAGAATATGGGTACCTCTGCCGGATACGATAAAGCCCATCTCAAAAAACTCATGCCAATGCGAATCAATGTTGTGCTCGATCACATGCTTATAGATACGGAAGGGGGAAGACAAAGATAAAAAGTTTTTGCTAAGCAGTCTCTCTGGCGTTTTTTTGTTATCCACCTTCGTCCCCCTTCATGCTTATTAAGGCTTAACATTGAACTACTGCGCAGCTTAATCAAAAATACAGCATATCATCCATTGATTGATTTCCCGCATCATTATACATTTATGAATGGATTGCCTGCCAGATCCTTGCCTCTTGCCAGCCAAATTTTATGATTTTTGTTTTTCTCCTCATATACCTTGGCTTCCGTTGAGAAATAACGCATCGTATATCCGCACCGACGAAACTCGCTCGTATTGGCGGCTGCCCCATGAATGATGCGGGAATCGTGCACCGAGCATTCGCCTGGCTCTAATTCGAAATAAACGGCTTTTTCATTATCTACTTTTTTAATTTCGGTACTGAAAATGTTTTGGTTTCCGTCAACCTCTTCATATTCGGAAAATCCGCCTGTATGCGTACCGGGAATAACGCGCATGCAGCCGTTTTCCTTCGTGCTGCGGTCGATTGCCAACCATACCGTTACGATTTTCTCAAAACTACTAAGACGGCCGTTCCAATAAGAGGAATCCTCATGCCATGGCGTTTGCTTGCCGATCAGCGGCTCCTTGCATATGAAATGACTCGACCATAAGCCAATGTTTGGCCCGATTAGCGGCTCAACCAAATCGAGCACCTCATCGCTTAACAGAAATTTTAGCAGCCTATCGTCACGGAAATGCGGAGTATCCAGCTCGCTATTGAGCTTTCTGCCAACCGTCTCCCATTGCTCATCGAATATGTCGGACAGCTCTTTCATTTTCGCTTGACTGAATAGCTGTTTCTTATGGAGAGCATACCCATTTTGATTATAAAATTGAATCTCTTTCTCGGATAGTGTCGTATACGCCATTATTATTCCCCCCAATTAATGTAGTCTTTCCTTGTTCTCATCATAATGGGGGAGACATATATTTACTTCTCATTCTATCCGCAAAAGTATGCATATCTTCGGCACTATCTATCGTTCCTCGCTAGAATAACAAATTTACTCCGCACTTTGAAAGCTCATTACAATTGCGGTTTTGTCATCCGATTTCTTGAAGCGGATATGCTCCATACACTCGGAGTCGCTTTCTTCAAGCTCTATTAACTCTTGCGTATAACATTCGATACCCCTATCCAATATTCTGTGAGCAACAAAGCTCCAATATGAGCTCTGTTCGGGCACGATATTCATTGGCAAAAACATCCCATCCGTCAATAAAATAATATGTTTTAGGCATGTCAGATTAATTTTGCCATACTCGAAGAAACGGACCGCATTCTTTTCTCCGTTTAGGACGCCGTAACCGCCATCGGTATTAGACTGATATCGGTTCTTTCTTATTATTTCAAATACGGTTTCATGAAGCTCTTTCTGGCTTCTCAACCCTTTCGTTATTCCTTCCTGCCATTTAGCGATAGCCGGTGCTTCTAAGTGCGAAACTTGTCTCCAGGTTAAAGGGCGAACCTCTTCATTATCATACACAGCTAGAATCATGCAATCGCCCGTCTGTATGAACTCCACGGCATCATCCTGTACCTGTACAATTGACACTGCCGATCCCCATAGTTCTTCTTTTTTTTCCAAATCAATATTTGCTTGCACCATTTGTTCCCTAAGAAGATCATTAACTTCAGCCATGCGATCCTTTAGGCTTCCAAGTCCAGCAATCGATTCGAAGTAGTCCTTTATCAAATTCGCCGCAATAAAACCGCCCGTTTCCTTTTTTGAATTTATATAGGGTACCAATGAGGATACTCCATCTAGAACGCCATACAAATTCGTTTCGGGAAGAGCAATAACGGCATCCTCATTTAGTAACCCAACACCTTTATAGGTTGCCATCTCATAATTAATGATCAAATTTCCCACTCCGTTCTCCAAAGAATACGCAATGTATGCCACTATCAATCGAGCGGTTCAACGATTTCATGCACGTTACCAAACGGATCAACGAACGCAGCCTATTCTCCTGAAGTAGATTGATCATACATGGACGAAACCCATTATATTGCCTAGTTTCATCCGGTTAATCTGCCCCTTCACTATTTTTGAGGTTGATTTTCCACGAGTTAACCATGTAGATTTTACTGGCACGTTATCATACTCCCCAAACCTCATGCCGTCAAGAGATAATGTGCTATTGTGCGACATAGCCGGGGAGCCCCCTTTTGCTTTCCAAATATGAATGAATATAAGTGTATGGAGAGCGATACCGCTTTTCCCTATTCAGATGGTTTAACGTAAAATATTCAACAGGCCGATAGGGAGAAAACCGATTTGCAACAATGGATAGCAAGCAACAAGTTCATTACGAAAGACAGAAAGGGAGAAGCTTTATGAACCGCGTGGACAAAATCAGATTTTTGCTCCTTTACAGCAAAGTGCCTGAAGCAGCATGTTACGGGTATATGGAATTGAATCAGGATGGGGATATGATCGCGCTATACAATAGGTACGGTGAAGAAATAGACATGCATGGCGGACATGAAATTGTTAGGGTGCGGACGCTTGGCACATTCGATGACGAGGATCGCGATAATTTTTATTCCTTGTTAGAAAGTGATGGCGTAGGATAATCCTCAAGCTAGGCTGGCAAATCCGTGTTCATGCACGTCAACGAGGCAGATCATTATGGCGCATTTCCTGAATGCCCCCTTCGTACGCAACTGCAATGGTGCTAAAACTTCCGTTTATGATACGGAAGACCTTTGCCTTCTTCGCAATACTGCTTAAGGCTATACAAAAAAATAGCCCAGTTATAATTACAAACGCGATAAAACGTGCTCACTTCCTTCCAATTCATCTGACGAAGAATGATTGAAGTTTTCCCATTTTTCTCCTCCAGATCAAAAGAAATAGTCGTACCTATCCATTCAGGATCGGAATCAACGCAATGCCACAAAATCTTTTTATCAGTAACAAGCTCATCAATCCGCATCTTCGTTAAGCCTTTGCCGCCAAATCTGAACTCATTTATAAAACCGATCTGATCATTCACGATTAATTCATTTGTCCATATTGCTGAGAGGCCTTTTGCAGTGGTCAATACTTCATATACCATTGAAGCTGGAACATTCACATTCTGTAAGTGCTCAATATTTGCCATATCGCTCATTCCCCTTTTTATTAGGATTTAATTGATGTCATTCATAAAATATCCTATCATATCCTACCCGTAAACGCTGCCATTCTGTACAATGGACATGATAACGAGTATTCAAACCGTTAGAACTAGGAGGAACATTCAAGATGAGTGATCAATTCGAGCAGTTTTTTAATTCGGCTCAGGCACAACAGCTGCTGGAGCAGATGTACGGTAGCGAAGAACGAGAGCGACAGATCGACAGGTACAGGAGTTGTATGGAAGGATACAGCGGGCAATATGGGAAGACAGCGTCTATTCAATACTTCAGTGCGCCTGGTCGCACAGAGATAGGCGGCAATCATACGGACCATAACAACGGAAAGGTGCTGGCGGCTAGTATTCAGTTAGATACAATTGCGGCGGCTGCAGCCGTTGACAGCGGCGTTATTTCTGTCATTTCCGAAGGGTATCCAGGCATGTCGGTCATCAATCTAGATAATCTGGAACCGCAGGCAGGCGAAAGCGGGACGGCTGCTTTGATCCGCGGTATTGCACACGGGTTTCAGCATCACGGATACCGTATCGGTGGATTCAACGCCTACGTCAGCAGTAACGTGCTTCCGGCATCAGGACTTAGCTCCTCCGCATCTTTCGAAGTTCTGATCTGTCAGATTCTAAGTACTTTGTTTAACGGCGGAAAGATGGACGCGGTCATGATGTCGCGCATCGGCAAGCATGCCGAAAATCTATATTGGAACAAGCCGTCAGGGATGCTTGACCAGATGGCTTGCTCGCACGGCGGTATGATTGCAATCGACTTTAAGGAGCCGGCAGAGCCGCGGATCGAGCGTATTCCAGGAACATTTGAAGCAGCGGGTTACAGCCTTGTCATCGTTAGCACCGGCGGCAACCATGCTGACCTCACGGAGGATTATGCTTCAATTCCGAACGAGATGCGCGCGGTGGCGCAAGCCTTCGGCGTAGAGGTATGTCGCGATTTGACGGCAGAGATGCTCTACGGCCGGCTTGGGGAGCTCCGCGAAACGGTCGGAGACCGAGCGGTGCTGCGAGCGCTGCATTTCCTGGATGAAAATAAACGCGTTGGGCGGCAGGTAGAGGCAATTAAAGAGGGAGAGTGGCAGAACGTGCTGAAGTATATTACCGCTTCAGGCAATTCCTCGTGGAAATGGCTGCAGAACATTTACCAAGAATCTGTGCCCCGTGAACAGGGGATTGCGCTTACTCTCGCCATTACCGAACGTTTCATCGACCGGTTGGGCGACGGTGCCTGCAGGGTACACGGCGGCGGCTTCGCCGGCGTCATTCTCGCCGTTCTGCCACATGCGGCTGTAACGGAATACCGGGAATTAATCGGACGTACGACCGGCACGGAGCTGTTTACGATCCGAGTGCGCGAAATCGGAGCGGTCTGCTTGAATTCAACCATGTAGGTTCGGTTGGCTTAATCGTTGAATGCATGCTCCCCTTATACTAACAGGCTATTTATCGTTCACCTGTCTGTCGTAAGGGGAGTATGCAATGGCCGAATGTTGTCGTGATTCCACTAGAAAAAGGCGATTATCGCCCAAATGCACACCCCCACTCCCCCGACGCATGCCCAAAAAATACCGTAAGCCTTACGAAACGAACGTATCGCAAGCGCCTTTCGTAGCAACATTTCGTTCACAATAATAAGAATGAGTCCGATAAGCGGATATCCTCCCCAAATGGCAAGCAGCTTAATAGCTGGCTCACCGGTATCGTTAAATAGAAAAGAAAGAGCGAGCAACAGTAGCGCACCGAGCGTTGCAATCACTAATAACGCGCGGGTAAAATAGGCCAGCAGCTTCATATTTCCTCCTTAGTACATCAAGTTTTTAAAGTTTAGGTCGTTTCTCTTATAGTAGTAAACCGTTTTTGGGTATAGGTAACATTCCTAAAGAATTCATTCCTTGGGACATGAATGTAGACACAGCGCGCGTATGGAGCGAACGACATGATCATCCGATCTTTCCATTTTACTATTCGGCAAGAGATGCAGGTACAATTTGATGAAAATACATGCGGGAATCTCCGTTATATTGGTATAGCTCCACATTCCCAATCCATTATTGTTCGATTAGCGGAATTAATTTGGTTCCTGAATTAAGTATTTTTATTTTTACGTTAACATGTATAGGCACCTTCGGGAAAACTTCATCCCATTTCGGCTTGAAGTTCACTTTCCATTCTTTCCGATGCTGCTGATAAAAATAAGATCCTATTCCCAAAAAATCAGATTTAAACTCTTTTTGTGCTTTTGTTATGGCGGCTTCAAGTTCTTTTTTCACATTGCCTTCCAGGCCCTTTTCACACTCGCGAAGAATCTCCTGTGTGATGGCTCCGATATTGCCGTTGAATTGGACCATCGTAGCCGACGCTTTCGTCGAAATGAATACTTCTGGTACCGTTTGGCCCGCTTTAATTTTTATATCCGTTTTATTATCTTGCAGTCTGAATACGGCCGATACGGAAGCTCCCGAGTCAGGTGCCGTTATGGACACTGGCGATAATTCTTGTATATTTTGATTTGCAATTCGTCCCAATCCTTTGCTTTCCATCCCATCAAGTACGCCTGACAACTTGAAGCCTTTAAAAACGACGATATCCGACACGCTGATCTTTCCGTCTCCATTAAGCTTGACCAATGGGGCAACTGGCTCCACCCCTTCAGACATCAGCATCTTGTTGAACTCTCTTAACCTTACCGGAAATGAAACGCCTACACGAGTTGTAGACTTGAAAAAATCCACTAACGCTTCCCCTACTAACAGCCCCGTTTTCTCGACCGGCATATTCAAAATATGCTCCGGGTTTTCCTTTGTTATGACCAAAAATACGGACTCTCTTATGCTTGGGGTAATAAAAAAGATATCCATAATATTTTTCAGCTGTTGTTTTGCCGCGTCTTCGCTGATAATGACTGTGGTAACATAGCCTAGAAACAGTTCTCCCGGCACGATGGTTTGGATGTTATCGAAGGCTTCCGGCAACGTTTTCCCTGTTCCTTGAATGACCTCATTGGAGTTTCCTCCCTTTTCTTGATTCCGGGTATTAATGATCTCGTAAGTCAAAAGAACCTTACCCTTTTTGTCTATATCGATACCGATTGCACGAACTAAAGCCATATTTTCATACTCCATGTAATCCCAGCATCCGGTGCATGCAGCCAAAATGACCATACTTAGAATGAGTCGTATCCATTTGGAATCGTTCATGTTATTCTCGATACCGCCTTTTTCCCTTTTGCAGCGATCAGAATGGAAACCGTGCACAGGACAACGATGTAGAATGGATAGGTACAATATTGAATGACCAGCATGTAATAGTAGAATGCTTGGTTAAATGAGCGTAGATTCAAACTAATGATGAATGTAGCAATCGCAATGATGATGATAAGAACCTTGGAACTCCTTTTGTTCATGGTTTCTGAAGCTACCCAGCTGCTGTAGAAGTTTCCGGATAGCTTCAATATAGTAATGATTACATAAGGAATAAATATGAAAATTTCTAACCCTTGAATGAATTTCCCGATTGTTATCGAAAAAGCTATATTTACGCCTGCAAAAGCTATTCTGGAAGCCTCTTCCGGTGAAATGGCAGCCGAGAATAACAAAGATGCCATCCCCGGCATGAATACAACAGACACCAGTAATCCTGCAGTGAGAGAGGAATATTGCTTTCCGGGCCTATACAAAGACTCAACCATAATGAACAGGAATAAAATCACTTCAGAATGCCCCCCTCCTGCCAATAATACGGCCTTTAGAAAGGATGGAACGGCGCTGTCCCACATAGGGAAGATGTTTGAAGCATCGAATTGGGTGATTACGCCGATTAGGAGAACAGGGATAAACATAAGTCCGAACAAAACAATCTCCAACGTTACGCTTAATCTGGCTAAATTTTCAATGCCGCTGCCTGCGATTAAAAATGATAGGAAAATCATCAGAAACATCGGTACCCACATCGGGGTATTGTGCAAAACAAGGGTCTTCACCAATCCTCCGCACATCATTAACAGCAAAGATGAAAGGACGATGTTTAATCCTACAAAAAAGATAACGAAAATCGTGCTGAGCCATTTTCCGCCAAACATCTCAACGATTTGGAATATGTTTTTTCCCGGGTATTTCTTTGCAACGCTCAACACCCATAGGGCAAAGCCAATATCGATAAACCCGCTTAAAAATTCCGCGATCCACGCGCTTCTCCCTGCCAAGCTGGTAATATAGGAATGATAAAAAAAAACGCCGCCATACGCGCTTGCAAAGGTGAGAAATATAGCCTGTAGACTCGAAATCTTTTGCTTTTGCAACATTTCCCATATTTCCCCCTTTATTTTTTAGGATCTGGCTTTTTGGCACGATCCCCCATCGACGTTTCGTTTCGGGACAATAATTTGGGACGGGTTCTCAATTTCCATACAGGAGCCCTGATCAGCATGTCCTTCAACAGACTAATTTTTCCGCCATCCAAAGGATAGGAAATGGGAACGCCGAAAGAACGCAGGGTAACCAATCTCCACTGCAAAAATAGAATGCCGATAATAACGCCAAAAAGCCCTAAAACCGTTGCTAAAAGGATTAAGACGTAATTGGTCACTCTCGACATATTTGTGAGGTTTATCGACGGAAGCGCAAAGCTCGAAATTGCCGAAATCGCAACAATGATGATCACAACGGGGCTGACATAACCCGCTTCTACGGCCGACTGGCCGATAACGACGGCACCTAGGAAACCGATGCTTTGCCCCAAGCCTTTGGGCAGCCTTATTCCTGCTTCTTTAAGCACATCAATCATGAAGGTCATGAGCAGCACCTCAATGACGGACGGGAAAGGGACCTCGCTTCTTCCCGAAGATATCCGGATGGCTAATGACGGAGGCATAATGGAATGATTATAGGCGACAAACGATACATACAGAGAAGACAATGTCGAAGATAGGAAAAAAGCGAAAATTCGCGTTACTCTCATAATCGAACTGAATATCCATTTTTGCGTATAATCGTCGGGTGTCTGAAATTCTTGCAAAACCAATAATGGTACGACGATTACAAAGGAGAAGCTATCGCATAGTATAGCTACGCGTCCCTCAGCCATATTAGAGACGGTTACATCCACTCGTTCGGTCAACTTATATTGGGGCCAAATCGATAAAGGATTATCTTCGGTTAGTTCCGTTAATACTGATAGCGAATGGACGACATCGATGTCGATCCGCTCTAATCTACTGCAAATTTCATCGATAATTTCGGGTTTAGCTACGTTTTTTAGCCACACGATTCTTACTTTCGTATGGGATGTCCTTCCTAACTCCATCTGCTTAAACATTAAATTAGGGGAAGGCAATCTCATTCTTAGCAGGTTGAAATTTTTGTTGATATCGGTTGTAAACGCTTCATTGCCACTCTGTATGGTAGGCTCTGTTTCTGATTTTTCGCCTACTTCGCGCTTTAGCAATGGTACAACTAACGCACAATCCGTATCGCTACTCGTTAAAGCAACATGACCTGTAAGGATTGCTTGTACAATGTGATCTTTTTCGTCCGAGCTATAGCGTTTTGCTACCGAGATGACTTTTGATTTAACAACGTCCATCAACTCGGTTGATGTTAGGTCACTTTCCTCCGCATTTACGTCCTGTAGTCTTTCAATGACATATTTATTAATCATTTCACTTTCAATTAGATTTTGTATGTAAAAAACATTTAAATCCGCTTTCCCGTTCAAAACCGGTATCGTTCTTGAAACGAAATCAGCATCGTCGCAAAATGTATCTTTTATATAATCCGTTAAACACCTCTTATGATCTCTATGAAAAGGCATCGACGACACGGCCTCCTTTATTTATTCTGCGATAAACGACGGCAACATTGATTATAGTTATGTTCATTCCGCTTCTAATTTATGTAAAAAGCCTTGCACAATCTTTTGAGCGAAACTAAAAATGCAGCCCCAACTTTGAGGCTGCATTTCTTAATTCATCCATTTAATTTATTAAGACGTAAATGATACACCCAATAACCGTTATCGAAACGATAATGCTAATCCCTTTCCATCCCAAACCACTAAATAAAGCGGATAGAACTCCACATTCAGCATAATTAACGCCATCACTAAACACACCAAATGGGTTGTTTCTTAGTTCTTCCTGCCTTAAACGCTCTCTTCGTTCTTCAGGCGTTTCATTCCGAGAATCCATTTAACCACCTCCTGAATGAAGCGGTTTGATTTCTCATTTTTTTAACCAACAGCATGCTCTCGAAGCCATACGTACACATCGCGAAGATGCTTTATTGCCGTAAAAAGGAGAAGGATCACAAATAGCCACGCCAGCTCCCGGACCACGTTCGGAAGCAGCATCATCAATGAAAAAAACATAAACGCTTCCGTTCGCTCCAAAATTCCCGGATTATAATGGAATCCTTTTGCTCCTGAGTTTGCAATGACATTGCCTGTGACCAGAAACAACGTAATATTGATAAGGATGGCTGTCAAAGTGAGCGCAATCGGAAAATAATCCTCCGGATGGACGAGCAAAATCGCAAGGATTGAAGTTCCTTCGACTACCCGGTCAAACGTGATATCCAGAATATTTCCCCATTTCGACGGCTTGGTCATTCTGGCAAGAGTACCGTCCACAGCATCAAAATAACCGGATATCCAAAGAACCACAACCGCCACTTCGGGGAAATTCAAATAAAATAGAACCCCGCTTCCTACGCCTAACCACATCGCGGCCCAAGTGACCGCATTCGCGGATAAACCGGCAGAACGCAGTATGTTTGCTCCTTTTTCAATTGCCGGCTGGACAGTGTGACGCGCATAAGAATCCAGCACTCGTTACGTCACCTCCCTCGGAAGACACCAGACATTTGTGGTTGCCAGGCGAATTCCCGTTACTAATCCCCGTTCATAATTTGAAAAACCAATTTGCTTGATTATGATGGATTCCTTATTTGCTTGTACCATCACTTCCGTAAATTCTCCGCGAAAAGTGCTTCCTGTTATCGTGGCTTTTACCGTTGATGCAGCGTCTAGCTGGAGCCATTCCGATCGAAGAACGATACAAACCGGACCATCTGGCACGTTGACGCAATGCGGGTGAACCTCCAACTCACCTAGAATGGTTTTCACTCTAGTTCCCTTCTTAATGCCGTCTACAACATTGTCCATTCCCATGAAATCCGCCATCCATCGGTTGGCGGGCTCGTAATAGATATTTCCAAGCGTCCCCGACTGCTGTGCCGTACCGTCCCGGAGGATTAAAATCTGGTCGCCAAGCGTCAAGGCTTCTTCTCTGTCATGTGTGACCATAATCATCGGAATATTCCAGTCTCGCTTCATGTCGCCGAGCCAGTGTCCCATTTGCCTACGCAGCAATGGATCCAGTTGGCTGAAAGGCTCGTCCAGCAGCATAAGCTCCGGTTCAATGACAAGCGATCTTGCCAACGCCACTCGCTGTTCTTGCCCGCCGGAAAGCGAAGATAGCGGACGGTGGTAAAACCCAGTCAAACCGACCTGATGCAAAATTTTATCCGCTTTGACTCTCCGTTCATGGGCAAGCACCCCTTTTAACTTAAGCCCGATCTCCACATTGGCTCCGACCGTGAGAAAGGGAAGCAAATATGGCTTCTGAAAAATCATCGACAGTTTCCTTTTCTCGGGAGGAAGATGGTGAATCGGCTTCCCCCCCATTCGGATGCTTCCCCCGTTCGGACTTAAAAGACCTGCAATAAGCTGGAGTAACGTTGATTTTCCGCTGCCTGATGGTCCGAGAACGACAAGCAGTTTACCTTTCTCTAGAGTAAAAGACTGCTTGGCCAGCGAAAAGGACTTCGTATGATCGTATTGGTATGTCAAATCGCTCACATGTAAAAACGGCTCAGGCAATCGGGTCAACACGAATCGCCTCCTTTCCTTCGTAGAGATCCTTCTTCGTTCCAATGGAGCTGAAAACGACAATGATGAGCGCCGGCAGGACAAAGATTATGCAGAACGCACCCATGAGCGAATAGTCGCCGCTAGATAACGTACTGAAAAGCAGCATCGGAAGCGTAATCAAATGGCCGCCTATGAATACGGTAAACAAATATTGACTCCACGACATCAAAAAACTAAATAATATACTGAGCGACAAGACCGAACGCAGAAGCGGCAGTTCGACTAGACAGAACGTGCGGAATCTGCCCGCCCCAAGCAAACGAACCTGCTTTTCATATCCGATGTCGTATCCGGCATAAAACCCGTACAACAAATAAATGGAATATGGAATAGCCGGAATTAAGTGTGACAGCAGCACCCCGAACCATTGATCGGACAAGCCCATGCGAAGGAACAAGACATGCACGCCAATCGCAATGGAAATGCCGGGAATCAATAGGGGAGCGGTAAGCACTAACCGAATCGTTTTGTTCCATCTTTTCACATAAAGCCCCAATGCTCGGGCTGCCGGATAAGCTACTGCTTGCGATAGCGTACTAGTAGCAGTAGCCAATCCAAAGCTATTTAACAATGCGTCCCTCACTTGCGAATGCGTTGAAAACACGTAATCCCAAGCACGCAGCGAAGCAGTTGGAATCAGATCGGGAAATCTCCATTGCTGTGCAAATGACCAAGCAAGAAGAGGAATACACGGGAGAAAAAACAGCAAGATCAAGAAGACTTGCAACAAAGCGTAACCTTTACCGTAATTAACGCCGCTTCTCCGCATACCCTTCCCCCCCATTTCATATATAAAAAGATAAGAATCATGCTAATTATAGTGATCACCATATTCATTGTCATCGCTTCCGAACGATACATAAGGTCCGGATTGAGATAGGCTTGATAGGCCAGGATCGGAAGTGTCGGCTTGCTCACGGAACCCAACACGTAAGGAACCTCAAACGATCCGAACGTATAAGCAAACACGATAATCGAAGAGGCCAGCAAAGCCGGCAGCATAAAAGGAAAAGTAACAAACCTCCACCTTTGCCATGCATTTGCTCCGAGGAGCTGCAGCTGTTTTTCATAGGGTACGACCCAGGATTTCAGAACGCTAAGCACGGACACCGCAATAAACGGAACTTCCTTCCATACATATTCCAGCACGATTCCAATGCCATTCTGATCGGCAACCAGCACCGGAAACTGTGTAGGCTGATCAATCAACCCGACCCAGTAAGCCAACCGGGAGATTAACCCGCTTTGCCCAAAGAGTAACCATATGGCTATTGCGCCTACTACATGAGGGATCGGCAAATTGAACTGCAGCAAGAAATGAAGCCATCCTCCTTGCCCTGCGTACCGCCGAATCCAGAGTGCCAGTAAAACGGCAAGCAAAGCGGCGATAGTTGTCGTCACTAGGGAGATTCCCAACGAATAAAAGAGTGAACGATAAAAAACAGCGGAATGAAACAGTTCACTGTATACATGCAGCGAAAACGTCGTTTTTTCGATAATCGGAAAGTAATCCAGGCTTTGGATGCCACTAATGAGCAACCCGGCAAAGAACGTTCCCCCTACAAATAGGAGGGCTGGAAAAAGCATGCCTCCTACGATTAGCAGCCTGATTGGTTTACTTTTGGAATAAAACATGGTTCTTCCAGCCTTCTTCCAAAGCCGGTGTATAAACAGCTTGCAGATCGGGGAGCTTGTGCTTCAGCAGTTCGTCTGCAGGTACGGCTGTTTCGCCGCTTTTGACGCTAAGCTCCTCATAATGCTTTTTGAATTCTCCGTCTAATTTCGAAGGGTCGATCCCAATGCCGTCTCCCCATCCGCTTGCCGGATCCGCTTTTTCTAACTGCAGTTGGGGATCAAGAATCAGATTAGCTGCCACCATGGCTGCGGCTTTGTGTGTGGCGTTGTACGGAATCGCGACATAATGATAGTCGCCGATTGTGCCTGCGTTGAAGACGTATGGACGTGCCGTATTGGGCAATTTTCCTTTTCCGATATCCGTCGCGATACCGCCGACATCCTGTGTAAAGGCAAAATCCACTTCCTTGTTGTTGAAAAGGGTCATTAGTTCAGCGATCGTTTTGGGATACGTTTTCCCTTCTCGCCATAAAGACGGCTTTAACTTGTTTAAGTAGTCCCATACCTTTGATGCCTCAGCATCAAAGGTTTGTTGATCGAATGGTTTTGACCCGTTCTGATAGCCTCCGCTCAATTCGTAGAACAATTGCTTCACGAAGCGCGTACCCGTAAAGTCAGGCGGTGCATTGTAAGTGAATCGTCCGGGATGTTTCTCTACCCATGACTGTAATTGTTTATAGCTGCGAGGCAGTTCGCTTGGTTTAATCCGGTTGGAATCATATACGAATTGAAATTGCGCGCTGCCCCAGACCGATTCGTATCCTTCCGTTTTCAGACCGAAGTCGCTTCCGACAGCCAGATTATCATAATTGACGTATTTGGCATTCGGAAGCTTTGCGGCGAAGGGTCCAAACAAAGCTTCTGCTTGCTTCAAGGTGGCGAAGTTTTCTCCGTTTAGCCAAATCAGATCCACGCTGCCATCTTTGTTTTTGCCAACCTGCTTTTCGTTAAGCACTTTATTAACCGCTTCCGCCGTGTCATTGATCGGCACACGGCGCAGCGTAATTCCGTATTTCTCCGTCAATACAGTCCCATATTTCCGGTCTACAAACGCATTGATCCCATCGTTCCCGCCCCACATATACCAATTCAAGGTTTGCCCCTTGGCCTCGGCTAATACCTGATCCCAACTGCTTGAAACAAGCGTATCTCCGCCAGCCTTTCCTTCATTGGCGGAATCTTCGCTTGAGCAAGCGGCTGTAACGAAGCAAGCAACGTATAATATGAAAATGACATACATATATATTTTGTATTTCAAGCGAGCTCCCCCTGTGTTATCGAAACCATTTTACATATGCCTTTATTAACCGCCTCGCGATAACGCTTTGAAACAACTTAGCGCGCCAATATTGGTCAGCCGTTTTCAACAAAGCTTCCGAGCGGGCTGGATACGGATGCACCACTTGCGAAATGTCGGGAAGCTTATGTCCGTAGCGTTTCGCAAAAACGGCTTGCTGCATCCAATCCCCCGCCCCATTCCCGGCGGCATGAGCGCCTAATATTTTTCCTTTCCTATCCGTAATCACCTTGACGATTCCTTCTGTATTCCGATCCGTTATAAACCGGTCCACCTGATCCAAGGTCACTTTGTAAATCCGAATGCCATCCCCTACGCTTTCGCGGGCTTCGCCCTCCGTCATCCCCAAATGAAAAATTTCCGGATCCGTGTAAGTTACCCATGGAACGTTAGCGTAGCTTACTTTCCGCCTTAGGCCGAACACCGCGTTTCCTAAGACGATTTTCCCTTCCATCCCTGCGGCATGGGTAAACGGAAACGGTCTGATCACGTCTCCAATTGCGTAAATGTGCGCAATGCTTGTCTGCAGTGTGTTTTTTACCGCGATATGATCTTGGTCCATTTGAATGCCGATATGTAATAGTCCAAGACGATCGGTGTTCGGCTTGCGGCCGGCTGCGACCAGTATGGCATCTGTCTCCAGTTGATACTTTTCCCCGTCACGCTCTATAAGGATGAACTTCCTCCCATCCGGCCTTGCTTCAATTTTACTCACGCTCGTTTTCAACATAATTGTCATTTCTTTTTCCAGCGCAGTGAGAGCGTAGGGAACGATATCCGCGTCTTCTTTGTTTAATATTTGCGTTCCTCTCACGAGTACGGTCACTTTGGCACCTAGCCTTGCGAAAGCTTGGGACAATTCCAAACCGACCATCCCCGCCCCAATGACAACAAGGCTTTCGGGCAACGATTTCATGTTAAATATACTTTCATTGGTCAGAAAATCTACGTCTTGCAAACCATCAATAGGCGGAATGGCTGCTCTTGAGCCTGTGGCAATGACAATGCGTTTGCCGTAAAGCACTTCGCCGCCATCGGTTTCGATATGATGCTTGTCTCGAAAATGGCCGTGCCCCTGAAACACCTCCACGCCCATCCTGCGAAACCGTACTAAGCTGTCATGCTGTTGAATGGTTGCTTTAGCCGCTTGGACCTTTCGGTAAGCTTCATCGTAATTAGCTTCGCCCTGCAAGCTCAATCCATAGGCTTCTGCTGCTTTCTTGGCCGTATAGACCTCTTTCGCCGCGGCAATCAACGCTTTGGAAGGGACGCACCCTGTATGCAGGCAGTCCCCTCCCAGTTGAGCTTCTTTTTCTATTAATGCCACCTTTACCCCAAAGCCTGCTGCACCGGCCGCTACGGTCAGCCCGCCGGAGCCGCCTCCGATGACAATGAGATCATAGCTTTTCAAAGTATGCGCTCCTCTCCTTTATGATTTAACAACTTGTTTCTTGAGAACAAACGGGATCAATGTCACAAGCACGAAAACAATCGCAGCAATGACGATGTATGACTTTTTCTCATGCAAAAAACTCGAGCCAAGAAAACTGTAAGCAAACGTTCCTGGAATAATTCCTAATAGCGTACCGAATAAAAATGCCGAAAAATTCACCTTGGCCACGCCGGCTCCGTAACTGATAAGATCAAACGGGAAGATGGGAATCAAGCGCAGAAGCAACATATAAACAAAACCCTTCTGCTGCATTAGATTCTCAAGCTTACCCCATTTCTCCTTCGACTTTGTTGAAACCCATTTATTGCCCAATAACCGTGCTAACCAAAATGACAACACCGCGCCTATCGTCGCGCCTGCGATCGTATACGCTGTTCCCCACAATGGTCCGAAAGCCAGTCCGCCTGCCAATGAAAGAACGGACGCCGGAAACAAAATCAAAGGACGCACCGTGTAAATGAAGATGAACAGAATTGGTGCAGCCTCTTCGAATGTTAATATCCAAGTCCTTATTCCTTCAGGACGAAGATGCAAAACAAGATGATTGAATCCTAATAAACCGATGACGGCTGCGATGAGCAGCAATGGTTTGTTTGGAACTGCTTTTATCCTATTCATCGCTAAACAGCGCGGCATAAACGCCATATCCTCTCTTTTCCAGATCCGCTTTCGGAATGAATGCCATGGCGGCAGAGTTCATGCAGAATCGCTGCCCCGTTGGCCCAGGCCCGTCTTTGAACACGTCACCCAGGAAGGAATCCGCATTCCGGCTTCTGACTTCGGTCCCGAAAAGCAAACCTTTTCGTTTAAGCACTATGTTTTCTGACTCCAGTGGCTTTGTAAAGCTAGGCCAACCTGTACACGCATCGTATTTATCCTTCGAGCTAAATAACGGCTCGCCAGAAACGATATCGACATAAATACCTTCAGCTTTGTTATCCCAGAATTCGTTGCCAAACGGCTGCTCGTCCGCGCCATGCTGCGTTACGTTATACTGGAGCTTGGTTAGCGTCTTCAACTTTTCTTCTTTGTTAAACTCTCCGTTAAATCCTTGCTTTGAGCTCATGTCCATCTCGCGATCACTCCCCAAACTTTATTTAAATTGTGCGGCATACTCGCCGTATCCTCTTTTTCCAAGTTCAGCTTTCGGAATAAATGCCATGGCAGCAGAGTTCATGCAGTACCGCAGTCCCGTTGGATTGGGTCCATCCTTGAACACATCGCCGAGAAAGGAATCTGCATAACGGCTTCTAGCTTCGGCAGCCGATGAAAAGAATCCGGATTTTTGTTTTAAAACAACATTGTTCGGTACCATCGGTTTTGTAAAACTTGGCCAGCCCGTACCGGCATCGTATTTGTCCTTTGAGCTAAACAAAGGCTCGCCGGAAACAATATCGACGTAAATGCCTTCTTCTTTGTTATCCCAATATTCGTTTTGAAACGGCGGCTCATCAATGCCGTTCTGAGTTACGTTGTATTGGCGTTTAGTCAGCATTTTCAGCTTTTCTTCCTTATTAAAATCTTTATGCACAACTGTTTTTGGAGTAATCTCCACTTCACGGTCCTTGCCCCAAACTTTATTCAAATATGCGGAGCGACCCGAGCTGAACTCGTTTAATTTGTAACGGATTCGATTTTTTTTGTAATAATCCTGATGCTCCACCTCGGCTTTATAAAACGTTGATGCCGATGATATTTTCGTTACGATCGGTTTAACAAATCTTTTGGATTGCGTTAACGCATCTCTGGATGCTTCAGCCAATTGTTTCTGTTTAGGACTACTGTAAAAAATAACGGATAGGAGATCATTTCCTCGATCAATGAATTGACCGTCTGGGTCCGTGGGATCAACGTTTCGCCAAAAAACTTGAAGAAGGTTGTCATACGTAATCAAATCCGAGTTATAACGAACCTCTACCGATTCGAGATGTCCGGTAGTTTTGGAACCCACTTCCGCATAGGTTGGATTTTCCTTATGTCCACCCGTATAGCCGCTTTCAACACGCAATACACCGTCAAGCTTTTCGAAAGCCTCTTCCATATGCCAGAAACAGCCACCGGCAAAAATAGCCGTTTCGTAAGGCGTGTTCGAATCTTCAATACCTGTTGTTAAACCTTCGTGCTCCTTCACGATTTCTTTTTTGTGAGACATACTGTAAAAGGAATACACAATGAAAACGAACAGGGCAATCGGAAACACATATAATTTGCTTTTTTTAAAAATCAATTTCCTTACTCCTCCGCGGTATCTATTGGGGATGGGGAATCCCCTCTTTTATTTTCCGTTTTTCAACATACAACAATTGCAGTAATAGGCATGCAGTTCAAGAAGTTTTTCTCTAGCAGGCTCTACGTTAAATAGATTTGCCAAGTGGACGTCGAAAAGCATGGAACCATCCGGCTGCCGATGACAAATGATAACGTACGAGGCGTTCCAGACAATAAAGACTCCTTTCACGCCCTGCTCCCGCAAAACCCCGTCAGATACAGGCTTCTCGCGGTCGCTCAGGAAAAATATATCCATTTGTGGATCCAATATTTGAACCGAGCTTATAACCTCGCATCCAAGTTCCACATTAAACTTTAACGCCAACGTATGTTTCTCAACACCGTTACCCAATCCCGTTAACCCCCTCATTTTTTTATCCGAACATCCCCCTTATTCGTGAATTTGTTTACATGCGATAGATGCTACTGCTAAGAATGGATGCTATAAGGTAAATCCAATGGTTTTCCGTTGCTCCCGATTCAATCGCCGGACCAAAGGAACGGGCTGGGCTCATTAAGCCTCCTCTAATAGGGCCGCCAAGCATGGCCATTAATCCAAACACTCCGCCAATTGCCATGCCAGCAAATGCTTTAACCGCTTTGCTAAACCCGTCATATGATTTCCATCTCCATATCTGTAACTACCTATTCAACTTTTAAAAGTTACGATTTGTACTATATCATGAACCAACATCGATTACAAGTAACTATCTAATAAACTTATATAGGTTACATTCAATAATTTTCCACATGCAAATAAGGGAGCTGCCGAGGCAACTCCCTTATCGCTTGCATAAAATCTCTATAAGTGCCATTTTATACGATGCTCTCAAAAAGGAATACTTCACCAACGGCAGATAATTTCGTTTGTCCGTAATTGGAATGGGTATCTGTCATTTGCATGAATTTCCCCTCATCAAAAAACTCGCGGCAGACCACCAAATGCTCCGTCAGGCTAGCTGAATCGTTTTTACTGCTGATCTCATCTAACTTTTTCACCAGCTCCGTTGCCTCATCGAACATGAAGAAGCGGCCTACAAATGATATCGAAAACTCCATTAAATAATAACCGCTGCCGGTTTCTTTGGCTGAATTCAAGATCAAGGTAACATCCGGCGTTGAATCGTCTTCGTCTTCATACGAATAAACATGTATTTCCCACGTTTTGGAGCAATCGCTGCAAGAGCAATCATCATGCTTGTACTTGTCTAGTTCAAACCAGCCTTTTTTCATCCATTCTCTTCCCTTTCCCCGTTCTTAGTGATTCGTTTTAGACTTCAGCATCTTCGCTTGTTTTCTTGGTCATATGCTCAACTCTTTCTAAAATCAACATAATCAATGAACCCCATGCACGACTGTCGTCTATTCCGGATAGATTATATCAAAAACACAACGCCGAGAAATCTGTGAAAAGTCATGAACTATATCTTATAAAAGATAAACAATTGATCCCAGTACATGACAAATTTCAAGCATCCATGCCATAAGTCATGATTATGGATTATAAAAGATGACGTACGGAAAATACCGCTGCTTGCGTCCTGTCGCGCAGCCCCAGCTTCGCTATTAGATTGGAAACGTGATTTTTCACAGTACCCTCCGTCAGATGCAGCAAGTTAGCCATTTCTTTATTATTGAGCCCTTGACCCAATAATGCGAGCACGTCCTTCTCTCGCTCAGTCAGTAGTCTCAGCTCATCCGGCTCGATTTTACTTAATGGATGCTCCTGATCCGGGTTTAGATCAGACATTTTTTTCAATTCTTTGAGAAGCATCGCCGTGATATCGTGTTGGAGCACCGTCCCGCCACTGTACACCGATTGAATCGCAGAGACGATCGCTTCCGAGGGCATATCCTTCAATAAATACCCATGAACGCCTTTATCCAATACTTTGAGAATGAGTTCCGCGTCATTGAAGGTGGTCAGAATCAATACCTTCGTATCCGGAAAATGATTGAGGATCAATTCCGATCCTTCCACGCCATCCATTCCCGGCATTTGAATATCCATCAACACGACATCCGGCTGCCAATCAACTACTTTGGCAAACGCATCTCTCCCGTCCTCAGCGGTTGCGACCACTTCCATACCCGGCTCCAAACCGATGATGGTCGCAAGACCGTCCCTCATAAGCCGCTGATCATCGACAATCAGGATTTTCAATTTTGTCGCTCCATTTCCGTTTTAGAATAAGGAAACTTAACTTCAACTGCAAAGCCCGTCTGTTGATCCGCACTAATATGGACGATTCCATCCCACTCCTTCACCCTTTCTTGCAAGCTCATCAAACCAAATCCCGGCTGAAGTTCGGCAGGCAGTTCACCATCATTATGTATGCTTAAAGAGAACCCGGTTTCGGCATACGCCAACAGAATGACAACATTGGTCGCATGGCCATGCTTCTGAGCATTGGTAAGGGATTCCTGTACGATTCGATATGTCGTTAATTGAAGACCACCGGGGAGGGCAATGGGGATGCCTTCGAATTTAAAAACTGTGTGGACATTTGCGTTTTTGGTAAACTCATCCGCTAAGCAGGTGAGGGTATCATTTAAAGAAGTAGACGTAATGGACTCATCTTGTATAGCCCTTACGGATAAGCGCACCTCTTGCAAAGCAGATCTAATTAAATCCTCGCATTCCAAATACGTTTGCTCACTGCGTAAAGCATCCAGCCTGCTTAGCTTGCGGGCCACTTGCATTTGAACTAACAATGCCGTTAGTTTATGTCCAACCGCATCATGAATATCCCTTGCAATTCTCACTCTTTCCCTTGCGGCTGCCCATTCCTCCGTTTGGCGCGCATAATCCTGCAGCCGCTCGTGAGATTGCTTCAATTCCGCATACAGATGCATGGTATCCCTGCTTGCCGTTTGATAAAAATGAATCAAGGAGCTTACGATACATGCAAACACGATGAATGAAATGGAAATAAAATAGCTATTTACATCAAACCGATGATACAAATACCAATCAATGCTGCCCATTGTAACCAAATAAAGCAATAGCAACGACAAACCAGTGATGATAAGCACTCGGGTATTTTTTACAAACATGAAAATGGCTAAAGCCGTAATTCCGTTAAATAAATGATTGGGGAATTTGCCATGGAAAAAAATATATCCATACGCAGCGGTTATCAGAAAATCGATGATCAGAAGCTGCACTAGCCAATGTTTTTTCATGGTGGAATAGAATAGGTTAAAGAAGAGAAACACCATCAAAGAAAATACAACAAAGCTTAGTCTCCAAAAGATCGCAACCGAGTTTTCATAATAAAACAGCCCGGTTAGGACTAAATCATATACAAACTTCAACCCGAAAAGCCATCTTAGCGAGAATGGATTTTTCCATACGATACCCGTTAATTTCAGCATTACCTATAGCTCCCTTATCATACAACTGCATGTTTGTTCCGGATAAAGTTGAAAACCCGAATCTTGACCGCTACAAACGGACGGTCATGCTTCGGCTTCAAAGAGCATCAATCAGCATTTCTCCACTTCGATATAGTCTTAACCATAACGCAATGTCCTATTAATGCATTTTAAAATATCTTTCCCGCCGTTTTCGATTGAAATGGATGGTATTTTCACTTGATTCGCACCCAAACAACCCAAAAAGGAGCTGACTCATGGCAGCTCCTTCTAACTAAAGAAATCCGCGGCCCACAATGGACCGCAGATTGACAATAAGAAGTGAATTTAGCGCAAGTAAACCGGTATGCTGTTTCCCATTAACGAAGCAGCTTGAATGACGTGCGAAGTTCTGAAATAAAGTGCTCCGGCTGCTCCCAAGCTGCGAAATGTCCGCCCTTAGGAAGTATGTTGTAGTGGATAAGATTCGGATAAGCTTTTTCAGCCCAGCTCTTCGGAGCTTCATAGAGATCATCCGGAAAGACGCTGACGGCAACCGGGAGTTTGACGCCTTTGACGGCGAAGAAGGAATGTCCGGCTTGAGCGTTCTCCCAGTAGATACGGGACGCGGAAACGCCGCAATTCGTAAACCAGAACAGCGAGATATTGTCGAGAACGTCATCGCGCGTTAAGCCTTCTTTGACACCGGCAAAAGATCTCGAGATCATATCAAGGCTCTTCCAGTCGTGGTCGAGCATAAAGGCTGCCAAACCGATAGGCGAATCCACCAGTCCGGTCAGCGTCTGCGGGCGCGTTCCCATCATAGCGGCGTAGGCGAATTTATTCTCCCAAACTTGCTCGCATGCTTTCTTCTCTTCGTCTGAAAGACCCGATGGTAGAGGATTGCCGGACCAAAGTGCCGCATCAACGTCTGGCGGGATCACGCCAGCCATGCTAGTGTGCAGGCCGATCAAGCCTTCAGGCTCCTGAACGCCCATAAAGTCAACGACAATCGCACCCCAGTCGCCGCCCTGCGCCACATACTTCGTGTATCCAAGGCGAGTCATCAGCTCCCCATAAGCACGCGCGATACGCGTAGGATCCCAGCCAGTCGTAGTCGGCTTGCCCGAGTACCCGTAACCAGGCATCGAAGGAATGACCACGTGGAAAGCATCCGATTCACTTCCGCCAAATGCCGTAGGATTGATCAATGGTTCAATAAGCTTCATCTGCTCAATGATCGAACCCGGCCATCCGTGCGCAACGATAATCGGCATAGCATCTTCATGCTTCGAACGAACGTGGATGAAGTGAATGTCCAGACCATCGATCTCGGTAATGAAATTTGGCACGGCATTGATCTTCGCCTCAATATTGCGCCAATCGTAATCGTTCGCCCAATAGCGCGCGAGTTCCTGAATTGTCGCTAGCTGCGTGCCTTGCGATTGATCTGTGACCGTTTCCTTCTCAGGCCATCTTGTCGCGTTGATACGTCTGCGCAATTCGGTTATTTCCTCTTCCGGAACATTCACGTGAAACGGACGAATAGCGTTCTTGTCTTGTTGTTGTGTCATTTTTCAATCTCCTTTTTAATTAGCAAACCATTTTTGAATTTGTGCTTGTGAAAGCTCCCACCCAGTTGATACGGAATCCGCTCCGCAACAGTAACCATCTATTTATGTTTTGTAAGTTACGAGTTGTACTATATCACGACCCGACCGGGAATACAAGTAACTATCTAATATTAGTTTTAATAGTTACTATTATAATTTAAAAGGTCCTAAGTTTCCGCGCATGCCAAATAGCCCCCGTAAACGGCGGCTCTACGAATTCCTCTTGCACTTTTTGCAACGATTTATATTCGTTTTATTCGTTGCAAATTTGAAGTTACGATCAACCGCTATGGTCTTCAAGACACTAGCTAAGGAATGATTTGGATGTTACAATAGGGACAATCCACATGTAAAAGGGAGTTGCGGCGCGATGTTATGGGACGATTTTCTGAAAAGTGACTATCACGATTGGAGAGGCAGCGGCCATTCCGAAGACCGTCTGGACAAGCCGGGATGGCTCGAGCGATGGCTGGCCGATCACAAACTTCCCTATCCGGGCGTTCCTTCCGGCGAAGACTTGGATGAGTTGAAACGGTTGAGGGGACACATGCTCCATATCGTCCAGAAATCAACAGCGAGCGAGTCCGCGGATCCCGTCGATCTCGAGGGGTTGAATAGGGCGCTGTCGGGCGGACCGATTATTCCGCGCATTGCGGGATCGGATTCAGGTTATCGCCTGGAATCCATTCCTTTACAAGCAGGCTGGTCCCGTATCCGAGCGGAGGTGGCTGCTTCCTTCGGCCGCATACTCACAGAGGGCGAGCCCTCCCGTTTGCGCATTTGCGGCAATCCGAATTGCCTGGTGGTTTACTACGACGAAACCCGGAATCGGTCCAAACGGTTCTGCGACGATAAAGTGTGCGGCAACCTAATGAAGGTCCGGCGGTTCCGCGCACGCCAAAAGGCCGCCAAAACCGGAGGAGCACCGATACAGGGCGCGTCCGAAACCTGATCCCCATAAAACAATCTTTTCAGCTTTGTCCCCATTTATGATGCAAATGGCGGAGTTAACTCTACCTGCCCATTAATTCCGAATGGTGTAGGAGCTATACTTATCAACATAAAAACTCGCCGTTTCCGGCGAGTTTTTTCTAATTATGTACGCCGTATCCTTCTCCTTTAAGGGGCTCTTTCGAAAAAACTACCAGTATCCAGATGAACAAGCTCATTAATAAGTAAAATTACGAACACTACATGTGCAATCGAAAATAGCATGATATTTATGGCTCTTGATTTGATTAGCCTGCTGCAAACAAAATAAATAAGACTGCCAAATATGAGAACGAACACAACATAATACTGAAAAAACATAAGCAAACTATCCTGGATCGGAACATTTGAAGCATGAAGCAAATGATAATAGACAAAATACATAAGTATGAGCAGTAAGTTTATCAACCACGCAAGTAGATACTTTTTTGAATGTAATATCTCAGTCACCTCGGCTTTTGCTTTGACTTATTCGTACTTCCGCAACTCTTGCACCGGGATATCTGCGGTCCACACCTTACACTATTTCCAAACGTTTCAAACGCTTAATTTGTTACATAAAATGCCATAATCGAGAAATTTTATTATTTCACGATATTAATGCCTTATCCCATTAAATACTAGTGAGTACCTTGTGTTCGCGTCAATAGAATGGAATCGTACAACAATTCTGTAAATGATCTTTCGAATCTAACGTTTGTTGACTATAGTATCAAGTTTGTTATCTAGAAGCATCGAATCTTCCTGCTATACAATGAACTCAACAAGAGCAATACAACCAAGACAGCACCGAAAGGAGCAAAAGGCATGAAATCGACAATTGAACTCCAAGAAAAAAGAAAGCGCTTACGAATTCGTTGGCATAAGCAGGATACGGAACTCACTCTTTTGGCATTGCCTACGACGATATGGTACATCCTGTTTTGTTTTTTGCCTATGTTCGGGATCATTATTGCCTTCAAAAACTTCAGGATTAGCGGCGGTTTTTTGAGCAACGTATTTAATAGTCCTTGGGTAGGCTTCAAAAACTTTGAGTTTTTATTCAAGTCGAATGACGCTTGGATCATTATTCGAAACACCATTGGATACAACATTATTTTTATCGTCCTCGGTATCGTGCTGCCCGTCCTGCTCGCTATTATGATCAGGCTGCTCCACAGCCGCAAAGCGAGTAAAGTCTATCAGACGATGATGTTCCTCCCCTATTTCCTATCCTGGGTTGTCGTCTCTGCGGTAGGCTGGGCGTTCCTGAGCTTCGATAAAGGAATTCTCAATGATATGCTCGTCAATATGGGCGGCGATCCTGTTAACTGGTACATGGAGCCGGCATACTGGCCTTACTTTCTCATCCTGTTAAATGTATGGAAGGGCTTAGGCTATGGCATGGTCATCTATTTGGCAACCATCACAAGCCTTGACAGCACTTACTATGAGGCAGCTGTTATTGATGGCGCTTCCATTTGGCAGCAGACGAGATACATCACATTGCCCATGCTCAAGCTCGTTATTGTCATGCTGTTCATTTTGGCGGTTGGACGTATCTTCTATACCGATTTCGGCTTGTTCTATCAGGTCACGCGAGATTCCAATTCGTTGTTCAACGTGTCTACCACGATCGATGTCATGGTATATAAGCAACTGAAATCCGCTACATTGGGGATGGCAGCCGCTGCCGCATTCGTACAATCTGTGCTGGGTTGTGCAACTATTCTACTCGCCAATTGGATTGTTCGCAAAATCGATCCCGATAGCGCGATGATGTAAGGAGGTATGACCATGTCAACGAAAACGACTTATGAAACAGGCCTTGAGAAATTTAACCGTACAAGCAAAGTCGTAAACATCTTTTTCAACCTGATATTTATCGTATTGGCGCTGCTCTGCGTCATACCTGTAATCGTTGTTCTATCCATATCATTCTCCAGCGAGGATTCCATACGGGAGACAGGCTATCATCTGCTCCCGGTAGCCATTTCAGGAGAAGCCTACGCCTATGTAATCAAGCAGGGTACGATGATTCTGCGGGCGCTCGGCGTATCGGCTCTTGTAACTGTGGTTGGTACTGTGCTCGGCGTGTTGCTTACCACCTCCATGGGCTACGTGCTTTCTCGCCCAACCTACAAGCTCAATGGTTTCCTGACCTGGGTCGTGTTCATCCCGATGATATTCAATGGCGGCCTCGTATCCAGCTACTTCATTAACACAAATTTATTAGGACTGAAGGACAGCGTCTGGGCACTTATTTTACCGCTCGCCGTCTCGTCGTTCAACGTAATCATTTGTAAAACCTTCTTCAAAAGCACGATTCCCGATGGGCTGATTGAATCTGCTGAAATAGATGGCGCAAGCCAGCTGAGAATCTTTTTTTCCATCATCCTGCCTATATCCTTGCCGGTCATAGCCACAATCGGGCTGTTCCTCTGCTTTTCTTATTGGAATGACTGGTTCCAATCGATGCTGTACATCGACAACCAGAACCTTTACTCGCTGCAGGCTTTGCTAAACAGCTTGATGAGCAACGTCGATGCACTTGCCAAAAATGCTGCAAGCATGGGCGTTAGCTATGCCGTGCTAGTCGCAACGATGCCGAAGGAATCTGCACGTATGGCTGTTGCCATTATCATCGTCCTGCCTGTGGCCTTCGCCTATCCGTTCTTCCAGAAATATTTTATTTCCGGACTAACGATCGGCGCTGTCAAAGGATAACCAACGAAATAAGCCGAGCTCGCTTGGTTTATGATAGATCACCTTACGGATCGTACGGTGATACAACTTCAATAAGGGGGAAATGAAATGAAGAAATCTTGGAAGCTCATCTCTATGCTCTGTACGCTCACGCTGCTGGTGGCTGCCTTAGCAGCCTGCTCCGGCTCGAATTCACCGGCTGCAACAAATGCTGCTAATGCAACGAACGAAGCTACAGATGCACCAAAGGACACGGAAACGCCTAGCAAGGATATTCCGACGCTCGTCTGGTGGACCATCGGCGGCCAAGTGCCGAACAACTTCAGCAAAGCTATCGACGCCATGAATGCATACACAGCCGAGAAAATTGGCGTGAAGATCGACATTAAAGTAGCCAGCTGGGGTGAATGGGATACCAAAATAAACACGATTGTAAATACGGGCGAGCCCTTCGACATTATGTTCACGAACAGCGGCAAATACAGCAAACAGGTGGCAATGGGCGCTTTTGCCGATATCACGGACCTAGTTCAAAGCGAAACCCCTGACTTATACAAATTGATTCCGGAAAAGGTATGGGATGGCACGAAAATTGGTGGCAAATATTATTCCGTTCCTACCTATAAGGATTCTGCGTTAACGCAATATTGGGTGTACGATGATAAATACGTGCAAAAATACAATATCGATATCAACAACATCAAAACACTGCAGGACCTTGATGCGCCTCTGCACAGCATAAAGTCCGGCGAAGGCAAGAGCTTCTACCCGTTGCCAATGACGCAAGGCGAAGGCTTGAACGGTTTCTTTAACAATTATGACGATTTAACGCTAGGCTTCTCGCCGATTGGCGTCAAAACAGACGATGCGTCACGCACGGTTGTCTCTGTTCTTGAGCAGGCTGATATTATGGCCGATCTGAAGCTCCTGCACCAATGGTATCAGGATGGCATCATCAATCCCGATGCTCCGACTAAAACGGAGAACGACAAAGGCAGGCCATTCTTTGCGGCGCAGGCATTCCCAGGCGCGGAAGTAAGCTGGCAAATCAATGATGCCGTTCAAAAGTATGACATGGTTCAGCACTTCGGACCTATTTATACAACGAGCACGATCCAAGGCTCCTTGAACGCTATCTCCGCGAATTCGAAATACAAGAATGAAGCATTGAAGTACCTTGAATTAGTTAACACAGATCCAAAGCTGCGCAATATGCTGGCCTTTGGTGAGCTGGACGTAGACTATAAAAACGTCGATGGCGAAAAGGTAATCGAGCGTACTTCCGATACTTGGCCGCTGGCTGCTTATTCCCAAGCTACGTTCTTTAACCTAGCCGTTACCAAAGGTGCTCCAGAGGATCAATGGGATCAAGTTAAGAAGCTGAACGATGCCGCGACTTCCTCCACTCTGCTAGGATTCGCGCTGGACATCAGCAATCTTCAGACGGAAGTAGCGAATTGCCAATCCGTATGGGATAAATACAAATATGAACTCATTACTGGCGCTTCCGATCCCGAGAAAGTGATTCCGAAGCTAACGGCTGAATTAAAGTCCGCTGGCATGGACACGATTATGGCAGCCGCGCAAGAGCAAATTAATAGCTATTTCAAGTAAGCCAAGGTGAATCGGGCTATCGCCGTCCTTTGGCGGCGCCTGCCCGATTCATCCCAAGAAATATTAGAGATAGCATGGCGAAACGAAAGATTTTCCTATATGTTTAATAAACATCCCTTATTGAGATACCTCGGTAGGGGATGCTTTTTCTTGCTATCTATGAAGCTTTGCTTAATCATGTTACAGTTGTAAGGTAAACGCTTACTTTAGAGCATGCTGCAGCAATTGAGGTGTCGAATGAGCTCTTTTTTACAAATCAAAATTTATCGCTACAAGTTTATCGCCTATGTCATCTTCGTCGTGGCCATTGGACTCGCCCTTGGCATTCTGACCTGTGCCATGCTGCTGAATCAATGGGTTGGCGATGCCCGTTTAGAAGCTGCTAATGCTTTCGCGGGCGTAGAGAATGAGCTTCAGTATGATGCTGATCGAATCGAGGCTTACATGCAGCGTATTTACTCCAATCATGGTCTGATGGATGATGCTCGCAGTTTTTTAAGCAGCAGTGCCGAAGGCTACTTAACCAATAGTCTGCAATACAGCCAATTCTCGCAGCCGCTCGTATCCTTCCCGGAGGATATTAAAACCTACCTTTACAGCTGGGCGCAAGGCGGAATCACGCAGGTTAGCCTGCATACCAGCCAGTATGGCAATGTCGTGCACTTTAACGATAACGGCATTGCAAGCTTCAAGTTCGGCCTGCCGAATACGGATGAAGCTTTCAACGATACCATTCTGAATGGCTTCGTATATCGCAAGAAACTATCGGATCTGGCGCTCGGCTCTAAGGAATTAGGGGAACTTCGCTTCTTGGTCAGCAGTGAACGAATTTTTAAATCCATACAAAATTATCGATTGGGAGAGGCTGCTGCCGTTAGCGCTTCCGGCGAGATCTACCTGATCGGTAACGGACAGGACCCAGACATGAACGAATTATCCCGTCTAGCGGTAGCGAATGGACGCAGTCATGGTTATATTTCCAGGGGACTTTTTGAACATAGCTTTTTTATCGCCTTCCCGTCCACAAAGTTCAATTTCAAATTCGTCAGCATCGTTGATTTGTCCATGCTCATCCGGCAGCATGCCAAGATGCTGATCACTATTTTCCTGATCGTATTAACAACCATGATTAGCGTACTCTTGCTCATCGTGTACAATATGCGGGACGATTCCCGCTTCCTGCACCGCATCATTCAATCGATAGGACGCGTCAAGACAGCCAATTTCACGCCTAATCGCCCTGCCCGTTACCGTCGCAACGAGTACGGGATGATCGCAAGGGAATTGGACGATATGATTCAGCAGCTCGATAAGCATATCCGGAATGAATATTTGCTTAAACTAAAGCAGCAAGAAACCGAGATGAAAGCACTCCAAAATCAGATTAACCCTCATTTTCTATATAATACGCTAGAGGTCATACGTTCCACCGCTCTCGTTAACCAGGATAGGGATACCGCTGATGCCATCGCTACCTTAGGGGCCCTCTATCGCGAAATAGTCAAAAAGGAAAATATTATAACGCTGGCAAGCGAGCTTGAGTTGCTGCAGAAGTACTTAGAGATTATGGAGTTTAAATATCCGGAACGTTTTTTTTATCAAGTCAATGTGGACCCGGCGCTACTCTCGATTCCCACCGTGAAATTTTGGATGCAGCCCTTGGCTGAAAACTTTTTCATCCACGGCTTTAACGCTAGCAATGCGTTTAACTTGTATATCGTGAACGGCTGGGAAGCTGAACATTGTTATGTGTTAGAATTCGTGGATAATGGGCGCGGCATTCAATCGGAGCGTTTACATGCGGTACGAACCACACTGTCTAACCAAGATGACAATTCCTCCGAGAGCATCGGCTTGCGCAACGTATACACAAGGCTTCACTTCTTTTATGGAAAAAGCTTTTCCATAGAGATTGGAAACAATGAGGAAGCTGGAGTGAAGATTTCTGTACGGATTCCAAAAGAGGTGATTGAAGATGTACAAACTGCTGATCATGGATGACGAACCGCAGATTTTGGAGGGCATGAAGCGAATTCTAGACTGGAAACAATACGGTTTCAGTCGAATAGATACCTGCGAATCTACCGAGGTGGCCATGTCTAAGGTCGTGGACCTGCTGCCGGATGTCGCGATCTTTGATGTCTGCGTTGGCAAGGATCTTGGCTACGAAGCGATCCAAAGACTGAACGAGCTCCAAATTCCTACCAAGTATGTCATCATGAGCGGTTATAGTGAATTCAAGTATGCCCAAGAGGCCATTCGTTGTGGCGTTAAAGATTATTTGCTCAAGCCTTTGGATCGTACGAAGCTGCAGCAAGTGATCGAGAAAATTATTGTTGAAGATCTGGGTGGTACGATAGGCAATATAAGCTGCGAGAGCTTGAACAAGGATCCGGTACTTGGTGTAAGCTATGACCGCTTATCCAAGCTGGTCAACCGCATACTGCTGATGATCAAGAGCGAGTATGCTCAGAATATTACCTTGAAATCAGTCGCGGAGCTCTTCCAGATGAACAGCACCTATCTCGGCCAATTATTCCTTAAAGAATCCGGAATGAAATTTTCGGAATACCTCATGGCGTACCGGATGCTGCTCGCACAAGAACGCATTCAATCATCGGATGAGAAGATTTCTTCGATCGCCGTTTCCGTAGGCTACAACAATCTCAACTACTTCTATACTCACTTTCAAAGCTTTTTCGGGAAATCTCCCTCTGATCTGCGGGGAAAAGGATAATAACGATCAAGGCAGAATGGAGAATATGGATGCTAAAGCGCTCTAGATACAGTAGAATCTTCATGGCGATCAGTATTATACTGCTGCTCACAGCGTATTCAACCGGCTGCTCCCGGCAGCCTGGCAGAAATATCGATGATAAAGAGTATGGTGAAACCGTAAATCTGATTTATTACACGATTGGAGAGCCAGACAAGGATCTGAAGCTCGTCAATGATAAAATCAATGAAATCATGGCTCGTAAAATTGGCGTGACGATCACTTATATAAAGATTGGGTGGCAGGAGTATGAAGACCGGCTGAACACGCTTATTTCCGCAGGCACTCCTTTCGACATTGCATTTGCACCCAACTATGCAAACACCGCTATGCGCGGCGCATGGCTAAGACTGAATGACTATCTTACAAGCCTGGGCAAGGATCTGTACGATGCCATTGACCCAACCTTCTGGCAAGGGCTGCAAATGAATGACGGAGGCATCTATGGGGTACCGACCAATAAAGAGCTTGCCGTGCGTGATCATTGGATGTACCCCGCTTCAATCGTGAAAAAGTACGATATCGACATTACCGAATACAATACGCTCGAATCGCTTGAACCTTTGCTCCGGATGGTTCAAGAGCATGAGCCTGCATACATTCCGATGGAATTGGACCGGGATTCCCACAATTTTTTCGCGCTCTATGGCTACGAATACATTGTGAACAACAAAGTTCCGTTAATGGTAAAATCACTGGATGCAAGCGCGAAAGTTGTCAATATCTTCGAGACTCAAGAAGCCCGGCAGGTATTGGACACATTAAGGCGTTATTATAAAGAGGGCTTCATTAACGAAGACGCTGCGCTGCGGGAGCCAGGCGGACTCAAGCGTGGGGATAAGGTGTTCTGGAAGTCCTCCGGCGGCGGCCCCATCTCGGAGACGACTTGGAGCAAGGATCGCGGCTACAAGGTTGTATCGAATCCCGTAACTCCTAGCGTCGTCACCACGGAATCGGTCCGTGGCGGAATCATGGCCGTTAATGCCAACACCAAGCATCCCATTGCATGTATTAAATTTCTGAATCTGCTCAATACCGACCCTGAACTACGCAACCTATTCAATTATGGGATTGAAGGGGTGCATTACACGCTGAGCGAACAAGGGCAAGCGATTCCCATTCCAGGTAAGGACAGCCAAGGCGACCCCATTCCGGATGCGCCAGCAAGCTATGCAGGCGTGCAATATACGCAGGGCAACTGGTTTATCCTGAAAACCATGGGCGGCGATAACCCTGAACCACTCGATAAATGGGAGCAATTCCGCAAATACAACGCTGAAGCAGTCAAGTCGACCGTTCTCGGCTTCACTCCCGATCTATCCAAGCTGTCCGCCCAAATCGAAAACATTGAGATGATTTGGAAAAAATACTATCCGAGCCTCATGACGGGTACCGTCGATGTTGACTCGATCCTACCCAAATTTAATGAGGAGCTAAAGCAAGCAGGCATCGAACAGGTAATAAAGGAAGTACAGAAACAGCTGGATGCACGGCGTAATGCGACAAGTGCGTTAGCAGCTTCCGCATCCCAATAAACTACCCTGCTAATAGAAACAGCGACAACCATGACCGGGTGAATACGGTCTAGCTGTCGCTGTTTTATGTGCCATCGGATAACGTATTTTCAAAAATCCCTATTTAGAGCCTATAATCATAAAGCGACTCAGCTGTTTAAACGGAGAAGAAAGTTGCGCGTACTGTAATAAGCATCCTCCCACCCCATTTTTGCATAAAAACGAAGTCCGTCCATTCCTTTAAAATAATATGCTCCTATTAATCTCTCTTCGAAATTCGGAATCATTATTCCCGCTTTTTCTTGGTAGTCTTGATAATTTCGAATGACTTCACGCCCCTCCATATGTCTATCGAGAATGGCGAGATCGACAAGAAAATCTCCATATGCGCAGTTGCCATCAATAATACCGGTAATACGCGTGCCGTCGGATAGGATATTCCATTGATGAAAGTCCCCACGGATAAAGTAACGATGCGGTTCATTGTAAGGTGAGTACGCCATCAAGCGGCTATAGCATTCATCAAAGACGTCTTTTTCTAAACACGTGTTTTGGAATAATTCATGCCAATTATCCCAGAAGCCCCCTGTCTGTTCCTCCGAGAATGCCGCAACCAAATAGTCCTTCCATGTCCGGTATGCTCCGTCGCCTGTAGGCCCTATCCACCCATATCCGCTTGTTTGCCCGAGATCCACATGGTTTAGGCGCGTCAATATTTTGATAAGCTCCGGAACCTGGCGGGTTTGCTCCTCCGCTGAGAAATCCGCAAGATTGCGGCCATCCATCCGTTCCAGGATAGAATATGCCAGAAGTCCGGCTTTCCCTTGTCCAAGGCATCTGGGGAATGGAATCCCCTGCCTAGAAAGCATATCTGAAATATAACGTTCCGTCTGATATGCGCCTTCCATGTCACTAAACTTAATGACGTATCCTTTCCCTTCATTGTTAAAAGAGAAAACACTGCTCAAGTTGCCGCCTGCCATTGGCGTTATCTCTGCCACGTTAGAACCTAGCTGAGTCTTTAATACTCTTTCAACCTCGCTTATATCCAAGCTTGGTTTCTCATATGCAGTCATTGCTCATACCTCACTTTTTCGCTTTACGCAACTGTATTGCTAATAGTCGTCAGAAAACCATTTTTCACAGCGGTGCCCATGATATGATTGATGGATTGCAATGCGGATTCACTAAACAAAAACCATTCATCTTCCTTAACGTCATGCATTAAAATTTCGGGGTATCCTGACAATGCCTCAACAGGATACGAGTGAGTTAAAGTATAAATATCAAAGCTTGCTAACCTGTTCCCTTTATGGTCTTCAAAATCATATTGACCGTTTTTATAATAAGACCCAAGTATTTCAAGCTGAAGACTCCATGAATAGTTAGCAGGGGCTGCGACCATTTCGCCTTTGTTTTTCACAAAGGTACGATAGCTCGCCTCGATATATGCATTCCCATTCATTTGCTGTACTACGCCGCCCATGATCATATGGTATTCTTGTTGCATGGTTTTCACCTGTACACCGTCTATGAGAAGTGGTTTAGTGTCGACAATCACTGCTAATTTACTGTAATTAACGTTGCATTCAAACGTCTCTGCAATAAAACGAAGCGGAACAAACATGCGATTGTTTTTCATATAAGGTTTTACGTCAAGCGGTACTTTCTCACCGTTCTTCACCGCTGTACTACTGTTTAGCGATACGATTACGTTCATATCGTTTTTAGCGAGAATAACCGCTGAATTCGACCAATTGACGTTTGCGCCCAAATTTTCACTAATCGCACGAAGAGGCACCATTATGCGTTTGTTTTTCATTTCAGGCAACGCATCGGATGCAATAGTAACTCCATCAATTTTGATTTGAATGGCTGCTGCATAAGCAGTTGAAGCTGTAATAAATAAAAGGATCGCAACAAAAAAACCAAAGCATGTTTTTTTCATCATGGATAACTCCTTTTTTAATTATATTAGGTGATAAGAAGTAATTCGCATTAAACAAGCGTTGCAGAGAGCTATTTTGCAACGCTTGTTTTTGATTTTGGTCTCTTGCTGATTTCTTTAAAACGGAGCATTTAAATGATTCTGGAGAAGCGTCAGCGGTCGTTTTTGTGAAGGGATTAGGGCCTCTCTTCGTTGATTCAAAGGAATCCCTGAGCAATGGCGATCGGAAGAATATTTAAATGTGTAGTTTGCCGTTTGCCGTTTAACCTGAACAGCATTAACACCGCTAAATTTCTGTTAATCTATAATCATGTTAACAACTTGCTTCGCGATCGCAGCGTAGGATTCAATCCGGTCCGGGCTTTGGTCAATAGCCCACCTCAGGTTATCAAACGCTTTTAATAGCAGCAAATTCCTCATGTCGGCAAGTTCTTCTTCCCTTATACCGAAACCGTCTAGAAATGCGTTGAATTCTTCTTTATTCGGATCTCCGTCTAGCATCTGATTCTGCATCACCGCAATAATATCTCCATGCGGTACCGTTCTTACTTCTGCATTGCCCCAGTCCAATAATATGACTTGTCCCGTATCATTAACAATCGCATTCTTCAATGAGATATCTCCATGGATTAATCCAAAGCGGAACGTTGCTTTCTTTAAACTCTCAAACAATAGTCGCACTCTCACTGATTGTTTCTGAGTAATTACTCCAAGCTCGATCAACCGGTCATACTCTGTCAAGCTATTGATATTATACTGCACATACCCTACCCAACTGCCGTCCGATCCTGCATGGGAAGGCGATTCAAATACGCCATGGACCGGGTCAATCAGAATTTCCCCATATCCCTTCACTTGAATCGAATGAATACGCTTGGCATATTGGCCGAGCTGCCTCCAGACAGTGGACTTGAGAACCGTACTATCTAACCCGTTGTCTCCATCAACAAAGGATTGAATCATATATGCGGTTTCATCAGCGATGCCGATGGACAACACCTCAGGACCGGGAATGCCAATTGCGGAAGCCTGTTCCATGCACCATTTTTCTTTCACATAGCTTGGATATGTACTTGCTTCGTTCATGCGAACAACGACCTTTCGGCTCACTGTTTCGACAACGCAAACCTGATTTACGAAGCCTTTCCCTATGATCTGGTAGGATGCTTTTACTTGTTCGAGAAGAAAATCGCCTGCAATCCGTTCTGCTTGCGTAACTACGGAATCTTCCATCGTTTCTTTCATCCCCTTCAAGTGCCTTACTTCTTCAGCTATAAAAAAAGACAGATCAGCTAAATGCCTACTGTCTCATCAAATACAAATGAACAAGTCCCCGAACCCGCCCTCACCTAATCGATACATCAGCACGTGGTAGTTACATTAAAACATATACAGCCTAGTTACATGCTATCGCGCAATCTTGTTACATTATTGGGCTAATTTATTATGTTTGTAGATATGGCCCTGCATCTACTTAAGGTCCAACTACCCGTTGGCGGGTTGTGCTCGCCTGTACGATTTCGGCTACCAACTTGTTTAGCTATCCAGCAAATCCGTGCTCCAGTTTTTCTCTTGGATCTTGAAGTCCAACTCGCGGTATTTTCTGGAAAGCTCGTCTACTTCTTTTTGCAGCCCAGCAATCTCAATGGTCGTGTGGAATTTCACTTCTTGCCGGCTGTATCGTTCCTGCTTAATCGATGCTTCGTTAAGCAATTCATTCAGAATATTCCGATGCTGCATGATGCGGTCACGTTCCGCCAATGCATCTGCTAAGCTTATGCTCGTATCGAACGCGATTAAGGCGTTCGTCTTATTAATCTTCTTCACCCAGACGGCCAAATCATCCAGCGTTCTTCTTAATTCATCCAGCAGCTCGGTTGGCGATTCCGGAGGCTTCTCTCCTTCTTGTACCTTTATAACTCGCCCAAGACGCTGCTTAATCTGAGCAACCCTCCGTTGGCAGTCCGCTCGCATGACAAGCGCTTCCGCAAGTCTCATCGCTAATCCCCTCCGCTATCTTATGAACAAATACAATAAACCAAATATACCAATATATATTATTTTTGCCAATTCATTTTTCGTATTCAATATACGAATTAAAACTTAAGCAGCAAATGAGCTAAAATAGCTGTCATATGACGAAGATTTTATTTTTTAGCAGTTACAGGTATGGATATGGTCTTATCGTATTTTTTAATATACTGAAATCCATCTATAAGCAACTGCTCCGGTTTCTCCATTGTTTTAAAAGAATAAGTCTGCTCCCACAGGATGTTTCCGTTTTTCAGATCCCAAGGACGCGGAGTGGAAATGGCAGATACGGGGATCTCCATGTCTCCGGCTTGAATGGCTAAATTCTCCGTTTCTATGAATGTAAATTGTTTTCTGGCAATTACAATATCATAACCTGAACCGTTTTTTGTGACGCTTCGAATCCATATCTTTTCTTCGCCGATTTTGATCGATAGATCCGAAGGAGAAGCTAGGGAAATCGGTTCTTCTACTTTTTGGTATCCGGGGAAATTTTTAAATACAAGTTCAATCTTTTCAAGCTTGTCTGTCGGAAGAACGTCAAATTCAAGTTCAAATCCCGTGTCGCCCTCTTCATTGAAACGTTCCGACCTCATTCCCCATGATTTTATTTCCGTTCCATTCACATAAAGCTCTGTTTCTCCTGGAAATCTCGGGGATCCCTCATACTCCATTTCATAATGTCCCTTCACAACGGTTGAGGTGGGTGACGCCGTAATGGAGTCATAATAGACTGTCCCCTGATCGACAGAAACAGATTTCGAGATGTCCTCTTTAAGCAAACTGTTCATCGCTTTATTTGCATCAAACTTGAAGGAAATCGGATACAATGCCTTCTCTCCATTTTCTACCCACTCGTCAAAGGTAACGGTTAACGTTCTGGCGAACGGGCTGACCGGCTCGAATTTATATACGCCCTCGAAATGGGTCTCGTCTTTGCTGTGATTGCCGCCTCCTTCTTTCGGGCTTGAATTCGTCAAAAATCCTTTCATTTGACCTACGCCGTAACGTGTGGAACGATCGTCCGTATATATGGAGCCTGAGGGCCGATCGATGGTGTAATACATTAACATTCCGTTATCGTCTGCAATGACCCCGTTAATGGTAATGACCGTGCCGTCTGCAAGCGTTTTTCTTTTGTTGACCGTTTGTCCGTAGCCTTGCTCCGCCACCTCAGAAAAGCTTAGAGAACTCAGCTCGATTTTATTTAACAGCTTACCTCCGTAATAAGCAAATGCAGGATATTGATAAGTCCCGACAATGAGAAGGAGCGCTGCCGCCGATGCTGCAACCCATGTCATCGCTCTGTTTATCTTTCTTTTCTTAGCGGGCACATGCTCAAGCGCATGTCGAAGCCTGTCCTCAAGTTTTGACGGGGCCTGTACGATATTCAAGCTCTGCTTGTGCTCCTGTAATCTCTCCTCGATCGTTTTCATAACGATCACCTCCGATCATGGTTTTCAGCTTTTGTATGCCCTGCGAAATTCTTGATTTGATTGTGCCTAGCGGCGTACCGGTCATATCCGCAATTGTCTGGTAAGGAAGATCATGTACGTAACGAAGCTCAATTGCTTCCCTCTGCCGCTCATTCAGATGAGAGAGCAGCACCTCCATGTCCATCTCAGACTCCGTAGCGCGGTATGGATCATCGTCTGCCCATGCAGCAATCGAGGGTTCACCCTCGCCCTCCAGCGGAACAAATCGTTCCTTGCCGCGGAGGATGGTTTTGCAGCGATTGACGAGAATGGTTTTGCTCCAGCTGTAAAAGGCTTCGCCCTTTTTCAATTGGTCCAGTTTCTCGTACAGCGTAACAATCATGTCTTCCATTGCATCCATCGCGTCATGCTCATTTCTCATATAGCTGTAGGCAAGTCGATAATAAGCGTCTTGATCGGCTATGATTAGTTGTAGTAAAGCTTCCTTGTTGCCTCTTTGGGCTTGTTTAACAAGACGGCTTATATTCACGTTCTCACCCCTTTTCATAAATAAGAGATCCCACGGGCTAATAAAGTTCATTATCTACAAAAAAAATCTCCACAACCAAGTCATAGGGAAGTTTTCCTATCCCTAAGTGGTTGCGGAGGTGTATAAAGCAAAGCAACACCGAATTTATTCAATCGATCCTTTACTACTTATTTAGATCCCTGAGCAGTAAAAGCCTGTCATCATTCTGTGAAGGCGTGCCTCGTCCATCGGTGTTATTCGTAATCACATACACGCGTCCGTCCTTTAGCTTCACGTCCCGAAGTCTTCCCTCGCCTTCAAATACGACACTCATCTCTTTGGTAGCTGGATCATAACGATACAGCGCACCGCCCACTAAGGTAGCGATCAGCATGCGATTGCCCGCATCAAGCGTGGCGCCCGAAGGAGCAATCGCCTCTTCGCCGGTATGGTAGATTGGCGCAATCATGCCTTTTGCGGTTGAATCCCCGTATATGGCGGGCCAACCGTAGTTCCCTCCCGCTTCGATCAAATTAATTTCATCATGCCCTCCCGGATTGCCTGAAGGACCGTGCTCAGTATTGAACAAGATGCCTTCGTCATTCCATACCAAGCCCTGCGGATTGCGATGCCCGTAAGAATAAACGTAGGAGTCCGGGAAAGGATTATCCTCCGGTATTCCCCCGCTCGGCGTCATCCTTAATATTTTACCCGCTAAACTGTTTATGTCCTGAGCAAGCTCCCGCTGCTGCGCATCTCCCGTCGTTACATACAGCTGCTTGTCCGGGCCAAAAGCCATTCTTCCCCCGTCATGATTAGCGGCTCCGGGTATGCCCTCAAGCAAAGCTTCCATTTCGTTCCACTGGTCGCCGCTTTGTTCGAGAAGAACGACACGGTTCAGAAGACGTCCCTTTTCCTCATAGGTATGATAGGCATAAGCTGTCTTCGACTCCGCGAAGTCCGGGCTTAATACAAACCCGAGGAAGCCACCTTCGCCTACCCCTTGTACGTTTTTCTTCAAATGGACGGATTGGCGCGTCATCTGCGTGCCATCGACCTTTACGATGTTCCCTTCGCGTTCGCTTATATAGACAATATCCTCATGAAATGCAATAACCCATGGGACGCGCAACTCCTCTGCAAGCACGGTATAGGGTTCATCGCCCATTTCAGGATCAGTCGTATCAGGCTCAGTCGTTTCCGTGGCGTTATCTGTTTCTTTGGGTAGCTCTGTCGCGGTCACAGCCGGCACCTCAGTGGCCGGCTGTGCCTCCTTTGTTTCGTTCGATTCGCAAGCAGCAAGCATTCCTAGGCATAGGGTCGTCATAATCATTGCAGCAATTCGTTTTTTTGCGGTCATTTGGATTGACTCCTCCTCTAAACAGAGAAGGACACCGCAGCTGCGAGTGTCGCAGTACGCTGTCCCATTCGTTTATTCGTTTGCGTTCGACGCGGCAAGAGCCGCAACCAACTCATCTTGAATATGGCCATTGGTAGCTACGACATTGCGAACGCCCAAATCATAAGGCTTGCCCATCGTGTCGGTTACGATCCCGCCAGACTCCTGTACAAGCAATGTTCCAGCTGCTAAGTCCCAGCTGCTAAGCCCGATCTCCCAGAATCCGCTCAAGCGTCCCGCTGCCACATACGCCAGGTGCAGCGCAGCAGACCCGGCGATCCGCAGGTTCCTAACCTGCGGAGCAATCGCTTGGATGCCTTTCAGATTTAACGGCAGCGCGTAGTGGTGGTCAGCGGGCAAGCCCGTTGCCACCAAGCTGCCTCTCAGCGTTTCATCCTTCGATGCTTGCATTCTTTTGCCGTGGACGTAGGCTCCCTTGCCCTTCTCAGCGACGAACAGCTCATCCTTCATCGGATCGTACACTACGCCAACGATAACCTCACCCTTATAAGCGAGCGCGATTGATACGCAGAAAAACGGAAAGCCGTGAACAAAGTTAGTCGTTCCGTCGATCGGATCGACGATCCACAAATATTCCGCGTCCCGGATATTTGCAAGCGCCTTAGCCGAAGCCTCCGGCCCTGGCTCCACGCCTTCTTCACCCAAAAAGGAATGATGCGGGAAATGAGTCATGACTAAATTTTTGATCAAGCGCTCCGAGCCTTTATCAATCTCGGTCACCAAGTCATGCGAGGAATACTTTATATCAAGGCTCGCATAATTGCCAAGCTTCGTCTTAATCCATTCTCCTGCTTTGGACGCACAGTTGATTGCGACAGCAGTAAAGCTTTTCCCGCCAACGACGGAAGCATTGTTCTGGTCACTCACGATCCATCACTCTTCCCTCTATGTAAATTCTCGAACAAAAAACCATGTTATCCTCTACTACGTATGAAGCTTCACGCAAGTTTCGCCTATGATTACTCCACCATATCAAAATGAACCAATACCTTCAATGATTAATTGTCCAGCAAGCAGCAGCAGCGTCACCCGCAGCAGCCACAGCAAACCTTTTCCGCTCATTTTCACCGCGATTGCCGCACCCAGCTTGCCGCCGATCCAAGCGCCTGGCACTAGTGCCAGCACGAGCAGCCAGTCCGTCTCCCCCAAATATGCATGCATGCCGCTGCCAAGTATGGAAGATAGGAAAATAACGAACATGGAGGTGGCTGTCGCCATATGCGGCGGGAAACGAAACAATAACACCATTAACGGTACGAACAGCGAGCCGCCACCAATGCCAAACAAGCCAGACATTAGCCCAACACCGAAGCCTATTGCAAGCGCAGGCACAATCCCATAGCTATAGGTATGAACCTGTCCTGTTGCATCCGTAATCGTCCGTACGATCGGCCACTCCTTGGAAAACGGTTTCATATAGTCGCGAGCTATGAGCAGCGACGCCATAAGCAGCATAAAAATACCGAATATAAGCTGAAATGCTCCCGCTGGCAGCAAGCCAGTCAACGCCGAGCCCAGCATAGCAGCAGGTCCGCTCGTTATAAAAAACAACCAGCCGCTGCGGAAATCGACAATTTTCCGTTTGGCATAGCTTAACGTTGATGCCAATGCCGTTACGACGAGTACGGTTAACGAAATGCCCACCGCTGTGGCGTGCCCGATTTCGCCTCCCGTCAATACGGGCCCAATAAGCATAAGCATGGGAACGATAATAATGCCGCCGCCCAGACCGACAATACTGCCAAACATGGCGGCTACGACGCCTAACAATACTAATAAGATCCATTCCATGATGTTAATCACCTTTTCCATGTGGTCATTGTGCGGGACGTGACGGATTGCCGACATATAATAACACCGCCAAAGCATGCCTTGGCGGTGTTTCCCGTTTAATTAATCCACGGCAGATATTTCTATCCGTCCACCGTCGAGCACTTTGACGCCTTCGCCTTCCGCTTCCAATTGCTTGAAGTCAGCCATCAGCTTAAACAGTGCCTCATCCTTGCTTTTTGCTTCGAGCATGCAATCCACATGCTCGCTCGTTCGAGCCGCATGCCGGAGAAACCGCAATAACGGCTCTGCTTCCAGATAGTCGGCATGGCCGCGCGGATCGGATAGGCTTTTGGGACTCGATGCATGAATCTTGGGCGGAAGCTGCCGTTCGTCTGTCAATCCGAGCCTTGCTCGCTCCTTGTCCCAAGTACGGACAATCCGCGGCCAAAGCCCGTTATACAGCTCTTCGTCTTCAATATCGCCGGAATTGACCGCATGATGATGGATATCGAGCACCATAGGCACCCCTACCAGCTCCGCCGCATCAAGCGTTTCCCGCGCATTAAACGTCTTGTCATCATTTTCAAGCGTAACCCGTTGCTTTAGACGCGGAGGCAAAGCTCCGAATTGACGAACAAATCGTTCTCCGGCTACTGCCTTGTCGCCGTAAGCACCGCCAATATGTATATTGCACTTGGTTGCCTCGCCCAGCTCCATGGCTTCCAGCATTCGCACATGATTGATTAAATCGAGCTCCGACTTGGCAAGCACCTCCGGCCTCGGCGTACTGAACACGCAGAAGTGGTCCGGATGGAAAGAAACTCGGATACCATGCTTGTCCGCATATTCGCCAACCTCACGAAAAGCTGGCTTAAGCGCTACGAAAGGATCCCAATCCGCCAATTCTTCATGCGTAGCGAGCGGAATGAGCTTGGAGGAAAAACGATACATGTGAATGTCGCTGGCTTTGCAATGCTTGAGAATGCGCAGCGAGCTGCGGAGGTTCTCCTCAGCAATCCGTTCCAGCTTCCGAATCCCCGCCTCGCGGTCGCCAAGCTTAGAGAAACTGGCAAAGGTCATCGTTTTGGAAGGAGAGGCATTCTCGAGTTGCAGGCTCATTGCAACAAAACCCAATCTAACGATCATCGATTAGGCCTTCTCTCCGAAAAACATTTCAAAAGCAAGCGCCGTTTGAATTTTTGATTCTTCCTCAGTCAACTTTCTCACGAGCTCCATCTCCACCTGTGTCACTTCTTCGCCTTGAAAATTAATCTCGGCAATCGAAGCTAAGATGCGGACAATCGCGATCGCTTCATTGCCAGGCGTATAGGCAATGACCTTCTGTCCCGTTGGAAATACGCGAAAGCCGCTCTTGACCATTTTGCCCCGACCGTACTCCAACAATTCATACAGCTCTTGCTCGGACTTAAATTTACACACCGAATTAAACTCTGTTGCAAATCCCATTTGATTTCCCTCCTTTCAGTAGAATACAAATTACTACCAACCTTCAGGTCTACTACCAACCTTCAAAGGTCTACTACCAACCTTCAAAGATTTTCGAACCCACCCAAACCCTCCCTTCCAAGGGAGGGCCCCAAGGGTTGCACCCTCTGGACTCCTGCAATTGAACTAACGTCCATGCTGCGGAGAGCGTTATAGCTGCTTTTGCTCAGGGAGCGCTTTCGTCCCTGTGGGACACGCTTTACGTCGGACTCCATAGTAGCATTCGCTTTCTAAGAACATAGATAAGCTCACAACAGCCATTCGAGTTCGCTCTTACGCTGACTTGGCTCCGTAGGAACACATATGTGCTTACAGAAACTAATTATATTTACTCGGCTGCTGTAGGAACATATGCGTGCTTACAGCTACTTTTTGAGCTCACTTCTACGCTGATCTGACTCCATTAGAACGCATGCGTGCTTACTACACACACTTTCGGTTTACTTGGCTGTTGTAAGAACATATGCGTGCTTACAGTTGCTTTTCGAGTTCACTCATACGCTGACCTAGGGCTCCATAAGAACGCATGCGTGCTTACAGCACACACTTTCATATTACTCGGCTGCTGTAAGAACCAATGCGTGCTTACATTTGCCTCTCGTCTTTGTATAATTTCTTAAACAAATAAAAATCCAGAGAGCTGCCCCTCTGGATTTATGCAATGGGGATCTGCGCGGCTTAGCTCAGCACAGAATTAAATCTTATTTTGCTGCTTCGCCGGTAAAGTCTATACGCTGCTTCTCGGCGTGGCGAGAAAGCGCGAGCGCGATCAAGGTGTCTAACAGTTCTTTATATGGAATGCCGGTTTCCTTCCACATGAGCGGATACATGCTGAATGGCGTAAAGCCCGGCAAGGTGTTGACTTCGTTAATGAAGATCTGGTTATCGCTTTTACGGAGGAAAAAGTCAACGCGCGACAAGCCGGAACCGTCAATCGATTGGAACGCGCGAACTGCCATTTCTCGAATAGACTCTGTTATCTCCGGGGACAAAACAGCCGGGATCTGCATCGTCGATTTGCCGTCAATATACTTCGCTTTATAATCGTAGAATTCATTAGATGGCGCAATCTCGCCCGGAACAGACGCTTTTGCATCATCGTTGCCAAGCACGCTTACTTCAATTTCGCGGGCATCGACAAACTCCTCGACGATAACCTTACGATCGAACTGGAAAGCATAGTTAACCGCTGCAATAAGCTCCTCGCGGTTTTTCGCCTTCGAAACACCGACGCTGGAGCCAAGGTTGGCCGGCTTGATGAAACATGGATAGCCAAGCGAAACCTCGCATTCCATAATGAAGAATGATGCATCGCGCTCCCACTGCGTCCGGTTGAAATAACGGAACACGCATTGTGGCAAGCCCTCCTGCGCGAATACTTTCTTCATCAGAATCTTGTCCATGCCAACGGCAGAAGCGAGAACGCCCGCTCCGACATATGGCATGTTCGCCATTTCGAATAGCCCTTGAATCGTGCCATCCTCGCCGAACGTGCCATGCAGCAGCGGGAAAATGACATCAAGGCCAGGTTCCCCAGCCGTTTCAGACGATCCTTCAGTGCCTAAACGCGCGAACAACGGAGCCAGAGCGAAGCCTGCCTGCTTCGCCTCTCCAGATGCGTATCGCAGCTCCTCGACGGTCGACGGCCGCGCATGCAGTACGTCTCCCGTCTTCCATTCGCCTTGCTTCGTAATATAAAAAGGTTTGATTTCGTATTTGCTGTAATCGAACTCACCCATTACCGCGTAAGCCGTTTGCAGAGAAACTTCATGCTCTCCCGATTTTCCCCCGTAAACTAAACCTACTCGAACCTTGCTCCCCATGGCATATCCTCCGGTACAATAATTTATAATAGATCGGCAATATGAAAAAAACGATATTTCGTTTGTTCCGTCCATGCATAGGAATCACGATAATCCCAGTAGCGATGCCTGCTGGAAACGGTGTTTGCATTCACTAGCGGCATGCCGAACGAGTCGAAGGCGGTTACGACCGTGCTGTGCTGGAAGCGTTGGTCGCCATTCCAGTCATAGGTAATGATATCCCCTAGCTGCAGCTCGTCAGCAGACTGCATAACCTCCGCGCGCAAGCCGGAAGACTTGGAGCCGGTCAAATAATTGGTTATCGCATTCGAGACGGCCCAGCTGTAGCTCCACCATTCACTGCCTTTATTTCGTCCTTTATACCACCAGCCCGTTTCTCTTTTACCAGTATAGTTCATCGGGGCATTGCCTGCAAAGATGCACTGCGACACGTAATTGGTACAATTCACCTCAAAAAGCTCATAGGCAGGGTTTCCTTCATTCCACCAACGATCCGCGTATGCCGCAACCAAATCTCTCCTGTACCGAATACCCGATGGTCGGTGTTTGAATTGCTGTAATAGGTCATAATTTAAGTATGGTGTTGACGGTGACGATAGATCGCCAAATAGCTCCGAATAGTCATCGATGGTCATCCAGTTGTCAGCTGCTGTGCCAAAACGTGGTCTGCGCTCTGCAATAATCGGCTCAACGCGCAGCACATCCCAGGCGCCGCCTGACAATCCGAGCCAAAGACGCTCGAATTCGGATCTTTCCTCCATATAATACCGCCCTGACTGCTCCATTCTGCGTTTGATATGCAGCCTGACAAGGACCGATACCTCGCTGGAAGACTCATTCACACGAATGAGCTCCGCTTTCGTTTCGCTGCCTGCCGGAAGCGCGCCCCTGAGCAAGTCGCGCTCTCTTAGGCGTTCGAGCCTCCCCCGAAGGCGGTCGCAATGATCCGAGTCGGTTACGTAGTCGGTAAGTACGGCTGCATGCTGGTTAGCTTCCGCCTGATTGTACAGGCTCACATACCGGTGAACGGCTGATTTCCAGCCAATCAGCTTCTCTTCCCCGGCTCGCTGCTCGTAATCGGATGAACGCAGTAGCGAATTGAGCTTAGACGTTTGCTGCCTTGGCGCTTTTGAATCCTGGTTCGAGCGTTCCCGGTCAAGTGGCGCATGGCGGTTAAGTTCAGCTTGGCGAGTCGGCTGCGAGTCGGCAACAGCCTGCTGCTTCGAAGCAGGAGGCAACGCGGCCTTTAGCTGCGGTTTGCGATCGGAGGCAGTCTGTTTTGGCGGAGCTTGCGTTTTTTTCGGACCCGTATACCCCTGTCCCCGGTTACCTGTTCGCGGCAAAGCAATCCCTCCTTCGCTTAGTCGTGACTGCAAGCTTAACGCAGATTAACTGCTTCATTATATGAAGCAGGCTTCCGTTTCATGTAACATTCGTAAGTTTACGTTTTGGAGTAACGGGCATGCCGAAAAAGACATAATTGGACTTTACGTAAGCACTATTTTAACGATATACTGTAGATATAGCGATTTTGAAATTGTGTTTCACAGTATGAAACACAAACTACATTCAAAGAGGAGAATGACGATGGCTACACAAAATCATTATTCGGTTCGCACAACGCTGGACGCGGGTGGCAAATCTTACGCTTACTACCGTCTGGGCGGACTTGAAGAACAAGGATTAGGCGATATTTCCAAATTGCCTTTCTCTATTAAAGTATTGCTTGAGGCAGCTGTTCGCCAATTCGACGGACGCGCCATTACTCCAGAACATGTAAAGCAGCTGGCTACTTGGGCTGACGGACGCGAAGACAAAGAAATTCCTTTCATCCCTGCTCGGATCGTATTGCAGGATTTCACGGGCGTTCCCGTTGTCGTTGACCTTGCGGCAATGCGCGATACGGTGAAAAAAGCTGGCGGAGACCCGAAAAAAATCAATCCGCTCGTTCCCGTTGACCTTGTAATCGATCACTCCATCATGGTTGACGCTTTCGGAACACCTGAAGCGCTTGAGTACAACACCAAGGTTGAGTTCGAGCGTAACGAAGAGCGTTACCGCTTCCTTCGCTGGGCACAAACGGCATTCGATAACTTCCGCGCGGTTCCACCGGGCACGGGTATCGTTCACCAAGTTAACCTAGAGTACCTTGCATCGGTTGCTGCAACTAAAACCATTGACGGCGAAACGGTCGTATTCCCTGATTCCCTCGTTGGTACGGATTCGCATACAACGATGATCAACGGACTCGGCGTTGTAGGCTGGGGCGTTGGCGGTATCGAGGCTGAAGCCGGTATGCTTGGCCAACCGCTATATTTTGTAATGCCTGAAGTTATCGGTTTCAAATTGACTGGCAAGCTGGCAGAAGGCTCCACTGCAACTGACCTTGCGCTTACCGTTACACAAATTTTGCGTAAAAAAGGCGTTGTCGGCAAATTCGTTGAGTTCTTCGGCCCTGGCCTCTCGAACATCAGCCTTGCTGACCGTGCTACAGTTGCCAACATGGCTCCGGAATATGGCGCTACGATCGGCTTCTTCCCTGTAGATAACGAAACACTAAGCTACCTGCAGCAAACGGGTCGTTCTGAAGACCTTATCGAGCTGGTAGGCTCTTACTATAAAGCTCAAGACATGTTCCGTACGGACGAGACTCCAGATCCGGTATTCACGGATGTAGTCGAGCTTGACCTTTCAACCATCGTCCCTTCTCTTGCAGGTCCGAAACGTCCGCAAGACCGCGTTGAGCTTACTGCAATGAAAGAATCGTTCAACAGCATCATTCGTACGCCGATCGACAAAGGCGGATACGGCCTAAGCGATGAGAAAATCGAACAAGTCGTAACAGTTAAGCACAATGACGGCCAAGTGAGCAAAATGGGCACAGGCGCAGTCGTAATTGCTGCTATTACAAGCTGCACGAACACCTCTAACCCGAGCGTAATGGTTGGCGCAGGCCTTGTGGCTAAGAAAGCCGTAGCCCTTGGACTTAAAAAACCTGCTTACGTGAAAAGCTCCCTTACGCCGGGATCGCTCGTCGTTACGGAATACCTAACAAAAGCAAATCTAATCGAGCCGCTTGAAGCGCTTGGCTTCCACGTTGCAGGCTACGGCTGCGCGACTTGTATCGGTAACTCCGGTCCGCTTCCGGATGAAGTTAGCAAAGCGATTGCCGACAACGATATGACGGTTTCCGCCGTGCTTTCCGGTAACCGTAACTTCGAGGGCCGTGTCCACGCGCAAGTAAAAGCTAACTACCTGGCTTCGCCGCCGCTTGTTATCGCTTATGCGCTTGCAGGTACGACTAACATCGATTTGACAACCGATCCAATCGGTTATACAGAGGACAACAAACCGGTATTCCTCAAAGATATCTGGCCGACGTCCCAAGAAATCAACGACGCGATGACTGCTGCGCTTAACCCGCAAATGTTCCGCGACAAATACGAGAACGTATTTACGCAAAACGAGCGTTGGAATGCTATTTCGGTTCCTAAGGGCGAAAGCTACGAGTGGGATAACAAATCAACTTACATCCAAAACCCGCCGTTCTTCGAAAACCTTGGACCGGATCTAACCGACATTAAAGATATTCATTCGGCAAACGTGCTTGCGCTAATGGGCGATTCCGTAACAACGGATCATATCTCCCCTGCCGGCAACATTACCGTTAACAGCCCAGGCGGCCAATACTTGATCGAAAACGGCGTTAAACGCGAAGACTTCAACTCGTACGGCTCACGCCGCGGTAACCACGAAGTCATGATGCGCGGTACGTTCGCGAACATCCGTATTCGTAACCAAGTGGCTCCTGGCACAGAGGGCGGCGTAACGACTTACTTGCCGACTGACGAAGTCATGTCCATCTACGATGCTTCCATGAAATATCAAAAAGACGGCAAAAACCTTGTTGTTCTTGCCGGTAAAGAGTACGGTACAGGAAGCTCGCGCGACTGGGCGGCAAAGGGTACTTTCCTTCTAGGCGTGAAAGCTGTCATCGCTGAAAGCTTCGAGCGTATTCACCGCTCCAACCTTGTCGGCATGGGCGTACTTCCGCTTCAATTCCCAGAAGGCCAAGGCTGGAAGACGCTTAACATTACCGGCCGTGAAACGTTCGACATCGTTGGCTTGTCCAATGACGTAACGCCAGGCTTGCAAGTAACGGTTACGGCGACGCGCGAAGATGGCACGACATTCGATTTCCCTGCGATTGTTCGTCTTGACTCCGTTGTTGACGTTGATTACTACCGCAACGGCGGCATCCTTCAAACGGTGCTTCGCCAAATGATTGCGAACATGAATACGACTGCTTAACTGCTGAACAATTGGATTGTCCCAAATGGGTAAGCCCATGCGTGGTCAATCCCATAAAAGGCGCAAAAGAACCTTCAACACCACTACAAGTGGTGCTGAAGGTTCTTTTTTTCCTATATTGACCGTTACGCGCAACGCGTACGCACTAATTCCCGAGAAATGGCTATTTAGGAAAGCCGCATGCAATTCAATACACACAAAAAAAAGCAGCTCCGGAATACCTCCCAGACCTGCTACATGCCTACAAAATCATAATTCCCATGCGTTTGGCCGACTCCATCATAACAGGAGCGTAATCCCGCATCGTCTGCATCGTTAATCTGCTTGCGGGACCCGATACCGACAACGCAGCTGCCAGCTTGCCCGTCCGGTTGAATATTGGGGCGGACAACGCAGCAGCGCCAGGCTCCCGCTCCTCAAAGCTTGTGGCGTACCCTTGCTGGCAAATCTCCTCCAGCTGCTGCTTATAAAGATCCAGATCAATCGAATACAGCCACGCCGGGTCGCCGAATATGCTCTCCTGCACCAATGGGTCCGAATAGGCGATGAGTACTTTACTCGAAGCACCCGCATAAAGCGGCAGCCTTGCGCCCACAGGCGCCACCCGCCTCACGGGTTGGTTGCTCTGCACGGCCTGCATGCGAATCCGCTCAGAGCCGTCTCTTACGTATATGCTAACTGTTTCTCCCAGCTGATCGCGAAGCCGTTCCATCTCTGGCAGCCAAATCGTAGCTTGATCGTCAGAACGTGATATATTGGCGGATAGCTCCCACATTTTCATGCCTAAATGATAACGGTCCGTCGAGCGATCCCGCTCAATGAAGCCCTTTTCTTCAAGCGTCGCGAGCATCCGGTGAACCGTGCTTTTGTGCAGGCCGACATGCTCGGCAATCTCCGTCATCGCCCAGTCTGTTTTCGAAGTAAAACACAGTAAAATGTCCAGTGCCCGATCCACTGCCCGAACCGTCGATTTCCCTTCTTCCATGCAGCTGCACCTCCCTATTAAAGGGTTTCATCCAATGAAACCGATTCTCATTCAGTATAACTCATACGTTCCATTCACGTAAAGAAAAGTTCTTTACATTACAGCAACATTACAAATGATTAACAATACCTCGACATCAATTGACAGGCTCCTAGGACCGGACTACGATAAAAGTACTAGAAACGAAAAGCGCTTACAACTTATGGCTTGCTTAAAACCATATAGACGTTCGCACGCAGAGGGAGGACACCGACATGAGCACGATGATGACACCAATGCCGCTTGAAGGCGGGTTCCCGCAGAGCCTTCAACCCTTTCCGCTCGGAGATTCCGACCATTCATTCCTCTTGCGAAGAACGAGAAGCCGCGGCAAGCATTTGCTTATTGCGTCTGTCGCTTCCGTAACCGCCATGTGCCTGCTTGCCATCCTTATCTTTCACGGCTATGTTGCTTGGATGCTTGCTTATCCTTATGTGGCTCCGCTCTCCTCCAATCCGCAAGCTGCTATCGGCCTAGATTACGAGGATGTCATTTTTCCTAGCAAAAGCGGCGATACGACAGTCAGCGGCTGGTTTATTCCTGCAGAAGCGGATAGCTCCTTGTCTGAGCCCTCTGCTCGAACGGTCGTTTTCAGCCACGGATACGGCGCGAACCGAGAAGAATCATGGGTACCTATGTACGAACTCTCCAAGCTGCTTCACGGCTTGAACTATAATATATTGCTTTTCGACTATGGATACGCCTCGAAGCAGTACAAAGCTCCGGCAACAGGAGGCCTTGAGGAGTCGCAGCAGCTGCTCGCAGCCGTTGATTACGCCAAGTCGCGCGGGGCAGAGGATATCGTCGTATGGGGCTTCTCAATGGGCGCAGGCACTGCGCTGCAAGCTGCCCTTCAGACTGACGTGATCGATGCCATGATTCTTGACAGCTTATTTATCCCTAGCTCGGAAGCGTTGTTCGATAACCTGAACCAATTCGTATCCTTGCCGGATTTCTCATTGCCGTTAATCGAATCCATGATTCCATTATGGACGGGAACGAGCTTCGGCTCTATTCCAGCCAGCGAAGTCATCGCTAACGTGTATGATATCCCGCTGTTTATCATCCATGGTACAAACGACGTGAAAGCCCCTTTCGAAACAGCCGAAGCGATTGCCGAAGGCCAAGGAAACGTCCTCTCCCGCTCTTGGATCGTACAGGATGGCAAGCACGAGCTGCTTTTCCAGGTTCATCCGAGCGAGTACATTCAGAGAGCTGCTTTGTTTCTCAGCCAAGTCGATCAGCAGCTCCAAGCTGAACGAATATAATCGACAAGCACGACATAAGCCCGTTTGGCAACGAATACATCTAACATAGATGCTATTGTTGCAACAAAAGGAGGCGATGGTCGTGCTTTTTGTTTACGGAGCGCTCATGCCCGTTCGCGTCATGGAATTGATTCGCCATTGGAAGCTGCAAGAAAAGGAGCATGCTACTGTTATTTTGCAAGCATCGCCGGAACTCGAACCGCAATACGTTCAGCTTATTCAGTCCTGGGAGCCCGTTTTCTCACAAACCGCCCATTATACGAATCAGCGGCTGGACGACTGGCTTCCGTATCCTACCCGCTTGCCTGCCTATATGGAGCAGACGGTCGAATCTCTCATAGATGCGGCGCTCGAGCAGTCCCGTACGTATATGGATCAGCTGTCACAGCTTATGGAGCGCACGGCTGCTGTCTCAACGCCACTATCCCGAACCGTCATCCTGCATGCGATTCGGGAATCAAACTATTACGTCGGCTTAATGAGCGCTTATCGCCACGTCGACAACCGTTCTTCGAGCAGCGAGCAGCACGCACCGCTTCAACGGGTACCCATTGGCGGGCATCAGCTTCCGCCGCTCCCTTATGCTTACGATGCGCTTGAACCCTATATAGATGAGCAAACGATGCGTATCCATCACGATATCCATCATCAAGCCTACGTCGACGGCCTTAATAAAGCTGAGCTGCAGCTGCAAGCCGCGCGTGAGTCAAATAGGTTCGAACTCATCAAGCATTGGGAGCGCGAGCTTGCCTTCAACGGCGCCGGGCATTATTTGCACACGCTGTTCTGGAGCATCATGTCGCCTTATGGCGGGGGTGAGCCGGTCGGTTCGCTGAGCCAGCAGCTCCGCACCGACTTCGGCAGCCCGGCTGCTTTCCAAAGACAGTTCAACGAAGCAGCCGTAAAGGTGGAAGGCGGCGGCTGGGCTCTTCTCGTATGGAGCCCGCGCAGCAGAAGACTCGAAATATTGATGGCCGAGAAGCATCAGAACCTGTCCCAATGGGATGTCGTTCCTATACTCGCACTCGACGTGTGGGAGCACGCCTATTACCTCAAGCATCAAAACAATCGTTCCGCATATGTGCAAGGCTGGTGGAACGTCGTCATATGGCCGTTCGTGAACGAGCGCTTTGAGGAAGCAAGAAAACTAACATGGGCTCCCTTTTAGTCCCGTAATACAACAAAACAAAAGCCCGACAGGGATGCTCCCTAGTCGGACTTTATGTTGTCATGCTATTGCTTAAGCAGAGTAAGGAACTCGGAACGAAGGGCGGAATTGGTACGGAATTCGCCTCTCACGGCGGATGTAACCGTCTTGCTGCCTGGTTTTTTCACGCCGCGCGCGCACATGCACAGATGCTCGCCCTCCACCACGACCATTACGCCATGAGGACCGAGCTCCTTATCGAGGATATCAGCGATTTGTGATGTAATGCGCTCTTGCACCTGCAAGCGGCGGGTGACCGCTTCTACGAGTCTTGCAAGCTTGCTGAGCCCTGCTATTTTGCCGCTAGGCAAGTAGCCGATATGTGCTTTCCCGAAGAATGGAGCCATATGATGCTCGCATTGGCTGTAGTAGACGATGTCTTTGACAATGACCAGCTCTTCATGCTGCTCATCGAATGTAACGCCTAGCACCTCGCGGGGATCGACCTCATAACCGGCAAAAATTTCCTCGTACATCCGAGTTACGCGGGCAGGCGTTTCAAGCAAGCCTTCGCGCTCGACATTTTCACCAATCAGCTTCAATACTTCTTTTATATGATATTCAATCTGTTCCCGATTGCTCGTTACAGACGAATTGACGTAGTCTTTCCTTCCCGCCATTTCCGAATTCTCCTCTCGCCTCCCTCACGGAAACTTTATCTCCGAGGCATTTTTTGGTTTTTCATCATGTGCTGCGCTTTTTGCATTTGCTGTTTGTTGAGATTATAGCCCATTTGCTTGGCCATTTTCTGAATCATTTCCGGATCGTTCTGCATCTTCTCAAGCTGCTTGCGCAGATAGAATACGCCTACGAAAAATCCCCCAACCGCTCCTGCCAATAAAGTAACGATAGGTACAACGATGTTAACCCAAGACATATCCTTCACCTGACCCTTTCTATATCTCCTGCTGTGTGTATAATGTTCCCATGATAGCATGTTCGCCCCGTACGCGCAACGAACGTGTTCTTGCAGGTTCTTCCTATTTTGGAACAGAATCCATCACTTATCCATAACCGTTTTCTCCAAGTCGAGCAGTGCTATTTTAATAGGCAAACCGCCGCCGTATCCAACCATTTGGCCGCTTGCTCCAATCACTCGGTGGCATGGCACGATAATCGAAACCGGATTGCGGTTATTCGCCCCGCCTACAGCGCGCATCGCGCCTGGCTGGCCAAGCATGACGGCAATTTCCTTGTAGGTCCTTGTCTCTCCATATGGGATTTGCTGAAGGGCCGCCCACACTTTTTTCTGAAAAGGCGTGCCGTACATGTCGAGGGGAAGATCGAACTGCTGCAGGTTTCCTTCAAAATAAAGCTTAAGCTGCTTGTCCGCCTCATTAAGCAAAGCATGGTCAGCCGTTTCGACCAATGCCACCTCTGCAGAATGCTTGCCGATTTGCCGGGCAGCCCACTGCCTGAACCTCTCAGAAGCAGCACCGTACGGGGCAAAATCCAAATAACAAATTGCATGGTCGTTAGCAGTCAGCGTCAATGGCCCGATAGGCGTTTCGACCGTTGCTGCAAAAAACGTTTCACTCAACGTGGCCACCTGCTTCTGTACTAGATTGAACAGTTCCTTTGCCTTCACTTATCGTGAATAGCGCATTATGAATCATTTGCAGCGCTTCTTCGTCGTTCTCTTTAGCAGATGCAGCTTGCAATGCAGCGCTCGCTTGCTCTCCGCCGATTCTCGCAAGGGACCATGCTGCCGTTCCGCGCAGCACCGGACGCGTATCCTGCTCCAGTACCCGTATTAAATCCGGTACCGCGCTTGCCTCTTTGAAGTTGCCGAGCCCGATAACCGCATTGCGCTGAATCGGTTTTTTACCCCGCCATGCCGAAGAGGTGCGGCCGTATCTGGTCTGAAACTCCTTGTTGCCGATCGTAAGCAAAGGAACAAGCAGTGGCTTTACCAGCTCATGCTCGGGCTGCAGCTCCGGCTGATGTGTCCAGCTTTTGCCTCGGTTCACAGGGCAGACGGTTTGGCACGTATCGCAGCCGTATAGCCGGTTGCCGATTTTGCGCATAAACTCGTCTGACAGCATGCCCTTCGTCTGCGTGACGAAGGAGATGCAGCGGCTCGAATTCAGCTCTCCCGGTCCGACTAGCGCATCAGTCGGACATGCATCGATGCATTTCGTACACGTTCCGCAGCTTTCGGTGACAGGCTCGTCCGGTGTGAAAGGCAAATTCGTAATCATCTCGCCAAGATATATCCATGATCCGAGCTCAGGCGAGATGATGGAACAGTTCTTAGCACTCCAGCCAATGCCCGCACGCTCTGCCACGGCCCGGTCCGACAAAGCTCCCGTATCGACCATGCTCTCTACCCGCAGCTCAGGAACCCGCTCTCGAAGCCACGCCTCAAGCTTGGCCAGCCTGTCGCGAAGCACCTTATGGTAATCTTCTCCCCACGCCGAACGGGACATAATACCCCGCCGTGCTCCTGGCTCCGATTTGGGCGGATCCTTCAGCTTCGAGGGATATGCGATTGCAATCGCAATGATCGATTGCGGATTATCGAACAACAGCGCGGGATTCGTACGCTTCTCGAGGTCAGGCTCCTCGAAGCCCGATTCGCGGCCAAGCTCCCGGTGGCGCAGCAAAATTTGCTTCAGAGAAACAAACGGATCTGCCGAGGCAATGCCGATTTTGTCGATACCCAGACTCTTCGCAGCCGCCTTCATCTCCGCTTTCAGCTTTTCCCATTTATCATTCATGCGCTATAACCGTTTAATTGCCGCGCGAGCAAGCTCGTCACAGCGATTGTTCCATTCATTGTCACTGTGGCCCTTTACCTTTACGTATTCTACCTTGTGCTTCTTCATAAGCTCCCAAAGCGCCTTCCAAAGCTCTTGATTCTCCACAGGCTCCTGCTTGCTGTTCTTCCAGCCGTTGCGCAGCCAGCCTTTTATCCAGCCCTTCTGAAAGCAATTGACGACATACGCGGAATCGCTATACACCTTGACCTGACACGGCTCCTTCAGAATGCTCAGACCTTCAATCACCGCTTGGATCTCCATGCGATTGTTTGTCGTATGCTTCTCCGCGCCTGAGATCTCCTTCTGATGGACGCCAAAAAAGAGCACCGCTCCCCAGCCGCCCGGACCCGGGTTGCCAGAGCATGCTCCATCCGTATAGATCATAACGTCCTTCATAGTCGAATCCTCCTTAGAGCGCTTTTATCTCTTTGAATGGCCACAGGATGAAATCCGCCCTGCCCCTGATAAGCCCTTTCGGCACCGCATGGAACGATCGGCTGTCCAAGCTGGCCCTAGCATGGCGATTGTCTCCCATGACAAAGTAATGCCCCTCGTTAATAACCTCAGGCCCGTAGCTCATATCTTCTATCACCGTGTCCGTATAAGGCTCATCGACAAGCTGTCCATTGCGATAAAGCTGCTGGTCATGAACCTCGATGCGGTCGCCGGGAATGCCGACAATGCGTTTGACTAAGTACTTCTGCTCCCCGTCGCCCGTATCCGGTTCCTTCAGGATGACGACATCGCCAACCTTCGGCTTGCTGACGAGATATATAAATTTGTTTACAAACAGCCATTCATGTTCGGTAAGCGTCGGCTCCATGGAATGCCCTTCAACCTTAGAGAGGTTGAATACAAAAAAATGCAGGAGCAGCACGACCGAAAAAGCAATGATCAGCGTTTTGGCCCAATCCTCTGTCTCTGTCATCCAGCGCGGCCGCTTGCCAGCAGGCGTCTGCTTGGAAGTGCCGGCTTCTTGGTCCTCGGCAGCTTGACCCTTGTCTCGGCTGCCGCTCAGCTCGTTCATGCTCATTGTTCCACCTCATCGCTGCGTTTGACCCAAGCCTCATAATAGGATGTCACGAGCTCATCCTGGAAAGGAGACAGGTTCTGGTCCATGCGCTCCAATAGCGCGGCAAGGCCGATCTGCACCTTATCATCCACCATCTTCGGATAGTGATAGGCCGCCTTATGCAGTTCATACTCATCTTGGTCCACGATGGACCTCTCGCCGCCTGCCGTACGAATGACATCCAGGTCGTAATCAATATAGGTCAATACATCGCCCTGCAAATAAGGAGGAGAAGCAATGTTGCAATAGTAGCGCACGCCTCCTTCTTCCAATAAAGCAACGACATTGAACCACTGCTTCGGTATAAAAAACGAGACTGCCGGCACGCGGCTAATCCATATCTTCCCGTCCGACTCTTGAATTGGCGTTTGGCGGTTAATGAACACCTTCATCGCTTCCGCTTTATGCCCGTCATCAAGCAGCTCGTCCGGAACAAGCCAATTCTGCTGCCAAGTACGGTGAATGTGACCGTTATGTTTAAAGCTTTTGATGACACAGTGCCGATATGGTTCCATCCCGTTCTCCTCATAAAAGTATATAGTAATAAGAAAAGCATATCTGACCGCCAAAAGCAATGGCGATGCAGATATGCCCTGCGTACAACATACATGCAGTAAAGTTCGCGTTAACCGGCTACAATGCTAAGCTTCTGAAAGGATCTGATAAAATCGTTGGCGACGTAACCCATCGATTCATACAGCGGCAGAACAGGCTCATTGTGCTCGTCCGCGGTAATTAGTATCTTTGTGACATTACGCTGTTCGAAGCGCTGGCGCAGTGACTGGATAAGCGTTTTGCCGATCCCTTTCCGTTGGTGGAGGGGAGACACGGCAATGCGATAATAATAACCTTTGTTATTATCAATCGTACCGATGATCATGCCCACAATCTCCGAATTTTCGACAGCGACAAGAACCAAATCACTATCCCATGACAACTGGCGGGCAAAAGCCTCCATCGTTTGTTCGTAGCACTCTTCGGTAAGAACATCCTCAAGCAGTGCTGTAATTGGTCGGTAATCGGACAGCTGGAAGGAACGAACATTCATTAAAATTACACCTTCTATACCATGTCATAGTACTGCATTTAGAATATATTACGACAAAATTTAACGAAATCCTGCTTGTATCTTTAATATTCCTTAAAAAAATTAAACAAATCATCGATTATCTCGTGAAAACGCTTTATATTAAGCGCTTACAGTCATTTAATCGGTTTTTGTGTTAACGGATGCCGTTCCTTGCGCCTACTTCGTATAATTTCCATAGGACGGTGATACCCTATTTCGAGCAATGATCCCCTTTCGACTTTTGAAACAATAATGTTGATTTATTCGATCGGATAAGGGATAATGGTATTGGAAAAGTACATACAAATTAGGAGGCTGTAAATAATGGCACATCAACTACCAGCTTTGCCTTACGCGCACAACGCACTTGAGCCGCACATCGATGCGACTACAATGGAAATTCACCACGGCCGTCACCATAATGCATACGTGACTAATCTTAACGCTGCACTGGAGTCCGCTCCAGAATTGCAAAGCAAATCGATCGACGAATTGATCGCTGACCTTGCAAGCGTACCTGAAGCCATTCGCACAGCTGTTCGCAACAACGGCGGCGGACATGCTAACCACAGCTTGTTCTGGGAAACAATCGCTCCGAACGCTGGCGGCGCACCGACTGGCGCTCTTGCAGCTGCAATCGAAAGCGAGCTTGGCGGCTTCGAGGCTTTCAAAGCTGATTTCGCTAAAGCAGCAACTACTCGTTTCGGCAGCGGCTGGGCATTCCTAGCAGTAGCTAACGGCAAATTGAAAGTATACAGCTTGCCGAACCAAGACAGCCCGATCATGGAAGGCGAAACGCCAGTTCTTGGTCTTGATGTATGGGAGCACGCTTACTACCTGAACTACCAAAACAAACGCCCTGATTACATCGCGGCGTTCTGGAATGTAGTGAACTGGGATGAAGTTGGCAAACGTTACGAAGCAGCTGTAAAATAATCGTTTGGCATAGAAACGGCGCTTGTCTCATTTATGAGACGGCGCCGTTTTTTGCGTTCTACGCTTCGTACACCGGATAGGCAGTTGCCGCATACGATAGATAAGGATAGATGCCTAATCTGTTTCGTAAAGGAGTATGAGTGCTTGCATGGATTATACTTACACTAACGAGCAACAATTTCCTGCGTACCCGCAGCAAGCGATTCCAACCGGCAGCGACTGCGGCTGCGGCGGGCCAAGGTCCATTATGCCGCCTCCTCCGCCAGGCGGCGGCTTCGGCCCTCCAGGGCCAGGACCAGGGCCGTTTCCTCCCGGGCCAGGACCGTTCCCTCCAGGACCAGGGCCGTTCCCTCCAGGGCCAGGACCGTTCCCTCCAGGACCAGGGCCGTTCCCTCCTGGACCAGGACCGTTCCCTCCAGGACCAGGGCCGTTCCCTCCAGGGCCAGGGCCGTTCCCTCCTGGACCAGGACCGTTCCCTCCAGGACCAGGGCCGTTCCCTCCAGGGCCAGGGCCGTTTCCTCCAGGGCCAGGGCCGTTCCCTCCTGGACCAGGGCCGTTCCCTCCAGGACCAGGGCCGTTCCCTCCAGGGCCAGGGCCGTTCCCTCCAGGACCAGGGCCGTTCCCTCCAGGACCAGGGCCGTTCCCTCCAGGACCAGGGCCGTTCCCTCCAGGGCCATGGCCGTTCCCTCCGCCGCGTCCGCCGTTTCCATTTCCTTTCCCTATTCCGTTTCCCATTCCACTGCCGTTTCCTCCTGGGCAGCAAGCATCGGTGACGGTCGTAATCAACGGCGGAAGAACGTTCCCTAACGTCACGCAGGCTTACAGGGTGCCTTTCCGCCCAGGCTTGACGATTTATCAGGCTTTAGCGGAAACAGGAGCCGTTCGCTTCAATTTCAACGGACAAATCGTTTCCGTCAGCGGCGTACCCATTGGCGGCAGAACCACTTATCAGCTTCAGTTGAACGGGCGCGTCATACCGGCATCGCTGCTTAGTTTCCCTGTCCAACGCAACGATTCTGTAGCACTCGTGCTTATTTTCAATCCGATATTGCGCGAAGAGGAAGCCGAGCTCGCTTATGAGCAGAACTCCCTTGAATCATCTAACGAGCAGGACTAGGTTCGTCATCCTATCCAACCTGCTCCGATAGCAAAAAGCGAGAGAAGCCGTTTCCCCTGAACGGCGTTCTCTCGCTCTTTTTTTGTGCGTTGTCATGCTAGTTGGAGCTTGCTTATTTGATCGCTTTTCCTTTGCCGCTTATCAGCTTCAATTGATCATTCTCATAGCCAACCTCATAGGTGACTTGGTACTTGCTCAACACATATTTGCCGTCAACGCGCTCATCCACCGAAATAACCGCAATGACCGTCGCTTTATCGTCTCTGCTGTCCTTCACGTGCATATCGTCGATAACGACATTCAAGGTACCTAGATATCCTTCCCTAAACTTCTCATAGCTCGTGCCTTCTTTCCAATTCCCTCCGAGCAGCGAGTAGGCGTAGACATAATCGGCATTATTAAGACTGTCATAGAAATGCGTCACGAGATAACCTGCGAACTCTTCTACTTTCGCGTCAGCCTCGTTAACTGCAGACTCCTCCGATACTTCCAGCTCAGGAAGCTCCGCCATAGGCTCCTTCGACCAGCTCTCCGCCATATCGATTACGTTCGAGATTGGCATGCTGAACCCGATGGAGCCTTGCTCGTAGCCAGCCGAATTGATTCCTAGCACAGCGCCTGTCGTTCGATCGACCAGCGGTCCTCCGCTATTGCCTGGCGCGATTGGCGCCGATATTTGGTACAAATCAGAATAAAGATACGGTTCGATCTCGAAGCTCCGTCCGAGCCCGCTAATAATGCCGGTTGTCACCGTATTCTGAAAGCCGAGCGGACTTCCTACCGCCATTACCTCGTCGCCAACCTCTGCCTTTTCGTCCCGAACAAGCTGCAGCGGCTCGGTGCCTGCCAGCGCTTCGACACGCACAACGGCAACATCCGTCTCCGTACTGATGCCGATGACTTCGCCTTCGAGCTCCCGGGCGTCAGCGGTTTTGATTTTCACCTTTTTGGCGCCTGCAACGACGTGTGCGTTCGTAATCAGGTCTCCCTCCGAGTTATAGAGAAACCCGGAGCCTTGTGTGCCGTCATCCGTTTCGATCATCACAACGAGCTTCTGCGTTTCGAATATAATATCCTTCAATGACTTTTTTTTCGATTCATCGGCAATTGCAAGCAGCGGCTTTCCTTCTAGTCTGCTTGGCACCTCTGAATGGATAGCAGCCGCAGCCGCCATTCCTCCGCACACGATCAAGACGGAAGCGATCGCACTGATCCACGCTCGTTTGCTCATCTCACCACCACCTTAATCCAAGTACCATGTCGCATGATCCACGACGACAGTCGTATTCTGAACGTAGACGCTGTATACGGTGCTCGTAAAACGAATGCTCTCGCCCGGTTCCACATAATCAGGCGTGGCCTCCGCCGTGCCCGAGCCTACCTCATTGCCTTCGGCATCGTGTACGATAAATTTCACGGAAATCGAATAGATCGGACGCGTTGCCGCATTTCTTAACTCGCCTTCGATATTCAGGTCACCGAATTCATCCAGCGTAGATTCAATCTGGACGACTTCAACGGCGGCAGTTTGATTTTTCAAATCCTCCGCTGCCGCTTGCTGCATGGCATGCTCCAACCGGCGCTGCTCATCCCGCTCGTACGCAGCCTGAGCTTCGGTAATTTTTTTCTCCAAATTAATCAGCTTGGCCTCATCCTTAGCATACGACAGCCCCTTGCCCGTTACCGCCAAAGCATCGGAATAACTTTTCTTCTTCAGTAAAGCATCTGCTTCCTTTATGCTAATCTCTACGATTTTAACGATAATTTGCTCTTTCACGGCAGCAGCTTCTTCACCGTCCAGCTGGCTTGCGATGCTGAGCTTCGCTCCCAGCTCATCCACCGTATTCAAATCAGCCAGCTCCGCTGTCAGCTTCAATACGTTAAGCTTTACGGCGTAATCCCTCAGCTGTTCTTTCATACTCAAAAAAATCGGCTCGCTATGACCATGCAGCTCATTTTTAGCTTTCTCGATAGTCAGCTCGGCATCTTCCAGCTTCTTCTCCTCCAGTTGCTTGCCTGCGGCTGCGACAGAACGCGACAGCTCAATTGCCATCGCAACGATATCCGCGTCCTTTTGTACCGAGGCAAAAGCAGGCCTAGCATCTCCCGCCTCTTTAAGCTTGGCCTGCGCCGCTTCATACTTGCCTTCCAGCGCTGACGTCCTCGCTTCTGCTTGCAGCTTGATCACTCTATCATTAATCCCAGCTTGATATATATAATAGCTAAACAGCGAGGCACCCGTAATTAGCAAAAGAATAACAGGCAGCAGCCATGCCCAGGCCGATCCTTTTCTCTTTCCCCGATATACGCCAGCTGGCACGCTCAAACTCTCCAGCGTCCCTGCTCGCCTTGTCTCAATGGAAGCAGCCGTTTCCAATACGGCCAACGTACTTTCCGAGCTAACGCCTGCCGCTTCATTCTCTTCAGCAGCAAGCAATCTGCCGCACTGGCTGCAATAAACCGCATCGTCTGTGCGCTTCTTTCCGCAATGATGGCAATACACTCCCGTTCATCCCCCAGACCATAATTCTCTCATCTCTCTCTATACACATTTATCTATTCTATCTCAAAAAGTAAATGATCTCCATTTTTAATTAGTGGGAATTACGTATCATTAAACGAAGGCATCATCATGCGGATACCATACAATGCCCCGTTAATTCATGACATGCAAAAAGCAGCCTTTGCGATCACGAAAACAATGACCGGATAGGCTGCTTATGACTTGTGCGTATTTGATCCCCACTGTTTAGAGACCCGGCAGTTCCTTCCTCCGCGGAAGACAGTTCTGGTTCTATCTGTAGTTCTATCTGTAGTTCTATCTGTAGTTCTATCTGTAGTTCTATCTGTGTTTCTATCTGTGGTTCTGACTATCGCTCATTCATTACTTTAATCTGCGGTTCTCATTCACTATCTTAAGCGTTGGTTTCCTTCAAACGCTCCAGCATATACTTTCTTACGTCATCGCCTAGATCCGCGCGCTCCAGCGCAAAGTCGATCGTAGCTTGAACAAAACCAAGCTTGTCGCCTACGTCATGCCTGCGCCCATCGAAGCGGTAAGCGGTCAATGAAGAAAGCCGGTTTAATTGCTGCAGGCTGTCCGTAAGCTGAATCTCGCCCGCCTTCCCAGGCGCTGCGTTTTCCAGCAATTCAAATATAGCGGGATTAAGAACGTAACGTCCTACAACCGCGTAATTGGTAGGTGCTTGACCGGGTGCCGGCTTTTCGATAATATCGCGTACGCGTGCAATCTGTTTGCCGCTTTCGATGTCGACGATACCGTATTTATGGGTCTGGTTCCATGGCACTTCCATAACGGCTACGACCGATGATTGGTCACGCTCGTAAATATCCATCATTTGACGCAAGCAAGGCGGGTCTGACTTCAGAATATCGTCGCCGAGCAGGACTGCGAAAGGCTCGTCCCCGATAAAGCGGCGCGCGCATAATACGGCATGCCCGAGCCCGAGCGGCTCCTTCTGCCTAACGTAATAAATGTCCGCCAGCTGCGATATCTTTTGCACCATTTCCAGCATTTCCTCGTTATGGCGCGCTTCCAGCTCCATCTCAAGCTCGGCCGATTTGTCAAAATGGTCCTCGATGGCCCGTTTGTTGCGCCCGCTGACAATGACGATGCTCTCAATGCCGGAATGAACGGCTTCTTCTACAATATATTGAATAGCAGGCTTATCGATAATCGGGAGCATTTCCTTCGGCTGCGCTTTTGTTGCAGGCAAAAACCTTGTCCCTAGCCCTCCCGCCGGTATGATGGCTTTCCGTATCCGCTTCTCCATTCGAGCTTCTCCCCCAAAACGTTACATGTATGAAATAATCTCCCTCCATCATAACCGCTCTGCCTAGGATTATCTATGCTTTAGGCATTACTAATAAGGGAGCCATACCACAACTATCGCTCCAACGCCACGAGAAGGAGTCTCACCTCATTAGCGTACCAAAGCCACGAGAAGGACACACACCGCATTATCGCTCCAACGCCACAAGAAAGACACACAACGTATTACCGCTCCAACGCTACAAGATGGACACACAACGTATTACCGCTCGATTGCTACGAGAGGGAGCTTCACAATGAAGCTTGCACCTGCCAGCTGGTCCGCATGCGGGTCCAGCGCTATGCTGCCGCCATGGATGTGGGCAACGGTTTGCGCGATCGATAACCCAAGACCGCTGCCTCCTTGGCTCCGATCACGCGACATATCGCCTTTATAGAACCTCTCGAAGACACGCTCCCGAACCTCTTCGCTGATGCCTATCCCGGTGTCGGATATCCGTACGACAGCAAGCCCATCCTGCTCGCTCAGCCCAAAAAATATTTTTCCATCCTCCGGCGTGAATTTCATGCTGTTCGCGAACAAATTCATCCATAGCTGATTGAGCTGATCGCTGTCCGCCGTAATCGTCGTTTCTTCCATTAGGAGCTCCACGGTTTGCCTCTTCGCCATCCATTGCGGCTCGCAAGCAAGCACGACATCGCGCAGCTGCCGATCCAGGCGGTACGGCCTTGGATGAAATGGGTGCTGGCGCGAATCCAAAGAAGCCAGATTGAGCAGATTTTCGCTTAAGCGCGAAAGCCGCATGCTTTCTTGCTTGATGATGCTGATATAGCGATCACGCTCCGATTCGGTCACCTCTTCGCTGCGCAGCGCTTCGGCAAAACCTCCAATCGACGTAAGCGGCGACTGTATTTCATGGGAGACGTTCGAGACGAAGTCCTGCCGCATCATCTCAAGCTGCGACAAGCTCAGCGCCATCTTGTTCATGCCCTCGGCGAGCTCGCCAAGCTCGTCTCCGTGCCTGACGGGCAGGCGCACGGTGAAATCCCCTTCCGACATCCTCGTCGCCGCATTCGTCATCATTTTCAAAGGCATGACCAAATAGCGGGCAGCTACGAGAATAAGCAAGCTTCCGACGACGAGCAGCGTGACGAGCAGCGTAACGGCCGTCCATATAAAGTTACTGTTCTGCGGGAATGCGTCCGGCTGCACGAACAATGCCCATTTCTCGCTTCCGAACTGAACCAGCCTGCCCATGGCAGGCGGCGTCGGCGGACTTCCTTCCTCGCGATTGAACATCCCCATGTTGACCATGCTCCCTCGGAATACGTTGCCAAGCTGCTCATAGGTCAGCCTATTCACCATCGCTTCGCTTCGCTCGCCAGCCTGCACGAGCCGGTTCGCGCTGCTGACTGCAATGATCGACAAGCCCTGCTGATCCGATACCTCTTCCAAAAACTCTTTCAGCGATGCAGGCTTGGAAACGGCGTATAGCTGCTCGATCCGGTTAATCGCTTTCTCCATCTGGTTCGGCAGCTGTCCCCTTGCGTCGCGCTTGAACATTTGATTCGTAAACAAAAAGGCAACGCCGATGCTAATTAAGACGACGACGAGGAAAGTTGCTGTAATGCGGACATATAAGCTGCGAATCATGACCATTCCTCCAGCCTATATCCAAGCCCGCGAATCGTAACGATACGGAAGCGGTAGGACTCCTCCGGAAAACGGTCCCTGAGCCGTTTGATATGTACGTCGACCGTCCGCTCGTCTCCCTCGTAATCCATGCCCCATATTTGTTCAATCAGCTGATCGCGCGCGAACGTCTTGCCTGGATAGCTGGCGAGCTTGAACAGCAGCTCAAATTCTTTGGGAGGCAAGGTAATCTTTTCTCCGCCTGCCGACATGTGGAAATCGGTTTGATTCATTGTAATCTCGCCGAACTCGACAGTCTGTGACGCGGTTATCCGGTATCTTTTGAGCAAGGTCTTGACCCTCGCTACCAGCTCTGGCGGATCAAAAGGCTTGACCATATAATCATCCGCTCCAAGCTCGAAGCCTTTTACTTTATGGGTCGTTTCCCCCTTCGCCGTCAGCATCAGCAGCGGAATGTCGTAGCTTTCCCGCAGCGCGGTACAAAGCGCCCATCCGTCCATTCGCGGCATCATCACATCGATTATGGCAAAATCCGGGCGAACCGCATCAAGCTGCTCCAACGCATCTACTCCATCTATGGCTTCGATCACCTGGTAGCCCTCCCTTTTCAAGAAAAGGCTGACCAGTTCGCGAATATTAGGGTCATCATCAACAACTACAATTTTCGGCATATCGTTCGTCCTCCAGTCGCGCTCAAGCAATCTCTCCAAACAGCATATAATACGAACATGAACGTTACATGAACGATATTGACATTCGATATAGATTGTAATAATTTTAAAGTAGTATTTATTACATTGAACGTATACGGAATGGAGGAGAATATAGATGACTTACAAAACGATCATAATCGGCACAGGACCTGCAGGCTTAACAGCTGCCATCTATCTAGCGCGCGCGAACATGGAGCCGCTCGTCATTGAAGGCTGGCAGCCAGGCGGGCAGCTTACAACAACGACAGAGGTAGAAAACTTTCCCGGGTTCCCGGACGGTATCTTGGGCAGCGAGCTGATGTCCAACATGCGCAAGCAAGCACAGCGCTTCGGGGCGAAATTCAAAATAGGCTCCGTGAAAAGCGTTGATTTCAGCAAGCGTCCTTACACGCTCGACGTTGAGGGCATCGGCGAATTGCAAGCGGAGTCGATTATTATCTCGACAGGCGCTTCCGCCAAGTACCTTGGCATTCCTGGCGAGCAGGACAATATCGGACGCGGAGTCAGCACTTGCGCGACCTGCGACGGCTTCTTCTTCCGCGGCAAAAAAATCATTGTAGTCGGCGGCGGCGACTCCGCCATGGAAGAAGCGGTATTCCTTACCCGCTTCGCCTCCGAGGTCAGGCTCGTCCATCGCCGCGATGATTTGCGAGCTTCCAAAATCATGCAGGACCGCGCTCGCGCCAACGAAAAGATCGTATGGAGCCTCAACCGCACGCCGCTTGAAGTGGCAGCGACAGGCATGGGCTTGCAAGGGTTGAAAGTGCGCAATAATGAAACCGGCGAGGAAGAGCTGCTTGAGACGGACGGCGTGTTTATTACGATAGGCCATACGCCGAATACAAGCTTCCTTGGCGGACAGATCGATACCGATGACCAAGGCTATATTATCGTGAAACCAGGTACTTCCGAGACGAACATCCCAGGCGTATACGCTTGCGGCGACGTTCAGGACCGCAATTACCGTCAAGCCATTACGGCGGCAGGCAGCGGCTGCATGGCTGCGCTGGATTGCGAGCGCTTCTTGGAATCGCAAGCACACGAAGCCATTCACGCATAAATTTTTTTTAAATTCATACTGGTACGATACGTGCAAATTATGTATAATAAATGTGTTGAGAGTTACAATAGAAAGGCAATGCTACCGCATCCATATGTTCGCATTATGCATCGCGTTAGCGGCGCCTGAACGTGTTATGGGAGAAGGTACAACCTCGGCTTTTATAAGCAGAGGTTGTACCTTTTTTCGCGTTTTCATCCTTTCTCCCATTTAGCTAAAAGGAGCGATTATGATGTTATTAGAAGCGGTATACCACAGACCAAAGCAGAACTGGGCTTATGCCTACGACGATCAAACCTTGCACCTTCGCATCCGTACCAAAAAAAATGACGTAGCCGCGGTAGAGGCGATCGTCGGCGACAAATATGCTTGGGACCAAACCATCACAGCGGTGCCTATGCGTATTTTGTCCACGGATACGCGATTCGATTATTGGGAAACGGCTGTTATTCCCCCTTTTCGCCGCCTTCGCTATGCTTTTCGCTTAACTAGCGGCTCGGAGAGCATCTTGCTCACGGATAAAGGCTTCGAGCTATTGCTCCCGAATAACCCGAACACTTTTTTCGACTTCCCTTATATCAATCCGATTGACGTATTCAAGCCGCCTGCTTGGGTTAAGGATGCCGTATTCTATCAAATCTTCCCGGAGCGCTTTGCGAACGGCGATCCTTCGCTTGATCCAGACAACGTTCTGCCATGGGGCGGTGAGCCGACGCCTTACAATTTCTTCGGAGGGGACCTGCAGGGCGTAATCGATCACCTAGACCATATTGCCGCGCTTGGCATTAATGCCGTCTATTTCACGCCTTTGTTCGAGGCCACGACCAATCACAAGTATGATACGCGGGATTATATGAAGGTCGATCCCCAGTTCGGTACAAATGAGAAGCTCAAAGAGCTTGTTGACGCTTGCCATGCCCGCGGCATTCGCGTTCTGCTGGACGCCGTTTTCAACCATTCCGGCAAAACCTTCCCGCCATTCGTCGATGCGCAGCAGAATGGGCGTGATTCCAAATACGCGGATTGGTTCTATGTAAGGGAATGGCCGCTGCAAGTCGTTGACGGCGTCCCGACTTACGAAACGTTTGCGTTCGAGCCGCTTATGCCCAAGCTGAATACCGAGCATCCCGAGGTGAAGCAATACTTATTCGAGGTTGCGCGTTATTGGATCGAGGAAATCGGAATCGACGGTTGGCGCCTTGACGTAGCGAACGAGGTTGACCACCAGTTCTGGCGCGAATTCCGATTGACGGTGAAAAAGGTTAATCCGGAGGCTTACATTTTGGGCGAGATTTGGCATGATTCGATCATGTGGCTGCAGGGGGACCAATTCGATGCGGTCATGAATTATCCGTTCACGAACGCCGTATTGGATTTCTTCGCCTACCAGACGATTGATGCCGCACAATTTGCGCTGGCAATCGGCGAGCAGCTGGCGGCTTACCCGCAGCAGGTGACCGAAACGGCCTTCAACCTGCTGGATAGCCACGATACGGCGAGGCTGCTTACAATCTGCGGCAATAACGAAGCAGCCATGAAGCTTGCTGCGCTGTTCCAGCTCACTTATCCTGGTACTCCTTGCATATATTACGGAGACGAAGTCGGGATAGACGGTGCCGGAGATCCCGGATGCCGCAAATGCATGGTATGGGATCCAGCCGGGCAGAACAGCGAGCTACTCGCCTTCTATTCATCTGCAATCGGGCTTCGTCACCAATACGATGCGCTCCGCAGCGCAGACATTCGCTTCGTCCATGCCGGCAGTACAGACGGTATTCTCGTCTATGAACGGCGTGAAGGCAGCCAGCGTTTGCTGGTCGCATTAAATGCGCGAGAGAATGAAGCGGAGATCAGCATCCCTATCGCAGCTGTACAAGATGGCGATGACTTGCAGCCGCAAACCATCGTATTTACCGGCTTTGCGAACCCTGATTCAGAACCGCCGGTTGGATTGCTTACAGCTAAGAATGCAGAAGCAAGCATCATCCAAACGACTGACGATGTGAGCGAAACCCGTTGGACAAAGGTGCTTTCAAGCGATTCCGCTCCTGCAGAAAACGATGCTTTGAATGTAGCGACAATCAGCGGCAAGCTTGACCTTACACTTCCGGCATACGGTTTTGTTGTATTAGAGCAAAGCGAATAATAACAGGCAACCCAGAAAGGAATGTCTCGAGTGGATGTCGGTACGCCAGGCATTCCTTTCTGATCCCTGCTGCTCCTCACCTAGTTGGGCTTTGCTGCATTACGATTCCCCTAGACAAAGAAGCTTGTATGATGTCATAATAACTTAAACGTTTAAGTCATAATAATTGTGCTGCATGAGTTAGTTATATAACCCAATGCCATTCTACTTTTGCTTACAGGCAATGAGGAAGGGAGCTGCATGACAATCAAGAAAGCTACGCTCAAAGATATTGCCAAAGCCGCCGAGGTGTCTGTCGCAACCGTCAGCTATGTGCTCAACAACGTGACTACGCAGACGATCCCCGAGGAGACAAAGTGCCGCGTGCTGGAAGCAGCCAAGCAGCTGAATTACGTGCCCAACCTAGCGGCTAGATCGCTTGTGAAGCAGAAGTCCGGCTTGATTGGCATTTTGGTCAATCGCACCGACAATGAAGGCTTTTGGAAGCAGCTGCATTATTCGCCATTCATCAATCGCCTGGAGCAGCTGCTCACGGCACGCGGCTATCATGTTGTATTATTCAGCCTCGACGCTGCTGATCCGAAGCTCGATATTATTTCCGAGCGAAAGCTCGATGGCGTCTTCGTCGTCGATGTCCGAACTGAAAATTTCCACCTTATCTCAAGTCGCTTCTCCGTAGGCGTACCGCTTATCGTAGTGGACAGCATCATTGATGATTCTTTGTTTTACAAGGTGAATTACGATTACGGCGATGCCTTCGCCCTTGCAAAAGCATCCCCACTCGCCCCCTTCGGGTATATCATTATCGACAGCTTCAACAATGAGGAGCTTAGCCAGAATATTGCCTCTCTCTCGGGCTTGGGGCAGGACGCGGTCCATTTGCTAAAGGATGAGCAATCGCTCTCACGCTTTCTGAGCAGCAAGACGAATCAGACAGGATTGGCATTAAGCGAATTTGCAGCCATCATGGCAGCCAAATACGTGAGTCCGGCGAATTTAGCCGTGATATGCTCAGCAGGCTGCCCGGACATTCTACCGAACGCAGCCATACGCATCACGTTTGGCGATCACAAGCCGGAAGCTGCTTATCAATTAATGATGAAGCTCTTAGCAGCGCCGAGGGAAGGCCCCGAAAACCAATATGTGCTTGTGAAAGCAGTCAAACCGAATTAACGATGCTCATTCGCTGTCCAATCGCTTGGACAGCGGTTAGCCATCCACATATCTATGGTAACTTAAACGTTTAAGTGACAATAACGAAAAGCAATTTTAAAAAATTGCCCAATGGCTCACCCCTCATTCCAACTATCCATTTAGGAGGTTTTTTCATGCTTGAGATAGCAAAACCGTCTACAAACGATACGGTAGCTCTCCCGTATGACGGCAGTGCGGTATCCATTTGGAAAAACCGGACTTTTCTCGCCGTATTCTCCAGCTACAGCCTATCACTGCTAGGCAACACCTTTCACAGCATCGCGCTTAATCTCTGGGTGCTGCAAACGACCGGAAGCGCCAAGCTCATGTCCGTCGTTCTCATCACGCATCTCGTCATCAGCATGCTGTTCGGGTCCTTCGCAGGTACCTTTGCGGATCGAACCGACCGCCGCACATTAATGTGGGTATCCGATGCGGTACGCTTTGTGCTTGTCGCAGCGATCGCTATACTCATTTACTTGCCAAATGTGCCTTTTGCCTATATCGTCCTGTTAACCGGGCTTGTCGCATTTGCCGGTGCATTCCGTACGCCTGCTTTCCAAGCTTCGCTTGTCGAGATCGTAGGCAAAGAGCAAATTACCCAGGCAGTAGGCGCAATCAGCATCTCCGATAATATCATCCGTATATCCGGCTTTGCGCTCGGAGGCATAGCAGTCACTGCATTCGGCGGCGCCTTCGCGATTGCAATCGATGCTGCCACCTTCCTCCTCTCGGCAATCCTATTGCTGGTTGCAGGCAAATTCCCTTACCAAGCACCTAAGGACGTAGCCAAAGCGAAGAACTCCTTCAAGGAAGATCTCGCAGCAGGCTTCCATTATGTATGGAAGGAGCCATTTGCCAAAGCTGCTGTTTTGCTGCTCCCGCTCGTCATGTTTTTCTTCCTATCGACCTTTATGCTTATACAGGTTATGGCCGTGAAGGTGTGGCATGCGCAGCCCTTTGTCTTCGGGCTCATGGAAGCATGTATCCCGCTAGGCTACGTGATTGGCTCGATATTAATCATGCGGCTTGATACGCGGCTAAAAAGCAGAGGGAAATGGACGTTATGGAGCATGATCCTAATGGGGCCTTTGTTTATCGCCATTTCGCTCCTGTCTTCGGCAAGCGCAGCGCTACCGCTTATCCTGCTTGTCGGCTTCCTTTTCTCGTTCAGCACGACTATTATTTTCATTGCGCTGCGGGTTGCCGTCGAACCATCCATGCAGGGCAGGGTATTCGGCCTAGTGGGTGCATTAACCAGCGTCGCACCGCCAATCGGGCTGGCCGTTTTCTCCACCTTATCGGATCTGTACGGCCCTGCCGTCATCATCGCCGCAAGCGGTGCCGCCATGCTGCTGGCGGGCATGATCGCCTACCGGCGTTTCACAGCTATCCGCGCCTTCCAATAACTGAATGGAGGTGCATAGAGAAGCTAACCCTTTAATGAGCCTGCCAGCGCGCCCGAGATGAAATAACGCTGAAGAAATACGAACAAAGCAATCATCGGCAATGCCGTTATGACGACACCTGCGAGCAGGACGGGATAATCGGTAATGTACTCTCCCCGGAACTGCAGCATGGCGAGCGGGAGCGTCAGCTTATCCTTTCCGTTCAGCAGCAGCATGGGAAACAGCAAGTCATTCCACACGATAACGAATAAAAAAGCTGCTGTTGCCGCGAGGTAAGGAGCGCTAAGAGGGAGTGCGATACGCGCAAGCAGCGTCCATTCGCCTGCACCGTCGATCTCTCCTGCCTCCAGAATTTCCTTCGGCAATGTTTTCATGAAACCAGACAGCATGAATACGGAGAGCGGGAGCAGCACCGATGCGGACACGACAATTAATCCCGTTAACGAATTGCTCCAGCCCAGCTTATGCACGAACGTGTAGATCGGAATCATATTCACTTGTGACGGCACCATCAGTCCAATTGCGAATAAACCGAATACGAATGCCCCTACCCGGCGTCCAGAGCGCATAATGCCATACCCGATAAATCCGGCAAGCAGTAGCTCCAGACCTACCGTTGCCAGCGTAACGACAACGCTATTTCGGAAATATCCCCACATCGGTTGCCCGTCGAACAGCGCCTTGAAGTTGTGGAGCGACAACGATTCCGGCAGGCCGAGCGGACTTGCATAGAACTGCGGTGTCGTCTTTAATGAGGTAAACAATACGATCAATAAAGGAACGAGAATAACAGCTGCGAACAACAGCAGCAGCAATCTGCCTAACCATTTGAGAACCAATGATTTCACCTGCCTGCTTGCTAATAGGATACGCGATCGGTCCGAAGCGCGCGGAATTGAAGAAACGTAATAAACGAAATCAGCAGAAGGAAATATACGGATGCCGTAGATGCTTTGCCAAACGTATAATTCATGAACGCCGAGTTATAAATATAAGTCGATAAAATTTCAGTGGAATACGCTGGTCCGCCTCCAGTCATCGTGAACACAAGGTCGAACGCCTTAAACGATTGGATAGTCGTATAAGAAACTACGATCGCGGCGGCCGGCGCGAGCAGCGGCCAGATCACCCGAAAGAACAGCTGCAGCCGCGTTGCGCCGTCCAGCTTTGCCGATTCTACCAGTTCCTCCGGTATCGCCTGCAGTCCCGCCACGAACAAAATAACCATTTGTCCGATATGCGCCCAAGCTTGAACGGCCGCAATCGAGAATATCGCTATTCCTGCATCGCCCAGCCAATTTTGTGTCCAGGATGACAGGCCAACCGCCTCAAGCAAGCCATTCAATAACCCGAGCGAGGGATCGTAGACGAACGTCCATATGAAACCGACCGATACGGACGAGAGAATCGTTGGGACAAAATAGAGGGAACGCAGCGCTGCGTTCACCTTTGTCTGCTTGGACAGCTGCAGCGCAAGCAGCAGCGAAACGAGCGTCTGCACCACAACGACAGCGAGCATGAATTTAATGTTGTTTACGATCGATTTGCGGAAAATAATATCCTTGGCTACGTTCGCATAGTTATCCACCCCGACGAACTGATAGGACGGCGATAAGCCGTCCCAATCCGTTAAAGAATAATAAAAGCCGGTAACCGTCGGATAAATGAAGAGTACAAGGTACAAGGCAATGCCCGGTACAAAAAACGGTAATAGCTTCGCTGCCTTTTTCATTCGTTTATTTTCCTATCTGCTGGTCCACGATCGCTTGCGCGTCTGCCGCGGCCTTCGCCGGCTCCGTCCCGCCTAACACGGCTTGTATGGAGCTGGTGACCGCTTTCTGAACCTCTGCGTTTTTAATCGTAAAGCGCGGTTGGAACCGCGTTTTCTTCGCCGTCCATTCAGCAACAGCCTTCAGCTCGTCGCTCGTGTATGCCACGTCTTTGACCGTAACGTTCTGTCCCGTTCCGTTCGCGTATTCGCCGGCAACATCGCTTTGGCTGAGAAATTCGATGAATTTCTTCGCTTCCTCCGGATGCTTCGACTTGCTGTTCACGGCGAGCATGAAGGTCGTCGTATGAATCCCCTCGAACACGGCTTGATCGGCAGAAACCGTAATCGGCGCAAGCAAGCCTTGCTGCAGCTCCGGGTTGTTTTTCTTATTGCCTACGAGCTGGTAGGAGCCAGTAGCCAGTATCGCCGCCTTCTCCTGCACGAACAATGCGCCTGCCGCATCGCCCTTCGTTCCGAGCGCATCCTTCTGGAAATAGCCTTTGTCATTTAACTCCTTGAATTGAGACAGCGTCTTGACCCACCATTCATCGGTAAGCTTCGTTTCGCCCGCCTCAAGCTTCACGAATACCTCTTCATCAGGCGCGTTATTCATCACCATCGGGTTCATGAATTGGCCTGGTCCGATATCTGCTCCAGGGAATGCAATCGGCACGATGCCTTCCTGCTTCAGCTTCTCAGCCGCAGCAAGGAAGCCCTCCCAATCCTTCGGCACCTCGATGCCGTATTTCTCGAATAGCTTTACGTTATAAATCGGAATGTTGTATACCAGCTGGTAAGGAACCGCCAGCTGCTTGCCGTCCTTTTGGCCCGATTCAATCAAGGATGGCGTAAAGTTGCCTACGAAAGAGGCTCCTGTCAAATCGGTGAACAAGCCGGCTTTGGCTATCGCCTCGAATTGGGCGCCCGGGAATGAAGCGAACACGTCGCCTACCGAACCGTCAAGCAGCTTCGCTTGAGCTGTCGATTGATATTGATCGGAAGGGAACACTTGCGTTTCCACTTTAATGTTCGTATTCTTCTCCTCGAACTTCTTAATGATGCCATCGAGCACGGCAGCATCCTCGCCGCGCCAGTGAATAAAGCTGATTGTTACAGGCTTATTTCCGTTGCCGCCTTCCTCCGCACCCTCAGCCGGCTTGTTCCCGCCCGTATTCGAATTCGCAGAACTGTTCGAACCGCAGGCCGACAGCACCACGCTCAATATAATCGTTAGCGCCAGAAGCGCTAGTTGCCGTTTACGTAATGATTTCATTCTCATTCCCCCAATGGATTAAATGATGATTCCTTTAGCGGCCAGCTTCTGCTTCACGAGAGGCAGCAGCAGCTCGCCAGAAATTTTGGCTTCTTCCAGATGCGGATAACCCGATAAAATAAATGAGGTGACGCCTGCATCAATAAACTCGATTAAACGATCCGATACCTGCTCCGGCGTTCCGACGAACGTCACCGCGCCGCCGCCGCGAATCGCAGACAGCCCTGACCAAAGGTTAGGTCCGATTACATAGTCCTGCTCCTTCGATTGGCTGAACAAATCCATCTGGCGTTTCTGGTTCGTCGCATCCGTCTTCGAATGCAGCTTTTCCTTAGCCTTCAGCTGCTCCGGATCGGCTTTGCTCAGAATGTTCCAAGCTGCCGCCCAAGCCTCTTCTTCCGTTTCCCGAACCACGACCTGTGCCCGGATGCCGTAGCGCAGCTCTCTTTCGATACCTTTCTCTGCTCTAAGCTCAGCCAGATACGTTTCCATTTCGGCAATTTGACCCTCAATCCAATCAAGCGGCTCCGTCCACATTAAGTAAACGTCCGCCGTTTCCGCTGCCACGCGTTTGCCAGCGACCGAGCTTCCTCCAAAATACAGAGGGGGATGCGGCGTTTGAATCGGCGCAGGCTTGCTAAGGCCGCCTTCTACCTCATAGTGTTTCCCGGCAAAATTAAAGCCTACTCCTTCGCTTTCGGGCTGCTGCCATACACCCTTCACAACCTCAAGAAACTCTTTCGTCCGCTCATAACGCTCATCATGGCTGCCGTGCAGCGGATCTCCGGTTGCTTTTAGATCTGCCGGGTAATGTCCGGTTACTACATTAATGAGCGCGCGTCCGCCTGACATCCGGTCCAGCGTCGAGGCCATGCGGGCAGCAAGCACAGGTGAGACGAGACCCGGCCTCATCGCTATTAGCGGCTTCAGCTTCGTTGTCGCCGAGGCTACCCAAGAACCTACGATCCAGCCATCCCAGCAATCCCCTCCAGCCGGAATGAGCGCGAACTCATAGCCCGCTTCCTCTGCGGCCTGTGCAACCTCTACAAAATACTGCTGCGACGGTTCCCGTTCCGGCTTCACGCCTATATAGCGGCCATCTCCGTTTGTCGGAATAAACCAGCCAAATTCCACCTTTGCTTGCTTGCTCATTTCGTTTATCCCCTTTACGCTTCGTTGTCGTGAAGTAAAGAATGCTATGTTCGAGTCATACAACAACAAACGCATACGATGCGAATATTGCCGTTTCACCAGTTGTCCGGTAGATAACCAACAAAATTTATCGGATTAATTTGTTATTTGAATAATAGCAAGGAGGCACCCTTCGTGTAAATGTCAATTCGTAGCTTGAGTTGTTTGTCATTTTGTGGTTTCATAGGTATGAACCAAATCATAGGATAAGCTTCACATCAGAAAAGCAATGGTAAAAAAGGGGGGCCAGCCATGTTCCATAACATGAAAGAGGATCATCACGAGCAGCTTGAGATCCACTATTTCACGCCGTCTGCATTCGAGAAGGCAGGCGCAGCTTGGCCTATTCGACTCGGTGCCAATATCGCGAAGCCCGGCTATCATATCGGTCCCCGAATTACGCCTTACTATTATTTGATTATGGTGCTTGAAGGGGAAGGCACCTTTATTCAAGGTGGACAAACGTATCCGCTGCGCAAAAACGATCTCTACTGCCTGTTTCCTCAGGTGACGCATGAATATTACACAAGCGAGCATGCTTTGCTGCGCAAAATCTTCTTTGCATTCGATGGCAAACACGCACTGTCACTCCTGGAGCGAGTCGGGTTAACCCCCTATCAGCCCCATCTGCGGGACGGCCTAACCAATGCTGCGATTGAGCGAATGGGGCAATTCTTCAACCTCGCCACCGACAAGGTAGAACCTGCTTCGGATTTGACGCGCCTGTCCATCTTCCATCAAGTATTCGATATCCTCGCAAGAAGCAATGTTCAGCAAGATGTTCCCGCATCTTCCGGAAGCTGGCTGCAGCGGGCAAAGGACTATTTGGAGATCCACTATGCCGACGGCATTACTATTGAAAGCGTTGCAGATTACGTAGGCATCGACCGCACTCATTTTTCCAAAAGCTTCTCCAAGGCTTTCGGACTCTCACCGATGAAATATGTGCAGCAGCTGCGCATGAACGAAGCTAGATTGCTTATGAAGCAGACCGACTACAAGCTTGCTGAAATCGCTCAATCCGTCGGGTATCCCGATCTGTTCTCCTTCTCGAAAGCATTCAAAAAACATGTTGGCGTGTCTCCTGCCCAGTTCAGGAAAGAATAACCTTCCTAGTCAAGAAGTACCCGTCGTCTTGTTCCCCATTCCGCTTCTGATGAGATGTACGACATATACGAACCCAACCAGTACCAGCACATTCGTAAATTCCCACATTGCCCATGCGGGACCCAGGCCTTTAAAAAAGGCATTACATTTTATGTTTTTGCAAATCTCCTACCCTGTCGCTTGCTAGGCAACCCAAGCACGCGGATGCTCCTCAGACAGTTCATCCCCACTCTGCATGCAAAAAAGAGGAAACCGCACTTTATGTGCAGTTCCCTCTTCATCATTTCAATATAACGGTGCTGTATGCAGGTAGTGTGAGCCTGCCCTCAGCTAATTCGGCTTCTGTGCTCGTAGCCCTGACAAGCGACTCAAAGCTGCCATATGCTTGCGACGCTTGCAACGCCGTCGTTTGCTCGTCTGCGGATAAATTATGAACAACGAGAACGCGTTCTGTGGCTGTCATCCGAACATAGGCGCTAAGTTTCTGATTTTCCGGCTCCAGCTTGAACTCCGCAATACTTCCGTCCTGCAGCGCGGGTTCCTCGTTCCGCCACTTTATCAATTGGCGGTAATGGTTCAGTAGGGAATTTTCATCATTCGTTTGCGTTTCTACGGACACCGTTTGCGGCTCCGTATTATGTCGCGGCTTCTCCCATGCCGTCTGACCCTCGCCGCCGCTTGGATCGCTATACCACGGCATCGGCTCACGGATGTATTCATCAGGCTTGGCGCCTTTCATCCCGAGCTCCTCGCCGTAATAGAGATAAGGCGTTCCCGGAAGCGTCAGCAGCATGGCCGCCGCCATTCTGGCATGATCAACGTTTCCGTTCAGTACGGTCATGACGCGATTCTGATCGTGATTGCTCAGGAACGGCGCATCCACGAACTTGCCGCCCGAGGATTTCCCGTAGACGCCATAGGCGCGCCCTAGCGAGAAAGCCAAGTCTGCATCCAATTCTTTGTCTGCCGCGCTAAGCAAGCGCCCTGCCAAATCAAAGTGAAACGCGGAATCCAGCGCTTGGTCAAAGTAAGGCGCAATGACGGTCAGTGAATCCCAGACCTCTCCGATGAGATAGGCATCGGGCTTCGATTTCGTCATGCCTATGCGGAATTCCTGCCACCAGGCTTTGTTCTTCGCCTGAATGTCCGGCGTGCTCGCCGTAGAAGCGAAGTCTCCGTAAATATGCTTCGCTGCATCCAGCCGAAATCCGTCCAATCCCTGATTCAGCCAATATTGACCGATCTTGACCATTTCCTCGCGAACCTTAGGCTCATCGAAATTCAGGTCAGGCATGCCCTCCCAGAATACGCCGAGATACTTCAAGCCGCCGAAGCTATGCCAAGGGTCGCCGCCAACCGCGCCGTCTGCGCGGACCTTCTCGTCAAGCTTCGCGAACGTATACCAGCTGCGGTAAGGGCTATTCTCATCTGCGAGCGCTTCTTTGAACCATGGATGCTCCTTGCTCGTATGATTCACGACAAAATCCATAATAATCTTAATCCCGCGCTTATGCGCTTCACCCAGCAGCTGCTTCAAGTCCTCAAGCGTACCGTACTCCGGATTAACGGCGTAATAATCGGTCGTGTCATAGCCATGATAGCTTGGAGAGGCATTGATCGGCATGAGCCAAATGCCGCTAACGCCAAGCTCCTGCAAATAATCAAGCTTGGCGGTAACTCCGTTCAAGTCGCCAATCCCGTCTCCATTCGTATCGTAGAAGGAACGCACAAAGATTTCATAATAAACGCCGCCTGGCTGCTCATCCGCTTGATAAGCGGCTGCTGCCGGTTCGCCTTTAACCTCGCCTATGCCATCACCATCTCGTGTACTCACGGCATTGTTTCCTAGAACCGAATTTCCCGAATGCGGCTCGGTGCTATTGCCGCCCACAGAGCAAGCAGAAAGTGCGGCAACCAGCATGAGACTAAACAGGACAATACTCACATTATGCAAACGTTTGTCTATCATCCTTTATCCTTTTGAAGCGCCGGACATCAGCCCCTGCACAAGGAAGCGCTGCAAGAAGACGAAGAGCAGCGTAATCGGAATGGCAATCAAGACCGCGCCAGCTGCAAAGAGCGTAAAGTTACTGTTCTGATACGAATTGACGAGATCCCACATCCCGACGGCCAGCGTCCAGTTATCCTTGCTGCGCAGCACCAATCTCGCAAAGATAAAATCAACCCATGAGCCCGCGAATGTCGTTAGTGCCACATACGTAAGCATCGGACGCGACAGCGGAAGCATGATTTTCACAAATACTTGCAAATGAGATGCGCCGTCAATGCGCGCCGCTTCGTCTAAGCTGCGCGGAATCGTATCGTAGAAACCTTTTACAACAAAGCCTCCGAGTACCGCACCTGCCGAATAAACGATGATCAACGCTGCATGCGTATCCAGCAAATTAAGCTGCAGCAAGAAAATAAAGATCGCAATCATGCTCATAAAGCCGGGAAACATGCCCAGTACGAGCATAATCGTCAGCGTCATCTTGCGGCCGCGGAAGCGGAAACGCGACAACGCGTACATACTAAGCGTAACGAGAATCGTAGAGAAAATCATCGTCAACGTTGCGATCTTCAGCGTGTTCAAGTACCAGACACCGTAACGGAAGCTTGGGTTCGTGAACAGCTCTTTATAATGGACCAGCGTAAAGGATTCCGGAATCAAGCTCGAACTGAAAAGCGACGTGCCCGGACGAAGCGACGACAGCAGCACCCAAAGCGCCGGATAGATCGCGCAGATGGCAATCGCAATCAATAAGACATAGCTTAACGTCAAACGGACAACATTCGCTGTTTTGCGCCCCATTTTCATTGGATCATATCCTCCTCTTTGAATGACCGCGTACGGCGATAGTTGTAAATCGAGAATGTAGCGACAATGATGAAAATAATAATGCCGATGGCCGAGGCCATATTGAATTGACTGTTGTTCAGCGTCAGTTTATACAGCCACGTCACGAGCAAGTCGGTGCTGCCGGCGAATTGATAATCACCTTTTACCGGGTCCCCGTTCGTAAGCAGGAAAATAACGTTGAAGTTGTTAATGTTGCCAGCAAATTGCGTAATCAGAATCGGCGCTGTGGAGAACAGTACGAACGGAATCGTGATGATACGGAACTTCTGGATACCCGTCGCTCCGTCAACATCCGCCGCTTCATACAGGTCCTTCGGAATAGCGGTCAATACGCCGAGAATGAGCACCATGGATACGGGTATGCCCACCCACATATTGACTAGAATAACCGTTACCTTTGCCCAGAAAGGATCTGTCAGCCAAGGCAGCTTGCCCATGCCGAAATAACCTAGGTACTGATTGATCGGACCAAATTGCCCGTTGAATAGATTGCGCATGACGAGCAAAGAAATCAGCTGCGGGATCGCATATGGAATAATGAACAGCGTCCGCCATAGCTTTTTGAAACGAATGCCCTTCTGCTCGATTAGCAAGGCTACCAGCAGGCCGCCGAAATACGTCGTTACCGTGGCGATAACGGCCCAAATGATCGTCCAGGTAAACACGCCGATGAACGTGTGGCTCCACGTTTTGAGCGTGAGCAAGTTAGCAAACGTTTGAAAGCCTACCCAATCCACCAGCTTGGCCGGAGGAATATGATCAGGCGACGCGTAGTTGGTGAAAGCAAGCATAACCATGAAGATAATCGGCATGATCGTTAGAAACAAAACGCCGAGCGCCGGCAAGGTTAGCATCAAATGCGGAAAATTACGGTCCGTCACGTAAGCCAACGTCTGCCGGAAGCTTGCAGGCAGCACGCCTTCATCTCTCTGCTTGCCATTCCGATAAGCATCGCGAATATTCATAATGTAAATGATGATAAAAAGTACAAATAGGAAAAGCGTAATTAAACCGCTGATTAATAGAAAGATCGAGTGATCTCCCTCCACGCGCACACTGATTTTTCCGATTTTCTCCAGACCTTGCGTTTTTTCACCTAATGTGACGATACCCCAGATGGCTCTTCCCAAATTCGGTATAAAATACATTAGCGCTGCCGCTTCGACAGCAAGCATGATTAAGCCTTTCATAAACTGGCGGTTATACAATTGGCCAAGACCCATTACGAGTAACGACAATATAGCCGCGGTGCTGCGATGACGCTTCATCCCGCCAAGCTCCCTTCCTTTCATGTCAAAAGCAATTTAAACCGCCATATGCTCAAAAAAAGCCGCGGAATTCAACACATCGGCTCACCCGCCGAGCATGGCTCGGCGGGTTCTGCCGGATATGGATATTATTTTGCTGCCGTACCGTTATTGGCATCCTTGATTTGTTGGACCGCGTTATCAAGAGCCGCTTTCGCATCCTTGCCGGAGTTCCATACATCAGAGAACGCTGCCGCGATTGGGCTCCATACGTTGCCCATCTCCGGAATCGAAGGCATAGGCGTGGATTGGTTGAACTGTGCAACAAAACCTTTGACGATGTCATTGCCTTGAACGGCCGCATCATTCGTTGCTTCTGTGTTGGCTGGAATCGCGCCTGTCAATTCGAAATCCTTCAATTGCGCAGCCTTTGTGGAAGCAAAGTTCGCGAACAAGCGAGCCGCATTCGGGTATTTCGAGAATTGATTGACATACCATGCCTTAACGCCGGAGAACGAAGACGCCGGTTGGCCATTAATGCTCGGGATTGGTGCCACGCCGAAATCAATGCCAGCGTTTTTGTAATCCGCGATCGTCCAAGGACCGTTAATGTCCATTGCAAGCGTACCGCCAGTGAACATGCCTTTTTTGATGTCATACGTGATGTCGCCGGAATTAAGCGGCAGGATGCTGTCTTTTAGCGAACCGTAATATTTCAAGCCGCTAACCGCGCCTTCCGTGTTTAAGCCGATATCGTCTTTGTTTTGGCCATTCTCACCGTAAACATAGCCGCCGGTTGAGATGAATGGATAGTTGAAGTAGAAGTTTCCTACTTCCCACATCAGAGCGAATTTGTTGTTTGGTACGTCATTGTAGGTTTTGGCGAACGCTACGATTTCATCAAACGTTTTTGGCGCTTCTTTAATGAGTGCTTTATTGTAGAACAAAGCGTAAGTTTCGATCGAGCGCGGGTATCCGTACAGCGTACCGCCGTAAGAAACAGCGTTTACAGCAATTTCCGAGTTATCCGTTTTGGCTTGCTCTTCATAGAAATCGTTCGGAAGAACAAGGCCTGCCGTTACCGCTCTGCCCAGGTTGTCATGCGGGAAAACAACGACGTCTGCGCCAAGTCCCGCAGGACCGTCAGTCGTCAACTTCGTTACTTGGTCAGCGGCGCCAACCTCTTCGAATTTCACTTCAATGCCGTATTTTTCAGTAAATTCCTTTGAAATCGCTTCAACGAATGGACGCTCTTCTTTACTCTCCCATACGAGCAAGGATGCGCCTTCCTCGGGTGTTATTTCGTCGGATTCTGCTGCGCCTTCGCTCTCATTGCCAGCTGCGTTGTTTGTGTTAGCAGGTGCATTTGTAGCGTTAGCGGCATTTTCCGTTTTACCTCCGTTGTTCGAACCGCCGCATGCGGATACGATAAACAAGGAAACAATTAATGACATTACAAACCACTTTTTCATGCTGGGTGATCCCCCTCCATAATGTGTTCCATGCTTTTTTTTGAATCAACGCCGTTCAAACGGTTCTCCAGATCAGAATGTGCAGACTGCGTCGAATACTGTTCATTTGTCACTTTCCGCAATCGTCCTTTCCGGTTGGAAAAGCTTCCTGCACGATGAGTGCAAACGTTTGTACAGTCTGTCAAAAAAATAGCCTCGCATTTGGCTAATTTAGCGTTATTTGCGATGCCGACCTGAGTAAACAGCTTTGAAAGCGTTCTATTCGTGGATTCATCATACAACAAGCTGTATCATTTGTTAAAACGTTTGCACAGTTCATTATACGGAACAAATACTGCGTTTTCTTCGTTATTCTCCTTTTCTCTCTTTCTGATTCAGTTTTTTATCATTTGTGAAACGCTTTCTTTAGATATATATTTACTTTTAGGCAACAATTGCATTAGGATGAAGCATATAAAGCATGCATGATTGCGCAATGGGGGAAGGTACTTACTATGGTAACCATTAAAGATATTGCAAAAGCCGCCGGAGTGTCTCCTTCTACCGTATCTAGGGTCGTATCCAATCACCCTCGAATCAGTAAAGCAACAACCTTGAAGGTTAAACGGTTTATGGAAGAGATGGGCTATCATCCTAACGTGATGGCGAAGAGCCTTGTCTCAAAAACAACCCAGACGCTGGCCATCATGCTTCCTCGACCTGCCGAGGAGCTGTTCCAAGATTTTTTCTTCGGTGAATTGCTTCGCGGTATTTTGGCACAATCGACAAGAGCTGGCTATGACATGCTTCTTACTGCCGCAACCTCGCCAAGCGACGAAACAGAAACGGTATCCAGACTTGTATTCGGCCGCCGGGTTGATGGCGTTATTTTGTTGTCGTCACGAGTAAATGACCCATTAATAGACCTCTTGAACAAACATAACTTCCCTACCGTGTTAATTGGAAGAACGGAAGATCGCCCGAATATTTTATCCGTCGATAACGACAACGAGCTCGCAGCTTATGATGCAACCCAGCATCTTATTTCGCAAGGCCATGAAAGGATCGGGTTCGTTAGCGGGCCACCCACGCTTACCGTAGCTCATGACCGGATGGAAGGTTATCGGAGAGCGATGCGCGAAGCAGGCCTCACGGTCCGGTCCGAATGGATTGTGGAAGGCGAGTTTCTGCAGCAAAGCGGCTATCGCGCGATGTCTTTCATGATGAGCTTGCCTGAGCGGCCAAGCGGCCTTGTCGTCATTGACGATGTTGTCGGGTTCGGCGTACTGCGCGGCCTGACGGAGCTCGGATTCAAAGTACCGGATGATTTGAGCATTGTCAGCTTCAACAACATTGCCCTATCCGAGTTAGCAACGCCTCCTATCAGCTCCATCGATATCGGAACTTACCAGCTTGGTTATACTGCCTCACAAATGCTGATTCGTTTCATTCAGGAGGAAAGCGTGCACCAAAACAGAATGATCATCCCACATAGATTGATTGTTCGGGAGTCGTCTATACAGAACATATCCAAAAGGAGCTGACCTCATGTCAGATAAAAAGCCCTATTTAGTTGACGCAATCATCGGAAATTCCAAATTCCTCGCGTCCCTTGGCCGCACAGGCAAAATGTACCGCCTGTGGTGGCCAAACATCGATCTTCCCCAGCATGTCGATGCGATTCGAACGGGGATCCAATATGAGCAAGGGAGCATATCTTGGTTCGATGAAGAAACCGATGGCTGGAAGCATGAAGCCCAATATGTGGATAAAACGAACATATTCCGCGTGGCAGCAAGCTCCGTGCAGCAGCCGCTTCGGGTTGAAAGCCTTCATTTCGCCATTCCTGGCCAAGATGCAATCGTGCGGGAATATACTTTTACGAATACAAGCAATGAACCGCTCTCCTTCTCTTTTATCGTTCATTCCTCATTTCTCGTCAGTGAAAATCAGCTATATAACACTACAATGTTCGTGGCAACTGACGATGCTTTGGTTCATTTTCGGCATAAATATTATTTTGCGCTTTCAAGTGCAAACGTATGCACAAACTTTCAATCGGGGCTTTCATGGGAGTCTGCCCAAAGCGGCCAGTTGAATGGCAACGAGATCGATATGAAGCCTGACGGGGCAATAAAGTGGCAGGTTAGTTCGCTTGCTGCCGGTGAGTCGCTAACGATCCCCGTTTATATTGCCGCAGGGCATGATAAACAAAGCGTTTTGCAGCAAATGCGTTTGGTGAAGGAGAAAGAAAGCGCTGAGTGGCTGGGAGATACGACAGGCTACTGGCAGCAATTCCTATCCTCGGCCGTGCCTTGCCCTATTGCTGATGCAGACATCTCCGAATTGTATGACCGCTCCTTGCTGATGTTCAAGCTTATGTCCGACGAGCAGACGGGAAGCATTATCGCGGCACCGGAATTTGATGAACAATTCGTCCGTTGCGGCGGATATTCGTTCTGTTGGGGCCGAGATGCCGCATTCATTACAACTGCGCTTGATAGAGCAGGTCTAGGCTCCTTATCGGACAGCTTCTACGCATGGACGCTTACCGCACAGTCGCCTGACGGCTCGTGGCAACAGCGCCATTATCATGACGGAAGCCTTGCGCCATCATGGGGACTTCAGATCGACGAGGGCTCATCCATTATTTGGGGGATGTGGCAGCACTACATGGAGAAACAAGATCGGCTGTTCGCGGAGCAAGTATGGCCGGCCGTTGAGAAAGGCGCTTTTTTCTTAATGAGCTTTATCGATAACGAGAGCGGGCTGCCAAAACCGAGCATCGACTTATGGGAAGAACGCGAAGCCTCCCATACTTACTCCTCCGCTGCCGTATACGGCGGATTGACCGCAGCTGCATGCTTTGCGCAGCTTATGGATAAAACGGAGCTAGCAGCACAATGGACGATTGCAGCTGAGCGTATGGCATCAGCTATTAAAGAGCTATGCTGGAACGAGGATGGCGGTGCCTTCTATCGCGGTGTGGAGCTAACCGTTCATGAAAGCAAATATACGCAGGCGATTGCTGACGGCGCAACGGGCTATATCGCGGAAGGCAATAAAGGCAATAAGAAGCATATCATCAATCACGATTCGATCATCGACGTCAGCCTGCTCGGCATTGCGGTTCCGTTCGGGGCTGTGTCAGCTGATCACGAATATATGCGCCGGACAGCCGACGCAGTGGAAGCGGCTTTAACCGTGCCCGGCGTTGGTGGCATCAAACGATATGAAGATGACATTTATATCGGTGGCAATCCATGGATTCTAACCACGCTATGGCTGGCCCATTACCGTATTCAAACAGGAAGCCTTGACCAAGCCAAGCAGCTGCTCAAATGGGCGATCGATCACCGTACGGAAATGGGACTGCTACCCGAGCAAGTTGACAAAAACACCGGTGAAACAGCCTGGGTCGTGCCGCTTACTTGGTCACACGCGATGTTTATCCTTACTGTATTTATGCTTGCTGAAGCAGAAGCAAGCACGGCAGAAGCTGCAACAGTTGATACGGTTGCCGCAAGCAGCTAACCAGCATAATAGCATTCAAGGACCGCTGCCTAGGCAGCGGTCCTTGTTTCATAGCCAGCAGCAGGTCGCAACAATCGGCTAGCATTATTCGTTTACGCAGGCTGCCTATCGAGCGCTCCCAGCTCCTCAACCAACAGCAGGTCGCAACAATTAGCAACTTACCAACACGCCGCGGACTTCCCAAGCATCCGCTTTCACTTTCTTAACCTACACGTCGCGGGCTGCCCAAGCACCAGTTTTCACTTTCTAACCAACAGGTACTCATCCCCATTTCAATAAACAAAGATAGCTGCCGAATGGTAATCGTACGTTGTAGAAAATACAACAGAATTTTCGGCATTCCTACACACCAGGTGCTTCCCAAGCAACAGCTTTCACTATCCAACTAGCAGTTGCTCATCCCCATCCCAATAATCCACGATAGCTACTGAATGGTAATCGTACGTTGTAGAAAGTACAACAGAAAGTGTTGTTGACTCCCTCATTATTGGTTTAGATTGTACTTTATGCAACGTAAGCTAGTAATCTCAGCCATATTCAGCCTTAAAAGATCGATTCTATTGCAAAAACTGCAATGTAGCTGATGAATCACCTCATAAATCTGGTTTCTATTGCAGAAACTACAACGTAGCCTTAGCTGGTGCAGACTTGTTTGAGAAAGCATCACATACAGCGTATTAGCAAAGAGCGTTTGGCATCACATAACAGGTGGTCCACCAATCTATTATAGGAAATTTTCTTACTACAACGTGCTTTGCAGTTTCTAGGCAATATCTCTTAGGCCCCCTAATTAAACTGGAGTCCTCCCATCCAATAATTTAAACTTAAGACAAGGGAGATGATCCGTTATGGGAGGAAGAAGAGTTAGTGAAGAAACACAGATGA
>NZ_JBWDNK010000042.1:0-1736 GCF_056269165.1 Paenibacillus sp. J22R232 | reverse complement strand
CTCCCTCGGTACGATGCAGTTATCTCACGAATGCTCGCTTATTCACAGAATCTCACCAGAGGATGAGTTGTAACCCGGATTGAATGGGACGAGAGCCGTCAAATTGGAAACCGACGCGCATGCGGGAACAGAAGGGGCGAGTTTTCGCTCCTTTTTTGTTGCTCTGCTGCACGCTGCTCCACGTAACCTCCGGAGGCTTTCACTCCCATTTCTCGACGGGTCTATTGCCCTTTCATTCCTTCGTTACGCCTATCCAGAGGGTGGAGGCCGGTATTCCTAACGGTACGGGTCTATGCCCTTTTGTTTAACGCAGTCCGGTACTCCGTGCAATCTTGAGATCCTGCGAATAAGCCAGTTTTCGTACGAATAGAGAAGCAGTTAAGCAGCTTGTTTCATAGGAAGAGCTCGATCCGGTTCATAAGCTTCGCCACTTTGTGCCATTGCAACCAGAAGACGAGCCAGCTTGCCGCAAAGTTTCATCACTGAGCGCATTGGCTTTATGCTTTTTGTCTTTACATTCACTTCGTGCTGTCGTTTAAACGTTTCATCGTTCATGATGAGAGCCATGGTTGCCATGAACAGAGCATGCCGAAGCCTTGGTCGGCCACGTTTGCTGATGGACATTTGGCCCTTCCACTTGCCTGAACTTGCTTCAGCTAGGTTGAGACCGGCATGCCGCAACAACGCATTGCCATGTGCATAGCCGCTGAGGTCGCCAGCTTCACCGAGAATGCCGGCGACAGACAAGATGCTCATACCCTTAATAGCCAGCAGCGGCTTGGCCAGTGGAATTCGTTCCAGTGCAGCCGCCACTTCACCCTCGATGACCAGCAGCTGCTCCGTAGCCAGATCGTATTCGGCCAGCAACTGTCGCAGATGGAGCTTGTAGGCTTTCTCGGCATGCTTGGCGCCGACTGAGCGCGCTGCCAGAGCTATTAGCTCGCCAGCTCTTCGTTCACCACTGTGCCGTTTCATGACTGTTTTCCAGCCGTCGATTACTTGCCGAACGGTGAGCTTTTGAAGCTCAGCAGGCGTAGGAAAGAGCCGCAGGGTAGCCAGCGACCCGGAGCCAATGAGGTGCTTGTATACCTGCCGAAGCTCGGGAAACACAATGTCGACCCAGCGGTGAATCTGGTTCTTGACGCTGACAAGACGATGGACAATGGTCTCCCGGTTCGCCATGAGCACGCGCAGTTCCATGAACACTTCACTGGTTTCTTTGATGAAGGAGTAGTAGCCGTTTTTCACCATGTCGGCGATAACGAAGGCATCCTTGATGTCGCTTTTGGATGGTGTATTGTCGCGGTTTTCCTTGTTCTTTTTGACGAGATGAGGATTTACCAACACAACCTCGAGGCTGCGGTCTTTGAGCCAGGCAGCAAGGCTGAGCCAGTAGTGGCCGGTTGGTTCCATGCCGATGATGGTGTCGTTTAGTTGGTGGGTTTCCTGCAAATCTTTCATCCACTCCAGCAGTAGGCTGAAACCGGCGTCGTCGTTTGAGAAGTGAAGTGGAGTGCCAAGCAGAATTCCACGGAAGTTGACGGCGCGTGCAACGTGGGACTGCTGGGCGATGTCGATGCCGACGACAAGATGCTGGGTTGAAATGCGTTCGAGCAGTTGATTTTGTTTGGCTTGAGCTTTAAACTTCAAGATAGAGCGACCTCCTTAAGATGGCTAAAGGGCTATGACCCGTGATTAACCCATCGTACCGGAGTCGCTCGTTTTTATGCAAAGCG
>NZ_JBWDNK010000013.1:0-171824 GCF_056269165.1 Paenibacillus sp. J22R232 | reverse complement strand
CGGGTCATTCGCCTTGACAACGTCCCACATTTCCGCCGGAATTGCTTCCCATACGTTCGGCGCATACTCCGGCAGCAATTCCGTCAGGTCTGCAATGGCTCCGTTTTTGGCTAGGCTGTCTTCAATGCCTTGCTGGGGAGTGAACATGTCTGGCATTTCATTGGCCGCGATCTTTAAGTTCAGCTGATTCAGGTAGTTGGTGCCTCCGTTCCATTCCACATAGGGATGGATGACGCCGACACCGAGCTTTTCCTTGTAGAATTCATACAAGGGGCTGCCCTTGGTTATGGGTTTGTAGCCGATATTGGTTCCCCAAACTTCGATATCGACCACACCATCTACGCTATCTGTTTGGTTCTGGTTTGTGTTTTTGGATTGGTTTGCATTCTCGCTGCAGCCCGTTAAGGCTGTGGCCGCTAAAATGACAGCCGCTAGTAGCAGCGCCGTTTTTTTTGGAATCATATGATTTCCTCCGTGTAGTCATGTTGTTTTACAATATACATTTATTTGAATTGCAAGCATTAACCTTTTACAGAACCGATCATCGCCCCTTTGACGAAATACTTCTGCAAGAAAGGGTATACCATAATAATCGGGACGATGGCAAAAATAACTGTCGCGGCTCTTAAGGTCCGCTCATTGTAATTCTGATCGATCATGGAGGTCACACCGGCTAAGATGACGTTATCGTCCGTAATAAACTGCCGAATTTTAATTTGCAGCGGGAACCAATCCGGATTCTGCAAGAAAAAGAGCGGATGCTGGAACTGATTCCACAACACCACGCCGTAAAACAAAGCCAATGTCGCAAGTACGGCCTTGGAGAGCGGCAGCACCATCTGAAACAGCATCCGGAAATATCCGCAGCCTTCAAGGAAGGCGGCCTCTTCCAACTCTTTGGAAAATTGCTTGAAAAACGTTCTCATGATGATTAGGTTAAATGGATTCAGTATATGCGGTATGATCAGCACCAATGGATTGTCATAAAGTCCTATAGCACGTACCGTCAGAAAGTAAGGAACTATAGGCGCTTTGAATATCATGGCAACCACAACGCCAATCATGATTACCGATCCCCACCGGAATTCCGGCTTCGATAGCGGATACGCAAGCAGCGCGGTCATTAAAAGAGCCAATGCCGTTCCGATCAACGTAGTAACCAAGGTCAGGAAAAACGATTTCCACAAATCGGGACGATCAATGATATACCCCCAAGAATCTAAAGTAAACTGCTTGGGCCATAAGGTAACCAGATTCATATCCACGGCGCTCTTTGAACTGAAAGAGGTTGCGATTACGGATAGGAGCGGTACCAAAGCTATTATGGAGAACAAGATAAGAACAACTGTTATGCCAAATACGAATATTTTCTCTCTTCTCGCTTCAAACATGTCTACCAAAGCCCCCCATCCGAAACTTTCTTCGACATTCTATTAAAGATATATACCATGACAAGTCCGATAATTGACTGGAACAAACCAACGGCCGTAGCGAAACTGTACTGTGCTTGCTGAATGCCTGTCCGGAATACATACGTATCTAATATATCTCCTACGCTATAGGTCATAGGGGTAATTAAATTGTAGACCTGATCGAAACCGAGATCCAGGAAGTTACCGATTTCAAGAAGGAACAAGACTAGAACAGTTGGCAACAGAAGCGGGAAAGTAATGTGCCGCATCTGCCTGAACTTGGATGCTCCGTCCATCATCGCTGACTCATACAACTGAGGGTCGATTGCACTGATGGCGGCAATATATACCACGGTTCCCCAACCGGCATCGCGCCAGATGGAGGATAAGACGTAAATCGGCCTAAAGTACCCGCTTTCTTGCATCGCCAGCAGCCGCTCGTTACCCAACCATCCCAAGACGATGTTAAAAAGTCCGTTTAAGGAAAAAAAGTCAAATACGATACCGGAAACGATTACCCAAGACAAAAAGTGCGGGATATACAATGCGGTCTGAATCCCTTTCTTGAGCGCCGTTTTTCGGATTTCATTAATCATCAGCGCGAGCAGCACGGGCACCGGAAACACCAAGGCCAACTTGAGAAACCCAAGCATCAGCGTGTTCCCGAACACACGGGCAAAGTCGGGATGCTGCATCAATGTCTCGAAGTGCTTCAATCCTACCCATGGGCTATCGAGAATCCCTTTAAATACTGAATAGTCTTTGAAGGCGATTACGGCTCCGGCCAGCGGAATGTATTTAAATACAATGAGGAACGCGATCCCCGGAATGGCCATTACATAAAGCGGCCAGTAAACCTTCAATCGAAGGTTTGCAAATGCTTTCAAATTTATCCCCCCACTATCTAGTTGTTGTATTCGCTTACAGTGATACTATACAACCAAGGATAGTGTCGCTCAATTAGGCATTTTTAAGGATAAACAAGGTCATTTTTAAGTAAAACAAAACCACTCCCTCATGGAGTGGTCTGATAAAATTATTCATTAGGCAAGTTCTTCCGGTATTCCCTTGGTTTGCAGCCAACTAGCTTCTCAAACACGCGCGCAAAGTGCTGGGTATCAGAATAACCTACCCTTTGGCAAATTTCATATACCTTTAAATCTGACTTCTCAAGAAGCTCTTTCGCTTTACCCATGCGAATCTGCGTCAAAAAACTCACATAGGTCTCTCCCGTCTTTTGCTTAAAAAACTGGCTTAAATAATAGGGACTGATAAAAAAACGTGCGGACAAATCCGTAAGAGTAATCGGTTCGCTGAAGTGTGCTTTCACGTATTCTTTTACCTCTGCAATAATGTCCTTTTTTTGGGGAATATTGTGCTCCAGCTTGAACTGAATGATTCTTCTTATGACCTCAGTCATCCATTCCTCCAGAAACTCCATCGTTCGGAACTTGGACATTCCCTCCAGCGATAGAATATGGCGGCCTAAGAAATCATTGTGCTGAAGCTGTTGAAATGACATCTTTCGAATGCTCGCTAACAGGATGTTCAGGCACTGTAGCTGGATGTCTGCGGGATTCATGCTGGACTCGGCTTCCATCATCCGGAAAATTTCGCGTATGATGCCTAAGCACTCCTTTTCGTTCACATTGTCGAGCGCAGTTTCCAGCTTAGCGATCATCTCGCCCGAAACCGGTTGACTCCGTCCAGATTGATTGGAGATCTCAGGATACTCGATGATAGCGTTCGCTCCCTTGACCACTTTATAACTTAATGCATATCGGGCTTCCTCAAAGGATTGACTGATTCCAGCAGCCCTTTTCTGCACCGTTCCGATGCCGACGGTCATGGTCCATTCCGCTAGTAGATATACTTCTTCCTTTAACCGATGCATCGAACGAACCAAATCCGCGTATCCGATGGGGCTTCCTTGTGAAACCACCATCGCAATTTGAGTGGCTGAGTATCGGAACCGATGTACCGCTCGAAATTGGCCAAGTGTCTGATCGATTACGGCATACACCTGCTGAAGGCCTGACTCCTTCAATGCATCATTATTGCTATCGAATTCCAATATGATGCAAGCAAACCATGATCCCTCGGTCTGGAATTGAGCAATCTCAAGCGATTCCTCCATCAGTTCAATATTATCGCTACCGAAATCAAGAATATCCCTAAGGGCACGCTCTTGCATTCGGCTATGGATATTCTGTTTCAAGTCGTCTACTTCCCGCGACTTCGCTTTTTCGTCTCGAATCGCCTTCATGGCTTGGTACACGCATGCCTGAAGCTCATCTTCTTCTACCGGTTTATTGATATAGGACAGGACCCCTAGATTCAAGCCTCTACGAGCATACTCAAATTCAGTATATCCGCTTAAGAGAATGAATTTCGTCTGGCTGCCTTTCTCTTTTAACCTACTAATCATCTCGAGTCCGTCAGCTTGTGGCATTCGAATATCCGTAATTACAATATCCGGTTTCAATTTGTGAATGAGTTTAGCGCCTTCCAAGCCATTGTACGCTGCGCCTACAACCGTGCATTCCGGAATATATCGGTTTATGATGAATTTGATCCCTTCCACAATAACTTTTTCGTCATCCACTAGAACGATTTTCAATTCATTGCCTCCCTTTTTTCTAATACAGTCCTATCGCTTAGGAATTAATAGTTCGACCGTAGTGCCATGCCCTAATCTACTTTGTATCGACAAATAGTACCTGTCTCCATATTGGATTTTGATTCGTTCGGCGATGTTTTTAAGACCGATTCCGTTACTCTCAGTTGAATCCGTTTGTTCGAGCTTATATTTATCCGTTTCTGCGTCCTCCAGCAACGCACGCAATTCCTCTTGCTTCTGCAACGAAAAGCCTCCTCCGTCATCGGTCACACGGATAAGAATATCTCCTTTTTCCGTCCAAATGCCCTCCAATTCGATATTCAAGGGATGGCCATAATCTTTAAAGCCATGGTTGATGCTATTTTCTACAATTGGCTGGAAAATAAGCGGTATGATGCTGCAATGCAACATTTCTTCTGGAATTCTGGTATGGAGTCTAAACATGTCTTCAAACCGGATGTTTTGAAGCTTTAAATAGTTGATGGTATATTCCAATTCATGATTTATCGAATGATGTTTGCCTTCTTTATTTAAGGCTAACCGGAACATACGCGACAATATCTTAATCATGTCGGCCGTTTCCTCGTCACCCTTTACCAACGTCTTCATTCGGATCGATTCCAACGTGTTATACAACATGTGCGGGTTGATTTGATTCTGCAGCGCGATAAATTTGGCTTGCCGCTGTTTGATTTCCGCAATGTAGACGTCTTTAATTAATGTGCGAATTGTAATGATCATTTTATTGTAGCTATGCACCAAGCTTCCGATTTCATCATTGGCCTGTTTTCTCTCAATCGGTAAATATTGCCCTGCCTCCGCCTGTTTCATGCTTCTGCGCAGAGATTTAATCGGCCTCGTAATCGTATAGCTCAAGCCTACCGAGATCAGGGTTATAACCACACAACTCATCACGATAACCGTCACCGTCACACCTTTGATTTGGTTGATTTTGTGCAGCAGCTTCGAACGGGGAATCTCGGTTTTCACGAACAAATTACCTTGCGCAGTGCTTCCCGATAATATAATTTTGCCCTTGCTGCTATCGTCCGCCCTATACTGATCTCCCGATTCAAGGACATGCTGCCAAGATAATCGGCCGCTTGCCGCATCGGAATGGTAGACGATTTCTCCTTTGTTATTGCTAATGATTACGCTAATGCCGTATTTGTCGCGAGCCAGAACGAATTCATGATCAAGCCGAAGCAATGCGAACGGATCTAGATCCATGAGCAGAATGCCTGCATATGCCCCGTCGTAATTGAATAACACTCTTCCTACCGTTACCATGGCACCTGCTGCTTTATCTTCGTAATAAGAGCGATCATGCAGCCCAGTTATGAAAAACGTATCATCAGAGCTCCGGATCTGCTTGTACCAATCGCGAGATAATAAGATTTGCTCATTTACTCTGCTTGCCGTGGTCGAATATTGATACACGCTGTTTTCGCGACTGATGAGCATGGCGGAGCCGATCTCCGGTTTAAGCAGCGCCACCCTCATTAATAGCCGCTGTACTGCGACTTTTTGAATGATCAACTCGTCTATGGGCATATTCCCCTCTTCTCCAATGCTATTGATCAAATCGTTGTCTACTAGAACCGACTTTGTAACGGTGTCGTATTCCTGTATGAATTCGCTCAATGTTGTCCTGATTTGCGAAGTATACAATGAGGCAAACTCCTCAGAGGAATCCTCAAGCCCTTCAGCCGATTCATGAAATATGATTGCGCTTACAAATAGTAAGGGAACAACGCAAGCGAGCAAATACCCCATTAATAATTTATATTGGAACCTCATGTTTTTAATCGACGATACTGCTTTTTGCAACCAGCTTTTACGCTCCATATACATGCCCTTCCATCTTGAATATTTGTCCTTGTACTCGGTTACACGAAAGTATACTTTAAGATATTTTAGTTTTCTACGGGGGATTTAAAGTTTTTACATAGTCATTTTAATGAATATATTTAAACATTGTACCATCTCAAATGTCTTCAAGACCATTGGGACAGCCTACCAACCTAAACCAAACTGAATTTACTCAGTCCATTTATCACCTTGTCTAGCCAAGCGTTCTTCTGCAACTAGATCGAAATAGAAAGGAACACAGCCCCCTCACCCTTAACAACCACTCCCCGTGCAGTGACAGGCTCCAACCAAACGTTTGCAAATTTGTCTTGACATGGTCTTTCGTTGGCGATATATTGTGCATATACAACATACACAATTCGGAGGTGGATGAATCGATATGCTGGCGTTGGATTTAAAAAAGGTAAATAAAAAATACGAGCACTTTCAATTAAAAGATGTATCTTTTCAACTGGAAAAAGGTTTTATTATGGGGTTTATCGGAGCGAATGGAGCAGGTAAAACAACCACCATTAAAGCCATTTTGAACCTAGTCCGTATGGATAGCGGCGAAATCAGTATATTGGGCAAAAACATGGCCGAGCACGAACTCGAATTGAAACAAGATATTGGCTCCGCATTTGGCGACATCAATTTTTATACCCGCAGCACAATCAAAACGTTAACGAATGTGATCAAAACGTTTTATCGCAATTGGGATGATGACACGTATTACAAATATATGAAAAAATTCAAATTGATCGAAGATAAAAAAATAGCCGAGTTATCGACCGGGATGAAGGTCAAATACAGCTTGACCCTTGCTTTGTCACATGGCGCAAAGCTTCTTATTCTGGATGAACCAACGAGCGGTCTTGATCCGGCCGCCCGTGACAATCTGCTCGATATATTCCAAGAGCTGGTGCAAAACGGCGAAATTAGCATCCTTTTTTCAACCCATATCACTTCCGACTTGGAGAAATGCGCCGATTATATTACCTACATCCATAACGGGCAAATTATCAACAGTGCCGAAAAAGAGGAATTTGTTAATGCGTATCGCCTATTGAATGGTAAAAAAGAGCAGTTGGACTTGATTAAGGACCGGTTGATTTCCTATAAAATCAATTCTTTCGGCTTTACGGGCCTCATTCATACCAGAGACTTTGATCCTTCTTTAACGATCAAATCATCCATTCCCAACCTTGAGGAGATTATGATTTATTTCTCGAGAAAGGAGGATCAGGATGTATAACTTATTGATCAAAGAATTAAAGCTAGGCATAAGTCCCTTCTTTTATGTATTGCCCTTTTTGACAGGCGCGTTAATGTTGATTCCGGGATGGCTTTATTTCCTTGTTACCCTATACTTTTGTTTTCTTACAATACCGAATTTGTTCGGAGGATACAAAAGCCAGAACGATTTAATGTTTACGAGCATGCTGCCTGTCAAGAAAACTGATATGGTAAAAGCAAAGATATCCTTTATTGTCATTCTGGAATTGTTGCATATCGTTACCGCCGTTATATATGGGCTGATTAGCATTCGTTTATATCCAAATATGACCTACTATTTCTTTGCGCCATCCTTTGGTTTCTGGGGATTATCGTTCGTCATGCTGGCGATTTTCAATATCATCTTTATCCCTATCTATTACAAGACGGCTTATAAATACGGCGCAGCATCGGTTGCGTCTATCACAGCCGCTATCCTGTTTGCCGGGGGCGCAGAGTGGCTTGGCATACAGAACTCGTTCGTTAATGATCTGTTCAAGGGAGCCGGTGCTGAAAGTTTGCCCATACAAATGGCTCTCTTGCTCTCTGGTATTGCAATCTTTGCAATATTTACGATAATCGCTTATTATATTGCCAACAAACGATTTGAGAAAGTGGAAATGTAATGAACATTGCAATTTCGAATACCTCCGAGAAGCCCATTTATCAACAGCTATTCGAACAAATCAGCGCTCAAATCCTCAAGGGCGAGCTGGAAAACGGGTATAGCTTGCCGCCTATCCGACTAGCAGCCACGGAGCTTCGTGTAAGTATCATTACCGTCAAAAAAGCCTGGGAAGAGCTCGAACGATGCGGTTTAATTTATACGGTTACCGGCAAAGGCTGTTTTGTCACCGATCTCTCATCCGATGAAATGCTTCAAAAACGCAATGAAATGATTCTGAAGCAGATGGTGATTGACGCTTCCTATTACAAATCCTTTGGGCTTGGGATAGAAGAGGTTTTCGAGCTTCTGAAGAAAATTTATTGATGGGGTATGAATGTGTATCCCGCTCGGTTTTCACGTTAAACATACAAAGTCTTATATTTTGACAAAAAATCGCCGCTGCGCAATGTGGAGGCCAGTGAAGAAAGAAAGATCTTCACCGGCCTCCGTTATGCGGTGGCGTTTTTTTGTATGGAGCCGAGAGGAATATTCCCCGCACAAGCTCGTCTTTCCACTCAAACGCTATTAGGCAAATTACGGATCTCATTCTTTTGTTGCTCTCGTCCGTACAAACCAGCCATCGAGGCGGCAATTGCCATAAAGATTGCGCTGGATGCCACTCCGAATTGCAAGCCGTACCTTGCGACCACCACGCCTCCAACGATGGGGCCGATAATCTGTCCGCAGGCAAAAAAAGCAGTGGCTGCGCTAAGACATGCCGCATACGCGTGGTGAGGGACATGGCGACGCAATAGTACAGTCGTCATTAGCGGCGGGGTAATAAAGGAAACCAGCCCAATCGTGGCGGCTCCGAGCACGGTAAATAACATATTATCGGTGGTTACCCCGCTCACGCCGACCGTCCCCAAAGTTAACCCCGTCGCAAGCGTATAGCCGCTCGGCCATCGGTCTATGGCTCTGCCTCCAATCCAACCGTTAAACAAACCCGCAAATCCGATTCCGGACCATATCAACCCGGCATAGAGGGACGGAATGCCATTGCTCACCAGATAGGGAATCAAATACGTGAAATAGATAATGTATCCTGAGCCGAAGAAGAAATAAGAAGCGATTAGGAACAAGAGCCGATTCGGGTTCAAGAGAAGACGATATACATTCTCGCTTTCTTTGTCCCGTGGCTTCGATTCGGTCCGCGAGGGTAATCTTTCGACTCCCCTTTTTCTGGTGGCATACTCGAAACCGAACGCGGCAATTACCCCGAATACGCCCATGGCCACCCAAGCATACCGCCACCCCTGCAAGTGTGAAGAATCTATGGTAAAGGGGGCAAATAAACCCGTCACTAGAATGCCAGCAGATCCGCCCATCCATATGAGACCGGATGCCATTCCTCGTTCCGCCGGTCGAACGGCATCCATTGCAATGGACAAGACTAATACGGTGGCAAAGGCCGATAACAATCCAATAGCGAACCGCCAAAACCCAAGTTGGGCAAAATGATCGCTGAATGCCGAGCCGATCAAAGTCAATCCGAGCAATAAGCACGTCATTCGGTTAATGATAGGTTTACGGTCTGGAAACCGCGCAATCAGAGGAGAAAGACATAATGTCCCGGCCAAATAACCGATAAAGTTGACCGTGCCCAGCATACCCAACTGCGCGTAGCTCCCCCCGATCACCCTCTGGATTCCCGGCAAAAACATGCCGTAGGAGAGCCGGGAGAAACCGAGTATGACGACAAACAAAAACGATGCCCACAGAGTAATCCAATTAAATGCGGGTTTTGTACCCATTTCCCCCATCTTCCCCCCATTTATATAGCTGACTAGGCAAGCGTTCTATTTATATAGCTCACCTGCCCTTTACGCGATACTCTGTTGAACCTGGGCCATAGCATTGCCTTATGGATGCGCGCTATACGGGATATATGTCTTCTCGGCCTCTATCCTTCTTGCAATATAATCTCCGCTTCGAATCCCAGCTGTTCGCACATCTTGTGAATGCGCCGCATGTCCCGTGTGCTGACAACCCAATCGCAGCCCAGGGCCGCTGCCTCGTTAGCCGCCCATTGCAGGATATAAACCAAGGCATCCGCATGGGTTTCCTTTGTAGCAAAGTCCTCCAGCACCAACGCGCCGCCGCGGACCGAAGCACACACGTATGCCCAGTTCTGGTCGGCAAAGCTGCGGGCGAATAAGCGCGTTTCGCTATCCGTCTGGGCCAACATGGAAAGCATTTGCAGCCATTTGCTATAGGCTCCTGACCCTGCAGGGGTTTTCGGATTCCCCCATTCAAGTGAATCGGCGGCCAGCTTCCGCAATTCATCATCCCCTGCTACGCGCTTCCACTGCTCGCTATGGAAATAATGGCGAAGAGCCGGTTTGAAGCGGACTTGCCAGCTGCGTTCGCCTACCCGGATACCATCAGCTTGAAGCAGTTCGGATACGGGAACTACGGCAAGACCTTTGGCGTGCGTATGTTGCACGAGCGATTTAATGGCCTGCGACGTCTCTTTGGCAATTTCATTGGCATGGAACATAAGAATCGACCCATTAACCAGCTTTGGCAACACCCGCTCCACAAGCTGCGCGCTTGGCGGGCCCGACCAATCGATGGTATCCTCCCCCTCGACGAGCAAATAGCTCCACTCCCGAAGCCATTCCAAATTCTCCTCCCGATAAGAAGCGTAAGGAAAACGCATGAAGGTCGGTGACGGCCTTCCCGTCGCTTCCTGATAAGCGAGCTCAGCCAGCTTCAGCTCTTCAAAGAATACGGATTTGGTCACATCCGCCATTCTCCGGTGATGGTAGGTATGCGTTGTGAGTTCATGCCCCCTGGCTAGCATTTCTCTTGCTTTGGCCGGGTACCGATCAAACCACTCGCCAGTTAAAAAAAACGTCCCGCACGCGCCTCCCTGCTCCAAGGCATCCAGCCATGCGTCAATAGGAATACGCATCGGACCGTCATCGAACGTAAAGGCACAGTGAGAAACCGCTGCATTGCCGTGAGTAATGACCAGGTTTGTCATTGTTAATCCTCCTTCTGTGGTATCCTTCCAGCATGATACCGTTATCCCTATTGTAAAATCACATAATTGTTTTGTAAAATTGAATAATATGAACAAATGGTTTAAATAACTTAAACAAAGGTGATGACTATGGATCTTCGAGCTTTAAAAACCTTCGAGGCTTGCGTGCGTCTTGGACATTTTCTGAAAGCCGCCGAGGAACTCCAATATGCACCTTCTACGGTAACCCTCCAGATTCAGCGTCTCGAAGCTGATCTTGGCGTTTCTTTATTCGTACGCGACGGAAAACGCATGATCGTAACCGAAGCCGGCCGCTGGCTCTGCCAGGAAGCCTCTACTTTACTGAAGTCAATTGATGCTATGAGGCAGACCGTCTCGGATATTGCCGAGGGAGATAACGGCTCGGTTCGTTTTGCCGCTATCGAGCCCATCGCAAGCCAGCAGCTAGCGACCATCATAGCTGACTTTTGCAAGGCTCGACCGAAAGTGGAATTAACCATGGAAGTAGGCGGCAGCAGATCGATTGCGGAGAGGGTTCGGGCCGGTCAACTGGATTTCGGCGTGTGCTCGGCGCCGCCTACGAAGCTCATGCTGGAGTTTGAGCCGCTGATTGAAGAAAGATTAGGGGTCATGCTGCACATGAATCACTTATTAGCCGGTAGGGATAGCATCACGGCGAACGACCTCGCGGGGCTAACCGTTCTAGTCAAAGAACCGACTTGTATCTATCGGGAGCTTTGGGAAACGGCGATTTATCCAACGGAGCGAAACCTGTTCTCTTATAGGGAGGTTGGAAGTTTCTTTGTCATACAACAAATGGTTAAGGCAGAGTTCGGCATCGGGATTGTTCCCATTTACAGCGGGTTGGAACAGGAAGGCTCCTTGGTCATAAGGCCTATAGCCGATTTGAATCCTGTCGTCACGATTGGCATCGCCTATCCAAACAAAAACTCCCTAGGCAAAGCAGCATTATTTTTAATGAATGAAATCAGGAGCATTCGCGAACCCAATACTACGCTGCCAAGCGCATGAATTCCATGCCACCATCAAAGCAAGTTAAGAGATACAATCGTAAAGTCTATCAAAATTGTTCATGACAAGTACGCACTGCCATTGCAATCGCGCTTCAATGCCTAACCAAACAAAGCCAAATAAAAAGGATGCCAGCCTTGGCTAACCGCCGCTGACATCCTTACTAATTAAGACTCTACGATCCGCTTGCTGCAATTCTGCTGACTGATCTTCTTAATTCTCATCCAGCTCCAAAATACGGAGTAGAATTGTAATGACTTCCGCTCTGGTTGCCACTGCATGGAAGTCAAACTTGCCGCCTTCCTTGCCCTGCATAAACCCTTCTGCAGCTACTGCGCCAATCGCGCCTTTTGCCCACTCTGGCAATTTATCGTTGTCAGTGAAGATTGCTGCATTGTCCTTTTGGTCTTCCAGCTTCAAAGCACGAGCAATCATAACCGCAAGCTCAGCGCGTGTCAAACCGCTATTTGGACGCAGCGTCCCATCCGAATAGCCGCTTAAAACGCCCGCTGCTACTGCCTGCTCAAGCGCTTCTTTTGACCATGAAGCAATGTTAGCTTCATCTTTGAAGGCATGCTGCTTTTCAGCGCCTTCCACAGTCAAAGCGCGGGTTAACATCACTGCAAATTCCGCACGGGTTACTGCCGCATTTGGCTTGAAGCTTTGATCCTTATAGCCTACCACAAAGCCTTTTGCCACTGCCTTACGAATCGCGGCTTCTGCCCAGTGTCCGGCAATATCCTTCAATTCAATCTGGTTCTCTTCATTTCCGCCGGTGCTACCCCCGTTATTTCCGCCAGCGTTACCTCCATTGTTGCCACCATTGTTACCACCGTTGTTACCGCCGTTGTTGCCAGGCGTTGTATCAACTACTGTAATCGTCAGCACCTGCGGCTGGCCTGCGCTGAACTCAAACGTTAGCTGCGCAGTGCCTTTTTGTAATTTCGCCAAGTAAGCCGTCGTAATCGTGACCTGATCGCTAATCACAATATAGTCGGTTCCGGCCTGTAGCAGTGCACTGCCGTTCTTAATGGCTGCCAGTGTATTCCCTTTAAGCTCCAGCTTTATTGCAGCTGCTTGCTGCTTGCTCGGGTTCAAATCAAATTCAGCAGCAGTTGGGGTGATTTCGCTATTCTGATCGGTATCTTTGATTTGGTTAAGAAGATCCGTCTTAGCTTCGCCGTCTGCCATAATAATGACAAAGTTGCGAGCCATAGCGATATCGGCAGCTGATCCAGACGCGAGAGCCTTTGATACGGCAGCCCTTGCCGAAGCTTCAACCCGTTCATTGTATTCGCCTGCGTTTAACAAGTATAAACCTGTAAATAGCTCTGAGTTCTTTAATTGTCCGCTTTCAACTTCAAATGTGGCCCTAGTGCTGTCTGATTCACGCGAGCCGTCAGATTCGTTGAGCATGATCGAAACTCCGATTCTTCCGTCCGCTAGTTCCGATGCAGGATTATTATAAACCGTATTAAACGGAATCTTTAAATCGTAAATCGTCGTTTTCGTATCTTCATCTCTCGTAATCTTTGCCACGATATCGGTTGTCGGGGCAATCGGGGCATTGACGCCTGTAGGACGGGTCCAAGGGAATACGATTACTTGGTTGTCATTGGTGAGCGTGAATCCCAATTCATTCCGCATAGTACTGTTGGTTGCAGGGTTGCGTAAATCAATGCCTAACTGCAAATTGTCCTCCCTCCATATATTTCCCCCGGTCTGGCTATTGAAGTGCACATCGTCCGCAACGACAATGTACGCGTATAAATGGCCGTCGTCCCATGCGAAATGCGAGCCTACGCTGAGATCTTGCGGACCATCCCACGTACCCGAAGTTACATAATCTTTTGTGTCCATAACAAATGCCGGGGTTGCGGCACTTTTTGCCGGATTTTCAGCACCTGCAGAACTTACCTTTTCAGCGTAAGCCTCATCGAATTTCGACGTATAGGTGTAGGCTTTTCCGTCTTCGAGCTGAATCTCGAATGTAACCAGACCTGCGACATAATACGGTAGATCAACGGTTACGGATTCGCCCGCCGCAAGCGCGTTAAATGCAATGGGAGTAAAATCTTCAGCATAGGCAGCCGGTGAAACCATTTTCAATGTCCCGGGTGCAGAGGCTCTTCCTCCGACATTATACTTCACGTCGAATTGTTGTTTATCTCCGTTTTTGGTTAGGTTAAATACAAACGGTTCAGCAATTAAATCCGAGCCGTAAATGCCGTACGGATTGCTTGCTGGGGTGCTGTTCCTCAACCCGGATGCGTAATAATTGTTGCTAAGCTCTATCGATGTGCCTCCCTCGCGCAGCATGGCATACACATTATTATTCTGCCCGTTCTTGGACGGCTGGAAGTAAGAAGTGTATACATGCGCCTTACCGCCGTGGACATCTATACCCGGATTGTTGCCAGGTAGTTGAGTGAAGTTCGCTTGCTGTAAACGAACGTTACCGTTATTTACGATCGCTCCCGCTACGCTCGGACTTCCCCAGAACGCGCTGTTGTACAGAACAAGTTCGGAATCTGGATGGATTTTTGCAGTATTAGCTGCCTCGCCCATTCTGACATACGCTCTGTTCGGCTCCGTCACGATGTTTGTATTAACCAATTCCGAGTTGATCGCGATTATTTTGGTATGTTCGTCCGCGTCTTCCACATAGAGAGCATACGTGGTTCCGTCCGAACCGTGACCAATCATCGTCATTTTTCCAGGATATGCGAATTCGCCGTTCCCCAAATCTCTTTTCAGGAAGTGTATGCCGTATACCGAACCGAAAACGAAATTGTTGAAAATCGTCTGGTCTTCCACATCAGCGAATTTGAGCGCACTCATGTACCTTTGCACGAATCCGTACAAATCGCCGGTAGGCGCTGAATAGCCTTGACCTCCCGGAAGTCTCAAAGCGTAATGCGGATTGAATTGCATATTTCTGATAAATCCGCCTTCCGCGCCTCCTCCGACCCAAATGCCTGCTCTGAGGAGCGTGCCGCCTAAATAATCTACATAGTGGCCATCGGTTTTATACGAAGCCAAGTCTATTCCTTTATCCCCTATCGGGATGGTTAAATTGATTGCATATACGCCTGCGCCTTGCCCCTGTACCAAAAACGGCGTTTTTAGCGTTTGGTCGGGATTGTCGAGGTTGACGCTGGTTATATTCGATTGCGTAATGTTAAGCCCTCTGACACCTGCATTGGCCTTAAGCTGTATGAGAGAAGCTCCGTTTTCTCCCTGAGCCCCGCCGGTGTAAGCTGTAAATATCGCCGTACCTCCGCCTTGCGTATGATGCTGCACGTCCCATGTTCCTCTTAGTTCAGCGCCTTCGGGAACGATGACGGGACTATTCAATCTGTATCTTCCACCCGGTAAATAGATCGTACCGCCGCCGTGATTAGCTTTAATATAATCGAGTGCTTCCTGCAATTTGGCAGCTATATCCACAGTTGGTGCGTTGCCTGTCAACGAGCGCGGGAAGTCAAGTCTAAGCACTGCGCTTGATGTCGGTCTCGGGTGTACGTCAATATCTGTTTTTACGTCTTTCGGAATAGGCTCAAATAGATAGTCAACGTCATTCACGATTTGTACCGTGGTGTCATTACCGCCACCCTTAACATCAAGCTCGAGGCTATCGATATGAGCGTCAAGGTTTGCGCTCTCGATGTTAAGATTGTATCCGGAATTCACCGATTTAAATGTTCCGAAGTTTGTTCCAAGATTTACATGGTTGTCAGCCTGTTTGAAGTTGCTCTGACTGACTAATGCGTTGCCTCGGCTTAGGAAGTTCAGTGCAACATTGTCATATTCGTCGAACGTACAATCCTCGAATGATATCACTCCGCCTCTAGCGTTGCTTACAATCGGGCCTTTGAAGTCAACTCCGTTGAATTGAACGGATGTGTCGAAACGTTCGTTGAAATATACTGCAGTGTCGCCTCCGAATTCCGAGTTCGAGATAAGCAGGCCGAAACCGTTAACGTTGTCAATATATATACCCGTTTGACTGTCTTCGATTTTCAATCCGTAGAACTGCGCGTTCGGGGCTTCGTCGCCGCCTGGTTCTCTTCCGATCCACATCCCCGTCTTATACCCGGAAATATGCAATCCGGATACATATTCCCAGTCCGAACGGTGCATCATGAATCCGGTAGCGTTCGCTCTTGTATACGCTCTCGTGTCCGAAAGCGAAGGTGCGCCGTCAAGTCCGGAATTCGCCCAGTATTTTGGGTTAATATCAACGTTTTCGATACGGCCGATGTCTGTACAGGTGTGAACCACGATGCCCTTGTAGAGTGCCGTCATATTGCTGTTCACAACATAATGCATCTCGCTCGGCAGGGAAATGAATCCTCCCCAAGCGTTTACCAGAGTAACGTTGTCAAGCGTCACGCTGTTTCCGGTTCTCTGATAGAACGTCCACGGATACGGAATTCCTTTTATGTCCTCGAATTCCCCTGTCTTCTGACCATCTTCGTTTCTCTTTTCAACAGTGGTTGTAGCATTAATATCTTGATTCGGATACCACACCGAAAGGTTCGTTACGCCTGTGCCTTGTTCCATGTCTATGAATCTATCGGACACGTTAGCTACTTTTTTGCCGCCTGTCTGATTTTCTCTCTCGTCAGAGTCAACATATGTGTCATAATTGGCGGAATTATGTCCGGCATAGACGGCTAGAATGGTTCCGTCGATTTTACCATCGTAATCATCCGCATCCGGGTTATCCCATTCGCCGCGTAGCTGTACGCCTGCCCGCAAATTTAAAACTTGTTTATATTCGTAGTTTGTACTGCCAGTCGTGCTTTGAACGCTTATTGTGCCGGTAGTTTCCGAATAGAACGCATAGGTTCCCGCCGGAATGTATACGACGCCGCCGCCGTCATTATAAGCCGCATCAATTGCCGCCTGGAAAGCTTCTCTGTTATCGAAATTAACTAAACCTTCCGTTGCTGCCATCTCAGCTGTTTTCGCGCCGAAAGCGAGCACGTTAAAGTCAGAAATCGCCCAATCTTTCGCATCATTTTCCTGAACGATTGCCGTTCTGATATGTTTTGCGTAATCATATCTATTCGGAACCGTGAGTACAAAGGTTTTAGTCTCGGTTACTGGAGCGGCTACCGGACCTCTTTTTATCGTCGCCGTGAGCGTTACCTCACCGCCGCCATCCGGACGGTTAGTCGGTATTACGCCTGCAGCTGTTATAAGGGTAGCAGCGGATGTCGCCCATGTAATATCCGTCATATTCTCACCCATTGACGGAAGTACTAAGTTCGTCGTCACATTAGCCTCAGAAACATTCACGCCTTTGATTAAGTCCCATGTCAATTTATTCAACATATCATTTACCGCATCCTCGTCCGTTCCGGTACCTGTGCCGCGAACGACTATATTAAATGATTTCACAACCGGTGTTGCCGTACCTTTGCTTACTGTCGCCGTGAGGGTTACGGCTGTGCTCGCTTCTTGACGATCCACTGCGCCGGTGTTGCTGTTGATTACCGTGTTATTGCTAGATGTCCACGCAATCTCCGTATTCGCTGAACCCACCTTAGCAAGTGTCAAACCTGTTTCAACCAGATCCTGTCTCGTGTTCGTGCCCTTGATAGCGTCCCAAGTCAGCGCGTCCGAAACAAGCTTTACCGCTTCTTCATCCGTTGGGGGAATTTCGGTTATTCGTATGCTCTGAATGATTTCTCCGGATGTACCGATTCGGAAGTGTGCTCCTTGATTTTGTGCGCCTACTGCAAAGTTAATTCCGTTAAGCACAACTTGTGAAGTCACCCAAGAGTTTCCGCTTCCTATCGCTGGAATGCTCGCAGATCTATACGCCTCAAACCCAGAGAAATTGCCGGGATATATCGTGTTGTACTGTAACGAAATACCGCCCGTTGCGCTCGGTCTCCAGTATGTGACCGCTAATTCAACCTTGTTTGCTTGCTTAAGTTTAAGGTCGTCTACAATTACGTACATAAAGTTGCCAACCTTTACAGCGTCCACGCCGCTTTGAGTGACTGCTTCAACAGCGGTACCGCCGTCTCCGATGAGGCTGACGCCTATGCCGTTGCCTTGAAGTCCTTCAAACGGTCCGGCTGGATCCCCACCGTCGCTGAGTCCGCTCCCTATTGTATCGACTGCTTCAAATGATTCAGGATCATTGAAATCAATGAACACTTCAGCCAGTTCGTTTGTCGTACTCGCTACTGTTAAATTAAAAACCACATGAACAGGTGCTGCATTACCTTTGGATATTGTCGCCGTAAGGGTCACGGGTTTTCCTACGTCAGGGTCGCGGGTTACGCTTCCGGTTGCGGTATTTATGATACCTGCCGGTTCAGCCGACCACACTATAGCCGTATCATTCGCACCCGTTGCGTTAAGCGCCAACTCCGTTCTTACTTCGGATTGAAGCGCATTCGATTTCCTAATCGTATCCCAGGTCAGCTTCGTTTTCGCGTCCGCTACTGCCTGATTGTCGTCAAGATGCTCCACCTTCACTCTTGTATGCGTTCCTGCGAAAGGATATTGCGTATTTTGAGCCGTACGTGCGAAAGTATAATAGGTGTTGCCTGCTGGTTTTGCAAGTTCCGCAGTATAAACGCCTGATTGAAGAGTCCCCAATGTCCAATCGCCCTCTGCAGGAGCGCTACCGGTGGTGTTTATCGCGAACTGCACAGCCTGGCCATTTGTCGGCGCTGCTGACGATAACGTAACGACGTCGGCTGTTTCAACAGCTGCAGGAGTCGCTTTCGGCGAATCCACGGAATTCTGGAAACGCGGGTTCTTGATATAGATGTCGCCTTGTGGCACGGAAGACCACTGCATTTGCAATCTCACTGCCTGTACCGTGTCCAAATTAACGGGATTGAAGCCATTTGGAGAGTTTGCAGATGATAATTGCGCATAAACGGTAATCCATTCATTAACCTTTCCATTTTTGATTTCGTTAACATTAAGGTTAAGTCGCGAATTGGTGTCAACATTGTTGCTGCCAGAAGCCATCGCAACCCAGTTATTCCCGTTTAATTTCAAAAGATCCGTATGCGTAACATACATATCAAAAACAAAATATTGATTCGCGTATGCTAATAAGTTCTGATTGCCGCTGCCATTAATAAAGCGGGCATCCCAAAGCCGTTCAGCGCCGGCGCCTATTTTCCCAGCGCCTAGCTTAACCGCGTTATTTCCGTCCGGCGCAACCGCATTATCCGTTCCCTCTTCTATATTTGGAAAATACGTCGCAGCTAGAGCGTTTACCGCCGCCGGTACGGATTTCACCGTCACCGTAATCGTTCGCGTAGCACTTGCATTACCCTTGGTTACTGTCGCCGTGAGTACTACGGTTTTATCTTCTTCTCTATTAAATAACCGATTTACGCTTCCGGTGTTGCTTATTGCCGAATTGTCCGAAGTCCATGCTACGTTAGTTGTTCCTATTGTTGTCGGAAGACTAAGTTGTGATTTCACATCGTTATTCGAAGTATTGCTACCTTTAATCGAATCCCATGTCAGGGACGACGACGCCTCATCTACCAATGTTTGTTCGTTAATTGAAGTTACGGTAATTCTTGTAGATGCGCCGATGAAATTATAATTGGTTTCTGCTTTCGCTCGCGCGAATACATAGTAGGTGTCTGCCAAAGGTAATGTGGCAAATTGATGCGTATAAACATTACCGTTTTTGCTTCCATCCACCCAGCCGGATGCGGGAGCGATACCATCTTCGCTTGTTGCGAATTCCACGGCTTGCCCGCTAGCCGGTGCGTTCGCAGTTACTGTTTTTGTTGCAACATCAAGTGCGGGAGCCGTTGACGGTGAAGCAGGAACGCCTAACGAACTTTTCTGGAAACGCGGGTTTTTTATGAAAACGTCGGTGCCAGGGACACTAGTATCCCATTGCAGATGCATGGCCAGCCTGGTTACTTTGTCTAGCCAGGCGTCATTGAAATTACCGGCTACTGCACTTGACGTCGATAACTTTGCATAGACCGTCGCCCATGTGCCCACCGCTCCATTTGCAACTCCGCTTACATCTAGCTGGAGACGAGAGTCGGCGTTAAACTTATCCGCGGCAGGATTACTGTCGCTTACGATGACGAGCCAGTTATTTCCTTGCATATTTTTAAAGCTGGCACTCGGAATATACATCTCAAAAGCGAAATAGCCGTCTTTGTAAGCGGATACATCTTTCAGAGGCGCCACGCTCGGTGTAAAGAGGTTATCCCAAGGACCACCGCCCTTTGAGGTTCCGGTATTTAAACTCCACGCTTTCTGCCCGTCCGGCGCATCGGCGTATGTCGCCGTATTGCCATCCGCACCTGCATTTACGGTCAAAAGAGATACGGCATCTCCCCACGCCGCGCTGACTGACGCTAGCGGAGAAGCCAAAGTAAATAGCATCGACGCCATAAGTAAATAGGCTAATAGCCGTCTTTTTATCATTCTCACATTTCCTCCAAAGTTAATATTTTTAGGTTTTCATCTGGATATGACCCACTCATGCGTGGCCTGACAACACATTTCCGCTTTTCTGCCCGCCGCCTCATCCCCCTTACTATTCCAGATGTCCAATCTTGTAAAGTCGCATCCGTCCACAACCGACTCGATGTTAGCGTTTTCACAAGCTCAAAAAAATAACAGGACTCAAAAAGCGATAAGCGTACGTGCAAAAAAACGTAATCTCACTACTTCTTTTCACCCTGCAATCATTTCCCGGAACACATTCTGTATGTGGACTTATCTTATCATACGAGTGTTGCAATAAAGTTCCAATGAGGCAGTCTTATCCTTTACGGGGGCAATATTAATTTGATGAAAACGATGTCCTTGTCATCCGCGGGTCGAAATGAAAACTGTCCAAAACTGGCTGTAGCCGGAAGTGGGCAGTTTTTGTGTTTAAGCGTGCAAGCGGCATGGACTTGGATGGTTGCTAGATCAGAATTTGGTGAATCTAACGGCTGCTATATTATACTATAAACAAGTATGCAAGCCGCTGTTACATAGAGGTTTATATTGACGAACTGGAATATTTTATGTTATATTCACGCGAGTAAAAGCGTCGAAATATGTAGGGGAGTTGGAAATTTTGAGAATTATGTCGAAGAAATCTAGTTCTAGGAGATTAAAATTAATTGTTTTAAGTTTATGTTTATTTGTACTTATTCTACCTACTACCGCAATAGGCAAATCAAACTTTGAAGGAGCGGAGAACATCGGATTAGGCGCTCAGCCTAATGCGATGGCTGTTGGTGATTTTAATAAGGATGGACTACCTGATCTAGCAACTGCGAATTCATATGAGAACCAGGTTTCCATTCTACTTAATGATCGTTCTGGTCTTTATCAAGAGAAACATTATCCGGTTGGTATGAAGCCTAGTGATGTAGCTGTTGGCGATCTGAATGGGGATAACATCGCAGATATTGTAACGGCTAACAGCGGGAATGGAGCTAGTGATATTCATTCTAGCACGGTTTCTGTACTGATAGGTCAAGCAGATGGGGAGTTTAAGTCCACGGTAAATTATAATGTCTATATCGACAGCTTCGACTACAGCACATTTACGCCTAGTTCAGTTACGATAGGGGATTTCAACAAAGATTCGTTTATCGATTTGGCTGTATCTAACCGTGACTCGCTTACAAATGAGCATCAGATTGTATTGTTGCTCGGTGAATCTCCACAATCGGATGGGACGCTCACATTTAGTGAGCCGTTCCCGATTCGAGTAGATTATGAGCCTAGCTCTATTACTGCCGGTGACATTAACGGGGATGGCAATTTAGATTTTATTATTACCCATAGTAATGAAGGGAAAGTTTCTATTTTAACTAATAATGGGAACTTATCGTCGATGTCAACTACTGAATATTCAATTGGGAACAACCCAAGAACATCTATTATTGGAGATATGAATGGGGATGGTCATGCGGATATCGTAGCGGTTACTACTGGAGATTCGGCTGGGATCTCTATTCTTCAAGGTGACGGACAAGGTTCATTTGCATCTGCCGCGAAATTTAAGGCTAGCTGTCCAAGTTCATACGTACCCGCTCTCGATGATCCATACTCGCTTGCTCTCGCTGATCTAGACGGTGATGGTGATCTTGATTTGGCCGTTGGTTGTTCGGAGGCAACTCAAGTATCCATTTTATTAAATGATAGTGCAGGATCCGTGCTATCCTTGCAAGCCGCAGATCGATATGCTGTACAAGGTTCTTACTCGCAGGTCGTTATTGCTGATTTCAATTCGGATCTTAAATTGGACGTGGTCGCCGCGAATTATGATGAATTTGGTAATAATATTAATTTTTCTTCCGTTTTATTAGGTAGAGGAGACGGAACGCTGCTTGCATCCGTTAATTATGAGGTTAACGGCAGTCAACCCTCGTCAGTTACAAGTTTCGACTTTGACGGAGATGGGAAGTTGGATATCGCAACGGCAAATTTTAATTCTAATAATGTGTCCATCATGCGTGGTAATGGAAAAGGTCAGTTTGCAGCCGCTATTCATTATGAGGTTGGGAGCAAGCCCGTTCAACTGTTGTCAGTTGACCTTAACCTCGATGGCAAACAAGATCTGGTCATTGCTAATTCCGGTGATAATACCATAACAAGGTTATTAAACGATGGGACAGGATCATTTATTAGCAAAAGTGTTGTATCCAGCACCGTAGCCGGTTCTAATGCTAGAACAATTGCTGTTGCTGATTTTAATGGAGACAATACTCCCGATCTAGCTGTAGCCCATACAGGATCAAACCATCTAAGCGTGTTGCTTGGAGACGGCAATGGGGAATTTCAGCTAGAAGATCATCCCGTTGATAATCGAATCGCTTCACCCAATTCCATCGTTTCCGGTCATTTTAATGATGATGGCATGATCGATCTGGCTATAGCTAACAAGGGAACGAAGAACGTATATATTCTGAATGGACAAGGGGATGGGACGTTTACCGCTGGTGACGAATATGGGGGCATCTACGAACCAAGCGCGCTTGCTTCAGGTGATTTTAACCGTGATGGATGGGCTGATATAGCGGTTGCTATTAATGGTCCATCAGAATATTCACTTCATATTCTCTTTGGGGATCAAACGGGCACATTTCGCGAGGAAACGATTTCGACATTTTCGAATCAGGTTTTTTCGCTAGCAGTTGGTGATTTTAACGGTGATGGGAAGTTGGATATTGCAGTTCCTGCTTTATTACGGTCACTGTCTGTATTTATGGGCGATGGCACGGGCACTTTTAGCTTGGAAAATAGTTATAATACCGATGTCATGCCTCGGTCGGTTGCGGCTGGCGATTTCAATAACGATGGTAAAGATGATCTAGCTACGGCAAACTACTATGCCGACAATGTCACGATTATCAAAAGCTTCGTTCCTAAAGTTACGGAAAGTGGACCACCAGCCACACAACCAGTTAATACAAATCCAGATACCTCCATTATATTGGATGGTGTAAAGCTAGATAAAATAGCGACGTTAAAAGAAATTGTTGTAGGTGGACAATCGACGACGATTGTATCCCTTGATACCGAGAAATTGATTGCCGTGCTGGAAGGTAAGAACAGTCAAACACTCATTATTCCAGTCACTTCCAAATCAGATGTAATCCAGACAGAATTGAACGGTAAAATCATTAAATCATTGGATAAAACAGATACCGTTATTAAAATTGACACCAAAGATGCTATTTATACCATTCAATCGAATCAGCTATTGATTGATCAAATCGCGTCTCAGTTTGGCAATAACGTAAAGCCAGAAGAGATTACGCTAAGCATTCGTATGGGAAAAGCTTCTGCCGAAAGTAAACAGTTGGTTGCAACTGCCGCTGCAAACCAAGATGTGAGTTTGGCTGCTCCAGCGATTAATTTTGAAATTATTGCTACGTATGGAGACCGTACCCTTAAGATCGATCGATTCGATCGTTATGTGTCACGTGAGATTGTACTGCCGAATTTAACCGATCCGACTCAAATAACAACTGGCGTCGTATTAAATGAAGATGGAACGATATCCCACATTCCAACGAATATCTTTACAAAAGACGGCAAACTACATGCCGTCATGAATAGCTTAACGAATAGTACCTATTCGATTATCTGGAATTCGAAGAAATTCGCCGACGTACAAGGACATTGGAGTCAAAATGATGTCAATAACATGGCTTCGCGCCTCATTATCAATGGTGTTACAGCAACAACCTTTCAACCTGATCAAGATATCACCCGTGCAGAGTTTCTCGCGATTGTGGTTAGAGCATTGGGCTTGAAGCCAGTTGGGCAAATCAACTTGCCACTAGATGTAAAGTCCTCGGATTGGTATGCATCTGTTGTACAAGCGGCTTTAACGTATCAACTTGTTCAAGGTTTTGAGGATCATACAATTAGGCCTAATCAGACGATCACAAGGCAAGAAGCCGCTGTCATCTTATCTAGAGCGATGGCGATCACTTCGCTTGCGTCGACCGTGACGGATTCCGAAGCGGATCAAGCATTAATTTCGTTTGAGGACAGTCAACAAGTTGCTGGTTGGGCGAAGAAAGCCGTCGCACTTATGGTCATGAACAATATCATGCAAGGCGATAATCAACATCTAACAGCAGCAACTCACCTATCACGTGCGCAAACTGCTGCTATTGTAACAAGATTCTTACAGCAAGCAGATTTGATTAATAAGTAATCGCATAATGATAGACGCGGACTATTCCCCGGCTTTTATTGGAACGGCGAAACGCCTTCTGAAGACATTCAACTAACAAAGAGAATCTGCCCAAACCTGGCTGTGACAGGGATGGGCAGTTTTTCTTTGTTATGGCTGAAACGGCTGATCTCATCTGCACTAGAGATCGTCATACTCTCATTGTTCCGTACTCTATGCACGTAACGGCAGGCTACCCGTAAGAATTTGCCATGCTTGTCCGCTTCCGATTTCCTGCGAGCGGAACGCCTTAATTTGGTTCGATCTCGGCCAAGCCAACAATAAAAAAGCAACCCTGCCGGGTTGCTTGAGTGTTTAATTTGGTGGAGACTAGCGGGATCGAACCGCTGACCTCTTGCATGCCATGCAAGCGCTCTCCCAGCTGAGCTAAGCCCCCAGAATCAATCTAATGCTGGTATTTTCATCTTCTGAGCAGTAAAGCATTTCCTCTTATTTGCGCAAATGACGACAAGATTGATCTTAGCATATGGTGCTAAGATCTGTCAATCTTTATCTATCATGCTGTTGAGCGGATGCTTGGATAACAGGTTATTAAGCTCCTTCATGAACATATCGATATCCTTGAATTGACGATAAACGGACGCAAAGCGGACGTAAGCTACCTCATCCACCGGATACAGCTCATTCATGACGATGGCTCCTATGTCGCTGCTGTCGACCTCAGCATGTGCCGTGGTGCGAAGCTCCTTCTCTACCTCAGATACGATAACCTCGAGACGCTCAACAGGTACGGGCCGCTTCTCGCAGGCTCGGATGAGACCGCGCAAAATTTTGTCGCGGCTGAACTCTTCACGGCTACCATCCTTCTTGATGACAATAAGAGGCGTTTCTTCAATCATTTCGAAAGTTGTGAATCGGCGGCTGCACTTCTCACACTCGCGTCGACGGCGGATTGATTTGTTCTCGTTGGCTGGCCTGGAGTCTAATACTTTCGTTCCGGCATAGTCGCAGTATGGGCATTTCATAACGGATATTGCCTCCTTTCCTGTTCGCGGAATGCCTTATAAATCGGCTATTCAAAAAAAATTTTAATTTCCATGTAATTCCTGTAATGAAGTTTCGATTTTTGCACATAATACTTTTACCAACCGCAAGGAGGTGAACATACATGAGCGCATCCCGCAGCAGTAACCAATTGGTAGTGCCACAAGCGACAGCTGCCCTTGATCAAATGAAATATGAAGTTGCTCAAGAGCTAGGCATCGCAATTCCGCAAGACGGATACTACGGCAACATGGCTACAAAAGACGCAGGCTCCATCGGGGGATACATTACCCGCCGCCTAGTGCAAATTGCCGAGCAATCCCTTGCTGGTCAATACAAATAATGATTCATTAAAAGTTGTATGAATAACGGAAGCTTTGGCTGGGCCCGTCCATGAAGAGGCGGGCCACCAAGGCTTCATTGTATTTTCGATTTGGCAATTGCTCGATTGGATTAAAAGCTAGGATATAAATCCTTATACTTATTATAATAATAAATAACCCGCTGTACATAGTACCTCGTCTCGCCGAATGGGATTTCCTTTACCTTTTCCATCGATCCATCCCACACGCCCGTATCCAGCCATTTCCGAACATTGCCCGGCCCAGCATTATACGCAGCGACGGTAGCGACCATATTCTCATCAAACTGCTGGTTCAACGACTTCAAATACCAAGATCCAACCTCAATGCTGACATCCGCGCGATGCCGAAGCGTATCCTCCGTAACATCCTGAAAGCCAGCCTTTTTCACGACCCACTCTGCCGTATCCGGCATAATTTGCATCAAGCCCAAAGCGCCTTTTTTTGAATCCTTGCCTGTCTGGTAATTCGTTTCACTGCGTATAATCGCGGCAACCAAATGAGGTTCAACCTCGTAATTGGATGCGCTGGCCCGAATATCGTCTTTGTATTTCACCGGATACATCAACGTGGCCAGCCAGTCCGATTTCAAAAACATAATCGTCAGCAGCCCCAGCAACAATACCAGAAGCACTCTTTTCTTCAGCAGCACTCTCATAGCAAGCACTGACTTTCCCAGAATGCATCCAGCTGGCGTTTCGTTTCGTCAAGCGATCCGCTGTTGTCAATGACAAAGTCAGCTAGCGCACGTTTCTGTTCAATATCCATCTGCAGCGCTATCCGGCGAACGGCTTCTTCTTCCGTTACTTGATTCCGCGCCATTAATCGAACCTTCTGCAGCTCAGCAGGCACGTAGACGACCATTATGCCATCATACAGCTCTTCCTGCTTGGTTTCGTACAACAGCGGCACGTCAGCTATGATCAGCCGGTTCGGAAATTGTTCCGCGTAGGTATGTATAGTCGCCTGCATGCTTGCGCGAATCGCCGGGTGCGTAATGGCTTCAAGCTTCTTCAGCATGCTTTTATCCTGAAAAACGATAGCTCCAAGCTCCTTGCGGTTAAGAGAGCCGTCGCTTTCAATAACAGCTTGTCCAAACGTAGAGGCAATTGCCTCCAGTGCCGGCTGGCCCGGAAGCACGACCTCTCTTGCGACTTGATCGGCATCGACCAGCAGCGCACCGCGTTCCACCAGCATGTTGGCGATAGTGCTCTTACCGCTGGCAATACCGCCGGTTAATCCGATTCTCATCCATTTCACCTCTAATTATAACAGCTTCATGATTCCCATCATGATCAATAATATGCCTGGAAGCAAAGATAATGTTTGCATGCCTCTCCAGCCCGAGAAGCGAAAGCCGAAACGCATGCCCCCTATCAAGAAGATGGCACTTGCAGCCGCGATCGTCAAAGCCGTCAGCAAGGAAGGCAAACCGATCAATGCTGCTCCAAGACCGGCACCGAATGCATCAAGCGACAACGCCACGCCAAGCATGACCGCTTCCGATGCGGAGATCGTTCCGGATTTGTCGACATCGGCAGCTTGCGGCGTTCTTAGAATCTGAATGACCAGACCCAGCCGCTTCAGCTCAACCATGACAACTAGGGCAGCGCTCGCGATCTCGCCCGCATGGGCATGCGGACTGCCTTCAGCCGCCGCTGCACTCTCAAGCCGCGAAGCATCCTCGGAATCGCCCGGCTCGTCAGCATGCTTTCCTTTTCTAAGCTGCAGCAGCGCCCAGCCTCCGATGAGAATGAGCACGCAGGCACCAATGAGCCGCGCAGCGAATTCGGACAGAAAACTGGTCAGCAGGCCGCCAACCTGCATGGATAAATAAATAATCAAACCCGAGCAGCAAGCAATGATAAGTACCGACAGCATTGGGATGCGAATTCTCCGCAAGCCGTACGTAACGCCAACACCGAATCCATCCAAGCTAACGGCAAAAGCAAGCACTAACAATGAAGCAACATGCGCGAACAATCGTAAAGTCCCTCCCCGCACGGCGAATATCCGGCTCACTCAGATGCTGTGAGTAGTCATTCGCCTATTGTTCGTAACACATCTATCATATGCGGGGAGTATTTGTCTGTGCTTGTCGATCCAAAAAGCTACTTTGCCTTGGCCTGTCCTGCTTCCTCCAATGTCTGGCATTTACTGCAAATATGCGTGCCTCTTCCGCCAACGACGAATTTATGAATCGGTCTCGAGCAGTTCGGGCATGGCTCATCCTTCTTGCCGTAGACGAGCAGTTGATGCTGGAACATCCCCATCTCACCTTGCCCGTTCACGTAAGACTTGATCGATGAACCGCCTGCTTCTACCGCATGCGCAAGCGTCGACCTTATTGCCTCGTACAACCGTTTCCACTCTGCCGGCTTCAGTGAACCGGGGGAACGCTCTGGATGAATGCGAGCCTGAAACAGCGCTTCATCCACATAAATGTTGCCAAGTCCGACAATATGCTCTTGATTGAGCAGCAGAGGCTTAATTTTCGTTGCCCGCTTCTCCAGCTTGCTTCGCAGCAATTCAACGGTAAAGTCCGGCTCAAGCGGCTCTATCCCCAGCTTGTTCAGCGGCGGCAGCTCCAGCTCCTGCCCTGCTGCGAACAGATGCATCGTGCCGAATTGTCGCACGTCCTTGTAGCGGAGATCCGTACCGTCCTCGAAATGGAATATCACATGCGTATGCAGCTCGATCGGCTCATCCGAAGGGAACACGCCATAGCGGCCTTCCATGCGCAAATGCGAGACCAGGACGAGACCGTCCAGGATGATCCGCAGAAATTTGCCGCGGCGCTCAACGGTTTGGATCGTATGTCCGGCCAAAGCATCTGCGAACTGCTCGGGCTCAGCAGGGCGCTGTATAATACGCGGGAGTTTAACCGTAACGGACTGGATTCGTTTTCCCGCGACAAGTTCGATCAATGTTCTTCTAACGGTTTCTACCTCTGGCAATTCAGGCATTTTCTCCTCACCTCAACAACCATTATACCCGAAACAGCGCGCCAGCGGGTTACTTTGCTTCATACCAATTGTCACCGAAACTCATATCGGCCTTAAGCGGAACGTCCAGCTTAAGCGCGCCAGCCATGACTTCCGGCACCAGCGTCTTCATCAGCTCCAGCTCCTCCTGCGGCACTTCGAATACGAGCTCATCGTGTACCTGCAGCAGCATGCGGCTCTTCAGCTTGCGCTCGCGCAGTGTCGCGTCCATATGCACCATCGCCAGCTTGATAATATCGGCTGCCGTACCCTGAATAGGCGTATTCATCGCCGTCCGCTCCGCAAAGGAACGAAGGTTGAAATTGGAAGCGTTAATGTCGTTCAGATAACGCCTGCGCTCCAGCAGCGTCGCCACGTAGCCGTCGCGCTTAGCTTGCTGCACGATATCATGCATATATTGGCGAACGCCTTTGAATACTTCTTTGTAATCCGCGATAAACTTTCCTGCCTCATTACGCGTAATGCCCAGATTCTGCGACAAGCCAAAATCGCTGATGCCATAGACGATACCGAAGTTAACCGCCTTCGCCGAGCGGCGCATATTGGAGTCCACCTCTTCCGCGGTTACGCCGAACACATCCATCGCCGTCTTCGTATGGATATCCATATCGTGTATGAAAGCTTCCTTCATGTTCTCGTCATCTGCAATGTGGGCAAGCACGCGTAGCTCAATCTGCGAATAGTCGGCTGCGACAATGGACCAGCCAGGCTCAGACGGGACGAATGCCTTGCGGATTTGGCGTCCTTCTTCCAAGCGGATCGGAATATTCTGCAGGTTCGGGAACTGGCTGCTTAGTCGGCCCGTAGCTGCAATCGTCTGGCGGTAATAGGTATGGATCTTGCCCGTTTCCTTGCGTACCTCCTTCAGCAGCCCTTCTACATAAGTGGACTGCAGCTTGGAGAGCTGGCGGTAATGCAGGATGAGCGGAATAATGTCATGATAAGGAGCAAGCTCCTCAAGCACCTCTGCATCCGTTGAATAGCCTGTTTTCGTCTTTTTCTTGGCGGGCAGTCCCAGCTTCTCGAACAAAACCTCGCCTAACTGCTTAGGTGAACCAATGTTGAATTCCATCCCGGCGAGCTTGTACACGTTGCTAATGATCGTCGTAAGCTGCCCCTCCAGGTTCCGGCCAAGCGCCTCCAGCTCCTCGGATTTCACCTTGATGCCCTGGAACTCCATACCGGCGAGTATACGGGACAAGGGATGCTCCATGTCAAAATAAAGCTTGCTCATTCCCGTATTGCCGAGCTCCTCGGTTAACAGCGGCACCAGCTTCCGAACCGCTTCCGCCTTCAGAGCCAAATGCCGGTATAACGTATCCGCATCCGGCACTTTGAACTTCGCGCCCTTCCCGTATACCGCTTCATCCGGCGGCAGCAGGGACAGTCCTTGCTTCTCGTTGATGCCGCTCAGCGTCTGGCTCGCTTCGGTTGGGTCAAGCAGGTATGCGGCGAGCTGGACGTCGAAGGCTGAGCCCTCGAAGACAATTCCGCTCCATTTGAGCGCAAGCTCCACCTTATGCAGGTCAAAGCCGTATTTGGGCTTGTCCGCTTGTTCCAGCCAGTCGCGCAGCTTAGCTGCAAAAGGTTGCTTTAACACCGAGTAAGGCATTGCGAATACGGCATCTTCCGCAGCAATTGCGAGACCGATCAGCTCAGCATGATGCGGGTTTTCGCCAATCGCTTCGATGTAGAGGCCGTTTTTATCTGTTTTGCCGAGTATGCCTACCAGTCGGTCAAGCGCGTCCTTATGCTCCTCGGATTCAATCACATGGATCGACAGGTCTGCCGCTGCGGCCTGCGCTTCTTCTTCCATATCGCCTGCTTCCGCCCCAAGCTGCAGCCGCTCAATCAATGACTTGAATTCGAGTTTGCGGAAAGCTTCGGCCAGCTTGGGCCCGTCATAACCCGCATAGCTGAGCTCGTCTATGCTTTTCTCGAACGGCACCTCGCGGAAGATCGTCGCCAGCTTCTTGCTCATCTCCGCATCGTCCTTATGCGTCTCGATGTTTTCCTTCAGTTTCCCCTTCAGCTTGTCCAGGTTGGCAAGGACATTCTCTACTGTGCCGTGCTCATGCAGCAGCTTCAGCGCCGTCTTCTCTCCAACGCCGGGTACGCCCGGGATATTATCGGAGACATCGCCCATCAGGCCCTTCAGATCGATAATCTGCATCGGCACCAGTCCGTATTTTTCTTGGATAGCTTCAGGCGTATACAGGTCAACCTCGCTGACACCTTTGCGCGTAACCGCGATCGTCACCTTATCGGAGGCAAGCTGCAGCATATCCTTGTCCCCGGTTACGACGAATGTCTCGACGCCTTTGTCGTCGGCAGCCTTCGTTAGCGTGCCGATAATGTCATCCGCCTCATATCCGGCCAGCTCGTACTGCGAAATATTAAAAGCGCCCAGCAGCTCTTTGAGCACGGGGAATTGCTCCGACAGCTCAGGCGGCGTCTTCTGCCTTCCGCCTTTGTATTCCGCATAGCCTTCGTGGCGGAACGTAACCTTTCCGGCATCGAACGCGACCAGCACATGCGTCGGTTTTTCCTGCTCCAGCAGCTTGAGCAGCATGGTCGTAAATCCGAATATCGCGTTCGTATGGCTGCCGGACGAATTCGTGAGCGGCGGAATCGCAAAAAACGCGCGGTATATGATACTATTTCCATCAATGAGCATCCATTTTTCCATAAGGAATCACACCTTCTTTATGTAGCTTTCATACGTTCCATTATAGCACAAAAACGGCTTTCCCCAAGCATCGCTGCCTAAGGAAAGCCTATCCTTAACGATTATAGCTTATTCGAATCGAACGGTGCTGGCCGTCCCAGCAAATAGCCCTGGGCATATTGGACACCCATTTCGCGAACCTTCGCCAGCTCCTCCTCCAGCTCGATTCCTTCGGCAATGACCGAAATGTCCATTTTGAGCGCAAGCTGAATCAATGTATTCAAGATATGCTCCTTCATCTCGTCGAGATGGATGTTCTGAACGATGGAGCGGTCGACCTTCAAATAGTCCGGACGCAGCTCCACGATTGACTGCAAAGAGGAATAACCCGCGCCAACGTCATCTATCGCGATTTGATAGCCCTGGCTTCGGTAATGCTCCAGCGCTTTTTTGACCGTTCCGAAATCCGCAATCGAATTCCGCTCCGTTATTTCGAATACGACATGATGCGGCGAAAGTTTATGCTGCTCGAGCAAGCTTAACGTTTGGCCCGGCGAGAAGCTGGGATCTTCCATAATTTGCGCCATCACATTGATGAACAGCTTCTGATCGGGCGCAAGCGGGATGCAGCCGTCTATCGCCTTCTCTCTAGCTAGCCGGTCCAAGCTGTACGTCAACCCTTCTTTCTCCGCGAACAGGAACAAATCCATCGGTCCTGCGAACCAAGAGCGGTCCTCCGTTCTCGTTAACGACTCATATCCGAATATTTTCCCTTGCTGCTGAAGCGATACGATCGGCTGATACACCGGATAAATCATCCGATCGTGAATGATCCGGTCGATTGCGCGCCGCTTCATGCTGCGCTCCATCGCATCCGCTGCTTGGCCGTGCAGGATCGCTTTTTTCATCACCTCATACCAGACCAATCCGTCAGCCGTATTCGTATCATTCGACGCAACGGCGACGCCGACATGCAGCCGTGCTTCCATGCTGTCCGAGGCTATTCTGTCCAACCCGTCGATAAAACGCTGCTCCCACTCCGTCGTATGCTTATGGGCAAGCTCAAGCAGCCAGCCCTCCAGCAGCTTCGCTTGGCCTGCCGGCAATCGCATATGTATGAAGAGATCCTCCTTCACCCATTGAAGCCCCTCATACAACAATGAACTGTTAAAAGCTTCCTCCGCCAAGCGCTCCGCGAATTCGCGCCACCGCTCATGCAACGAGGCAATGCTGTCCTTCTGATCGTCGGAGGAAAGCTGCCATGACAAATAGATTATGCCAAGATGGCCGGTGCTTTCGTTGTCCGCTCCGTTTAGCCGCCATATGTCCCGTACTTGTCTCAATTTCGGTTCCGTTCCTCTCCATGATGCATTCCTGAAATGTGATCCTTGACGCAGATGCTGCCCTTCAGCGCCTTCGCCTGCTTCTTCAGCATGGCCGCCCGTCTTGGAATTTCCTCCGTCGCTAGCGGCACCATGCCGTCCCACAGCATAAGTGACAAAGAGAGCGTCACTCCCTCCTGTTCAACGGGGTTTCCGTGACGGTCCTCTACGCTCGTGACCTCAACGCCGCCATAAAATGCTTTTATACCTTGATCGAATCGCTTAATCAGCGCCTCGCACAAGCTTTCGGCTAGTGATGACTTGGTTACCGCAATGAAATCATCCCCGCCGATATGACCGATAAAATCATCGCTTCCGCCGAGGAGATCAAGCTCCCTGCGCAATAACTCGCCCAAATAGCGTATTAAATTATCGCCCATCCCGAAGCCAAAACAATCGTTATACCATTTGAAATAATCCAAATCCGCATAAATGACTGCGAATGGCTCCTTTTCGCCGATTCGCCGGCTCAGCTCCAGCTGAATTTCTTCATTGCCTGGCAGGCCTGTGAGCGGATTAGCAGTGCGTGCCGCTTCCGTGCGGAGCGTTGTCATGCATTCCAGAATGGAACGGATGGAGGCCGCCCCTGCCATTTGACCGTCCTTCGTAATGAGCACGACATCGTACAGCTGCGAGAATTCACGCGCCATTGCAAGCTGCGATACATGCTCGACGGACAGCTGTTCATCCACGATAAGCGGCTGGTTATTCATGATTCGCTCTACAGGACGGTTCCAGTAAAGCGGAAGACCGAATTGACCGGCAAGCATCTGATGCAGCTTTTCCTTCATGAGTATGCCGATCGGCCTTCCTTGATCCACAATAACCGCGCCTTGCGCTTTCGCATTCGTATCAAATAAATAGGCGACCTCGGACACTCTGGCCCTGGCAGGAAAAACCGGGAACGGGACCGCCAACGTGCCGATCCGAACCGATCTTCCATGGCTACCCGTCAAATCCTGCTGGATGACCGTTTCACTTGCCGCAGCTGATAATCCGTAACCAGCTTGGCTCAGCACGCCAGCCGTGCCTGCTTCCTTGCGCTCCCTGCCAAGCGATACGTTATAAGCGCTGTGCTCCATCGCATCGAGCAGCATCCGGTATACAACCGCCTCCGAGGAGCGGCCTGTTGCAGGGGGGAATGCGGTAGACATGCCGATGCTCACCTCTACCTCATGCTCTGCTCCATGCTCCTTCTCCGGATTGGACACGGCTTTGCGAAGCTTCCCATACAGACGCTCAAGCGCCTTTTCGATCACCTTGATGATCGGCTCGTCCTTCTGCTTGCGGTCGATCAGAAAAAAGTAATCCCATTCCAGCCTTTGCCGCCAAAATAAAGCCGTTTCTTCGCTTTCCCACATCTGCAAAGCGTTCTCCGCCGCCGCGTTCCCTAGCCGAAACCGAACATAAATGACTCCTATGCCGCCTTCATGCCAGCGCTCTTTAATGCTACGGAGCATATCCCGATTGAATAACCCAACCCCGACTCCATTCATGCCATTCCCCTCGATCGAATTTCGTCTATTTCAATACCTTTGACCCTTACTTTACCAGTCGATTGTGAATAGAGATGCATAGATATGTTAATTTTCGGTAAAATTCGACACGATATAGTTCGAATGGCCTGAAAATATAAAAACCGTCCAAGCATGATTGCTTCGACGGTTTTTATAGAGGAACATTTTGCTACACGTTCAAATCCGGTCTATTGCCCGTAACGAGATATACGACGCTCTCGCCGATGTTCGTTGCATGGTCGCCGAACCGCTCCAAATAACGGCCAACGAAGCTCAGCAGCGAAGATTGCGTAATGTTTCGAGGATTCTCCATCATAAGGGAATATAGCTCGCGCGTAATTTGACCGTAAAGGGCATCGACCTGATCGTCGTCCTTCGCCATTTTGTACGCCAAATCCACGTTCTCCTGTATAAAGGACTGAATGGATTCATAGGTCATAAGCTGAACGATTTCCGCCATTCGGGGCAAATCAATCAATGGCTTAATGAGCTCCTGGCCCTCCAGACGAAGAACAACTTTGGCGATATCCACAGACAGATCACCCATCCGCTCCAAATCGCTTGCAATCTTGAACGCGGACAAAATACGGCGAAGGTCCTTAGCAACCGGCTGCTGCGTCGCGATAAGCTTCGAGCCGATTTCTGTAATCTTCTCTTCCATTTGGTTCAGCGACGGATCCTTCGCAATGACCTGCTTGGCACGGGAAACGTCAACCGATTTCAGCGCTTCCATTGACTCAACGAGCGCTTTTTCCACGAACGTACCCATGTCGATCAACAGGTTATGAAGATGCTCCAATCCCTGGTCAAACTCTTTGCGTGTGGTCATCACAACGGCATTCCTCCTACAAATTATGTTGCATTTATGGCTAACTACGGCTTAGCCGAAGCGACCGCTGATATAATCTTCCGTGCGCTGGTCCGTCGGATTGGAGAACAGCTTCTCCGTGTCCGAATATTCAATGACTTCCCCGTTCAGGAAGAACACGGTTTGGTTGGATACGCGGGCTGCCTGATGCATGTTGTGAGTAACCATCACGATCGTATATTTATCCTTCAGCTCCTGGGCAAGCTCCTCGATCTTGAGCGTGGAGATCGGGTCAAGCGCAGAAGTTGCCTCATCCATGAGCAGGATGTTCGGATTGACGGCAAGGGCGCGTGCGATGCAGAGACGCTGCTGCTGTCCGCCGGACAGACCGAAGGCTGAACGCTTCAAATGATCCTTGACTTCTTCCCAAAGCACGGCTGATTTCAAGCTCGTTTCCACGATTTCATCGAGCTCGCGCTTGCTTGTGATGCCGTGCAGGCGCGGTCCGTATGCCACGTTGTCGTAGATGGATTTCGGAAAAGGATTCGGCTGTTGGAACACCATTCCGACTTTTTTGCGAAGTGTCTCAACATCTACCTCATTCGAGTAGATCTCGGTCCCGCCGATAGCTATCCCGCCTTCGATGCGCGTGCCCGGGATCATGTCGTTCATCCGGTTGAGCGTACGAAGCAGCGTCGATTTGCCGCAGCCGGACGGTCCGATGAAAGCCGTAATGGCTTTCTCGGGAATCGTAAGCGATACATCCTTCAAAGCGTGGAAAGCGCCGTAAAATAAATTCAGCTTGTTAATGTTAATAAGTGCTTCCATGTCGTTTTCCTCCTAAAATGGTGTGCTTGTGCCGGCAGCGCCTTACACGTTCTTCTGGTATTTGTTGCGGAGCAGGATAGCCGAGAAGTTCATCAGCAGCAAGAGCGCGAGCAGCACGATAATACCGCTTGCCGCAAGCTCCTTGAATTCGAGCTGAGGCTTCGACAGCCAGTTATACACTTGAATCGGAATAACGGTAAAGGAATCCTTGAGACCGTCCGGCAAAAAGGCAACGTACGTAAGCGCGCCAATCATAACGAGCGGTGCCGTCTCGCCGATTGCCCGCGACATGGCAAGAATGACGCCAGTGAGCACGCCTGGAAGAGCCGATGGCATAACCGAACGGGAAACGGTTTGCCATTTGGTCGCGCCGAGCGCAAACGATGCATCGCGGCGCGATTTCGGAACGGCGCGAATCGCCTCCTGCGCCGAAACGATAATAATGGGAAGCACCAGCAGCGTCATCGTAAGCGCGCCAGCGATGAGGCTGCGGTCAAGCGACAGAAGCCGTACGAACAGGGTCAAGCCGAGAATGCCGTAGACAATGGATGGAACGCCCGCAAGCGTACTGATATTTAGCTGAATCATCCTTGTGATACGGCCTTTTTTTGCGTATTCCTCCAGGTAGATAGCCGCGCCAACACCGAAGATGAATGAAATCGGCGCCATGATTAGCAGCATATAGATCGTGCCGACGAGCGCCGACTTCATACCCGATCCTTCCGCTTTGCGGGAAGGGAAATTCGTGAACAGGTCTGGCTGCAGTCTGGAAATACCATCTATGAGTATGTCTACGATAAGTGCGCACAAGGCGAGTACGCCGATTGAGGTCGCTACGACGAATAGGATATGCAGCATCCAGTCCGTCCTCCGACGATTGGCGATTTGCTTGCGGTTCGCATCTTGGAATATGTTCATCTTAGTACTCCTCCCTGAATTTTCTTGCAATGTACTGGGCAAGAATATTGAGCAGGAATGTAATGACGAACAGCGTCATGCCGACCGCGAAGATCGATCCGTACTCAATCGTTCCGTGCGGCGTGTCTCCAAGGCTGACCTGAACAATGTAAGCGGTCATCGTCTGGATGCTGTCGAGCGGATTGGCGGTCATGTTAGGCGTTGAGCCCGCCGCAACCGTAACGATCATCGTCTCGCCGATTGCTCTTGAGAACGCAAGCACTGCAGATGCGACGATTCCTGAGAAAGCAGCTGGCACGACGATTTTCAAAGCAACTTCAAATCTTGTAGCGCCAAGGGCATACGCACCGTCACGCAAAGTACGCGGCACCGAAGACATCGCGTCCTCGCTGAGTGAGCAAACCATTGGAATGATCATGATACCAACTACGATTCCTGCGCTTAACGCGTTGAACACGCCGGCGCTGTTGAAGATGCTTTGAATAAGCGGCGTTATCAGGCTTAGGGCGAAATAACCGTATACGATCGTAGGTACGCCAGCCAGCACCTCTAGGATAGGCTTGACGATTTTACGGACCCGTTTGGGCGCGTATTCCGATAAGTAGATGGCACTGGCAAGGCCAAGCGGAATCGCGACTAAACAGGCAATGAACGTAATCATTAACGTGCCTGACAAGAGCGGCAGAACACCGAAGCTTTTGGGCGGGATTAACGGTGACCATTTGGTCCCAAACAAGAAATCAAAAATCGGTATTTTCTGAAAAAACTGATACGTTTCCGAGATGAGCGTGACGACGATGCCTATTGTAGTTAGAACGGATACGGAAGCACATAGGAACAATAGGATCGGCATCACTTTATTCATGATGCTAACGCGTTTATTTTTGAAGTCATAGGCTTCCTTGCTTAATGTTTGAGCTTTATTGACCGTTTGCAGCCCTTGCCTTGGCATTGCGGCGTCCTCCTTCTTGCCTTTACAATTCGTTTACATATGTGCCGTGAAAAATGTGATGTCCCTCGAGACACCACATTTTCATTTAGACACGTTTAATGATTATTGGATTTTTGCAGCTTCAGTTGCGTATTGTTCATCCGGAAGAGATACATAGCCAACTTCGCCTGCAAATTTCCCGATGTTGTTAATGTAGTATTTCGCGAACTCTTTCACTTCTGGACGCTCAAGCTCTTTGTTGCTTACATAGATGAAGAGTGGACGGGACAATGGAGCGTAGCTTCCATCTTTGATCGTGTCGTAAGTCGGTGCAATTGCGCCGCTGCCGCCGTCAACCGGAACGACTTTCAATTTGTCTTGGTTTTCTTCGAAGTAAGCGAAGCCGAAGTAGCCAATGCCGTATTTGCTGCCTGCTACGCCTTGAACTAGCGCGTTGTCATCTTCAGAGAAGCTGATTGCTTTATCGTTGCGAATGCCGGCTTTATCAAGAATGGCTTCATTGAAATAATCATAAGTACCGGAATCAGCGCCTGGGGAGAACATAACGATCGGCTCGGCAGGGAATGTGTCGCGAACGTCTTTCCAAGTAGCTACCGTGCTGCCTGTAACGAAAATTTTGTTAAGCTCTTCAACCGTCAAGTGGTCGATAAAATCATTGTCTTTGCTTACGACTACGGACAAGCCGTCAAATGCTACGGAAAGCTCGGTGTACTCGATGCCTGCATCTTTACAAGCCGTTGCTTCTTCTTCTTTGATTGTGCGGGAAGCATCTGCAATTGCGATTTCGCCTGCACAGAACTGTTTAAAGCCGCCGCCCGTACCGGATACGCCAACAGGTACGCGTACGTCTGTGTGCTCTTTGTTGAATTCTTCGGCTGCTGCTTCCGTAAGTGGGAACACGGTGCTTGATCCGTCGATTTTGATTTCGCCTGACAATTTCACTGCTTCTTCGGTTGGTGCGTTTGTAGCTGCATTGTTCGAAGCGCCTGTATTTTCTGAACCTGTATTTGCACCGTTTGTATTATTACCGCATGCAGCCGCAAATGCGAGCAGCACCACCATCGACAACATCAAGATCCCCTTAAAGCCTTTTTTCTTTAACAACTCTACCACTCCTCTTATTTTGTCTCTCAGGGTCATCCCCCGTGCCTCTTATACTACTAGCCGTTTGTAAACCTCGTATTCTGTTTTTGTAAACTCCATGTTAAAAATAAGATTGCTGCAGTTTTTCCATTTCGTCAGCTACATGAATCGCTTGCTGATGCGCCTGCTCGGACAATAAGCCGATTTGTTCGCTGCTTTTCCGGTTATCGGCAGCGGCGCGAAACAAGCGATTAAAGGCTTCGACCGCCTCGTTAACATGCGATTCGCTCGCTATCGTCTCGCTCCGTCCCGCATGTGCCAGCGCCGTCGTTTGCGAGATTGCTTCTACGACGGTTTTCGTTAAGGTCGTGATTTCATTCGCGAACTGCTTCGTTTGGCTGGCCAGCTTCATGACCTCGCCCGCGACTACCGCAAAGCCAAGCCCATGCTGGCCTGCCCGCGCTGCTTCTATAGAAGCATTAAGAGCAAGCAGATTGCTTTGCTCTGCGAGCTCCTTGATCTGAGAGGAAACCTTGCTGATCGAGCCGGCTTCCGACTGCAGGTCATTCATGCGTTTTTCCTGCTGCTGTGAATGGGTGGCAATCGCTCCAAAGGCTTGCGTCACCTTATCCAGCTCATTCTTCCCGGTAAGCGTCAGATCGACCATTTCTACCGAGAGCGACTCGCCTTGCGCGGTTGACGTACGAACGCTGCTTACCGCATGCTCTATATCCTTCACTCGCTTCTCAGCAGAGCGTATCGTATTTTTCTGGACGTCCACTGCCTCCTGCTGGAGCATTCTGGAGAGCTTCAACATATCGGATACGGTCAATACGCCTGCCAGTCCATTGTTGGCGGTAACGATCACGCAATCGTAGAGTACGCGGTCATCGCGGCTTAGCGCGCTATCGATTAGCTGCTGCGGTTCATCGTCATGATCGACGAACAGCGGCGCTGCGTCCATCAGCTTTGTAATCGGTTTGTCATCATAAAGATCGGCGCTAAAACGATGGCCCAGCTTCAAGAAAAAGTGATTGCGCATCATTAACCCGATCGGAGCCCCTTGCTCGTTCGTTACAATGATGCATTCGCTTTCCGGATGCTTCTTGAACACCGATATCGTTTCTCGGCAGGTTCGCTCTGCGCTTATCGTCGGTGCTTGGCGCAAGAAATCCGTCAAACGCACCGCTTGCGAGACTGGCTGCTTTGCGGCTGGCCATTCCTTCGCTTCCTTCTTTGTTTTCTTATCCGCCTCTTGCTTCTCTGCTTCATTGTGCTTCTGAGCTTGTCCGGCAACTTTATGTAGCTCCTGTGTTTGCTCGGCAGCCGCTTGCTGCTCCTGATGTCCGTTAAGTGGTGCGTTCGGATCAGTACCTTCATTTTGCTCGTTAACAGAACGGTTTTCTTTCTCCAGAACAGTCGATGTCACTCGCCATCACCCTTCCTTCTATTTCCTTCTGAACTCACTATAGGTCGCAAGCATCAACAGCAATGTGCAGAAATGTTATCGGAATGTTAAATTCGACAGATTTTTAAATAAATTCCGCAAAAATCGATCTGTACTCCGCGCAGGCCCATGCCATATTTACTATTGCCTGGAACATGATATAGCGGCACGAAAAAAAGGCTGTGCGTACTGTACAGAAACCTGTACGGTACACACAGCCTATTTTTTTAATAGTTAATTCGAACTGCGTTTCAAAATACGGACGCTGTAAGCATCTAGCGCCACACGCTCGCCGGCAGCATCGCCAGTAAGCAAATCGGAATAGCTGCGGCTATCCAAGTTAATAGACACTGCATTCGCGCTGAAGTTTGATACGAATACATAATCATTCTGGCCGTCAGTCCGCAATTGCGCGGTTACGCCATCCGGCAAGTCGGTTTCAAGCACGCGTTTAATTCCCTCTTGCTCCACGATTTTCGTGATCAAATCTGTCGTGAAGGCCGCATCATTGCGGGAAGCAATATAATAAGCCTTACCCGCTCCTAGACGATTAACTGTCAAGGCCGGACGTCCAGCGTAGAAATCCTCGCCGTATACCGCAAGCGCTTCTGCTCCCTCCAGATGGATCAGATCGCAAAGTTCCTTCGCAGTGTATTCACCGCTTAGTCCAAGCGCGTTATTTTCATTCAGCACCACTCGGTTCGAGTCATGGTCATGCAAGGCATCAATCTCCTCCGACCAAATGCCAAGCGTCTTGCGAAGCGGCCCAGGGAAGCCCGTTAGGAAGCAAAGGTCGTTCTCATCAACGATCCCGCTCCAATAGGTAGCGATGAAGATGCCGCCATTCTCAACGAAGCGCTCGATGCGTTCGCCAACGCCTTTGCGAACCATATAAAGCATTGGCGCAACAAGCACCTTATAGTTGTCAAAGCTGCATTCGGAATCGATAATATCGACAGGAACGCCCAAATCCCAGAACGGACGATAATGACGTTTCGCCGTTTCCTCGTAGTGCAGGCCGCCGTTGCGCGGACCTTGCGAATCCTTCACTGCCCAGCGGTTTTCCCAATCGTAAATGAGTGCAACCTCCGGCTTAACTGAAGTGCCGACGACTTCATTCAGCTTCTCAAGCGTCGCGCCAAGTTCGGCAACGTCGCGGAACACGCGCGTATGCTCATGGCCGACATGGTCAACGACCGCGCCGTGAAGTTTCTCGCTTGAGCCTCTGCTCTTGCGCCACTGGAAATACTGAACCGTATCCGAGCCATGCGCTACCGCTTGAAGCGAGGACAGCATATGCATCCCTGGACGCTTCACCTTGCTTACCGGCTGCCAGTTCGTCATGCTTGGCGTGCTTTCCATCAGCATGAACGGCTTGCCGCCCCCTAATGAGCGGAACACGTCATGGTTGAAGCCGATCCAAGCTGCCAGCTCGCTGTCGTCGCCGCCATTGTCATGCCAAGTCGGATAAGCATCCCAAGAGATCATATCGAGAAGATCCGTAAATTTCCAATAGTTCAACGGTTCAAAATCGAGCATGAAATTCGTCGTAATCGGTAGCTCGCTGTTCGCTGCGCGCAGCGGTTCGATTTCATTCCGGCAGAAATCAACCGTTTGGTCCGTTACGAATCTTCTCCAGTCGACGTTCTGTGCATGAACGGCCTTCTCTCCGCGCTCTGTTGGAGACTCAATTTGGCCGAAGTCCGTGTACGTATGGCTCCAGAATGTCGTCCACCAAGCATCGTTAAGCGCGTCGATCGTTTCATATTTATTTTTGAGCCAGCCGCGGAATGCGTCCTCGCAAAAATTACAATGGCATTCGCCGCTGTATTCGTTGGATATATGCCAGCCAATCACCGCAGGGTGATCCGAATAACGTTCGGCAAGCTTCGTATTCATGATGGTGACCTTCTCGCGGTATACAGGCGAGCTGAAGCAGTGGTTGTGGCGTGCGCCGTGCAAATTGCGAATGCCATTCGGAGCTACGCGCAGCACCTCTGGATATTTCTGCGACATCCATATCGGACGCGCGCCGCTTGGAGTAGCCAGCAATGCGTAAATGCCGTTAGCAGCGAATGTATCCAGCAGCGTATCAAGCCATTCAAACGTGAAAACGCCTTCCTCAGGCTCAATCGCCATCCATGCGAAAATCCCTACGGACATCACATTGCAGTGAGCTAGCTTCATGAGGCGGATATCTTCGGCCAGCACCTCAGGGTGCTTCTGCCATTGATCGGGGTTATAGTCTGCACCATGCAGCATTTGCGGAATTTTAGAACTAATCGGCGGGAATTTCAAAGTCATTTGAGCGTCCTCCAGTTTCATCTAGTTTGCAGCGGTTATTGGATATACTATAATGATATTCATATTATAACTCGTTCATATAAGTAACTATATAACAGTATTTTCGCATGGCTTTCAAAATATGAAACAGGGGGTCATAAACATCGATACAATGGTTTTTCCCATTTTGACCGAGACAGACACCATGCTACCCGTTTATTTGACAAGTATCGGGCATTGGAGCAACCAAGAGTCGATTGATCGGCCCAATGGATATCCGCATTTTCAATGGCTTCAGGTCATTAGCGGCGCTGGAGAGCTGCATGTGGGCGATCAACGGATGACTGTTCGCGCCGGGCAAGGATTCTGCTTATTTCCGAACGAGCAGCATCAGTATTTCTCCATCCAAGAGCCTTGGGATGTCATTTGGATGAGCTTCCGCGGCGATTTATCCGACAAGCTGTTCCGGCAGGCCGGTATCACGCAATCTGGTGTCTATTCAACCGCTGATCATGATATGATTGTTACCCATATGAAAAATATTTACGCCATGACGCAATCCGGACGTTCCTTCCTTGGGCTCGAATGCTCGAAGCTGGTTTACATGTTTTTGCTTGATTTGATGAAGGTTATTCTAGTGAGCACCAATTCCGTGGAACAAAATTATTTGAAGCTTCGGCCTGTCCTGCAATACATCGAGGCACACTATAGCGAGCTCATTACGATAAAGGATTTGGCAGGCTGCATGGAAGTAACGCCACAATACTTATGTCTGCTGTTCAAAAAATCGCTGAAAATGCGCCCGATGGAGTATGTGAACCGAGAGCGCGTCAATCGGAGCAAGGAGCTCATGTTCCGCGAAAGCGAAATCAAGATGCATGAGATCGCACATCGCGTCGGCTTTGATTCTCCTAGCTATTTCAGCTCCGTCTTTCGGCGGCTAGAGGGACTAAGCCCCGAGCAATTCAAAAAGATACACGGCATGCGCTAGCTGTGGCTCACTATACAAGCATCAACGTTTCGTAAAAACGTATGCATGGCTACAGACGCTCAACACGAATTTAGGCGCTGGCAGTAAGCGCCTATCTGTGGGCTTACTGCCCTATTTAGGCGCTCGTACCTAACGCTAACTTGGACGCTCGTGTACACGCCTGACTGCTCTGTAAGAACGCATACGTTCTGTCAGACGCTCATCTTGGTTACTTTTGACACAGTAAGCACCAATGTATGCTTACTTACGTACTTCGGCGCTCGCACATGAATGACACAACTTGGAGACTTGTGCACACGCCTTGTCTTCCCCGTAAGAACGTATGTGTTCTTACAAACGCTAATCTTGGTTACTTTTAACGCTGTAAGCACCAATGTGTGCTTACGTCCGTACTTCGGCGCTCGCACATGAATGACACTAACTAGGAGGCTTGTGCACACACCTTGTCTGCCCCGTAAGAACGTACACGTTCTTACAGACGCTCATCTTGGATACTCTTGACACTGTAAGCACCAATGTATGCTTACAGCCATTCGTCGGCGCTTGCGCACATGCCTGACAACTCTGTAAGAACGCATACGTTCTTACAAACGCTCATCTTGGTTACTTTTGACACTGTAAGCACCTATGTGTGCTTACAGCCATTCGTCGGCGCTTGCGCAAACGCCTGACAACTCTGTAAGAACGTATACGTTCTTACAAACGCTCATCTTGGTTACTTTTTACGATGTAAGCACCTATGTGTGCTTACAGCCATTCGTCGGCGCTTGTGTACACGCCTGACAACTCTGTAAGAACGCATACGTTCTAACAAACGCTCAACTTGGTTACTTTTAACACTGTAAGCACCTATTTCGGCTTACATCCGTACTTCGGCGATCGCACATGACGCTATCTTGGATGCTCGTACTCGCCCTGTCTGCTCCATAAGAACGCATACGTTCTTACAAACGTTCATCTTGGTTACTTTTGACACTGTAAGCACCAATGTGTGCTTACGTCCGTACTTCAGCGCTTGTGCACACGCCTGTCTACTCCGTAAGAACGCATGCGTTCTTACAAACGCTTAACTTGGTTACTTTTGACACTGTAAGCACCTATGTGGGCTTACGTCCGTACTTCGGCGCTTGCGCACGCGCTTGGCAACTCTGTAAGAACGCATGCGTTCTTACAAACGCTCATCTTGGTTACTTTTAACGCTGTATGCACCTATGTGGGCTTACAGCCCTTCGTCGGCGCTCGCACATGACACTACCCCCGGCGCCTACGCCACCTCCACAACTGCATGCGAAACATAAATAACTGCTTCAATAAAACATAGATGCTTTAACTTACATAAGGAGGGTAAAATCAACGTGACAGACAAAAAACTAGTATTTGATGAGATAGACAAACACGCGGAGGCATTCCGTTCGATTTCAAGATCAGTCGGCAGCCGGCCAGAGCTCGGCCACGAAGAATTTTTTGCAGCCGAGCTGCTGACTACCGAGCTTGCCAAATACGGATTCGAGGTGGAACGCGGTATTTTAGATATTGCAACGTCTTTTATCGCGCTATTCGATACCGGTAAGCCAGGCCCTACCGTCGGTTTCTTATGCGAATATGACGCGCTACCGGAGATCGGGCACGCCTGCGGCCATCATTTGATCTGCGCAATGAGCGTTGCTGCCGGCGTAGGATTAAAAGCCGCATTGCTTGGCAGCGGACTTGGCGGCAAAATCCGTATCTACGGCACGCCAGCCGAAGAAACAAAAGGCGCAAAAGTTCCCATGGCCGCAGCCGGATTGTTCGACGACTGTGATTTTGCACTGATGGCGCATCCTTACCATATTTTTGAGCAGTCGGGTGAATCGCTTGCGATGGATGCCATTCAATTCGAATACACGGGACTTGCGGCTCATGCGGCTGCCAACCCCGATGAGGGCATTAATGCTCTGGATGCGGTGCTTCAGCTGTTCAACAGCATTAACGCGCTCCGTCAGCAAACACGAAGTGATGCTCGCATTCACGGCGTAATCGACAATGGCGGCAAAGCGCCGAACATTATTCCCGCTTACGCCTCAGCCAAATTTTACGTGCGATCTGCAACTCGCGCTTATACGGATGAATTGACGGCCAAAGTGCTGCGCTGCGCAGAAGGAGCCGCTTTGCAAACAGGCTGTACGCTTGCAGCTAACGCATTCGAGTTCTCCTATGATGAGTTGATAACGAATGATGCCTTGTCTGAGCAGTTCAATGCCAACTTAATGGAAGCAGGCATACACCCGGAGCAAATCGAGATTGGCAAAGACCATGGCTCGCTTGATCTCGGCAACGTCTCGCTGCGCTGCCCGGCGATACATCCATACGTCAAGGTCGTTCGGGAGCGGCTGCTGCTTCATACCGAAGCTTTCCGTGATGCCGCAATGACCGAATACGCGCTTGACGGCATGCTCTTTGGCGCCAAAATGCTAGCGGCCACCGCATATGACGTTTTTGACGATCCTGCTCTGCTTGCGCGCATTCGCTCCGAATTCGAAAAAACAAACGTACGCAGCAACTAAATGCCACCGCATATAACCTTTTTGCAGATTCAGTCCTTATGGCGCGCATTCACCCCGAATTCGAGAACCGCTCCGTGCGCAGCAACTAAATAGCAAGCTTAAGGAGGCTGGCCTGATTGAGCCAAAGCATCGTCAACAGTCACGAAATTACCCAAATATGTTTATTGGCGGGCAAAATCATTTTGCAAAACGGCGGAGAAACGTACCGCGTAGAGGATACGATGGTGCGGATAGCTGCCGCTTACGGCATTGACAATTCGCACAGCTTCGTCACTCCAACCGGCATCATATTCGCCATCGACGGCTCCTCCCAAATGACGAAGCTGATTCGCATTAACGAGCGTTCGACCAATCTGCTCAAAGTGTCGCTTGTCAACGATATTTCCAGAAAAATAAGTACAGGCAAGTTGGCGGCTGGCGATGCGCATCGATTGCTGCAAGAAATTGATTCCAACGCATTCGTCTACCCGTCCTGGCTGAAAATCGTAGCGGCCGCGATCGCTAGCGGATGCTTTCTCATTATGTTCCAAGGGAGCTGGCCCGATGCACTGCCAGTCATGCTGACCAGCGGAATAGGCTTTGCTTTTTTCCTTCAGCTTCATCGCATGGTTCCGATCAAGTTTTTCGCTGAGTTTATTACCGCGCTATTAATCGGCACCCTGTCCGTATTTTTTGTACATAAGGGCTTCGGAATGGATTTGGACAAAATCATAATCGGCTCGGTCATGCCGTTAGTGCCCGGCTTGCATATAACGGCAGCCGTACGCGATTTAATGGCCGGCCATCTCGTATCCGGACTGTCGAAGGGCGCTGAAGCGTTTCTCACCGCATTTGCGATCGGGGCAGGCATTGCTGCCGTACTTTCTTTTTACTAATTCGAATGATGGAGGTGCATCGTCATGATGATGCTTGAACAGCTTGTTACAAGCTTCATAGCTACTGCCGCCTTTGGGCTCATCTTCAACGTGCCGAAGCGGACTTTGCTGCACTGCGGCGCCGTCGGCATGGTCGGCTGGCTTATCTACGTTTCTTGTACGCAGCTGAATTTGGATGCCATACCCTCCACCTTAATTGCCGCTTTTATCGTAACCGTCATCAGCCAGCTGTTCGCCAAGCTTTATAAAACCCCTATCATCGTTTTCAGCGTATCGGGAATCATCCCGCTCGTACCCGGGGGCCTGGCGTATGATGCCATGCGCAACGTGGTTGAAGACAATTACGACATCGCGGTACAGCTTGCCGTTAAAGCGTTTATGATCTCGGGGGCTATCGCGATCGGGCTTGTATTCTCGGAGGTTATTAATCAAATCATCAGAAAATCGGAACGGAAACATTAAATGATAACAAGGGAGGGAACGCAGGAATTCATGCATCCGATTATAAAAGCTGACGGCAGTCTGGATGAAACACTCCTAATTAGAAGAGAACCAATCTATCGGGGAATGAACGGAAATACCGTTGAGCGTATTTTCATAAATGAAACTGAATCAATGATTTTCAAGCCTCAGACGAGCCACGCGCAGGCTCAGGCAGAAGCATGGGTGAATGTGCATATTTTATCCGCTTTTCCGCCTGTTTACCCGCGGCTCATTGCATGCTCTGCAGCGAACGCTTCGAGTGAACATTGGATGCTTTTTGAAGATTTAGGCCCATTATCGCATCACTTCGAGGAATCAACTGCGATGGAGGTGCTAACCTATATGGCCCAATGGCAAAACCGCGATATTAGCCATCTGATTGGGCTGTCAGAGCAAGGCCCTAAGCCAGCTGCGGCTGCGATGCAACGCGAAATACTTCATTTTATTGAAAACGCAGAAGCAGGGCAGCCGTGGCCCAGCATTCCTGCAACGCTCCCCTACCGAATCCTCTCCCTGCTTGAAAGCGAGAGCTTCGAGAGCGAAGAGCTAGTCCTATCGCACGGCGATCTCCATCTCGGCAACTATGCCTGCGTGAGCGGCCAGGTTAAAGTGCTGGACTGGGAACATGCGCATCTCAACCATCGGTATTGGGACTTGTATCATGTGATCGATCTATCCCATCCCGTATTCCCCAAAAAAATGACAGCGGACATGCGAGAGCGGCTGCTAGATCATTTCCTTGCTGCTCAACAACATATAGGCGTTTCCGTTAATGCGACTCGCTTCAAGCATCGCTATTACTTGTACGCTTCCCTGCTTTCGTTATGGATGCTCCAGCTAATCGCTAAGGATCTCCGGGCAGATAAAGGCATTTGGCCGCTCGACCAGCTTCGCTCACAGCTGCATGAAACGACTGACAATCTGATGCAATGCGCTGAATATTTGGGCATCAGCTAAATTGCTTCAATTCGATATCATCGATTTAGCTTCTGCACTTCACTTGTATTTCACTGTCATCCTTTCATGACAACCCTTCAATCGCATACCGCGACCGCAGCATTCCGGCCATTTCCCGTACTTGCGCCTTCGTCGGCAGCTCCAGCTTCTCCTCGGCAGCCCTCATACCTTCCGACGTTTGCTGCGAGACGATACACTGTTTAATCGCATCAACAAAAGCTTGTCCTGCTCCTGTCCCAAGCCCCGTCAATTGTTCCAAGCTCGCGGTACTGCTTGCCATGACCTCGGGGTAATCGTTCGAATCGGCTCCAAGCGCTGCCTGGTCGTAGAAGGACCGTACGAATTGCGCGCGTTGTTGACCGGAGCCTTCCGCTACGACGAACGCTTGCACGATATAAGCATGTGTCTGCCGCCGCTGGGCGATTCCACAGAACTTATAGCCGTTAATGCTCAGATCGAATTCCCCTGGGCAGTATGCTCCTGCGATTTCTCCCTTGTCTACTCTGCAGCCCGTTCTCTGAAGCGCCGCTCCAATCAGTCCATACATCCTCTCGAAATCCTCATGGAAATGAAACGAATCAACGGATGGCTTCGGCATGATCAAGGATAAATTAATGACACCTGCATCAAGAGGAACCGCTGCGCCGCCTGAATTGCGAACCGCAGTCGACCAGCCTTTCTCCTGAAGCATGCGCCCCGCTTCGGCAGCCCGCGGCAGCCTGCTATCGCGCAAGCCCATCACGAAGCCTTTGGGATGCCGCCATATATGAAGAATCGATGGACCTCCCTTTCCCGCAGTCCGGCAAAGGAGCTCATCCAGCGCAAAAGCGTACAGCACGTCAGGTTCCCCTAGCTCCTTCGTGCGATCGAGCAGCAATATATTGTCTAGACCCAGCATATCCAGCGGTTTTTGTTCCATATGTCTCTGTTCAGCCCTCTCTAGTCAAGCGCTCCGTGCATTTTCTATCATTCTTATTTTAACGACTTATGAACGCTTGCGCATCAACTCTCAAAAAAACAGACAACATACGGTCAATCATCCACTTACCTTATTGCCAATGGCGAACGCTTTCAATACAATAAGGATATTGTCATGCAGCGCCTAGGGGGAAGCACCAACATGGAAGTAATAAACGAAAAGGTAGCATACGAGAACCCATTGCTGTCGCTGCGAATTTTTCAAACGATGCGCGATCTGGATGGATTTACAAATTGGCATTTCCATAAGCAGCTGGAGCTGCTGCTTATTCTCGAAGGCGATCTGGACGTATATATCGACGAGGAATGCTATCACTTGACCAGCGGTGACGTGATGATTATCGGCGCGTCTGAGCTGCACCGCGACCGTAGCCACAGCCTGCTTGATTACATCGTGCTGCAGTTCGACCTCGAGCCTTTTTTCGATCAAAGCACAATCCCTTATATGCGCTTTTTCTCAGAAACCCAATTGCCTCTGAGCAAAGCTAATTATATTTTTCAGGAGAATCGTGCCGTCAAGGAGCAGACCGCTTCGTATATTCAGCAAATGTTAAATGAAGCTGACCGAAAGGAAACCGGCTACGAGCTGGCTGTCAGTGTGCTCATTAAGCAAATATTGCTTATTCTGCTGCGCCATGACAGCCGCAAGGTACTCATCGAGCAGGACAATTTCGACCGCATTCGCCTGAAGCCCGTGCTCGACTACATCGAGAACCATTTGACGGACCGCATTCAGGTAGATGAGGTTTGCAAAATCGCCAATATGAGCTACTACTATTTCGTCAAATATTTCAAGAAAACCATCGGGCTCTCTTTTACCGAATATGTGAATTATCGAAAAGTGAAATGGGCAGAGCGGATCCTGCTGACCAAGGATTTGAGCATATCGGAGGTGGGCGAGCGCATCGGCATGCCGAATATGGCTCATTTCTACAAAATGTTCAAGAAATACAATGACTGCTCGCCGAAGCAGTTCCAGCGTAAGATGCTCGTGTGGAATAAGCAATAGCAGACATAGAAAAAGCTCGTCCGCCCTATAATTTCGGGGTAACGAGCTTTTTGGGCATCACGAGCTTATAACCTACGCCACGGATCGATTCGATTTGCACGGACTGCTGGCCAAGCTCAAGCTTCTTCCGCAAGGAGCTGACATGAACGTCTACCGTACGCTGACCGCCGATATAATCGAAGCCCCATACTACATTCATCAGGTCGTCCCGCGTAATAACCATTCCCGGGCGCTGCACCAGATAAAGCAAAACCTCGAATTCCTTCGGCCTTAGCGGAATCGTCTCGCCGCCTAGGATAACCTCGTATTTCTCGGGATAAATGGATAATTCCCCCGCCGTAATGACCTTCTCCGTTGATTCGATCGGCTTGCTGTCATCAAGCTGCGTCCTGCGAAGCACCGCTGATACCCGGGCAAGCAGCTCGGCAACGCCAAACGGTTTCGTAATGTAGTCGTCTGCCCCATGCTTCAGGCCTTGCACGACTTCCTCCTCCGCATTGCGTGCTGTCAAAATAATAACAGGCGTTCTAACGCCGTTCTGACGAAGCCGGTTCAGAATTTCAAAACCATTCATGCCTGGTAGCATGATGTCGAGAATGACTAAATCGAAATTACGCTGCAAAGCGGTTTGCAAGCCTTCCCCGCCATGATCAATAACGGTCGTTTCATAGCCCTCTTGGGTCAAATTGTACGACAAAAGCCTAGCTAATGTCGGTTCATCTTCTATTACGAGCACTTTATGCGACATGTTACCTCCAGCTTGGCGTATGGCAGTGCCATAGGCACCGCCTCCGCATATTTAAACCTTTTGCACTTAGTTTATCATGGTTTCATGAAGAATAGGTAAATCTTTTTTCTATTGCAGGACCGGCAGCTCGATTGTAAAAGTAGAGCCGACTCCCACCGCGCTAGTTACGGAGATCGTTCCTTTATGCAGCTCGACCAAATGCTTGACGATGGATAAGCCAAGCCCCGTGCCGCCTGAACTGCGGGAGCGCGCTTTATCTACACGGTAGAACCGTTCGAATATGCGGGGCAAATCCTTCTTCGGAATGCCAATCCCGGAATCGCTTATTTGAATGCGGATATAGTCATCGCCAATACCTTCCACCAACATTGCGACTCTCCCGCCCTCTGGGGTGTAGTTAATGCCATTGGAGAGCAAATTCATAATGATCTGCCTGAGCCGGTCCTCGTCCGCTTCCACGTACAGGCCCGGCTCAACGTTCACGCTCAGCTCAATTCGTTTGCGTGCAGCCTCCGACTCAAGCAGCGTGATCGACTTATCAACAAACGTATCGACCTCTACAGGAGAGAATACGAGGGGAACCCGCCGCGATTCGATTTTGGAAAGCTCCAAAATGTCGCCGATCAAGCGGTTGAGCCTGTCGCTCTCGTCATAGATAATTTGCAGGAAAGACCGCGCCGTTTCCTCGTCATTCACCGCACCGCCGAGCAGCGTCTCTGCAAAGCCTTTTACAGCGGTTATCGGCGTCTTCAGCTCATGGGATACGTTCGCTACGAACTCGCTCCGCATCCGCTCCAGCCTGCGAATCGCCGAGACGTCCTGCAGTACGAGCAGCACGCCGGAGAACTCATTGCCCTCTGGATGAATCGGCACTAAATTAAGCTCAAGCAGGCGCTCCTCCGGAAAGTAGAACGTAATCTCCTCGCGCAGATGCTCCTTGCTCTTCAGGCCCTCTTGAATCATTTGGGATAGCTCATATTGCTGCTTTGCTTCGGCGTAATGCCGTCCAACGAGCTCGCGTGCGGAGAATCCGAGCACTTCCTCGGCGCGCCTGTTCATCAGCACGATTTTCCCGCTGCGGTCAATCATTACGATTCCGTTAATCATGTTGTCGAGCACGCTCTCCAACTGGTTCTCATTCTGCTGGATTCTTGTCATCTGAACTTGCAAGCTGTCTGCCATCGCATTAATAGCGTTGCCAAGCTCGCCAATTTCATCCTGCTTCGTCACTTTTACTCTTGCTTTGTAGTCCATATTTTTTATCCGCTTGGCTACTCTTGTAATCTGCTCAAGCGGGCGAGTCAAACTAAGCGCAAGGCGATAGCTGATTAGAGCGGCAATGAGAAACAACACAAGCAAGCCTGCGAACAAGAGCAACGTCAGTTGGTTAATGCTCTCGTCTACCTCTTTCAAGCTCATCGCCAGCCTAATGACATCCGGCGCCTGATTCGGGACGACTTTTACCGGAATGGCTACGTACATCATATTTTGCTTAATCGTATCGCTTGCCCGAATCGCCCTGCCTGTCCCTTCATTCAGCGCTTCCTTGACCTCGGTACGGTCCAAGTGATTATCCATATCCGCCGGATCACCGTCTGAATCGCCCAACACAGCCCCGTCATTGCGTATAAAAGTAACCCTTGCGCCCGTATACCGCTTAAGCTCCTTCGCTTCGTTCGAGTAAAAATCATGAAGCTGCGACAGCTCGCCGGATTTCCACTCCATTTTGGCCGAAATGATCTGCATCTCGCGCACCATGTTGTCTTCCAGCGCATTAATGTGGTTTTCTTTGAAAGTTTTGACCATGAATAACCCTGCTGCTATGACCGATAAGGCAATCATCGCGATCATAATGAGCGTCAGCCTGGTTCGAAAGCTGTTCATCCGGTTCACTCCCTACGTTTATTCAAGCACGGAACGCTTTCGCTGTGTGCTGCTAACCCTAACATACAACGTTTATCGTACATGGGTCGCCGCGCTTTCGCCACCCTTGCCTTTGTTAAGTTTTTGTAAAACATAATGGTGCAGCGTAGCGAGCGGCTGCTGGATAAGAATCGATAAAACGACAGGAACTGCAGCGAGCGGGCTGAAATAACCAAGCGCGAGCACGATGCCGAGCGAGATATTGCGCATTCCCGTTGCGTAAGAAACCGTTATCTGCTGTTCGTCGTTACGCAGCGAGGCCGTTCCGATATATCCGAAGGCATAGCATAAACCGACAAGCAATATAACCAAAGGCACAAGCACCGCCATATCCTGCTTCAGCTTATCCAAATGCGGCGCGATCGCCGACGCGTTCAAGGACACAACCGCCACGAAGCATAGCTTTGAGAGCGGTGACGTGTACGGCGCAACCGCTTGCTGGATGCGCCCGCGGCTGAACTGGTTAAGCGCGACGCCTATAATAGTAGGAAGCACGATAATAACGAGCAAGTCCAGCACAATCGGCCCAGCTTCCACCTCGACGGCCGATTTGAAAAAGAGCTGAATGCCAGCCGGCACAACAAGAGGACTAAGCGCCGAATCCAGCACGACCATCGCCAGCATAAGCGGAACGCTGCCTCCTGACATTCCGACCCATAGCACCGTGGAGACGCCAATCGGTATGATCGTAAACAGTACGAGTCCAACCACATAAGGAGAGTCTGCCCCGAAAGCCAATAGGCCAAGTCCGTATGCCACTAAAGGCGAGAGGACATGCGCAATTAGGAAGGTCAGCGCCATGATGCCGGGCCGCTTCATGACTACCCGCAATTGGCCTAAGCCGCAGCCGATCGCCATCGTTAGCGTAACGTAAGCAAATAGATACGGAACGGAAGGAATAAAGGACTGAAGCTGATCGGCAAAAATAAAACCAAGCACCAAGGAGCCCGGAATAATAATAAACATCCACTTTTCAAAATGACGGTTAAAAGCCAAACCGAATTCACGCATCATTAATCCCTCGTTTACCTCGTCTAGTCGATTTTGTACATAAGCTATATAATAGCATAGTCAACCCGCAGATGAACGGAATCTCTTGAACTTCACGCGCGAAGGAGCCGATAGATGAAAAACGGAAAATTCACCAATGCGATTATCCGCATGCAATATGTGCCAAGGTGGAGCGAGCATGCGCCTCGATTCGAGGACAATGCATCCGCCCATAGCTTCAGATGCGCCGCTTTATCGATCATGATCGGAATTATCGAGGAGAAAGTATGCAGCAACCCGCTTGATAAGCTCAAGCTGCTCGGCAGATGCCTTTGGGGAGATTTGAATAACACGGGTACCGGCTCCATCAAGCATGTGACCAAAAAGGAATCTCTCGTCATGAATCATATTCGCAGCTTCGAGCAGGAGCTTAGCAAGGAAATCGTTTCCTATTTATCGAAATCTTTGCAGGAGCAAGCATTCGACTATATCGTAAATGCGCAGGATGATACGTACATCGGCCGTCTGGTCGATGCGATCGACACGCTGGATGCCTACCTGTATTGCCACCGGGAATCCCGTTACGATTCCAATCCGTTCTTTCATGCCAAGTACAAGGAGCTGGAGCAGACGCTTGCTGATTCAGGCCTGGCTTCCGTAATTTGGCTGCTGGATGAATATAAAAAACAATCCGGCCTCTATGAGTTTATTCAATATATCGTTGCGCTGGATACCGTTCAAAGATGGAATGGCAGCTATAACCTCGTACCCGACAATGATGCGACGCACTCGTTTCGGGTGGCTTCGCTCGCCTTGTTCAATGGACTGCTCGAGCGTGAGCGTTTCGGCAATAAAAGCATTGATTTGTACAAGCTGCTGGCCAAAGCTACCCTACATGACTTGCCTGAGGCGCTGTCCGGCGATGTCGTCTCGAATTTCAAACATAACAATCCGGATATCAAGCTTGCATTCGAGCAATATGAGAAAGAAACCGCATTGTTCATGATCAATAAGCTGCCCGAGCTGTTTCATGCGGACATGCTCGAATTTATCGCGCACAGCAAATCGGATGACTATGTCGGTGAAATGGTCGATATCGCAGACAAGCTGGATGCCTTGATCAAAGCGAGCCTAGAGATGCGCAACAATCCCCATTATGCAGATACTTATTACAATCAATTGTTAAAAGTCCAGCATCGGTACGAGAATCCATGCGTCATTTTTTTTCTTGCCTACACCCTGCATGACCTCGCGTACTCCAATTTAATTGGACAATAGCGACTATGGCCTTGCTGCAAGTGTGGAGGATAAGCCCACATATTCGGATCACGCAGCCGGTGTGCAGGCGTACAACGTACCGAATACAAATAAAGCAGGCAGCCGAGTTTCCACGGCAGTCTGCTTTTATGCATTCATATCCTTATTCATTACATGCAATTGTAACCGTCAGCTAGCGGCTGCCTTCCGCGCTCCAACCGAACGGGAAAGCCGCCGATATTTCTAGGGGAAGCTTTCCTTTCGGCTGGAGGTCACCGAGCAAGGCCTTGGCCGCCGCTGCAAGCGCCAAAGGCCTGCATTCGTAAACGGCCATATACCCTTTCACTTGAGGGTAAAGCAGCAGATCAAGCGGATTCCTTACCGATACCGCTACTGTACGTTCCGGCGCCAAGCGCACTGCCTCGCGCGCCACATCGCGCTCCACCTGGTGCTTGGATGCGTCATAGGTGACGACAACGATTTGGCTGAACTGGTCCAAATCAGCTAATGGATTCGGTTCGTTCATAAGGCGTTCAACAATGTTCGCGCCAAGCTCTTGCAGAAAGTATCCGAGTGAACCGTCTCCTGACAGCATCTCGTCCGCAACGGAAACGGGCACGATCTCGGGCCATAGCACCAGCGTGCTTTCGCTTCTGCTCAGTGGCAGCAGCCCGTCGTCATTTTTCACCAAAGTTACGGATGCCTCGCTCCATTTTCTTGCTACCGCTTTATTCGCTTCCGTACCGATTATCGATTCAACCTGTGACCAAGGCAGCAGCGCTTCTTCCAGCTTCCGTTTTTCTTTCAGCGCCATAACCCTGTCAAGCGCTTCATTGATGCGAGCCTCGTCAAGCTCTCCGCTCTCCACTGCCGCGGCAACGGCTTCCAGAGCCGACCGCTGCTTCTCGAAGGTGTGGCTAATGAGCACCATATCCGCGCCAGCTTGCAGCGCCTTGATCGCGCCTTGCCCCGGACCATACGTTTTGTCAATGGCATCCATCTCTAAGCAATCTGTCACGACAACCCCATTATAGCCCATCTCCTCGCGCAGCAGCCCGGTCAAGACCGGCTTGGACAAGGTGGAAGGCACACCTGTAGCATCTAGCGCAGGCAAGCATACATGAGCGGTCATGATGCAATCCGTCCCCGCATCAATGGCTGCTCTGAATGGCTTCAGCTCAATCCCCTCCAAGCGCTCGCGGCCATGCTGCAGAATTGGCAGCGCGTGATGGGAATCAACCGCCGTATCGCCATGGCCTGGAAAATGCTTAACCGTTGCGGCTACGCCTGCCGCTTGATACCCCGCTACCGCAGCGGCTCCGAGCTCGGCAACGACAGCCGAGCGGTCGCTATAGGAACGGACATTAATGACCGGATTGTCAGGATTATTGTTAACGTCAATGCATGGCGCGTAATTCATCGTAATGCCGAGCTGGCGGAGCTCCTCTCCGCAGACTCGCGCCGTTTCCATCGCTCCTTCAGCAAGCCCTGCCGCCCCTAGCGCCATATTGCCCGGCATCAGCGTCACTCCCTCAACCAGCCGCGCCACCATGCCGCCCTCTTGGTCGATTGCGATGAACAATGGCGGATTGCCAGCTTCCTTCGCAATGCTTTGAAGCTCTGCGCTTAGCCGATGAACCTGCTCCGCATCCTTCACGTTGCGGGTGAAATAAATCGTCCCGCCGATGCCGTTTGCTTCAATCAGCTGTTTGATCGGCTCTGATGGCTCAAAGCCATGAAACCCGAATACAAACAATTGCCCGATTTTCTTCTTCAAATTCCAGCTCTGCCATTCTCGTCCGCTCGTCACTATTTCCCCATCCTCTCGTTTTTCGTAACGCACTCCGGTTATTCGTTCAATGCCGCATGCCCAGACGTACCGCCCTGCCTTCTGCTTCGGTAGTCAGTCGGGTTCTCTCCCGTATATTTCATGAACACCTTTGTGAAATAACGCCGCTCCGCATACCCGACTTCCTTGGCGATTTGGGCTATGCTCTTGGCCGTTTCCCCCAGCATCGCCTTCGCTCGCTCCATTCGCTGACGCGTAACATATTCAATGAACGTTTCTCCGAACGTTTGCTTAAACAGCAGGCTGAAATAAGATGTGCTCAGCCCGACATGCGTCGCCGTCTCCTCTACGCTCAAATCACGGTATAAATTGCGATCCAGAAACGCTTTCGCCTCCGTCATCGAACGCTCGGATTGTTTTTTCTTGTCCATCGATTTTTCCGATACCGCATTCGTTACCTGACGGATGACCGACAGCAAATCCTTAATGCCAAACCGCCGGTCCAATCTCCGCCACAGCATATCCTCCTGCTCGCGCGAGAAAATCCCCATTTCCTTCATCTCCCGCATCAGATGAAGCACAAAGAAGTGCAGCAGCGGCTTGACGCGGTTGAGCGAGGGCTCGTTCATACGCTGCAGCAGCGTCGTGATGCCCTGCAATTCGTTGTCTACGCCGACAGAATCACCCCGCTTGACTGCTCCGATAATTTTCTCGGCGGTATCCCAGAATGCTTGATCGGCCTGCGATGATTTCTGCTGCTCGGACGGATACACCGCAATGCTATCGTGCTCCGGCGTTAGCTGCATGCCTTGCTGCACCAGCTTATAGGCTTGCGACAAGTCAGCCACTGCAGCAAATTCCCGGAATATCCCCGCAAACAATGACAGCTTTACATGGTTTTTAATGGCGGTCAGCAGCATTTCCGCCCAGCCCTTGATTAACGTTAGATCAAAGTCTGCTGACTTATCCGTTTCAATAAGGACGCACCATTCCCCGTCTCGTATCTGAATGACCGCATGATGCAGACCGTTCTGCTGCAGCCGTTCGCGAAGAACGTTGCAGACGGCGAAGTTCCACAGCTTTCGTTCCTTATCCGGCCAATCCCGCCAGTCCTTCGTCGACTCTGAGCTAACATCCAGATCAAGCACGATCAAGACGAACTGCTGCTGCTTCAGCTGCTGTTCGTCTCCGGTCAGCAGCCAGTTGTCTGCAGTCACATCGGTATAGTCCATAATAATGTCGTATAAAATTTTCTCGCTGGCCAGATCAATCATGCGGCCCAGCTTCTGCTTCTCTTCCTGCAGCTGCTTTTGTTTGTTCCGCTGGCTGGACATCACGCGCGCAATAACGCCGGTAAGCTCATCGTACGGAATAGGCTTCAGCACATAATCATTGACGCCGAACTGAATGGCCGTGCGCGTATAAGCAAAGTCCTGATAACCCGAGAGCATAATAATATCGCATGGCATCGCCTTATCCCGGATATGCCGCACGAGCTCCAAACCGTCCATTACCGGCATCCGGATGTCGCATAGCAATAAATCAAAGGAATGCTGCTCCATAAGCTCCAGCGCTTCCATGCCGTTTTTTGCCGTCCCACCGACAGTTAGACCGAGCATTTCCCAGGGAATAACCTTTTCTAGATTTCTCGTTATATGTGCTTCATCGTCGACTAAGAGCACTTTACCTGTCATAGCTGATCACCTCTGCTCTTCGGAATTACACAGCGAATAACGGTACCGCTGCCCTCTTGGCTGCAGATCCACAAGCCAAAAGCAGGGCCATAATGAATGCGTAAGCGATCGGCAACATTGCGAAGGCCAAGTCCTCTGCGCTCCCCGATCTCGGCGGCGTTTGACGGGCCGTTCGACGAGCCTTGCTCTGCCGTGAGCTTCTTAAGCACATTTGCGCTCATGCCAAGCCCGTTATCGCGAACCATAATGACAATTTGATAAGGCTCGATCAACACATCGATCACGATTTTGCCTTGACCATCCTCATAGCCGTCAAAGCCGTGCTGAATGCTGTTTTCTACCAATGGCTGCAGCGTAAGCTTAAGGATCGTGAAATCCAGAGCCTCTGCCGGCACATTCAGCTCATAAGAGAAAAGCTCCTCGAAACGGTACTTCTGAATTTCCAAGTAGCTGCGCACATGCTCAATCTCTTGGTTGATTCTAATTTCTTCCGTATGGTGCATGCTCGTACGCAGCAAATTGCTTAGTCTGCGCACCATCAGCATAATTTTGGCGCCTTCGTTCTGAGCGGCAAGCGCGTTGATCGACTCCAAAGTGTTGAATAGGAAATGGGGCTTAATCTGCGCCTGCATCAGCATCATCTCGGCATGCTGCTTGCGGGCTTGCTCCCGCCTGACCTCGCTGAGCAGGTTGCCGATTCGTTCAACCATGCTGTTAAAGCTATTGGCGAGGAGTACCGTTTCGTCCTTGCCGTGGGCGGTCACGCGGATATCAAGCAAGCCTTGCTCGACAAGCCTCATTTTGCGCACCACTTTAATAATCGATTTGGCTACGCGATTGACGAAGAAGACATTAAACAGAACGGCTGACAATACGCCCAGCACCGTTATCATGCCAATCCATTGCACGAATCTGACATTCTCGTTCGTTAGCGAGTTCCATGGCTTAACAGAGACCAGAATCCATTCGTTGCGATCCAATTGATAGGAGGATACCAAGCTGTCTATGCCTTCGAACTTTACCCTGGAGCTATTGTAGTTGCTCGTCTGCTGCGGCAGAGAATCAGTCTGTTCATTAATATTGTGGCCATCGAACTCGCTCTTGCTGTCGAGCATGATGAGCCCTGACTTATTAACGATCAAATATCTCGTCTCTGCGGCATCGGCCTGCGGATTCTGAAACGCTTTGAGCATCGCCGAAACTTCTTCCGTCTTGTACTGCGTAATCATAACGCCCAGATCATTAAACGTCTCGATATCCTTCACCACGCGCATTTGCGTGAATAGCGGCGGCTCAACGCCCGTCAGCTCCCTTTGCTCGTAAGGACCAATCCAAAGCGGGCGTCCCCCAAGCTTTAACACCTGATCATACGTCGAATGGGCTTTCAGCATATCGAAGGAAATCGGCTTAAAGGTCGTTGGATCGTTGCGGTAAGAGCGAAACATCGTACCGTCTTTCGCATAGAGAACCACGAAGCTGACGGCCGGATGCTGGAACAGGATTCTTTTCATCTCTTTCTCTGCTTGGTTGATGGCAATGAGCGTACTGGCGTCATTCGATGTGTAGGTGCTGTATTTCAGCGTATCCTGAACCTCGGAGCTCGTAAGATTGCCATCGGAAAGCTGATCCAGCTCGCGGAAGAAATAGCGGATGTTCCCGCCGACCGCCCTGAGCGAAATTTCCGTTTGCTCGCTATATTTTTTCTCAAGCAGCGTCTCTGAATTAAGAAAGGAGAAGATGCCGAGGCCAATCATCGGGATCACGATCAGGCATATGAAAGCAAGCATCAATTTCGGTCTCAGGTTCATCTGGCAGGCTCCTTCTTGTTTACCCCTTCACGCTTCCCGCCGTCATGCCTTCAATAATCTGCCGCTGTAAAAACACGTATACGGCAAGCACGGGTATAATGCTGATAATGACCGCAGCCGACAACGACGCAAAGTTCGTGCGATATCCGTCATTGAAGGTAGCCATGCCGGTTGGAAGCGTTTTGAGCGATTCGGACGTAATAAACAACTGCGATAATATATATTCGTTCCAATTGGATATGAAGTTGAGAATAAAGACGGTAACGAGTGCGGGCAGCGAAATCGGAATAATAACCTTGAAGAACAAGCCTACCGCCCCCAAGCCATCCACAATGCCCGCTTCCTCCAGCTCATTCGGTATCGAGAGCATAAAGGCATAAATGATAAACACGGTTATAGGCAATGCATATGTGCAGTATACCAAAATTAATGACCAATGCGTATCATACAAAGGTTGTCCGAATACTTTGATGCCCTGTACCAAACGGTACAAAGGAATAAACAGCGCGCCCGGCGGCACGATCAGCCCAAGCAATATGAATTGGTAAATCGCTTTGTTCGATTTTTTGTATTTCATGCGGGCGATCGCGAAGGAAGTCATCGCCGCGAACAGAAGCGTAAGCACGCAGGCAATGACCGTTACGAACGTACTGTTCCACGCATATTTCCCGATATTCGCCGTTTGCCATGCAGCTGCGTAATTGTCGAAGTTAAAGCTAGTAGGCAGAGACCAGGTATTAACCGTGATTTCACGGTTCGTTTTGAATGAAGACATGAACAGCCATAGCAGCGGGAACAGCAATACGATCACGTAACCGAACAGAAAGGTATGCATCCACCACTGCGAATTCCGTGTTTTTTCCATTAGTATTGCACCTCTTCGCTTTTCGTGATGCGCTGCAGAATGCCGGTCAGCACTAAAATAATAATGAACATCGCTACTCCAATCGCGCTTCCGTAACCAAGCTCCAGCGAACGGAAGCCTACTTTAAGCATATAGGTCGACATGACCTCCGTGGATTGGAACGGTCCGCCGTTCGTCATGATTTGTACGATATCGAGCACCTTCATCGTTCCCGAAACCGTGAGCAGCAGCATGACGAACAGGATCGGCCTAACGAGCGGTAGCGTAATGGACCATGTTTCCTGCCAGCCGTTTACCCCGTCCAGCTTGGAGGCTTCGACAATCTCTTTCGGAATGTTTAGAATCGCTGCCAAACAAAGCACAATGAAGAAGCCGATATTTTGCCAGGCATTGGCGATCAAGATCGAAAGCATCGCAAGCTTCGGATCAGACAGCCACTCGCGGGCCCAATCATCCGGCGCAACGAGGCGAATAAATTGATTGATCATGCCCGAATCATAGTTGTAGAGCACGCCAAACAGGATCGCAACCGTAGCCGTTGATATGACGACCGGTACGAACACGGCCGATTTGTAAAAGTCACGCATCCGTCTTACTTTGCTAATAATAATAGAAATCAAGAAGACGAGCGGAATGTTCACGATTAGGGAAAACGCCATGAAATAAAAGTTGTTGACTAATGCCTTTCTAAAAACCTCATCCTGCCAAAGCCTCGTGAAATTATCGAAGCCGATAAACACTTTTTCGGTAATGCCATCCCAGCGAAAAAAACCGTAGAAAAAGGATACGATAACGGGGTATACGAAAAACAAGGCATATAAAGCAAGCGTCGGAATAATGAACGCCACGTAAGTAATCGGATTTCTAAGTGCTCTGTTCATAATGTCCTCCTTTTACCCTGGCGTGAAAAGAGGATGTCCTCCTGGAAGGAAGGACATCCTCTCGCCCGTCACAGGATCGATTGTAATGTCTCGCGATTACTTCGCCGCGTTTGCTTTGTCTTGCGACGCTTGAATTTTTGCCGCTACTTTCTCCGGCGTGCTTACTTTTCCGATCAGTTCTTGGATGCCAACGTTTACGTCCGCGCCTACTGCCGGCTGAACGATTGCGTCATAAGCCTTCCAAGAAGTCGAAGCATTTGCCATAACCGTCAAAATTTCAGTTGTAAGCGGATCAACGCCGGACAAATCGCTAAGCTTCATGGAAGGAAGCAACTTATCTTCAACCAGCGTGCGTTTTTGAACTTCTTCCGTGAAGAAGTTCGCGATGAACTTCTTAGCCGCTGCAATTTGATCTTCGTTCAAATTGGCAGAGAAACCGAAACCATTCGAATATGATGCGTTAATGGACGTTTGGTCGCCTGCTCCGCCATCGATGGACGGGAAAGCAAAGTATCCAATTTGTCCTTTGAGCTCGCCTGCTTCGTCGCCGGAGAAACGGTTAGCGTCCCAAGTACCCGTGAATACCATTGCCGCTTTGCCAGAAAGCAATTGCGCGCCTTGGTCGGCATAGGCAAGGCCTAGAGCGCCTTTCGTGAAGTAATCCTTATTCACGAGCTCCGCGTACGAAGCAAAACCTTTTACGAAGTTTTCGTCCGTCCATTTTGCTTCGCCGGATACGACTTTGCTGAAGGCGTCAATGCCTACGTTGCGTTCCATAACCGTGTTCCAAAGCATGCCGTTTACCCAGCCGTCTTTGGCTGCAAGCCCGAACGGCGTGTAGCCTGCTGCTTTGATTTTCTCCGACACCTCAAGCAATTGCGCCCAAGTAGTAGGGATTTCCAAACCAAGCTCGGTGAAGATTTTTTTGTTGTAGAAGATCGCTTCGCTATAGCCGCCGAAAGGCAGGCCGTACACTTTGCCATCTACCGTGAACTCATCCAAGCTTGCGAATTTGTCTTTGAGACCAAGCTCATCAATGATTGGTGTCAGGTCGAGCATGCGATTTGCTTTCACATAAAGGTTAAGGTCTGCGCCGCCGAATACTTCAAATATATCGGGAGGGTTGCCAGCAGCCATTTCAGCCTTCAGCTTCTGATCGCGGTTAACGATCTCGTCAATGCCTTCAAGCTTGAACGTCAAGCCTTTGTTTTCATCCTGCGTTTTGGCTACGACATCCTCAAGAATTTTCAAACGTGTCTTGCTCGTTTCTTTAATTTGAGTATGTCGGAGCGACAACGTTACGTCCTTAGCTTCTACTGGCGGATCAGTCGCTTCGGCCGGCGTATTCGTACTGTTATTCGTACCCGTGTTTGTGTTCGTTTCTGCATTTCCGTTAGAGCCGCATGCCGATGCAACCAGCATGATCGATACCAATAGGGTCGCAATTACCGTAGATCTTTTTCTCATTCGGAAGACCTCCTCGTTTATGGTCGTACTTGTTTGCCTCGCACCTTTATTATAGTCGGGTCTGCTCCCAGCGCAGGAGGTCCAAAAAACGATAAGTTAGGGATACAATTCTCTTATTTTTCGCAAGAGGGATAAAATTGAATAGCCTGCCGGGTTATTATTCCCGACAGGCTATGTCAATGTTCATTCCATATTAGTAACGCATATCCCTCGTAATACCCTTGATAACCTCATAAAACTGCTGCCACTCCCCATTTGCTTCCTCATGGCTTCGTTCCTCGGCAGGCAATTCCTCAATACGATGTGAGGTTTGCTCAGCTTGATTGGCTTTTTGGGTGTCAAGCTGCAGCTTCTCCTGCTTTGCCCGCAAGCTGCCTTCAATCATTTATATCCCTCATCCCTTTAACCAGCCTTTTCGAAGCGCAAAAAGCTCGCGCAGATCCTCGGTTGTCATTTCGGTAATCCATTGCTCCGACTGTCCGACGACTTGATCATTAAGCGATTGCTTCCGCTCGATCATCTCGTCGATTTTCTCTTCCAGCGTGCCGAGCGTAATAAACTTATGCACCTGAACCTGCTTCGTCTGCCCGATGCGGAACGCCCGGTCGGTCGCCTGGTTCTCTACGGCCGGATTCCACCAGCGATCGAAGTGGAACACATGGTTCGCTGCCGTTAGATTCAACCCCGTCCCTCCGGCTTTCAACGAAAGGACGAAGGCGCAGCAAGGCTCATCGGCATTCTGGAACTGCTCAATCATCTGGTCGCGTTTCGCCTTTGGCACACCGCCATGCAAATACGGAACAGGCAGCCCGAGCTTCTCCTCCAGCATCTGCTTGAGCTGATGGCCCATATCGATGTACTGCGTGAAAATAAGGCAGCGCTCACCCTCTGCTGCAATTTCTTCGCACATCTCAAGCAGCCTAGCCACTTTGTTGGAGCGTTCGATTTCCCATGCAGCGGGTTTATCTTCGCCGCTAAGCAAGGAAGGATGGTCACACAGCTGCTTCAGCTTCGTTAATGCCGCAAGAATAAGACCTCTGCGCTGCATCGGGCCAAGCTTATCGAGGTTTTCGAGCAGGTCCGCAACCAAATTCTCATATAGGACGCCTTGCTCGGCCGTCAATGTCATATAGGTTTTAAATTCATTTTTATCCGGCAGCGAGAGCTGGATGTTCGGATCCTTTTTCACGCGGCGCAGCATAAACGGCTTCACCCAGCGTTGAAGGCCGGCAATCATTTTTTCGTCCCGCGTTTTCTCGATTGGCGCAACGACTTCCTTCCGGAATTCGTTAATATTGCCCAAGTAACCTGGATTAATGAAATCATAGATCGACCAAAGCTCCGTCAACCGGTTTTCCATCGGCGTTCCGGTTAACGCGATTCGATGCTGGGCAGGCAATCGTCTAATCGCCGTCGACTGCTTCGTATACACGTTTTTAATGTTTTGCGCCTCATCCAAGCATAACGCATCCCAATCGACTAGGCTCAAATCCTCTTCATCCAGCTGAGCCAGAGAGTATGACGTGATAACCAAATCAGCTTCAGCGACAGAGTCGCGGAAATGCTCGCCCTTCTCCCGCTTGTTCCCATAGTGAAGCATGACGCGAAGAGACGGCGCGAATTTCTCAAGCTCCTTCTCCCAGTTCCCGATAACCGATGTCGGGCATATCAGCAGGGAAGGTCCGTTCGATTGGAGCTTCCGCTCCTTTATATATACGAGATAAGCCATAAATTGAATGGTTTTCCCCAGTCCCATATCATCTGCAAGCACGCCGCCGAGCCCGAATTTCCTTAGAAAAAGAAGCCAAGATACGCCTTGATGCTGATAAGGGCGAAGCTCGCCTAGGAAAGACGGCGGAATTTCGGCAGACGGTATTTCCGATATTTGCTGCAGCTGCGTAAGCCAAGAGGTCATATGCTCATTCAGCTCGACCTCCGCTTCCAGCTCCGACTCCAGCTCCCCGCTGTCATCCAGCGGAATGCCGCCTCTTAGATGCATCTCAAGCACGTCACGGAAAGACAAGCCTTTGCGTTTGCCCATTCGTTTCAGCCACTGCTTGATTTGCGTGACATCCTGAGGATCCAAATGGACCCATTCTCCGCCTATATGGAAGAGCCTTCGGTTCTGCTCGGCAAGCTGCATAAACTCTGCTTCGGACAAATTGACATCGCCAAGCGCCAGCTTCCAATCAAACTGCACGATCTGGTCCAGACCGAACATCGGCTGCGCTGCCGAGCCTACCGAGGATTTCATCTTCGCTTTCAGCCTCAGCTTGCGCGTGCGCACCGCTTCCCACCAGCTGGGCAGCAGCACTGGGCAGCCAGCTTCCAACAGCTGAACGCTCGCATGCTCAAGGAAATTCCACGCTTCGTTGTCGGACAGCCTATCTCTCAGCTCGCTCTCATTCGAGGCAGCCTTCAGCTCAGGCAGGGCGGTTATCCATTTCAACTGTTCTTTAGCAAGCTTGCCCGCCAGAAGCGGCAGCCATTCGGCCTTAATTTCACGTTCGTCCTCCGTATCCGCCTCCCAGCTGCCATCCTTCTCATTGAACCGAATAGGCAGCCATGGGCCGCCGTCCCTGTCCTGCAATGCCGGGCGCAGCCGCCACACCGCTAACTCCGCAGGCTCAACAAGCTGCAGCGCGATCCGAAACGGAAGCACATCCTTCCGAAGTCCGATCGCGATGAGCCAATCTTCCTCATCCGCGGCTTTCCGCCTAAGGACAGCTTCGCCCGAGGCCGAGCTGATCGCCTTCCAAGCGCCCGCTGCCTGCTCGTTTTCTTCAATCATTTGCTCAATGGCTCCGCTGATCCAATGCTCGATGCCGATATCGCCATTAAGATGGGCAGCCCGTTCGTTGGTTTCCCATTGGAGGGAGAACGCTTGCTCTTTCTCCGGAACCGACATCCGCCATGCTCGCTTCTCGTCGTTCCAGCGTTCCCAATCCGGCGCAAACCAGCCGTTCAGCAGCGCCGTTCTTATTTGTTCAGCCATTTTGATCAAAACGCTTAAGCGATCCGTCCAATCCACCTGAAGTAGCCTGACATGCTGAGGCGAAGACAAGTAGTCCATGGCGAGCAATGGAGGAATCTTCAACAGCTTCCGTTCGCCTACGCTGATTTCCTCGACGTCTGCTCCGTACCACGACGCCTTATGCCAAGCGAACAATAGCGTTCGCAGCTTCCCGTCTGCCGCATCCTTACGGTCAACAGCGCTTAATAAAACGGAGGCGCCGCTCTCATCCTCGTTCCAAAATCCGTCTACCGTCAATTTGCGCGCGCCAATATGTGTTTTCATGTAACAATTTTCCCTTTCCACAGCTCTTCTTGGAACGCTCTAAGACGCTGATGCTTGTGTACAAGACCGCCTATATACTGCTCCCACCGCGCTGCATCCTTGTCGGCTTTGTAGAGCTTTTCAAGCTTCTTGAGCTGTTTAACGGCTACCCGGTAGCCTTGGCGGTTGCGCGTTTGAATCGATGCCTCTACGGACTGGTGATACAGCGGCATTAACGCACGCGGCGCAAGCTTGGCAATTTCCCTTAGCGCATGCGCGCCAACGTCCTCAGGGCGCGAGCCCACCAGCATTTGCAAATCCGCCCATTCCTCGTACCGCTTTTGATCCAGCCAATGATCCGATAATTCAGAATAGGAATGGGGCAGCAGCTGCGTCATGTATTCGGACCAGACCGGCATATCCGGACGATCAAGATCGGCTCTACGGCATAAGGTTACGAAAGGTCCCACAGACCTTCCGTTTTTGCCTTTGTTCACCCGTTCGAAAAGAAAGCTCATCCACTCGGCAACAAGCTCCCAACGTCCCTCTTCCATACGCTGTGCCGCGCATGGATACATCACTTTCTGCGAACGCTCAAAGGCCGTTAACGAGAAATGCTCGATTGCCTCTTTGTCCTGTCTATCCAAAAAGTACATAATCCCAATGGCAGTGTGCAAAAATGCTTTGTTTACGCTCTCCGGAGCTTCCTCCTTCGACTGCTGCACCATCGCCGAAAGCTCTCCTTCAAACCAGCTTCGGTTTTCGGCAAGCTTCTCGCAAAAAGCCAAATACATGTATTCCCAATCAAAAAGCTGCCGTTCCGTGCTGGATGCCCATAGCTTGACGTGAGAAATCAAAGCGTCCGCCCATGACTCTTCCCGCGGCTCCATTTCAGCAGGCGTCAGCTCCGAAACGAGCGTATATAAATGTTCAACCCAAGGCTCCGCCATACGGATGAATGACATTTCATGATAATATCTGCTGAACGAATCGACGGTATTGATCGCCTGCTCAGCTTGCTCAAGAACAAAAATAATCGCGGTCGACCAGTGCAGGCGCTGCATCGGCTTCTCCCAATCCTTGGAGAGCCCCTTCAGCGAGGAGAGCAAGGGCTGAAGCGCATGAAGCGAATGCCTGCATTTGCGCCATGTCTCGCCATGGGTAGCCTCCATCCATGCAAACCAGTCCTGAGCCGTTGCCGATTCCCCTGGATCCCTCGGGATGACGGGTACCGCCTCTGGCTGAGGAGCTTCCTGCACGCTCGGCTTGTTCTTGACAAACGTGCTTGCGGACGATAGTCCGAGCAAGCGGAAATAAGAGCGTTCGGCAAGCGTATGTCCGCCCTCCTGCTGACTGCAATATTGAAAATAAACGGCTGCCATGTGCTTGCAAAATCCAGAATAAGGACATGTGCAAGAGCTATACCTCAAATTGCCGGCATCCAGAATAACGGCATACAGATCCGAACCTTTCACCACTCCGTAGAGATGGTCCTGGCTTCCTTCGTTGGCACTGTTCACTTTGCCTTCCATATAGTACTGCCAGCCACGTTTCATGATCGTGGTCTCGACATGAACGTTAAGCTGTTGTTCCATCAGCGCGTGCAGCTTTTCATTGAGGTGCATTACAGACATTCACCCGCTTCCTTTCCGTTCACTTGCATTCTTACTATTATACCAAGCGAGAACCTCCGGTGCCATCATTTGGAGGCAAAACCACGATAACGATTAAAATAATTCAACGAGCAAGAAGAAACGTCTGATGGCGTCCTTTCGATAGACGCCATCTTCTCGGCGAAACATATAGAGAAAATTTGAGCAAACTCATAAGAACGCATGCGTGCTTACAGCTCACTCAATAGGGTTACTTGGCTGCTGCGAGAACATATAGGTGCTTACAGACACCCTTCAATGCTCGCTGCTACACCAATATGGCTATATAAGAACACATGTGCGCTTACAGCTCACTCAATAAGCTTACTTGGCTGCTGCGAGAACATATAGGTGCTTACAGATACCCTTCAATGCTCACTGCTACACCAATGTGGCTCTATAAGAACACATGTGTGCTAACAGCTCACTTAATAAGGTTACTTGGCTGCTGTTAGAACGTATAGGTGCTTTCAGCTAACTCTTAAGCTCTCGTCTACGCCAATAGGTACTTACAACTCCCCTTCTCCCCTACGCCAATTTGACTCCATATGCACACATACTTGCTCACAGCTACCGGTTTTGCATCAGTTCCTAAACCATAAAAAAAAGCCCGACTGCAGTTGTTATCCTGCGGTCAGGCGCTTCATTCCTATAATGGCATCTTCACGACAAATGTCAATTTTCCCGTCGGTTCGGCGGTAACGTATACGTCGCCTTTGTATTGCTTGGCGATGGATTTCACAATAGCAAGGCCCAAGCCTTGATGGTCCTGCTGCTTCGTGGAATAACCAGCCTCGAATATCGGCATGGCAACGGCTTCCGCCGCATTCTCGCAAGTATTCGTGATCGTGAATTCCAAAGCAGCTGCGGTCTGCTTGCCTACGAGCGTTACATGTCGGCGATCCTCGGTGTACTTCAGCACCTCATCAAACGCATTATCGATCAAATTGCCAAGCATCCGGTTCACATCGAGCGTTTTAACGCCCATTTCCTGCATATTGAGACCGGTAAAGGAACAGCTGAATTGAATCTTATGAATTTCCGCCTGCGAAATTTTGGAGCGCACGAGCGCGGCAATTGCCGGGTTTCCGATATTGATAATATCGTTCATGAGCCGAATATCGCCGGTCAGCTCCTTCGTGTAGGCTACAAGCTCTTGCGATTTGTTGAGCTCGGCCAAGGAATGAATCGTCTGCACATGGTTAAGGAAATCATGGCGCTGCGCACGAATCGAATGGAACATTTGGTTAATCTCTTCGACGTAGGTTTCTTGCGTCACGCGGACAACCTTTTCCTTCGACTGTCTATAATAACGCATAACCACAACGGCAATAAGCAAGCTAAAACCGGTTACGATCAGGATAATGATCCCTAAATTCAAAAACTGCGAATCCAGCTTGTCTTGAATAACATGATAATCAGACGATAGCATCAGCACGTAGCTATTCATCGGCTGGCCGTCTCGGTCCGTAATGTTAATGCCGCTTTCGTTCACAAAGGTTGGGATATACATTTTATAAATTTCTTGCCCGTTTATATTTTCGCGGTGCGTGACCGTTTTTTTGGAGAAATAGGCTTGGCGCACCAGCTCCGTATCCTTCGCCGACTTAATGGTATAAGAACCGTAGAAAATGGGCTCCTGCACTTTGTGTCCTTGCACATGCCCCTCCGTATTGATCGTTTCTTTGCCGTCAGGGAATGTCTCCGGATTTACGAACGCGATTTCCTTCAAGGAATCGCTGCTTTGCAGCGAGTTCTCGATCATCCGATGAACGCCTGTCGCGCTCTCATATTGCTCCTGCCGCTCGTAATTCACATAAGGATCAATCATGTAATTGGTTGCCCCGTCGAAGTAATAGCCCCACTTGTTAATTTGATCTACGTTAGTGGACGAGACCTCGAACGGCCCGCTCCAAAAGTTCGGCAGCGATTGCCCCAGCCAATCCACGGAGGCGTTCTTGTCATCAAAGAGCTGATTGAACACTTCGTACCAAGGCTTCCATGTCTTTGTGCTCTTATTCACTTGATTCGGATTCGTCGATTTATATAACACGATGTCATCCGGCAGCTTCTTGAGAAGCGTAATATGGCTAAGTCCCAGCTTGTCGCGAAGCTCTGCCAATTGCTCGGTCGTGACCTTTTCAACATCTGGATCAAGCGCATATTGAATGGCAATCGATGCTGCGCGAAGCTCTCGTCCGATTTGATTCTGGAACTGCTCCGATCCTTCCCTTGATTGCTCCAGCGAAATTTGCAGCCGTTTGGCAGCTGTGACAAGCTCTTCGTTAAACGATTCTTCCAATGTCCTTTTGGTTAAAAAATAATAGGCCGAGTTATTCAGTAAAACCAAAACGACTATAACACTTATAGCCACAAGCCAAATGTTGCGTTGCATCTCCTGCATCTTGCCCTTCTATCTATTATAGCTTTCATTATGTAACATCCGCTTCCAAACGACAATATGCTGCCCGCTAACAAATGATTACAAATACCCACAGGAGAAACGGCTTGGAACGAATCAGCCAAAACGTTTTCTGAACCATAGCCGCACGGCCCACCGGCGCTCCTGGCGCTTCTTGTATTTGGGCAGCATACGGTAAACACGCAGCCCCTCTTCGGCCACGCTTCTCGCCTCTTGAGTATTTCCAAGTTTTTTTGTAAATAGAGGATTGATAGTGATAGGCTTCGCAGGAGGAAGAATTCACTTCTTGAAAAGCATGTAAGTAAGCGAGTGCCCGATTTGAATTCCCAGCTGCCAGATGAGCGGCAAGGCGCAAGTATGGAGCACCGTATTTGACGCGCGGGTTAAGCTCCAACGCACGGAGCGTGCTGGCCATTCCTTTCTCTTCATCGCCGCTATAGAGATAGCCGATGCCCAGATCATCCCAATACTCAGCCGAATCCACAAGAACATGCTCAATCGGCTCAAGCAATCGAAGCGCCTCTCCATACTTTTTCCGCTCGAGCAGCAGGCGTGCAAGATCATGCTTGGAGGATACATCGTTCGGGGATTGGTCTATTTGCTGTCTTAATTTCCTGATTCTCGATAATCTTTTTAATGGTTTGAGGATACTTGGCGATATTCCGATAAAACGCCGATCAAGTAGGTAAAGCAGGAGGAGCATAACGATAATCGCAATAAACGGGTTGCCGAGCAACCAAAACAAAAATACGAAAAGACCAAATTTTAACATCTTATCCCCCTGTGAATTTGTAAAAATCGGCAAGATTGTTCGTGCCAGAAATAAAATTAATGTTGAAATATGGTTCTATTATACCATAAACCTACCTATTATTGATCAATTCTTGCAATTCCTTTCGGTAGCCAAACGATGAATAATGTTAAGTCACGCTAGGCAAAATACGTGGAAGGATCCCAATAAAAGTAAATGCGGAGGATGAAATAGAATGTCGACAAACGATACAAATGAGCAGACGCTTACCGACCGGCAGGGTCATCCGATCTCGGACAACCAGAATATCCGAACGATTGGCAGCCGCGGTCCCTCAACCTTGGAGAACTATCATTTCATTGAGAAAATATCGCATTTCGACCGTGAACGCGTTCCTGAGCGTGTCGTTCATGGACGAGGAGCCGGGGCACACGGATATTTCGAAGCATACGGAAAGCTTGGCGAGGAACCTATCGCGGCATACACGAGAGCGAAGCTGTTCCAAGAACCCGGCAAGCGAACTCCCGTATTCGTGCGCTTCTCGAGCGTCATACATGGCGGGCACTCTCCCGAAACGCTTCGCGATCCGCGCGGCTTCGCAACCAAATTTTATACGGAGGACGGCAATTGGGATTTGGTAGGCAACAACCTCAAAATCTTTTTCATTCGCGATGCTATGAAATTCCCGGATATGGTCCATGCGTTCAAGCCGGATCCCGTTACTAACGTGCAAAGCATGGAACGTTTTTTCGATTTTGTCTCGCAGTCGCCTGAAGCGACGCATATGATTACGTTTCTGTTCTCCCCATGGGGAATTCCTGCAAATTACAGGCAGATGCAAGGGTCGGGCGTCAATACATACAAATGGGTAAATGCCGAAGGCAAAGCGGTACTCGTCAAGTATCATTGGGAGCCGCTGCAGGGAATCAAAAACCTGAAGCAAAGCGAGGCGGAACAGCTTCAAGGAAAAAACTTCAATCATGCAACGCAAGATTTATATGAGGCGATTGAACGCGGCGAGCATCCCGCATGGGAGCTCCAAGTCCAATGGATGAGCGATGACGCGCATGACGAGCTCGACTTCGACCCGCTCGATGATACGAAGCTATGGGATCCAGAGCAGTTCCCCATGCTGCCCGTTGGCAAAATGGTGTTGAACAAAAATCCGGAAAACTACTTTGCAGAAGTTGAGCAGGCAGCCTTCGGGACGGGAGTGTTGGTGGACGGTCTTGATTTCTCCGACGATAAAATGCTGCAGGGCCGTACGTTCTCGTACTCGGATACGCAGCGTCACCGAGTCGGAACGAACTACCTTCAACTGCCCATCAATGCGCCCAAAAAGAAAGTGGCTACCAATCAACGGGATGGTCAAATGGCTTTCTCCATTGATATCGCACCGGGACAAAATCCCCATATCAATTATGAACCATCGACGATGGGAGGGCTTAAAGAAGCCGAGCGCTCAGGCGAGCCGCATGAACCCTATTACTCGGCGAAGCTGATCAAGGCGCCTATTGACCGCCCGAACAATTTCAAGCAAGCAGGCGATACCTACCGCAAATTCGAGCAATGGGAACGGGACGAGCTCATTGCGAATTTAGTCGATGCCCTCAAGGGCTGCAGCACCGTCATTCGCGAGCAAATGGTAAAGCATTTCACGGAGGCCGACAAAGACTATGGAAAGCGGGTCGCAGACGGTCTTGCGCTTGCCGATCGGCAAATGAAAGATGCCGGACATGTCGGCACGAATCCAGCGAACGAGGGCATGGAGCTGGCAAGCGAGCTCGGCCAATCAACCGACGGCTATTAAAATACGGAAAAGGCCTGGACATGGGTCCAGGCCTTTTCGCAATGACAGCCGCTCACTATTCGATAGAAGGCTGTTCTTCTACTTTTACCCAAGGGCTTTGCTTGTCCGCGCGCTCGAATGCCGAGCCGTATTCTGCTCTAAACACCGTTCGCAAGGTTGCATCGCGTTCACAAAGATCATATATATTCTGAATGATTACATGCTCGGGATCACTTGTGTATTCAGGCGTTTCATTGCCGTAAAACAATCTCCAGCCGCTGTCTTCCGCATGGTCAGGCTGCTCGCGATAGATATAGCGAAAGGTCCACGCTTCATCGATGCACATTTTCGATACTAACGCCATGTCCTCGCCGATTGCCAGCCAGTCGGGATCGCTTGCCTTCAGTATTATTCTTGCGACATGTCTAGGCTCGAATACGATGGTATCCCCTGCTTGAAGCGATCCGATATACAAGGGCTCATTCGTCAACACGCCCGTGTACGTCCCAGAGGATTCGTTCATGCCGGTTATTTCCACCCACATTCTCTCCGCGCGCGGCTCTCCGTCCTCCGGTTGATCCATGACAAAATGCAACCGTACTAAATCCCCCTCCCGCTGATTAATCCTTGCTTCTACAGAAGGGATAAAAAAAGTATCCGGATAGGTTAGGCTCGTCTGCGCAACATCTTCTAAAGTCCATCCCATTGCTTGTTTCCTCCTTAACGCGTTTGCCGTTCCTGATCGTACTTGAAAGAAGTAAATCGTTCGTACTCCACATTCTTTATTTTAGCTCACTCCGGCACGGGATGCCATTCCCGCCCTTTCTTCTCCTTTTCCTGCTGCAAAATCATAGCAATCAGGATTGCTAGCCGGAATGAAACCAATAGATTCACTTCTATAGAAACTTCAAATGTTTACATTTAGTTTCTATTTTATTCACTAAACCCAAAGATAAAACCGTTCATCCACTTGATTCAAGCCTTAAAATCGATCCCTTCCCACTAAAAGTATAATTTTGTTGAATAATGTTTACCAAACTTTCCAATCATGATATACTCATCCAGAAACAATTGGAAACGTTTACAAATTTCATTGAAGAGGAGGCTTCTTCTTTATCACTACATATGAATGCTGGATACCGAGAGACAGAGAGTGAACCAACTGAATTCCGATATTGGAGGATCTGCCATGTTCAAAACCATGTACGGGAAAGGTATCTCATTCGTCATTATTTTTTCGCTGCTGCTTAGCGGCAATGTGTTTGTTTCCCCAACAAAGGCTCTCGCCGCAGCAAATCTTGCATTAGGAAAAAGCGTCACCGCTTCTACCACAGAATCTTCGAGTTATCCGGCTAGCTATGCCGTTGATGGCAACGCAAGCACGAGATGGGCATCTGCTTATAGTGATCAGCAAAACTTCATCATTGACCTCGGCTCCATGCAGTCGGTTTCTAGCGTTGTCCTCAAATGGGAGGCTGCTTATGCCACGCAATTCCAAATTCAAACCTCGCTAGACAACGCAAGCTGGACGACCGTTTATTCCAATTACAGCGGAACAGGCGGTACGAACACGATTCATTTCGCTTCGACGAATGCGCGATATGTGAAGCTGTATGCTTTTCAAAGAGCGACCGCTTATGGGTATTCCTTATATGAATTCGAGATTTACGGCAATCCTTCAAACCTCGCTTTAGGCAAGTCAGTGACTGCTTCCTCGTTGGAATCTGCCAGCTACCCTGCAGCCAATGCCGTTGATGGCAATTCGGCGACAAGATGGTCATCCGCCGTAGCGGATCAACAAAACTTCGTTGTTGATTTAGGTGCTGCACAGAGCGTATCAAGCGTGATTCTGAAATGGGAGTCCGCATACGCTTCGCAATACCAAATTCAAACCTCAACCGACAATGCGAGCTGGACGACCGTCTATTCCGACTACAGCGCTACCGGCGGCACCAATACGATTACATTCCCCGCCACAAATGCGCGATATGTCAAGCTTTACGCTTTCCAAAGAGCTACGGCGTACGGGTACTCCCTTTACGAGTTCGAGGTCTATGGAAGCGGAACTCCTGCCGCAAGCATAGGCGTGCTCGATTACATCTACAGCATCAGCGGCAGCAAAACGGTCATCGGTATTCATAATCGGGAGCCAAATGCGACGCCTGCCGTGCAAACCAATGCCGTTACGAACATAACAGGACGTTATCCAGGGTTATGGAGCGGCGACTTTTTGTTCAGCGCAAGCGATATCAGCAATCGTTGGACCATGGTCTATGAAGCAAAGAAGCAGTGGGATAACGGGGCAATCGTCAATATAATGATGCATGTTACGCCGCCTACGCAAGCTGATTCCGGCAATTGGAACGGCGGCGTCGTAAGCTCGCTTACCAATGCGCAGTGGACGGACCTTATTACGAACGGCGGAGCGCTTAATCAAGCGTGGAAGGCTAGGCTCGATAACTATGCGCAATATTTGCAATACCTGGAAGACCAGAATGTAACCGTATTGTTCCGCCCATTCCACGAGATGAATCAGGGCATATTCTGGTGGGCTGGTAGGTCAGGCGCGAACGGGACCGCTGCTCTCTACCGTTTGACCCATGACTATCTGGAGAATACGAAAGGCTTGTCCAACCTGGTCTGGGTGTGGGATATGCAGGATCTTGATTTGAACTGGAGCGTATACAATCCTGGCAACAGCTACTGGGATATATTCGCCTTGGATGTATACAACCCCGATGGATTTACTACGGCCAAGTACAATGCAGCTTTAGGAGTGGCCGGCAACAAGCCTATCGCGATCGGTGAATGCGATAAATTGCCAACCGCCAGCCAGCTCTTGGCTCAGCCAAGGTGGGCCTTCGCGATGAGCTGGGCGGAGCTTACATTCAGCTCCAATACGAATGCCCAAATACAGGCATTGTATGGGGCATCCAATGTGATCACGCGGGATGAGCTGCCTGATCTCCATTAACAAGCGTAAACGGCTGTCGCCATCTTCTGTAGCAAAAGCAGTCGTTTAGCGGAGATAAATAAGATCATTTATATGTGAAAACAAATGCATTCTTTTATATTAAAAACAGGGCTGCTTGAATCAAGCAGTCCTGCTTTTTTTCCATATGCCATGCCCGCTCCATCCCTAGATCAATATTTCCATCCGCAGCTTGCCCGCTTCAAGGCGGCAATTTAATTCACCCTCGTATTTATCAACGGTTCTCCGTACAATGGACAGGCCGTTGCCATGTGCGCCGTTCGCCTGTTGCTTTGTCGTATATCCGGATTGGAACAAGCTTCCCAGCTCGTTCTCCGATAGCTCCGTTGGATTAGTAATCACAAACAGATATTTGTTTTTGTGCAAGTGACAGCTGACTTGAATATCCCGCGGAAGCTCGCCTTCATAGGCTGCTGTCGCGTCAATTGCATTATCCAGCAAATTCGAAAAGAGCTTCACCATATCCATTGGCGCTATGCGATCAAACCCATCGAACACCGTATCAAAACTCATTTGAATCGTTTTGGAGTGGGCAAGCTCCCATTTGCTCTTAAACAGTACCAGCAGCATCGGGTTTTTAACGCTTAAGGAGAGATGCAGCGCTTTTGACTCCTCCGTCAATTGTTTCAAATAGTCATGTGCCTTCTCATACCTGCGAATATCCATCAACCCGTTCAGCACCTGAAAATGGTTCATCAAATCATGCCGGCTCGACTTGATCGTGTCTACGACCTTGCCAAGCTCGGATATATACATTTCCTCCGACTCCTGCATATCCTGCTTGAGGCGTCCCTTGTACCACTTATTCAGCAAATAAACCCCCGCCAGCAGCAGGATAGCAAATAGAATATCCAAGCCGAACACATACATATTGTTTTGGATGACCTGCCTGCTAATATTGCCAAGCTCGCTTGCCGATATATCGATCCCGATTACACCGAGAACATTGCCATTACCGTCAAAAAACGGTACGCCTACCGATAAATAAGAGCCAGTCCTCTCATCATGTATAACGCTCGTATGGTATTCAAACCCTCGCTTAGCCAACTGCACCTGTTCGGCAGGCACCGTACAAGGATAACCAATCGGAAATTCCTCAACGTTTGGCGGCATCGCGGATACCAAAACTTTGGATACGTCGGTGTCGTCCAACATCAAAATGTATACATATAGGGCATTGATTCGTTTCTGGTACTCTCCCAAAAACCGCTTCAGCTGCATGTGATTCCCGTCATAGGATTTCGTCTGCATAAGTTTTCCAAACGTTTCTTTATCCAAATCAGCGGCAATGTCCACGGCAATTTCCGTGTATTGCTTCGCTAATGTGATCTCGGCCATATTGCTAGTGGTATGATAAGAAAAATATAATTTAATACCCGTTAACACACTCATTACCGCAATCGAAATGATGATAAAATAAATCATTCTTTTTTTAGTAGATAATTGGATTCTCATTTTGGCATTAGTCTCGTTTCCTCATAGCGTTAAAAGTTAGTTATCGGATTATTCCTATGTAATGATTAGATTATAACAAAAAATAAGACAGCATATCGCTATGCTGTCCGATCCTCTAGCTATGTTAGATTTGTAATTCACCAAGCTTAATAAGCTCGACAACCGCTTGTGAACGACCTTTTACGTTCAGCTTTTGCATGACATTAGAAATATGGTTGCGGACGGTCTTCTCGCTGATGAATAATTGCTGTGCGATATCTCTCGTTGTCTTGTCCTGTACCAACAGCTCAAATACCTCGCGTTCACGATGCGTCAATAAAAACTTGCTCTTATGGTCGCTACCCTTCAATGTTTGTCACCCCTCCTTGCGCGGGTTTTTATGGTTTAACAAGGTTAAGGGATACAGTCAACTTATACTATGAAGGGGCGATACCATTGGTGCTGTTGCGCGGAGAAAATGGGCGCTGACGCTTACATTTTGGCGTGGATAATCAATCGATGCGTTGGGTTTACGATTGGATCGCAAGTAATCAGGGTAAGCAGCTTATCTTTGTTATTGTAGTTCAGGACGGAGACGTCCGTAGGTTTTACGATCGACACTTTATAAACGGTGTATGTATAGGATTGATCCTTCGTGTCGACGACGATTTTGTCCCCGACCTCGATCTCCCCCAGCCGATTGAACAGCCTGCCCTTGGATCTCATCCGATGCCCTGCGATGGCTGCATTGCCGACTTGCCCGATGGCCGTTGTCTCCTTCAAATGGGCGGTAGCAGCTTTCATGTTTTTCTGCGTTGCTCCCTCGACGACAGGCAGCTTCAGCTTTATTTTGTCAATCTTAATCGTAGCGATCGGTACGATCTTTTGCGCTGCTGGCGTAGCCGCAACTGCGGGAGCCTCAGTCGGAGCCTCAGTCGGCTCATCGGTCGATGCGGATTCTTCATTGAACAAATCCGTCAGTTCCTCGAACTGCTGCTGTGCCTGCTGTTCTGCCGTTTCATCGAAGCTTGCAGCCTCCCAATCAGCCATCAGCTTATCCTGCTGGCGATTGTCGTACCATTCGCTTGCTTTTGGATACAATAAAATCATTAGGCCTACGATCACCAATACATAAGACAGTACTTTTTTCATTTCCCCCCACCTTCCGCTAGCTGCTCTCTGTCTGCGGCTTGCTCGCTGTGAATACCCATCTCTTGCTCCCGTAGAAATTGAGCGCCACCGTAATGACCGTAACGATCGCTTTGGAAACAATCTCGTTCAGTCCTAGCCACCCGTTCAAGGCCGCAAGGAGCAGCAAGGAGAAGCCGAGAAGAATGGCGTTCCACCCGATGAATTTGATTCCTCTGTTCATCTTATGCTGCTTCGAGGATTGCTTGTCATCCTTCTGAAAAGTATATCGGCTATTTAAGACGTAGCTGTTAATCATCCCAGCTCCGTAAGCGATAACCTGCGCCAGCAAGTAATAGGCGCCGAACCATATAAGCAAAGTGAACATGAGAAAATCAATGGCTGTATTCAGCAGGCCGACCGCATTGAAGGTAAGAAATTGAATAATCAGCTTCCTCGAAGCTGGTCTAGACATACTCTTTCATCCGATCGCCATCGCTATTTTCTTGCGCGTGTCGGGCTGCTTTCTCCGGGTATCCCTGCACCTCGCGAACGATATACAGCGGCCTGTTTTTGGACTCGTCATAGATTCGGCCGATATATTCGCCAATGATCCCGAGAAGCATCAGAATAATGCCGTTAAACAATAAGTTCACGGCCACGATCGAAGCCCAACCAGTGATCGTACTGCCTGTGAACAAACGCTGGAAAATAACGACGAGCAGATATAGGAAGCTTGTAATAGATAACGTAAAACCGACATAGCTGGCGATTTTAAGCGGTTTATAAGAAAACGAAGTAATGCCGTCGATGGCGAAGGAAATCATTTTCTTCAATGGATATTTCGTTTCGCCGGCGAATCGTTCCTCGCGTTCGTATTCAACCATCGTCTGGCGGAAGCCGATCCAGCTGACCAGCCCGCGCACGAAACGGTTTTTCTCCTTCAAGCCGCGCAGCACGTTGCCTACCTTGCGGTCAATCAAGCGGAAATCTCCCGTGTCAACAGGAATGTCGACATTGGTCAGGCTGCGCAGCGTACGGTAGAAGATTTTGGCGGTCAGCTTCTTGAACATGGTTTCACCCTTGCGCTTAAGGCGTTTGCCATATACGACCTCGTAGCCCTCCTTCCACTTTGCGATCATATCGAGGATCACTTCAGGCGGATCTTGTAGATCGGCGTCAATGACGACGATCGCATCTCCCTGCGCATAATCCATGCCGGCAGAAATCGCGATCTGATGCCCAAAATTACGGGAAAAGTTAATGAGTCGGACGTTCGGATCGAACTCGCATATCATGGAGACTAATTCTACGGTACGGTCCTTGCTTCCATCGTTAACGAATAAAAGCTCGTATGGCTCATTGGTGTTATCCATCACCAGCTTCAGCCGCTCATACGTATGCTCGATTACTTCTTCCTCGTTATACATAGGAACGATAACGCTGTATTTTACAGGTGCTTGATTCATGCTATTTCCCCTTTCTCCTATATTTGCGGCAATTTTATCATTTAGAATAACCAACTCGGGAACCAGCGCAGCACATGCTCCACGTACCAGCTTTTCACCGTCATGCCGGATAGAGCCGGGTAATAAACAACGAACAATAGGACGGCTCCGGCCAGAAAAATGTTGCGCGCATGCTTAAAGCCCGGCCTCCGCTCCTCGATCACCTTCGACATGTAGACGAGACTCAGAATGATAAACGGTACCATGGCAAAATAGTGATACAGAAAAGTAAGCCGCGTAACGAGCATCCACGGCACATATTGCGCGAGAAAAGCGATCCAAATGGTGTACATCGCTTTATCCTTCCGCTTGATGCTGATCCAGATCGCTGCGGTCATCGCAAAAATACCAGCCCACCAGATAAGGGGATTGCCCATTGCCACGATCGTGGACTTGAGCCCTTCAGCCATATTATCACCGGAATAATACCATACCGGCCTCTTCATGAACGGCCACTCCCACCAGGAAGAGGAGAATGGATGCGTCGATACAAGCTGGCTATGGTAGCTGAACATATGCTTCTGGTAATCGATTAAGCTCTTCAGCGTGTACCCGTCATCCATTACGGTCAGTACCGGGATATAGGACAAGGCGTAAATGGCTAACGGTATTGCAACATAGAATAGTAAACATACTGCAAGGGTAATAACCGTGTACCTCGGAAAGACTTTGATGATGTGTTGAAGGCTATCGGCATTGAAGGCAGCGGCAGCACCCTTGCCGTCTCTCAGAACGCGCCTAGCGGCCGCGTACTCCTTATAACGCTCAAACAAAGAGATGCCCAGCATTATCGCAAGCCCTGCTCCGCCGTATAGCACAATCCATTTGGATGCAACGCCGACTCCGAAAAACAAGCCTGCAAGAAACAGCGGCATAAGGGTGACTCCCAGCTTAACCCGGTAGAAGCTGAGCGAATAATACTTGTGCATGAAATAAAACATCAGCATGATGAAGAACACGCCGTACACGTCTATCGTCGCGATTCTCGTCTGCGTGAAATGCATGAAATCGGCGGCAAACAGTGCCGTCGCAAGCGCCGCGTACGTACTCGTTTTGAATAGTCTTCTGGCGAAAACGTACATCAGAGGCAGCATGGCAACGCCGAAGAGCGTGCCCATGATGCGCCAACCAAACGGATTAAGCCCAAATAGCTTAATACCGATTGCGATGATGATTTTGCCAAGCGGCGGATGCGTATTCTCGTAGGCTACGATATGTTCCAAGTGTTCATACGCGGTCCGTGCATGATATATTTCATCGAAATAAGAGCCATTCATGAAGGTTGCGTCATATTTCGCGAGCCTCTGCTCGTCGAACAGAAGCGCCACGCTGCCTCGTTTGGGCTCTTTGGCAAGCTCATCGTTAATCCCGACGATGGGGAGCGGTTCTTTGCTGCCCTGTGCGTAGATGACAAGCTCATGCATCGAGAAGCCCGATTGAACCGTCGTAAGCTTGACATAACGCGCTTGCAAAGCCGCAGGCTGGCTAGTCCACGTAAATACGGCAACATGGCTGCTGTCTATTTCCATGACTTGATCCCAATCGATGCCGTTTTGGCTAAATTCGTATTTGAATTTCCCCGTACCCACTCCGCCGAAGCTGTTGATTCGGTCAAGCTGCTTCACGTCTCCAAGGTCGACATAGAAGCTTTGCCCCGCCGATTCAGGCTGCCATGCCGATTGCGGTCCTTTCATCTCTCCGAGCTGGAATAAGGCAACGATCCCGTATATCAGCGTAATAGCGCCCATAAGCAGCCAGTCTTTGCGTACGAAGCGATTGGCGCTCTGCGTCATCCGGGACGCTGCTCCGGTCTTGAAGGCAGCTAACGCTTCGTGATCCTCCCTCTCGGCTTCGCTTGGAAGCAGCGGCTCAACGGGTTTGATCCTGCCGCTTATATAAGTATCATATCCGATATAAAGCAAGTATAGCAGCAACCCGATATTTGCCAGCGAGCACAGCAGCACGATTCCATTAAAAGGAACATTCGTCGTAATCGTGCTGTAATCGAGCACATAGGTGATGTTGATGAAGCTCGTAAGACTGAACCCTAAAAACACAGACAGCATCCTTCTGTCTAACGATTGCAGGAATGCCAGCAATGCGAGCAGCAGAATGGGGAACAAGTAGCGCTCATGCATTTTGGTCACGCCGATATAAACGACCGCAATAAGGACCATAGCAATAAAATATACCCGGTTCGTAGCGGCAGCGTCACGCTTTCGCAGCGCGAAGTAGGCAGCCAAAACGACGGCAGCAGCTATAAAAATCATACCCCATGTCTGGAAAGAGAAAATCAGCCACGTGTCCGTAATGGGCTTCCAATTATCATTGGTGAGCGTATATAGGTTGAACGCATTCAAAGTCGCATACGGATAGGATGACAGTGTTCCTTTATAGAGCTGAATTAGACCGGATAACCCGCCATTCCCCCAGAAGAACGGAAGCGCAAGCACAATAAACGTCGCAAACCCGTAGATGGCGCTGATAGCCACTTTCTTCCATTCCTTCCGGCAAATAAACCAAAGCAGCAGCACGGGCATGAATATGAACGCCTGCGGTTTAATAAGCGCTGCAATTGCGTACCACACCGAAGCGCGTTCAATCTTATTCTGGGCAAGGCCGTGAATGGACAGCACAAGCGCAAGCGCGAAGATCGAATCAACCTGTCCCCATACCGCCGAATCCACAATGACTGCCGGATTGAATAAGTACAGCAATGCCAGACCAAGCGATACCGAATATCCAGCTGTTTTTTTGCCCGCTTGAACGATAAAATAAGCAGCGGCAAGATCTGCCAATATGGCTGGCAGCTTAAACAGCAGCAGCGCAGCATTTGAAGCTCCGTCTAACGAGAGCATATCCTTGATCAAACCGAGAATATATAGAATATAAATATAGCCTGGCGGGTAATCTACAAACATCTCCGAATGGTAAAAGGCGCCAAGCCCCTGCTTTGCGGCCTGATCGGCCCAAGCCATAAACAAGGCAATATCGTTGGCATAACCTTTATTCGTGACTGCCAGCCATAGCCGCAGCGCCAGCGCAGCCGCAAATACGATGGCAAGAATAAGGCCTTGCGAATGCGCCTTCTCGTCCAGCCAGCTTCTTTGCCGCAGCAGCTTCTTATAAATTACGGCAAACAGCAGGCTGAACAGCCCGGCGAATAGAAGCAGCGGCAATACAGGCACGGCTGCCGCGTCAGGCTCGGCAGCTTGTCCGGTTTCCGTTGCAACAAGGCTGAATACCTCCGTCCCTCCGGGGGCCTTCGATACTTTCTCCACGCTGACATCATCGAAATAGGCTTTCCCGGTGTTGATGCTTCCGTAACCGCCGAGACTTGCGCCGAATGTGATGCTCTTCTGATCCTTTCCTGACTTTGCATAAAAGTGGACATACGACCATTTGCCGTTCGTGTCCTTGATTTCGGGATACGCGACAGCCACGCCGTCCACGAAAAAGTGAGCCCCGGTCGCATCTGCGCCGATTTGTTCGGTTTTAATATAACCGGACAGCTTATAGGTGGTTTTGGGCTTGACCGTTATGGTCTGGATCCATCGCGAATGGTTCGCTTCCTTGTTCTCCAGAACGGCGGAATAGGTGCCCGTATGGGCTTCTGAATTCGATATCGTGTATGAGGTGATATGCTCCTCTTTCAAATAAGCGTCATGCTGCCACTGCGCCGGGGCATTGTCCGTAACTTGTTCAAACCCTGCGTTAACGAGTAGATTGCTCGCCGCATGCAGGGAAGCTGGCCAAAGAAGAGTCAGCAGAAGGATGGTTATCATAGCGCGACTAAACTTATTTATCATCGTTCTTTTACTCACCTCGAATTAGGTTTAGGTAGGGCTCATCGGAACATCGGTTTTACGCTTCAAACGCCTATCTTTTCTGGATTATTCAACCATAATGACATATTAACTCTAAAGGATAATACCCGCATGGTCAATGCTAATAACGAAAAACGCCCCTCTCTTGTTGCATGTCTGTCTCCTACTCTACTATCTGCTCCCGCGGCCTCGTTCAAATGAAAATCTATGCCCATTTCCGTATCCCCACTAGGATGGTGCCGTGGCTGAACCCGAACCTCGGAATACAATGAAATGGGTGACTAGATATAAGGGAGTGATGTTCCGCAATGGCAGATGTAGGTATAGTTATGCCTGTGTATACGCAAGACAGCAGGCTGTTTAGGAGAGCGATACGATCCATTCTGAATCAAAGATACAGAAACTTCAAATTGCTAATCGTAATTGACGGCGTTACGCCTAACGTTCTCCAAATTGCTAGATTCTACGCGCGCAGGGATAAGCGGGTCCGGGTCATTCCAAGAACCGAGAACCAAGGCACGGCGACCGCCCTGAACGTTGGTTTTGAAATTTTGCAAAGCATGCCGAGAATCAAGTATTTAACATGGGTTTCAAGCGATAATTACTATTATCGCAATTTTGTCGGCGTCCTGCGGAATAAGCTCAAATATTCTCCTCCGAATGTCGGGCTCGCTTATGGAAGCTTTGGCTTAATTAGAGGCGGCAGAAGACTAGATACGACGAAAACATGGTTGATCTGGCAGGACCAGCCAAAAGAAAGGCTCGTCGATTTCTATTTCATCGGCTACTCTTTCATGTACAAAAAAGAATATTCGATGCAAATCGCAGGCTGGCAGTATACGCCTGTTGAGGATTATGACTACTTCCTGCGCCTAACCGAAATTTGCGATATGGTATATGTTCCGAAGATGCTCATGGATTTCATGCTTACAACGCCTCACAGCAATTCGATGCAGATCGAGAACAACATCGAGAAGAAACGCAACCGCCGCTACATTATGTACCATGTCATGCACCAAGCACGCTTGCGGAGAAATATTAGTCCGCTGGTGACGGTGATCATGTATGGATCGGAAGGCTCGGCGTCATTTACGCAAATTCTTGAAACGCTGTATGAATCGAATATATCGAATTACAAAGTATTGCTGTATGACGTAACCCCCGACCAATCTATCATTCCTATTATTCAGGATAACCCCGACTCCCGCACCAAATATTTCTGGAAGCCGTACGGAACGAGGGAGCAGGTCATCGCAGAAGGCTTGAAACAGGCCGATACGCCGTATTTCATGCTCTACCGTACTGAGGAACCGCTGCCGGACATCTACCATCTCGATAAAATGCTATACAGCATTCCCGTCGCAAATTACGATCCTGCATCGCCCCAGTTTCTGCAGCTTTATCATACCGGTTCAGTTATCCCGATATGACAGCCGCTCGGCAATCCCGCTAACCAAACGCTTTAAACATTCAGCCGAACAGGATACCTTCTCCTGCTCGGCTCTTTCGCGTTTCTTCCTCCAACCCACCAAACGAAAATGGATAGAAAGCAAATAGACTGATCCGAGCAAGGTCCGTAACCTGCTGGATCAGTCTATTTGCTTGCATTAAACGGTCATGTACGGCGGAGAAGCAACCGGTGCACCCAGGAAATCTTCCAAAATCCGTTGTTTCATATACGGATCGTAGATAATATCCCCAAACAAGGAATAATGGCCTGCATTGTTCGTCCATACGTCCTGAGCCGCATTGTTCTGTACTTCCTGCGCGAAGAAAAACGCCGTATTCGCATCATGCCCGTGATTAATATAAACCGGGTACGGCATGATTTCATGCTCGAGCTGGATAGCTCCGGTCCATACCCCCGTTTCCGACGGCTGGAATATATTATGCCTCACGCCATTGATATAATCGCTGACTTTATAGATCAGGCAGTTAAAGGAGCTTGAGAAATTGAAATATTTGGCCAATATATTGGATACCGAGTTGTAAATATACCCATTCTGGCAAATCAGAACCTTCGTCCCCGGTCTCGGCCTGTAATTATACAGCATATCGATATATGCCTTGTGATACATGTCATCGCTGTAAAGATGAAGCTCATACCAGTACTTATAGCCTTCCAGCTGCCTAATAACCTCAGCCTCATATTCACTGCTTGAAATAAACCGGATGTTAGAGGGGAGTGCAGGATAGCCTAGCAGCGCATTCTCGATAAAATATCTCGAGCTGTCATGATAGACGATATAAGCCAGATAATGCGGATTGGTTTGATTCAGCAGGCTCTTTAACGTGAAATTCATAAAGATTTCGACTCTTTTATTGATCCATGCCTCCGTGAACTGGGTGTTCGCCTCCGGCAAAGTGAGCGCGGATATAGAGGCCGGCAGCGTTTCCCTCACATTTAAATTATTGAAAGGGATATAGACGATCAAGCGGGTATTTCCTTCATGCAGCTGTTCCTCCGCGCTTGCTCTTGCGGGAACCGCTCTCCTCTTGGCATAGGTTTTTTTTCTATTCCCTTTTTTTCTGAGCTTGAGCGCCTTTGGCCTCGTCGCTTTCTTTTTCAAGCCTACGCTCTTCGCTTTTTTCTGCAAGGTTCCCCGACGAATCGCCTTCGCCTTTTTTGGGGCCAAGACTTTGCGTTTTACCGTCTTTTTTTTCATAAGCTCCCCGCTCCTTTTTATACCTTGACCCCGTACGTATCAGGATTGTTTGCGTCAAATATTTCGTTTGCCCAGAACAACACGATTAATTCGCCGTCTGATATGTTTTCGATCGCATGGGTGTAGCCAGGCGGAATATCCAGAATCATTATTTTTTCGTCTGACAGCGTGTAGGAAAAGGATTCCTGTTCGAATATATGCCTGAACTTCACGACTGCCTTCCCCTTAATGACGCAAAATTTCTCAACCTTTGTATTGTGGTAATGATGCCCTCTCTCCACTCCTTTCACTGTCGTTGACACAAAAAGCTGTCCGGCGTAGGGAGATTTAACAGTTTCGAATAAGCTTCCTCTATGATCGTGAAAGGTTTGGAGCGCATAAGCGAAATCGGAGCGGTCCAAATAGGACAAATAAGTGGAGTATAAATATTTCGTAAACGGATCCGACAAATTGGGGAGGATGGAATGCGATCGTATCGCTTTAAAAGCATAGATTTGGTCGGCCAAAGCCTTTAACGTGACAGAGAAGGTAGTCTCCAGCTTGCAATACACATCCTCCGCATTTTCAGGCTGCTCGAGCAAAGCAATAAATCTCTTTACGACATGATCGATATAAGCAAGCTCGACCTGCTGGTCGGGATTCGAGATGCTGATCTCTAAGTCTCGGGATATATGATGGCAAAATGTAGCGACAACGGAGTTGTATTCCGGCTTGCACCATTTGCCGAACAAATTCGGAAGCCTGCATATATGAATGGCTGTCGAAGTCTCTTTGGCGTATTGAATCAGTAGGGACTCTGCTTCTTGTTTGCTTCTGCCATAAGGATTATCGGCTGCTGCATGAATCGTCGATGCAAATATGATCTTTGGCCTGTTGGTCGTTGCGTTCAATCCATCTATGATTCGCTGCATCAGCTCCACATTGCCATGGTAATCCTCAAGCCGCTCGGGCCGATTAATCCCCGCCAAATGATAAATGACATCCGCCTTTGACAGCTGCCGCAGAAGCTCCTCGCTGCTCGTGCCCCTGCTGCATGATAGCACACGCACATCCGGTAGCTGCATTAATCCTTCTATTAAATTTTTGCCAATAAACCCGTTAGAGCCTGTAACCAGAATATTTCTCATAACATTCCCCTCTCCGACATGTTCAACTCGAAAAATCCTCTGTCTAGTATATGTTCGTTACCAAGCAATGCGAGTCTATTTTCAAAATAAGGCTGATATCTTCTAGTCTATGAACTAAATCTCTTTCAGGTGGTTGAATGACCGACGCCGCAAGCAGTCCGAGCGAATACCATAGAGTAATGTTCGCAGAAGCCATAGACGTACAACCGCTCTATAGGAGGTGAGTTCTAATGTAAGGATCTTGAAGATGCACTCGGCTAGGAGGAGCTTAAGGCAACTATATTTTACCCGGAGGCGGTAATCGGTGAACAAATTGAAAGTAATGACGATCCTTGGCACGAGGCCGGAGATCATCCGTTTGGCGTCGGTCATCAAAGCCTGCGATCTATACTTTGATCATGTCTTTGTGCATACGGGCCAAAACTGGGATCCCCAGCTCAATGACGTTTTCTTCGAAGATCTGCAACTTAGAAAACCGGATTATTATTTGAACGTAGTCGGCAAAAATCTGGGAGAAACAATCGGCAACGTTATATCCCTCTCCTACGATTTAATGGTACAGGTACAACCGGATGCCGTACTGCTGTTAGGCGATACGAATAGCGCGCTGAGCGCGATCGCCGCCAAGAGATTGAAGGTTCCGATCTTTCACATGGAAGCTGGCAATCGCTGCTTCGACCAGAATGTTCCGGAAGAAACGAACCGTCGGATCGTCGACCACATCAGTGATGTGAATTTGCCTTATACGGAGCATAGCAGAAGGTATTTGCTCGCAGAGGGCGTCCGCAAGGAACACATTTTCGTGACAGGCTCCCCGCTCCCCGAAGTATTCGCTCAATTCCAGCCTGATGTAGACAAGCGGGATATTTTATCCCAGCTCGGCTTGGAGCAGCAGAAATATATCGTGCTCAGCGCGCATCGCGAAGAAAATTTGGATATCGATGAGCGTTTCACCTCCCTGATTGAAGGCATTAACCACGTCGCCGACAATCTTCAGCTTCCCGTCATCTATTCCGCCCATCCCAGATCGCTCAAAAAACTGCAGGAAAAGCAATTGAAGCTCCATCCCCTCGTTCGCATACACCAGCCGTTTGGTTTCTTGGACTACAACCACCTGCAGCAGCATGCCTACTGCGTGCTCTCCGACAGCGGAACGTTAAGCGAAGAATCTGCCATTCTCAATTTCCCTGGCGTATTAATTCGAACCAGTACGGAGAGGCCGGAGGTGCTGGATAAAGGTACCGTCGTTATTGGGGGCGTATCCGGCCATGATATTTTGGAATCCATTCAACTCGCGGTTGGCATTTACTCCAATAACACTCACGTAAACCCTTTGGTTCCAGATTATCAGGATACGAACGTTTCCATTAAGGTGGTCAAAATTATTCAGAGCTATACCAAAATCGTTAATAGAGTCATCTGGAACAAGTAGAAGCAAGTAAAAGAAGAGCGATCATGCGGCACAAGCTAAGCATAAGTATCTGAGGAGGGTTACACATGTTTACAAATAAAACGGTATTAATTACGGGCGGTACAGGCTCATGGGGACAAGAGCTGACTAGAAACCTATTGGGAGCAGATCCAAAGGAGATTCGCATCTTCTCCCGCAATGAATTTACGCAGGTCGATCTCAAAAGAAAATTCAACAGCCCGAAGCTCAATTTCATTATCGGGGACGTTCGCGATTATGATGCTGTGTACGAAGCATGCCAAAACGTAGATTACGTCTTCCATCTAGCCGCGCTGAAGCATGTGCCGATTTGCGAATTCCAGCCTTACGAAGCGCTCAAAACGAATGTGCTTGGCACCCAGAACATCATCCGCGCAAGTATCGCGCAGGGCGTCGAGAAAGTAATCGACGTCTCGACCGACAAAGCGGTGGACCCAATCAACTTCTATGGAATGACCAAAGCAATCGGCGAGAAAATCATTATTAAAGCCAATGATTTAAGCGAGAAAACACGTTTTGTTTGTATACGCGGCGGCAATGTGCTCGGAACGAACGGCAGCGTCGTTCCCTTGTTTAAACAGCAGATCATCGACGGTCAAGAGCTTACGCTTACCGATATCGACATGACGCGTTTCTTTCTGACCGTGCCTGAAGCGATTCAACTGCTGCTCAAGGCTACTGCGGTAGCCGTTGGAGGCGAAACCTTCGTTATGAAGATGCCGGCATGCAAAATCATCGATCTTATCCAGGTATTAAAAAATGTTTTCGGAGGATCGAACCTGCCTATCAAGGACATCGGGATTCGCCCAGGCGAGAAGCTGCACGAGGTATTAATCTCGCAATCCGAATCGCCTTACTCCTACAAGTACGATGAGCAATATTATGTCATCCTCCCTTCGCATCCGTCGGAGCAGCTCTATAATCAATACAACCACCTGCCGAAAGTAACCTTCCCGTATTTCCAGTCCGACCAAGACCTCATGTCCTATGAAGAGATTGAGATATTGTTAAGAAAAGGAAAATTCATTTAATTCGATTAGAAATGAGGGGAAAGCAAACTTTAACGAACAAACCTAGGTGGTGTGCTTGGTGAAAACGAACAAGAAGAAAAGAAAGGCTGCGACCGATATTGGCGTTTCGATCATTACTTGCACGAATAAGCTGCCGTATATGTACAATATATTCAACAACTACGGCAGGCAAATCGTAGAGAACAAAGAGCTGATCATTATATTGAACAATGATCAGCTCAGCTTGGCCGATTGGCAGGAGCGCTCTGCTATCTATCCCAATATTTCCGTCTACCAGCTGCCCGAGTCTGCAAGTCTAGGCGAGTGCTTGAATTTCGCTGCTGAACGGAGCCGGTTCGATGTGCTGGCCAAATTCGATGACGATGATTTTTACTCACGCTATTACGTAAGCTCCGCGATTCATGCGCTGCACACGACAAGAGCGGATATTATCGGAAAAAGCGCGTATCACACTTATTTGGAAGAAGACCGGGCTTTATCCCTTCGATTTCCGAATAGAGAGAACGCGTATACGAAACAAATTGCCGGAGCGACGCTCCTGTTTCGCAAAAAAGTATTCCAAAGGGTGCGCTTCCAACCGATTTCCCTTGGCGAGGACGTTGCATTTCTAAGGGACTGCCGTTTATCTAATTTCAAAATTTTCACGACCAACCGTTACAATTACGTTTGCAACCGCAGAGCGGATCCGAATCTTCACACTTGGAAGCCTGCGAAGGAATATTTCCTCAATACCGGCATCTTTATTGCCCATACCGACGATTATCGCAAATTCGTTGTCCAAGAATCTCTCTAGCGCGCATACAAAAACAAGGATGGCCGCGGCCATCCTTGTTTTTGCGTCGAATCCATCCATCCGCTTAGTCAGCTCCAGCCTCCGCCGAACCTTACGACCTTGGCTTTGCCGTCCGTCCCGCCAGTCACGTTGCGTGTGTCATAAATAAACGGAGCATGCTCAAGCAGCAGCTGCAGCGGCAGGCTCGAGTGATCCGTCGCAATCACGACGCAATCCAGCCCGCTTAGTACAGCTTCATCCAGATCCACGCTCATAAGCTTCTCGCCTCCGACTTGTATGGTAGGGACATATGGATCATGGTACATCACGCATTCCGCCTCGAGCTGCAGCATATGGATGAGCTCAATGGAGGCCGATTCCCTATGGTCGGCAATATCCCGCTTATAGGCAGCGCCATAAACCAATATTCGTGCGCTCGACAACGGCTTTGGCGCCAAATGCAACTTCAACTGCTGCGTAATGTACATCGGCATGATGCGGTTGACTGTGTTTGAAATTTGAATGAAATCCGATTTGATGCCATATTGCTTGATTTTCCATGCCAGATACGAAGGATCTACCGGAATGCAATGGCCGCCGACCCCAGGACCGGGATAAAAAGCCTTAAAGCCAAACGGCTTCGTACTGGCTGCTTCAATAATTTCCCACAAATTCAATTCCAGCACATCGCATATCATCGCCAGCTCATTAATAAACGATATATTGACGAGACGATATGAATTTTCCAGCAGCTTTGTCATTTCGGCCGCATCCGTCGAAGAGACGCTGTGCACATGATTGAATATACCGCTGTACAGCTCAACAATCCTGCTCAAGCAGCTCGGCGTAATGCCGCTGACCACCTTCGGAATCTGCGCGACTCGGTAATCCGCGTTGCCTGGGTCGACCCGCTCCGGGGAATAGGCTAGATGGACGTCTTCGCCGATCTTCCAATCAAACGCGCTTAATAGAGGGAGCAGCACCTCGCGCGTCGTTCCCGGATACGTCGAGCTTTCCAAAACGACAAGCTGTCCCTTTCTTAGCCGGCAGCCGATTTCCCTAGCCGCCTGCGTAAGAAAGCTTAGATCCGGCGTCCCGTAAGCAGTAAGCGGAGTCGGGACGCAAATCATGACAGCTTCGGCCGACTCCAGCTCGCTGTACTGGTCCGATGGAACGAAACGCTTTGAAGCAACCGCTGCATGAATCTCATCGTCCTGCACCTCTAGGATATAACTTTTCCCTCTGCTTAGCTTGTCGATCTTCTGCTTATCCAAATCAATGCCAAGGACGTGAAAACCTCTCTCGGCAAAAAGCAGCGCTAACGGAAGGCCCACATAACCAAGACCCACAATAGCTACCGTTCGCTGCTCGCTTGGAGACCAAATGCCTGCTTCCATACTCATACTCTATGATCTCGCCTTCTTTCTATTTGCAATAGTCAACTGAAATAGTATATGAAAGCGTCATAGGAAATGATTGGACAAATTACGGCTAATCGTTGCTGCCAATGCTTTGGTAATAGTATCCCATCGCCTGCATGTCCTGCGCATTCAGGATGTTCCTGCCGTCAAACACATTGCCCTGCGCCATCACATGCTTCATCTGGGCCCAGTCAATCCCCCGAATAATTGGCCATTCCGTGCACAGAAAAACCGCATCCGCTTCCTGCAAGGCTTCCTCTACCTCCAGGCATACTGCTACGGATTCATATTTCGCATCGTTCGGAAGGGTCGCGATAGGGTCGAACAGCCGCAATTGGGCTCGTTCGTTCAAGAGGCACTCGATGATGCGCAGGGCAGGAGCTTCTCTTATATCATCCGTATCCGGCTTAAACGCCAAGCCTAGAATCGCTATTTTTTTGCCCGAAAAGCTTCCGAGACGCGCTCTGGCCTTATCCGTCAGATAACTATGCTGCGTTTGATTGACCTTCACGACCTTCTCTAGCACGCTTAGCTCGATGTTGTTCTGCCTTGCCGTCAGGATTAAAGCAGACACGTCCTTTGGAAAGCATGATCCCCCGTAGCCGATTCCTGCTTGCAAGAAGCTTGAGCCGATACGCGGGTCTAAGCCAATTCCTCCCGCCACATCCTTCACGTTGACTTTCAGCTCGTCGCAAAGTCTAGCGAGCTCGTTAATATAGGATATTTTGGTAGCTAGAAACGCGTTTGAAGCATATTTAATAAGCTCTGCCGTCCGCGGAGTCGTGATCACAAAGGGACACTTGACGGAATGGTAAAGCGACTTGAGCAGATTCGTCGCTCGCTTGCTCTCTGAACCGATGACGATACGATCCGGATTCAAGGCATCGGTCACCGCTTTTCCTTCACGGAGGAATTCCGGGTTAGACGCTACGTCGAAGGGGTAGAAATGCTCCTGCGCGGCCTCGATCCAGCCTGTGACCAGCTCCTGCGTCCCGACCGGAACCGTGCTCTTGGTTACGACCAGCTTGTAGCCATTCATTTTCTGGCCGATCTCTGAGGCTACCTGTTTAACGAACCGCAGATCGGCGCTGCCGTCCGGCCGCGACGGCGTTCCTACGCAGATAAAGATGACATCGCTCTCTTGAATGGCCTTGTCTTTGTCCGTTGTAAATCTGATTTGTCCCGTTTGGATATGCTTCTTCAATAAATCCTCCAAACCCGGCTCATGGAAATGCAGCAGGCCCTGCCTGAGCTGCCTGATTTTGTGAACGTCCGTATCAAGACCCGTCACCTTCCAGCCAAGCTCGGCAAACACCATCGCCGTCGTTGAACCGACATAGCCGGTTCCGATCACTAATATTTTCATTCGTTTCCCCCTTCTTTCTGTGCCGGCAATCCCGTCATAACGGATTGGCGGCCAATCACCGTATCTTTCAGCTTGTAAGGCATATCTTTCAAATGGACGCCGCTTAGCAGAATGCTGTTTTCTATGCAGCAATTCTCAATATGCGAATTTGCGCCAATTGACACATATGGACCGATTACGCAGTTTTTGAGGACGCAGCCTTGATTGATGGACACCGGAGCGACGATCGTACAGTTCTCTGCGACAACGGATTTGTGAATGGTACCTTGGGACGGGAGCACCCCCAGCATTTGACGGTTCGCCTCCAGCCAACGCCCCACCGTCCCGACATCCATGTTGATCTGCTCGGTCACATGATAGGTTACCTGCTTGCCATGCTCAATAAGCCATTGAATCGCGTCGGTAATCTCATATTCCCCTCTGGGTGATGGCTTAATATGATCCACGGCTTCGAATATGGTGCTGTCAAACGCATAAGCGCCCAGAACGGCAAGCTTGGACTTCGGTGCCTTCGGCTTCTCTTCCAGCTGTACGATGCGTCCCTCCAGCACTTCCGCAATGCCGTAATCCCGAGGATTCGCGACCTCTGCAAGCAATAAGGAGCCCTGGCTGCCTCTCTCCTTCACGTCTAGCTTCAGCTCCGTCAGGCTTTGGGAGATTAAATTGTCTCCCAGCAGAAGCAGGAAGTCTTCCGCGCCGATAAACGTCTGAGCTTGCCTGACCGCGTCTGAGATGCCTTTCGCTTCATATTGGTAAATATATGTGATCACGGCTCCCCAAGCTTCTCCATGGCCAACCTGCTCGCGAATGAAGCCTTCCTGCGACGGATGGATAACGACTCCGATTTCCACAATGGCAAGCTCAGTCAGTTTCTCGATGCAAGCTTGCAGAATAGAAACGTTGGCTACAGGAATAAGTGTTTTTGGAAAATTCAAAGTGATCGGATACAATCTTGTCCCTTTACCCGCACATAGGATAAGTCCTTTCAATTCGCATCTCCCCTAAAAAATCAGTTTCTATTAATCTATTAAATCGCGGCATGATTGGTGTGGGCCGAGCTTCGCGAGCGGGATAGAATTAAGCGGAACTTTCTTCGCCCAACTAATGAAAGTGCCGTGTCGCCAGCTGAAAACCGCTCATATCCTATCAAGAAATGCCCATGGATACTAACCTAAGGGAGCTGTGTACATTTGAAGATTGTTCAAGTATCGACAAATACGATCCCAGTTCCTCCAAAAGATTACGGCGGCACGCAGCGTGACGTTTATTATCTAACCGAGGAATTGGTTCGACGCGGACATGAGGTCATCTTGTTCGCCAAGGAAGGCTCTACGGCTCAGGCTACCCAAACCTTTGAATATCCTTCCAACAATCCAAAAGAACAACTTGATTTCATCATAAAGAACATGCCGGAGGACGTTGATTTCATCCATGATCATTACGGTATCGTCGCGCAAGCAAACCCGCCGATTCCAACGATCCGCAACTCGCATTCAAAAGGCGTTAGCGGCGTTCAGCTTCCCGTCTATGTAAGCAGAATGATTTTGCGGAAATACGGAAAAAGGAAAGGCTTCTACGTCTATAACGGGATTCGTGTCGAGGATTACGTCTTTCAAAAGAAGAAAAGCAAGTATCTGCTTTTCCTTGGGCGGCTGATTGACCAGAAAGGCGTGCACCTTGCGATCGAGGTTGCCAAAAAAACCGGTAAAGAGCTGATCATCGCAGGTCCGCTGAATGACAGGAAATATTTTAATGCCAAAATAAAGCCCCATCTCAATAAACGCATCCGGTATGTCGGCTCGGTAGGCGGCAGCAAAAAGCAAGAATTGCTTGCCGGCGCAAGCTGCGTGCTGTTCACCTCCACTTGGGATGAACCGTTTGGCCTTGTGCTGATCGAAGCGCTCGCAAGCGGGACTCCCGTCCTCGGCTTCAGGAAAGGCGCCATTCCCGAAGTACTGAAGGGCTTGCCTCAGCTGATATGCGCCAACACGAGGGACATGATCGCCAAAGTCAAGAACGCCAAGCGATTCCCGTCCCCCCATCGATGCAGGCGATACGTGCGCAAGCGCTTCTCCGATGTCGTCATGACCGATCAATTTCTCAAGCTCTATGAAAAAATTATAAAAGGGAACAAATACAAGCTCATCAAAAACTCTAAATGGAATAAGCGAAAAGCCCGGATCGTTAAACAGAACGAGGAGATGAAAGAATGGTAACCATCATTGCCTGCACGATGAGATCTTCATTTATGGACAATGTCTTCGCCAATTACGATCGGCAGACATGGAAAAACAAGGAAATGATTATTGTGCTGAACAAAAACAACATGAATTTGGAGGCATGGAAGGAACGCGCAAGCCGTTATCCGAATAACGAAGTACGCGTATTCAAGCTCCCGCAGAAGTATAAGCTTGGCAAATGCTTGAACTACGCCATTGCGCGGGCGAAGGGCGGCATTATTACGAAGTTCGACGATGATGATTACTACGGAGCAAAGTATTTGAGGGAATCCATGCGAGCGCTCAAAAAAGGCAAAGCCAAAATCATTGGCAAGCATACCTCCTACCTTTATTTCGAGGAAAAAAAGGCGCTTATGGTGTTTCGTGCCGGCGGCGAGCGCAAATACCAAAGATCCGTAAAAGGCGGCACCCTTTTGTTCCGGAAATCCGTATGGAAAAAAGTGAAATTCCCCGAAAACAAATTAGTAGGCACCGATTCCGGATGGACTGGCAGATGCCGCCGAAGGGGCTATAAAATATATTCGGTTTCCAAAAAGCATTACGTCTGCGTAAGAAGAAAAAACATTGGCTCCCACACGCAAAAAAAGAGCACGAAACGATACATGTCTCATTGCAGGCTGGTCCGACATACCCGCAACTTCAAAAAATACGTTTCTTAACAGGGATGAACGGAATTCCGGAAAAGCCGGGACAGCGGGATCCGCTGTTCTCGGCAGCACTAAAACAGAGGAGCTGAGCGGCTTTGAGAATTGCTCAAATATCGAACAATACGATACCTGTGCCTCCCAAGGATTACGGGGGTACGCAGCGCGAGGTATACTATTTAACGGAGGAATTGCTCAGGCGCGGCCATAAAGTTTATTTATTTGCCAAAAAAGGCACAAGCGCCCGTTCAACGAAAACCTTCTATTACCCATCCAACGATGCCAAGGAACAGCTTGCTTTCATCAAAAAAAACCTTCCGGACGGCCTCGACTTCATTCATGACCATTACGGAATTGTCGCGAAAGCCAATCCTCCGATTCCCACGATTCGCAGCTCCCATTCCAAAGGGGTAACCGGGGTTCAAATACCCGTATATGTAAGCAAAAAAATATGGAGCAAATACGGCGATAAAAAAGGCTTCTTCGTGCATAACGGCATTCGGATGAAAGACTATACCTTCCGCAAGAAGAAAAAGAAGCATCTCCTCTTCCTTGGCCGGATCATGAAGGAAAAAGGAACCCATCTCGCCATCAAGGTAGCCAAAAAAACAGGCAAGGACCTGATCCTCGCCGGTCCGATCCATGATAACAAATATTTCAAATCCAAAATCCAGCCGCATTTGAATAAGCATATCCGATACGTGGGACCCGTAGGCGGCAGGAAAAAGCAGCAGCTGCTTTCCGAGGCGAGCTGCGTGCTGTTCACGTCGACCTGGGATGAACCGTTCGGCCTCGTGCTCATCGAAGCGATGGCTTGCGGTACGCCTGCGCTCGGCTTCAAGAAAGGCGGGGCTGTGCCTGAAGTATTGAAGGGCATGCCCGAGCTCATTTGCAAAAACACAAAAAGCATGATCGCGAAAGCCAAGCATCCGAAAAAGCTGCCCTCTGCACGCGCATGCAGGCGCTACGTCAAAACGAACTTCTCAGACCGTGCAATGACGGGAAAATTCCTGAAGCTGTACAAAAAAATCATTAAGGAAAAGCAATACAAGCTCAATAAACAATCGACTTGGAATGAGATCTGATGAAGCTTGCGGCCGAAGGCGTATCCATGATTGCTGCCACAGTCCGTGAGCCCTTTCTCCTGCAGATCTTTCACAATTACGATCGGCAGACCTGGATCCATAAAGAGCTGATTATAATCGTGAACGATAACGCAATTTCCTTGGCTCCCTACAGGCAGAAGGCGCTGGAGTATCCGAATGTATCCGTGTTTAGGGTCGATGAGGGCAAAAACCTAGGGGCCTGCCTGAATTACGGAGTAGCTCAAGCCAAATTCAATTATATCGCCAAACTCGACGATGATGATTATTACTCGCCTTATTATCTTACCGAGGCGATGCAGCAATTTTCAAGCTCCGATGCGGACATAGTAGGCAAGCGTTCCTGCTATTTCTATTTTCCTCACCGCTCCAAGCTGCTATTCCGCAGAACCGCGGTCCGCGCCAATAGCCGGTGCAAGAAAATAGCAGGAGCTACGATTATGTTTCACAGAAACGTGTTTGAAAAGGTGCAATTTTCCACTAAAGTCATACAAGGCACAGACGTCCGTTTCATCCGCGCCTGCTTGGCGAACGGTTTTCGGTTATATACGACCTCCCGATACAATTTCGTCGCGTTCCGGCGAAAGGATCCAAGGTCGCATACCTGGAAAGTAAACGATAATCAATTGTTGTCTAGCAAAGGGGCTATCATCATCCGCACGGCTAACTTCAATAAATATATTTTGAAGCCGTTTCATACTGTTCCTTCTGAGACTGCCAGCAAGAGCTAGCACCGTAAGCGCGAAGGCTGCCTTTCACTCGTCCCTGATGGTGGTAGGCAGCCTCCCCTTTCATTTTCGGCGCTGCATGCGTTTTCGCCTAATTGATTTCCTTTTTTTACGGACAAGCTTTCTTCTTGTCAAGACAGTCGTTTTCCCAATCGTTTCATCCGGGCCGAAACCCGGCATCGCTTCATCCGAACCGATATATCCGTTCACGGGCTGTTCGTCTGGGCCAAAGTAGGCATTCGTTAGCAGATAAGGATTCTCCGTTTCAGGATTCTCATAATAGTAGCGGCGGAACACCGTTTTCGTACGATCCGAAATGGCTTCTCCGCTGGCAAATATGCCATAGCTCCAAGGCACGCTCTCAACCATTGTTTCTCTTGCCGCTGCTAATCTAGCTTTGTAGTTTTCATAGAGCTCTTGATACAGCATCGCATTCGCGTCCTCGATCCAGGCCGTTGCCTGAAGAAATCCGCTCGAGGGCTGCACGATGCGAAGCGGCTGTCCTTCGATATCGTAATGATTCGGTCCCGCAGCCGTAATGTTCCAACGCTCCATGAGATTATCCGCATTCACTAGATAGCCCGGATTTCTAATCGCATAGACGTTATCAAACAGCGTATGCGTGAAATCAAGCCAGGATTGATCGGCAAAACGGCTGTTTTCACTCTCGTAATAACAGTTATTTTCGCTAATCCCGCACCACCATTTCAAGAAAGCATCCGCAATAGCGTGACGCCTAAAGGCTACGAAGCCGATATCGTATATGCCCTTCTGGCGAACGCTAGACTGCATATGGGCATCCAGCGCTTCGGGACACACAACTTTGCTCGCCATTGCGATCGGATGCGCTTCCCAAATCGCTGCAAGCTCGTTAAAGGGAGATACGATCATCGTCCCCGCATCCACGCTGACAAAGTGATTCTCGCTGCCAAATTTATCGTACACATACCTTGCAGCCATCGCTCTGCATGCACGTTCTGCTTCTATTCGTGTATATTGAAAGAAAAATTTCAGCACGCTATCCGATCCAACTATATCCTTCATCAATACCGTCTCATCAAAATAGGAGCATTGCTTTGCGGCTGGTGGAAGCTTATCCTCCAATATGGCGACTACTGCCTTGCTCCCGGGCATTTGTTCCTTGACCGATTTGGCCATTACGATCGCTTTAGGCAAATCATCGGCACTAATTGCCGTTACGATAATCATCCAGCTACTTCCATACGATTTCGTTGTAGTCGTTTATCACTCATGGTAGTTTGACCATCTCCTCTCCTTTCCTATACTATGAATAACTAGAATGGCAGGTAACCCTATGATCTGTCTATATTTGAATCGCCGCAAATGCTAGAGTCCCAGAAGGTCGCTGCTCGCGCCAAAAGACGGCCGAAGTGATCCTTCTGCCGCTTTAGCTTATAGACTGCTTCACCTTAGTCGTAGATCATTCGTTTCGTTTTTGTGCTTCTTGTCTCCACTTGATCTTCCCCTGACTTTTTCGGGAAGACACGCTCAGCCATTGCGTTGAATTCTGCAATAAAGCCTTGAATAGGATGTCCGAGCTTAACGTCGTTCATGTATGCGGTCATTCGTCCAACGAAGTCAGGATTCGCGGATACGTACACATGCTCGATGCTTGGATTCAGCTCTTTGATCTTATTCGCGATTTGACCTTTGATTGCGTCAGTCAGCTGAGCATGCCCGGTTGACAAGCTGCTCATGCGCCTGCTGATCTCAGCGCCTTCTTTCCCCATATAGCCATTGTTTGTACGGCTTAGCATTTTGGATTCAACGTTTGGCTCCCCTTCGTCAAGAGAGACCGCTACATACGCGTTGTGTTCCGTCAGCATGACGTAGGATGCTTTGACTACCCCTAGATCCGTAATCTCCTTAGCGAGCTTCTCGCTCATCTCCATGCGGTAATTTTTGTGAGAGCCGATTACATTATTGCTGTTCAGCCTTCGTCCGTTCACTCGGTTCATTTCGTTCATTTGATCATCGGCGAACCGCTTGTTTTTTAATAAATTTCCATTTGCGTCATATCGAATGCTGTTTGATCGGATGTCTTTATTCCCAAGCTCACCGTGATTTTCCATGCAGCCTGCCAACATCGTGCTAAGCAACACACCTGCAGACAAAGCAACGATTTGTTTGCGCATTGAGCCATCCTCCACCTGATTTAGTTTAGGTTCAAGACCTTTGCTTAGCGTTCGCCCGACAGGCGATGTCTATTCATTTCATTGACAATTGGCAAAGAATCAAGTAAATTAGTATCAACTACTAGTACTTGGTACTAAATTCGAAAGGAAGTGTGTCGCCATGATCGAAAAACAATCGGTTAACCTTCAATCCAACGCGGTCGTTACCGCCATCGGCACGTATGTGCCTGAACGAATCGTAACGAATGCGGACATGGAGAAGCTCGTAGAAACAAGCGATGAGTGGATTGTTCAGCGCACGGGCATTAAGGAGCGGCGCAAGGCTGCCGACGACCAATTCACGAGTCATCTTTGCTTCGGGGCCATCGATAATATGATTGAACGTTATGGCGTGCAGCTTTCGGATGTGGATTATATTATCGTAGCAACCTCGTCCCCGGATGCCGTCTTTCCGAGCGTTGCTTCGCAGGTTCAATCGCATTATGGCATTATTCATGCCGGGTCTGTCGATATTCAAGCCGCCTGCGCAGGCTTTGCGGCTGCGATCCAGCTGGCCAACGGATTGCTGCTGTCGGGGGCTCATCGCAAGATATTAGTGCTCGGCGCAGAAACCTTGTCCAAGATTACGGATTATACGGATCGAACCACTTGTATTTTATTCGGCGATGGCGCCGGCGCGTTTTTAATGGAAACCTCAGATGACGGCCACGGAGACGTCTCGGCTGTTTTTACCAAAACCGACGGCGCACGCGGACATCTGCTTTATCGCAGCAGCTTAGCTTCTGTCATTGGCGAGAATGCTATACAAACGAACGGCTTCATTGTTCAGAATGGGCGTGAAGTATACCGCTGGGCCGTCAGCCACGTCGCAGAAGGCATTCAACAGCTTTTGGATCGCAGCGGGTACGGCATTCACGATATCGATTGGTTTATACCGCATAGCGCCAACATGCGCATCATCGAATCGCTCTGTGAGAGAACCGGCTTCTCTCTGGAACAAACATTGTCCAGCATTAAACAATATGGCAATACTTCAGCGGCTTCTATACCTCTAGCAATCGATGAAGGCGTACGGGCAGGTATCGTAAAGCCTGGCCAGCTCATGCTGCTCTACGGCTTCGGAGGCGGACTCACCCAAGCCGGCGTCATCCTTCGCTGGTCTTTGTAAAACAAGCCAAATCAGCCATATTCCTTATCCTTCCATATAAACAGTGAAGGATAAGGAATATGGCTTTTCTTATTGCCTCTTCTCGTAAGCGGCCTTGTGGCCATCCTCAAAGCCTTTGGCGAATCCGGTATTGTAACCGTCGTTATAGGTTTGCCCTAGCTCTGCCCGTTCATTCTCTTTCTGGGTAAACCGCTTTCTCGCAACCGGCTTGCGGCGCAGAAGCGTCTTTTTGGGAGCTATGCTTCTTCGGCCTGCCGCCTTGCGCGTGCTTTTCGAGCCTTTGCTCATGCCCGAAGCCGCTCTTCTCTTATTGCTCAGCACCCGCTTCACCCCCTGACCATGAAACGCTGTATATGGATAGCTTTGGCTGAAGCCAAGGCTGGGCAGGCCTCCCCCTCCGCCTAATCCGTTTGCGCCAGGCAAGGCCCGTAACCGACTCTGCTATCGATTCTTGCATCGCTGTCAGCGAGCTGACATTGTCTCTTAGCAGCTTGCTCGCAAAAGGAGAGCTGTCGGTTATTTCCGCCATGCTCTCCAGCATGCTCGCAAGCGCATTTTGGCTTCTTGCGAGCGCGGCCAGAAACGCAATTCTCGCTTCCTGTTCGTTATGCCGGCTGACCATTAGCTTTTATCCCCGAAAGAGAAGCCTTTCCCTAATGAAGGCATGGCATCTCCATAGCTTTCACCCATTTCTTCCTCCTGCTGCAATACCGCCTTCAGAATCGAAACCATGCTTTGATTAAGCTTGGCGATTCCGTCGATAACCTCAATGACTTGATCATGCATCTGAATGGACTGCCCAAACTGCGCCTGTTCGGAATCAAAGCTATGGCTGTGCAAATGATTGCAAATCCAGCTTCGCATCTTCTCGGCCTCCGCTGCTTTGGCTTCCAGCATAATAGCTATATTCCACTGCATATTCGCCGTTGAGTCCAGCATCCGCAAATACGCCTGTTCGCGGTTCATCGCTAACCATACCTCCTTCTATTCCCGTTATTCTTCCGCGCTCGGTTCCTTTAGCTCCCGGATGACAAAGGAAAGCTGTCCGGCAAGCGTTTCCTGAAACTCAGCTAAGCTATTTAAATAAGCGACCACGCTTTGACCCACCGACTGCGAATGCTCAAGTATCCCGTTAAGCCCGTCGAAGCTGGGCTCCTCATCGGGAATCGCCTGTACGATTTCAGAGAGTCGGACCGTTACGTGGCGTTCTGCCTCTAATACGCGGGCGAGCTGTACGCTTGCATGGGACATATGCTGCATCATTTCCGTAATCGAATCGTGCATGCCAATCCCCTCCTTGCTCCTATAGCATATGCGGGCCCCGTCGCAGAGGTACGTTATAGCAAGCTATAACGCTTGGCGGAGCGTAATAGGCGCGATTAATGGCTGCCCATCCGGAATAGCCTCAAGCTCATCCTTCGGAATCCTGCTGTGATGGTCATGCCGCAAGCCCCAGCCCTCTGCCGCAAGCCGGCTTAGAATCATTCGTTTTTTTCCGTTTTCGATATAGTAGCTGCTGCCGTCCCCGCTCTCGCAAACCATTTGATTGTACAATTTCTCAATTCCTGGACCATGCAGCATTTCCATATATGCGCATACCATCTCAGCATCTATTTTCTCGCCAACGGACCATCTCCATAAATCCAGCTGCGACAACCGGATTGTCAATCGGTCATACGGTCCTTCAATCGGTCTCCTCGTGCTACCGTCTATCCAATAGGACGTGGGGCCAAGTCCTTTAACGACCATTTGCCGCGGATAAAATAAAGCTTCTCCCAGCTGCCTCGCCTGGCTGATCTCCTCATCGGTCATCGGCGCTTGGCGGGAAGTAGAAAGAGCCTCGCGCTCGAAAAAGGATTCGTCAAGCCCGCTCCATTTGTTCATAAAATACGTGCTCGCGCTTTCGGAAATATCCATCCGCGCTTGAGATTCAGGTTCAGCAGTGAAGGTCTCCTCCGTTTCATTCGAGTCCGGCTGCATATGAATATACGCGTCTCTAGCACATACGAGCGAATAGCCTTGAAGGCGTGCCCGATAGCCATAATCCGCCGCATCGAATGGAGCTTCCATACAGCCTTCGTCCAAATAGCCGACTCTTTCAAGCAGCTCCCGGCGAAGGAGCAGACAGCTGCTCGACAGCCGCTCTACTTGATGCCATTTGGAAGAATTGCTCTCATTATTCATTCTCGCAAACTCCTGCATGTCATCCATATCATGCACATGAAGCGCCATTCGCTGCTTTCCGGTCAGTCCGGCGGATACGGGGCCAACGATGCCGATGCTTGAATCGCTATTCAAACAAATAAGCAGATTATCAAGCCAATTTTCCGTCGCGCGGATTCGGTTATCCAGCAGTAGAATCGTAGTCCCCTTCGCCATCATGAAACCAACGTTTGCTGCACCGGTATAACCTGATGAAGCTGGTAATATGCGATATCGGACCTGTCCGTCCAATTGCTTCAAATAGTGTTCGATTCCATCCGTAGAACCGTTATCAACGACGATAACCTCATAAGGCAAATCAGTCTGGTCCATAATGCCTTCAATGCATGCTTTTACAGAGTCTACCTCGTTATGACTCGGAATAATGATGCTCGTTCCGTCAAAGTGCGCGTCATAGCTTTCTATGCCTGCTTGCACGCCTTGCTTATAGCCCTCGGTCAGTCCGGACTTATAACGTTCCGTCCGCTTTTCGGCATTGCTCCGCAAGCCAGCATTCGTTTTGAGACGTCGGACCGGCCTCTTTTTGCGTCTCATCGTCAACCTCTCCAATCCGTCATATAGTCGTGCGTTTCAACATCATATTGTATGTAAGGGAATATGATCCGTAACGGCAAGCGTACAACTTATATAGGGACTTGTTACGCATGCTGCTGCATATCGAATATCTTAATAAGTAGGCTAAAGAATAGAGAGAGCACGTAATACAGAGCCGAAGAGTATCGCTGTATGCCAGCGTAAACGTCTGAAGCCGTCCTCTTGCGGCTAAACTTATGTTTCGCGTAGAAATATAGAGAAAATATGGTGAAATGATATGCTTTCCTATATTTCAAGGTGAAACGGCTATCGCCGTTCTTTGGCTGCGCGGTGCGTTTCATTCCGAGAAATATAGAGAATGTTTATACTAAGGATATACATGCCAATATATCAAAAAAGGACTGCCGCGAAAGTCGGTTTACGACTTTCGCATGCAGTCCTTGTTCTGGTTTATCCTTTTCCGATTGCGATCCAGTTGATGTTTCCTCTAGGCTCATGGCTAATCCGAGTACGAATGATAACAATGGCAGCTTTATCAACAGCCTTGGAATGAACAACGGCGTAACATACGGGATTGTCTGTCGTAACGGTCAATACATAGCGATTGTCTGCAAACGGCTCATCGAATGGGATGATCAACTCCACCTGCTCGGCTTGAACGGCAAAGCTGTATGGTGCCAAGCCGAATTGCTGCTTTATAACGCCCAGCGCTGAACCCGTGATCACGGGATTGAACCGCAATGCGGATAATTCGACGGATTGCTGCTGGATATGGGCGGCGCCAATGGAGTCGCTCGCGATTTGCTCCGGCGGCAATGCCGCCACGCTCGGAATCAAGCTTGAAAGCAGGTCAGGCGCCAGCTTATCCGCTGAGATGCTGCCCGGCGCGATTTGCTCCGTCCCTACGCTGCCAGACGCCAGCTTCGATCCCGTTACGCTCCCGTCCGTCAGCTGCACCTCGCCTACGCTGCCAACTGCCAGCTTCGTCCCCGTTACGCTCCCATCCATCAACTGTAACGAACCCACGCTGCCCAACGCCAGCTTCGATCCTGTCACGCTTCCGTCCGTCAGCTGCAATGAACCTACACTGTCGACCGCAAGCTTCGTTCCTGTCACGCTTCCGTCCGTCAGCTGCGCTTCGCCTACGCTGCCTACGGACAGCTTCGTTCCCGTCACGCTTCCGTCAATCAGTTGCGCTTCGCCTACGCTGCCTACGGACAGCTTCGTTCCTGTCACGCTTCCGTCCGTCAGCTGCGCTTCGCCCACGCTGCCTACGGACAGCTTCGTTCCCGTCACGCTTCCGTCAATCAGCTGTGCTTCGCCCACGCTGCCTACGGACAGCTTCGATCCCGTCACGCTTCCGTCCATCAGCTGCGCTTCGCCTACGCTGCCGGCTGTCAGCTTCGTTCCCGATACGCTTCCGTCCATCAACTGTAAAGATCCTACGCTGCCTAATGCTAATTTTGACCCTGTCACGCTTTCATCCGCAAGCTTCGATCCCGTTACGCTTCCGTCCGCCAGCTGTACCGATCCTACGCTGCCGACTGCCAGCTTCGCTCCCGTCACGCCTCCGTCTGTCAGCTGCGCCACACCTACGCTGCCTGCTGCCAGCTTCGATCCCGTTACGCTTCCGTCTGTCAGCTGCGCCTCTCCTACGCTGCCTGCTGCCAGCTTCGATCCCGTTACGCTTCCGTCCGCCAGCTGTACCGATCCTACGCTGCCGACTGCAAGCTTCGCTCCCGTCACGCCTCCGTCTGTCAGCTGCGCCACACCTACGCTGCCGGCTGCCAGCTTCGATCCCGTTACGCTTCCGTCTGTCAGCTGCGTCTCGCCTACGCTGCCGGCTGCCAGCTTCGTTCCCGTTACGCTTCCGTCTGTCAGCTTCGCTCCCGTTACGCTTCCGTCTGTCAGCTGCGTCTCGCCTACGCTGCCGGCTGCCAGCTTCGCTCCGGTTACGCTTCCGTCTGTCAGCTGCGCCTCTCCTACGCTGCCGGCTGCCAGCTTCTCTCCCGTCACGCTTCCGTCTGTCAGTTGCGACTCACCTACGCTGCCGGCTGCCAGCTTCGATCCCGTCACGCTTCCGTCTGTCAACTGCGCCTCTCCTACGCTGCCGGCTGCCAGCTTCGCACCCGTCACGCTGCCGTCTTTCAGCTGCGCCTCGCCTACGCTGCCGACTACCAGCTTCGTTCCCGTCACGCTTCCGTCTGTCAGCTGTGTCTCACCTACGCTGCCGGCTGCCAGCTTCGTTCCGGTTACGCTACCGACTGCCAGCTTCGCTCCCGTCACGCTTCCGTCTGTCAGCTGTACCGACCCTACGCTGCCGGCTGCCAGTTTCGTGCCCGTCACGCTTCCAGCCGTCAGCTTCGTTCCCGTCACGCTGCCATCCAGCAGCTGTGCCTCGCCTACGCTGCCGACCGCCAGCTTGGATCCTGTCACGCTTCCGTCCGTAAGCTGTATCTCGCCTACGCTGCCGACTGCCAGCTTCGTTCCTGTCACGCTTCGATCCCTCAGATGTGCTTCGCTTACGCTGCTAATCGATAGCTTCGTTCCGCTCACGCTTCCATCCGCCAGCTGCGCTGCGCCTACGCTGCTTACTGACAGCTTCGCTCCCGTCACGCTTCCGTCCTTCAGCTGTGCTTCACCAACGCTGCCGGCTGCCAGCTTCGTTCCTGTCACGCTACCATCCGTCAGCTGTGCTTCGCCTACGCTGTCTACGGACAGCTTCACTCCCGTTACGCTTCCGTCCTTCAGCTGTGCTTCGCCTACGCTGTCAACCGACAGCTTCGCTTCTGTCACGCTTCCGTCTGTCAGCTGCGATTCACCCACGCTACCGGCTGCCAGCTTCGCTCCCGTCACGCTTCCATCCTTCAGCTGCGCCTCGCCTATGCTGTTAACGACCAGCTTCGCTTCTGTCACGCTTCCGTCTGTCAGCTGTATTTCGCTTACGCTGCCTACGGCCAGCTTCGCTCCCGTTACGCTGCCATCCGTCAACTGTTCGCTTCCCACAGCATCTATAGCCAGCTTCTCCCGCGTGACCGCTCTGTCATTAAGCTGCTCGGTTCTTACGCTGCTCGTAGATAGCTGCTTGCTTCCTACCGTCCCTTGCTTGAGCTTACTGCCCGGAATCAATTCATCGGCCAGCTTATCGAACGCAAGCACGTCGCCAGCTAGATGGGCTAGCGTAATGGTGCCCTTGCGGATGTGGTACCCTTGGATCGTGTCCGACTTCAAATGCTTGCCGGCCAACGATTCCAATTGTACATGCTCGCTGGAAACTGAATCCTGCGCCAGCTTTGCTCTTGTCACGGACTCATCCTGGAGCGCTAGCTCGCTTACGCTGCTCGGAGTCAAGTGAGCCGCGTGAACCGATTGCGGCTGAAGCTGCTTCGAATTGATCGATAGCTCAGCAATCTTATCCGAGGTGACAGCTCCCGCTTCGATATGGTCCGTACGCACCGCTTCGGCACGCAGCGCTTCCGCGCCGACAGACCCGTTCTGAAGATGATCGGAAATAATGCTGCCGGCAGCAAGCTTCTCTGAAGTGACCGAATCGTTAGCCAAGTGCGGTCCATGAACGGATCCCTCGCTGAGATGAATGCCCAGCACCGACGCATTGCCAAGATGGCGGCTGTGAATCGCCTCATCTTCGATTTGCTTCGATTGTACGGCGCCAAATGCCAGTTTCGATGACGTTACCGCATTGTCCTGCAGCGAGTCCGTACCGACCGACTGCTCAGCTAAGTGGCTCGCTATGATTGCCCTTGCTTCGATATGGGCCGAGCGAATCGCATCCGGCTGGATATGTTGAGAGCCAACCGTTTTGATCGCAATATGGCTAGGCAGAATGGAGTGGGATGCAAGCTTCCCGCTCGTCACGCTGCCGTCTGCCAGCTTAGCCGATGAAACGCTCAGATCCGTCAGCTTATCCGTTGTAACCGACTCCGGCGATAGCTTTAGGGAATTGACTACGTGATCCGCCAAATGATGCGAGAACACCGCGCCGGGTGCAATATATCGCTCCGATACAGCTCCTTGCGCCAGTTTGCTGCTCGTTACCGAACCATCCTGCAGATGATTGTTGCCCACTGCATCGGCTGCTAGGTGATTGGCTTCGATGCTGCCTTGCTTCATATGCTCTTTGCCGACTGCCTGATCTGCAATCGCCTCCGACGTTACGGAGTCAACGGCGAAATGATAGGCTCTTAACGCTTCCGGCGCGAGCTTCTGAAAGGTTACGGTCTCATCCTTAAGATGTCTCGTTTCTACCGAATCGCTTCCCAACACCACGCCGTCTACGGCACCCTCAACCAGCTTGCTGCGGGTAATTGAACCCTCGCCCAGCTGCGCCGTTCCTACCGCCGCATCGCCGATATGCATTTCCTTAACGGCTTGGGGTGCGAGCTTATCCTCGTTAATGATGCCCCTTTGCAAATGCTTGCGCGCAATCGCTCCTGATGCGATATGCTTCGCTATCACCGCGCCTTCCGTCAAATGCCCTTCCACTATTTGCCCTTCGGCAATTTTGTCTGACGTAACGCTCCCAGCCCCCAAATGACGGGTTAGGACGGAATCGCTAGCCAGCTTCTGCGCGTTCACGCTTTGATCGGAGAGCTTGGAAATCGTAATGGAGTGATCGACGATTTTGATTGTCGTAACGGATTGATCCGCTAATTTTGAAGAATTGATCGACTGATCAACGAGATGCTCGCTTTCGATCTGTCCCGCTCCGATATGCGAGCTTAGAATCGACTCTTGCTGGAGATGTGACGCAGACACCGAATCAATCGCCAATTGTTCGGCTCCGACAGCTCCCACTTGCAATTCTTCGGTTCCGACGGCTCCTTCCGCAAGATGCTCGCTAGTAATTTCGCCAAGAGCCAAATGCGATCCTTGAACGATGCCTGGAGCAACATGCTCTGCTTGGATTAAGCCAGGCTTCAAATGGTCGGCTTCTACAGCCTCTGGCGCGATTTTGGCGCTTGTAACCGCTGCATCGCGAATTTTGGAGGAGGTAACAGCGCCTTCGGCGAGCTTTGAGTTGTTAATGCTCTCATTCGCCAAATTTTCAGGGCGCACTGCTCCGCTTTTTATTTTTTCGAAAGTAATGGCTTGGTCTGCAAGCAGCTCAGTCGTAACGATCAACGACTTCAAATGCTTTGATTCAATCGAGCCTTCTGCGATCTTGGCTGCGTCAATCGTCCGGTCCGCAAGCTTTTCGGAGGTGATGCTTCCATTCTGCAGCTTGCTGCCAGAGACCGAGTGATCTGCGAGTTTGTCTCCGGTCACCGCCTGGCTTGCCAAATGGCTGTTGGTAACCGCTTCGTTTGCGATTTTCTCTGAATAAATGATGCCATTATTAAGATGAATGGCTTGGATGGCATAATCGCTAAGCGAGCTTGCTTGCACGCTTCCCGGCGCAAGCTTGCTGCTATCGACCGAACCGGGAGCAATCTTCTCGGAAGTAACGGACAGGTCTACAAGATCGTCGGTATAAATAAAGGCAGGCGGACCCTCTGGTTCCTTTTTCTCTTCGATCTTCTCCAGCTTTTCCTCCAGCGTAAATGCTTCTATCGGCTCCTCTTCCTTCTCGGGAAGAAGCTCCTCAAATAGCTCTTCTTGCAATGCCTCTCCCATGGTAAGCTGCTCGGCATCTTGCTCTGCGTCCTGCTCTGCGTCCTGCTCTGCGTCCTGCTCAGCCTCTTCCTCAACATCTTGCTCATATTCTGCCTCAAGGATGGCTTGCGCTTTAATAATGGCAATCGGTTCCGTTTCGTCAGCTGATATTATGGATGTTTTAACGGCTTGGGCTTGAACGGCAGCCTTCCTTTTGTTCAAATCATCCAACCACTTTAATTCGGAAGTATTGGGATTATCAACATAAAAAAGCGGCTTTCGCCCCTTCGGGCTTTTCCCTTTTCTGTTTTTTGTCATAGTCCTCTCCTTCTCCCACCTGAAATGTCATAGGTAATATATGCAGATACCCATGGGCTGGATACTGAAAGCGAGGGCAAATATGGTTACGCGTCCATTTAAACGGCAAAAACCGCGGAAGCAGCGAGCTTCCGCGGTTCAAATTCACGATGATTATTTGGATCTGGACAACAAATACAAGAAATAGGGAGCACCGATAACTGCCACGACGATACCCGTTGGAATCTCATTAGGCTGGAACGCCCACCTAGCCAGCGTATCTGCGACGATAACGAGCAAGGCTCCGACGAAAGCCGATGCCGGCACGAGCACCTGATGCTGCGGACCGACCAATCTTCTTGCCAAATGCGGGGCGATAAGCCCTACGAAACCGATGCCGCCGCCAACTGCGACGCAGGATCCGGCAAGTCCCACCGATGCGGCAAGCAGCCATGCTCTTTCTTTATTCACCTGGGCACCAAGTCCGATAGCCATTTGGTCTCCTAGATTCAAAGCGTTCAAGGACTTCGCCTTGTATTGTACGAATGGCAGAATAATAATAAGCCACGGCAGCAGAGCAAGCACGTATTTCCAGTTCGTTCCCCAAATGCTTCCCGCCATCCAAACCGCGAAATACTGGTATTTCTCGGGCGTTAGGCGGAGAATCAAGATTTGCATGGCTGCGCTGATGCCGGCCGCAACCGCGATGCCAACCAAGATCATCCGGGTCGGCAGCAGCCCCCTATGACGCTTGTAGGAAAGCACGAAAATGAGCAATGCCGTTAGCGCCGCACCGATTAATGCTAGGAACGGCATAAGGAAAATCGAGCCTTTTTGCGTAGGCGGATAGAAGGAAATAAATAAGATAACAGCTAAACCTGCGCCCGCATTAATGCCGAGAAGCCCGGGATCGGCCAGCGGATTGCGCGATATGCCTTGGATGATACAGCCGGATACCGCAAAGCCTGCTCCAATTAAAACGGAAATGACGATCCGCGGCAGCCGGAAATCAAACAAAATGAGTTCCTGCTTGTCCGTGCCTGCACCGAACAGCGTCTTCAGGACATCGATCGGCGCTAGGCGAATATAGCCCGTGTTCATACTAATAATAAAAGAAATCACAATCAGCGTGCTTAACACGGTCATAACGAGCACCGCGCGTTTTCTTCTGCGCTGTTCCGTAGCTGTCAGGTATAAAGTTTCCACGTTTATTCCCCTTTCATTCTAGTTACAAGATAGAGGAAGAACGGAACGCCGAGTACAGCGATAATAACGCCGATCGCAACCTCCTGAGGCGGATTAATGATGCGCCCGCCAATATCGGCAAGCACCATCAGCAAGCTGCCTAGCACCGCCGAGGAAGGTATGATCCACCTGTAATCAACGCCTACCAGAAAGCGGCAGATATGCGGAATAATAAGTCCGACAAAGCCGATGGAGCCAACCGCGGATACGGCTGAGCCTGCGAGCAGCAGAACGATAATAACGCCTGCCGCCTTTACTAATCCCGTGCGCTGGCCAAGCCCTGCGGCTACATCCTCGCCCAAGCTCAGCAAAGTAATGGAACGCGATAAAATAAGCGCCCCAATCAAAGCACCGATCACCCATGGCGATACGATTTGGATTTGCTCCCATTTGGTTCCAGCTACCCCGCCGGCGTACCAAAAGGCCAAATCTTGGCCGATTTTGTAATAAAGCGCTATTCCTTCCGTAATAGCCAGCAGAAGCGCACCTACCGCAGCTCCGGCAAGTGTTAGTCTGACTGGCGTTAGTCCTCCCTTAGCCATTGAGCCTATGCCGTACACCAATCCCATAGACACTGCCGCGCCAAGAAAGCAAACCAACATAAGTCCTGTATACGAAATAGATGGGAAAAACGCAAAGCAAAGCGCCAGCATGAAGCCTGCTCCCGCATTGATGCCGAGCAAGCTCGAATCCGCTAGCGGATTACGGGTCATTCCTTGCATGACGGAACCGGATACCGCGAATGCCGCTCCGACCAAAGCCGCCGCGAGTGCACGAGGCATCCGAAGTTCCTTAATGATCTGATGCTGGATGTTTTCTGGGTCAAAGTGAAAAACACCATTCCATACCGTACTCAAACTAATATCCGCCGCTCCTACCGAAATGGATAAAGCCAAGGAAAATAAGAGAGCGGCTAAACCGCCGAACAAAATAATCGTAGCCGTTAGAGGCCTTGTGCGCAGCTTGCTACCTGCCAACGCTTTGGAGTTTAATGGAGAAGACATCTGCTAACTACCCTTCTGTATGTATACTTTTAATGAATAACACTAAGAAGAAACGCCTAACGGCGTCCTTTCAATAGACGCCATCGTTTCGGCGAAACGTATAGAGAATGGATGAGCAGACTCATATCCTTTCCTATACGTCAAAAAATCCGCTACACTGATAACGATTCTCGTTTTCAATATAGCAGATTTAATATGTTTTTTCAATCCAATTATTGCGCCATTTCGTGACGAAACGGTGCCGCCCTCTCCATAAGCAGCACCGCTTGTCCCGTCAACTCACAATACCTTCTTCCGCTTATCTACCCCACGAATTCAGATTTCTTTATTGCCCGTACATGATGCTGCCCCCCGCAATAAAGGCATCGGACTTCTCTTTCATACCCGCTTCAATCGCTTCCGATGTTTCCATTCCATGCTGAGCAGCGTATTCTCGGATATCCTGAGTGATGCGCATGCTGCAAAATCTCGGCCCGCACATGGAGCAGAAATGAGCCGATTTCGCAGCTTCTGCCGGCAGCGTCTCGTCATGGTATGCCATTGCGCGCTCCGGATCCAGCGATAGATGAAACTGGTCGCGCCAACGGAATTCGAATCGCGCTTTGGACAATGCATCGTCGCGCAGCTTTGCTCGCGGATGTCCTTTCGCAAGGTCAGCAGCATGCGCCGCGATTTTATACGTAATGACGCCTTCTTTCACATCATCCTTGTTAGGCAATCCCAAATGCTCTTTCGGCGTTACGTAGCAAAGCATAGCGGTACCGAACCAGCCAATCATTGCTGCCCCGATCGCCGATGTAATATGATCGTAGCCTGGAGCAATGTCCGTGGTTAGCGGGCCTAGCGTATAGAAGGGAGCTTCGCTGCACACCTCGAGCTGACGATCCATATTTTCTTTGATCAAATGCATGGGCACATGGCCGGGTCCTTCTACCATGACCTGCACGTCATGCTTCCAGGCAATGCGGGTGAGCTCGCCCAACGTGTCCAGCTCAGCGAACTGGGCTGCATCATTGGCATCGGCAATCGAGCCTGGGCGCAGCCCGTCTCCTAGCGAGAAGGACACGTCATATGCTCTCATAATCACGCAAATCTCTTCAAAATGCGTATACAGGAAATTTTCCTTATGGTGAGCAAGGCACCAAGCAGCCATAATCGATCCGCCTCTGGACACGATTCCCGTCATTCGTTTAGCTGTTAGCGGAATGTAACGAAGCAGTACGCCCGCATGGATCGTGAAATAATCAACACCCTGCTCCGCTTGCTCAATCAGCGTGTCTCGGAATACTTCCCAGCTCAGCGCCTCGGCTTTCCCATTCACTTTCTCCAATGCTTGATAGATCGGCACTGTGCCCACGGGCACCGGTGAGTTCCGGATGATCCACTCCCTTGTGGTATGAATATTTTGGCCTGTGGACAAGTCCATGACCGTATCCGCGCCCCACCGCGTTGCCCATGTCATTTTCTCCACTTCCTCCTCGATAGAAGAGGCTACGGCCGAATTCCCGATATTGGCATTGATCTTTACGTGAAAATGCCGGCCGATAATCATCGGCTCACTCTCCGGATGATTAATGTTGGAAGGGATAATCGCTCTCCCTGCTGCTACTTCACTGCGAATCACCTCTGGATCCATTCCTTCGCGAATAGCGATATATTCCATTTCAGAAGTGACGATGCCTTTGCGTGCGTAATGAAGCTGCGTGACGTTATGCCCGGCTTTTGCCCGCAGAGGTCTTCCCGACAGCCCGGGAAACTTTTCTGCCCCGCGCTCCATCACGCGCTTCTCCGACATGAACCCGTTGTCCTCCGGCTTTATGCACCTGCCTTCATACGGCTCCACGTCGCCGCGCAAGCATATCCATTCGTTGCGCAGTGCCGGCAGCCCCCGCCTCACGTCAGCGTCGTAGCTTTCGTCCGTATAAGGGCCGCTTGCATCATAGACCCTAACCGGTCCATTCGGCAGCTCCTTACCGTTTCTTGCCGCGCTGGACGAGAGCGCGATTTCCCTCATCGGAACGCGAATACCTGCCTTTGATCCCGTAACATACACTTTGCGGCTGCCTGGCAGCGGTCCCATTTCAATTGCCATGAATAAATAACCTCCCAAGTGAAATCAATTCAGGTTCCCCTGGTGGCATATACGAGCATATAAGAAAGCTTAAAAATACCGCCGCTGCAAATCGGTGCACATGCATCCTACGCTGAAGCGATTCATGTTCGCCTGCCTGGCTTTCTCCTATTCGGAGCTGCTGCAGGCATACAAGCACAAAAAAACCGCCCCAGCAAAGGAGCGGTCGAAGTGTGTCGTCAAACGTGTGCGGTCCCTCCGAAATTTCTAGGAGCAGACACCTCTCTACTTGGCTGAGCAAGGTGAAACGGCTATCGCCGTGCTTTGGCGGCGCGGCGCGTTTCGATTCGAGAAATATAGAGAACGTATAGCCTAAGGATATACGTTCCTATATTTCAAAAACAAGCCGATAAATCGACCCCTTGCCAAGCAGAGCTTTCACGCGCTGTTTCATAAACGCACAATTCCACTTTCCTACGCTGGCATAACCCAGATCAGGTTCAAAGGGACCAAAGCAATTCGCTTTATCTCAGCCATGACGGCGCCCCTAGTGGATTTCCTTGTTTGACTATAACGTTTCGGCAAGAACGGTGTCAACCCTCTATTTTCCAAAAAGCTTTGAATGTGGAAGCTATAGACCGCTTTCCTTAAGCAGCTTTACCCATCGATCCGCCGTATGGCGCCATGTAAAGGTCTGCTCCACGCGTTCCCTGCTGCGTCTGCCCATTTTCTGCCGCAGCTGCTTGTCGCGCAGCAGCTCATGGAGCCGTTCTCTCAGTTCACGCTCGACATGATGCGGATTAACAAGATAACCGGTATCCCCGTTACGGATAATTTCTTTCATGCCGCCAGCGCGGGTCGCAACAACGGGAACGCCGCAGGACATCGCCTCCACGTTGACTAAGCCGAATGCCTCCCTTGCTCCCGAGGGAACGACAACTACGTCTGCTGACAGCATCCAACCGGCAACCTCGGTGTAAGGAACGTAAGGCACGAACTTGACGTGGCCGGCGCTTCTGCGGCCCAGCTGTTCAAGCTTCCGTGCATAAGCCGTTTTGCGATGGGAGCCGTAGAAAGGGCTTCCGACAATAACGACAACCAGCTCCGGATGGCTTTTGGCGAGCTGAGGTACGATATTCAGCAAGTGATGAACGCCTTTAAGCGGAATGAGCCGGCCCATAAAGAGCACGACCTTTTTGCCGCTTAACCCCCGCTTCTCCCGTAAGCTCTCGCGTCTTGCCGCGCCTTCCGCAGAATATTGGGACTGGAAGCGGTTCGTCTCAACGCCCGGATATATCACGCGAAGCTTTGAAGCTACCTCGGGGGCTTTGGATACGACTACCCGGCGGAGAAATTCACTATTGACGATAATCTTATCTGCAGCCTGCAAGCACTTATGAAGCATTGCGGAGGAGATATAGGGAGAGGAGATGAAGGTAGAGGAATGCAAATAAAGCCAGACGCGCTTGCCTGGATTCATCTGCTTCATTTGGAGTACGAATTGTGGGCGGTTCTCGACATCGATGACATGCGGCGAGAATTTTTTGACGGCTCGGCCTACCTCACGGATATACCGCTGCTTGTTGCCGGCTGCAAAACGTTCGCAAACGACGCCGTTGAAGTGGCCTTTTCGCGGCAATCGCTTGCTTAGTCTTCCAAAGATACGCGGTTCCGCATAGGGCTTGAGCAGCGGAGCGAATTTCTCTACCACCCGCTCGACAGAGCTGCTTCCTGAAGATGGAATCGGGAAGGAGCCCGGGGTGACAATTGCCACTTTAATGGGTGCCATTTAATCGTATGCCTCCTGCTGATCTGCTATTTTGCAGTATCATACGCATCGATATAAGGCTTTGACACGGCCTGTCGCCAAGGCTAAAGCTTGAATTTCATTTGGAATAATCCAGCTTTCCGCGCTGCCATATAAATAATAACGACAAGCGGTCCGATGAATACGCCAATGACGCCGACTAGCTTAAATCCGACATACAAGCTGACAAGCGCCGACAACGATCCAATCCCCACGGAATCTCCAAGTATCTTTGGCTCGACGATGCGGCGAAACACCGTAATGACCAAAAACAATATGATCAGCCCTACGCCTACATAAAGGTTGCCTGTCAGAATTAAATAGCTTCCCCACGGAACGAGCACCGAGCCCGTGCCAAGTATCGGCATAATATCCACGATGATGATTAGCAGCGCGATAGCTAGCGGATATTTGACATTAAGAACGAGCAAGCCGATTAACGAAATGATGTATGTAAGAGCACTCAATATAAATTGCGAGCGCAAAAAACCAAATATCGATTTCTTGAGGTTATTCAGCAAAGCGTCGACCTTCTGCTGCGATTTCTCTTCGAACAAAGACAATATCGTCGTCTTCATCGTTGGCAGGCTGAAGCTCATCATGTAGACCGCAACCAAGAAGACGATAAAGAAGATAAACATCCCCGGGATGCTTGATGCGAAAGCAATGACTGTGTTCGATAAGGTTCCGACCATCTTCGTCAACGTGCTTGTTAGGCCCATCAGCCAGTTTTCTAGCGTTTCGATCGCATCCGGCGGGAAGTTCTGGTACAACGATTGGGCTTGATTCATCAAATCATCAACCATGCCGTTGGCATCCTCGAAATAATTGGGCACCTTTTTGAAAAAAGCGATTAGCTCTGCAACGACCTTGACACCAAGCAGCGCGATGAGACCGATGAGAATAATCGTAAATAAGCTGCTAGAAATCGTTGCCGCCAGTAACCGGTTCATTCGAAACCTTTTCATAAAGAGCTGGTTAAGCGGCTCTAGAAATATGGCAACGATAAGCGCGAGCAGGAACGGAGCGCCCACCGTAAAAAACAAATACAGCAGCAGCAATCCTAATCCAATAAATACAATCGTCTTGATTGACAACAGCTTCTCCTCCTTTCTTTATTTCTATATGCCGCAAATTCCGTAGTTAATCCTACCCTTTATGACTGCCGTTATTAATCGGTAATTGCGGTTCGCTCATGGAAATCAACATCTTTATAGTACATATCTTTCACAAGCAAATTCGGTCCGCAGCAAGCTGCGGCAGGGCAATGGCAGTTCACGCTCTGCGCCAAGGAGTGGTCCAGCCACTTATCGAATAAATCCTCAAGCCTCGCGTTGTTGATGTTTCCGAATGCCGGCACATCGGAGAAGTCGGTTACGAAAACGTCGCCTGTAAACAAATTGACATTTAAGCGATTGCGCCCGTCGGGGTCGTTGCGAACGGTGACATTCGGCTCATTCGCCAATCGCCGCAGCAGCTCACGCTCGGATGAATGGTCGCTGCATTGATAGAAAGGCAAGGTTCCGAACAGCATCCAGACCGATTTATCCCTCGTCTTCAACAGCTGGTCGATTGCCCCTAGCATCTGCTGGCGCGAGAGTACAGGCAAATCCTTAGCGAAGGAGCTTGGATACATCGGATGTACCTCATGCCTTTGGCAGCCCATTTCGACGATAAGCCTATGAATCTCGTCCATTTTGTCAAAGGTTCTATAGTTAATCATTGACTCCGCGGAAACGAGCACGCCCGTATCGCTAAGACGGCGCGTATTGTCAATCATCCGCTCGTACAGCTTCGTCGCTGTTTCAAGCGAAACCTGATGCCCAGCCTTGGCGAAGCCAATTTGGTGGAAATCCGCAGCGGACGTGTAGTTAAACGAAATATGCATGACATCCAAATATGGGGCAAGCTGCTCATATCGGCTGTATGGGAGCGTTACATTGGAATTGATCTGGGAGCGGACGCCTCTGCTGCGTGCATACTGAAGCAAGGGTACCATATACTCGCGGACCGTTCGATCGGAGAAGGAAGGCTCCCCGCCTGTAATGCTGATCGTTTCCAGATGCTCTACCTCATCCAGACGCTCAAGCATTTGTTTCAACGGAAGCTTAGCCGGCTCTGATAATACGAGCGTATCGCCGACTGCGCAATGCTCGCATCTCATATTGCAAAGATTGGAAACCGTCATTTCGACGCTGGTCAATCGATGTCTTCCATATTGCTGCAGCGAACGGATGGGATCCCAAGGATCATTCGTTGGCGATAGGATAGATAACGGCTTGCGTGTTTGTTGCACATCAATCATGGTCATTTTCTTCAACACCTGACTTATTATCTGGAATGAAACATTCTTTAGTTATTGTAATGCCAGCCCGTATAGGAAGCAAATAAAACGGTAAAAAAGAAGCAAAAAGGAGCCGTCTCGGCTCCTAAGCTCCAAACCTTTTAAATACCCGCAGCTTGCTGCACTTCATTGGAGTCGTCATTGACGCTAACGATCATCATCGTCAGCTGTTTGGACAGGTCGACCTCATAAGGCAATTTCAGCTCTTCGCCTGCTTCATTATAAAGGATGCGGATAATCGGGCGATGCGGATAGGAATGGTTCAGATCAGCAACGATCCCTGTTTCCCCCGTTTGCAGCTTAACCGTGATCCCGATTGGATATATGGCAACCTTATCCCGGAACAGCTGAAGCATCCGCTGCTCGTACAATGTTCCCGTGCCCGCATACAATCTTTCGATCGCATGATGGGGAAGCATTGGAGCGCTGTAGATCCGATTGGTCGTCATAGCGTCGTAGGAGTCTACTAAGCCGATCCACTTCGCATAGTCATGGATCTCGTTGCCTTTGATGCCGCGCGGATAACCGCTCCCGTCGATACGCTCATGATGCTGAAATGCACAGTGGGCAACAAGCAGCGGCAAGTTAGGCTCATCCTTCAACAGCTCGTAACCGATTCTCGCGTGCTGCTTGATCGCATCAAATTCCTCTCTCGAGAGCGAGCCCGGCTTCTTCAGCACGTCAATGGAAATTTGTGTTTTTCCGATGTCATGCAGCAAAGCTCCCATCCCTAGCGTCGTCAGCTCATCTCGCGAATAACCGTTAGCCATGCCGAGTAGCGTCGTATATACGCATACGTTCAATGAATGCTGAAACAAATAATGGTCGACAGAGCTCATGTCCATCAGCATAATCATCGCATCCTTGTGGCTGGACAAATCATCGATAATCAAATTCATCATCTGCTTGAACGGCTGCGCGATATAGGGATACGTGACACCTTTCTTGCGTTTCGGACGATCCATCATCTCGCGGAAATTGGTTCGAATCTCTTTGAGCGCGATTTGCATCGTTTCCTCGCTGATCAAGGACGGAGAAACGATATCCTCCGTCTTGGGATCCGCTATATAAACATATTGTATTCCACACTGCTCTAAGCGGGAAATGAGTCTTTCGGTCAGCTCTATGTTTTCACCGAGAAGGACTAGACCTTCCTGAGAAAATATTTTTTTGGCCAGCTTCATTCCCGGCCTGCATCTCGTAATTGGCAACAAACGCATTTTCTCGATCCTTCCCCATAAAAAGATATGCTAACTATTACATCGGAAAAAGCCGTTCGTAATGTTAATGTACGGGAAAATCGAGAAAATCGCAACCATTTTATTCTATATTTTCGACATCAATTGTCGATAATACTTATAATTTCGACTATAACGATCTATTTCCCCACCGCGGACGACGACTTTCGATAATTGCCGATGGATCTTGAAGCTGTGCTGCGATAACATCCCTAATAAATTCAGGTAAAAAGTACTGCAGCTGCACGGCGTTAGCAAGCGACTCATACCCCGCTTTGAAGCTGAACATATCAATCGTTCCCAGCTTATACAGCCGCTCATCCTCGAGCGGCTCGCCGTTGACGGTTACGTCGGTGAGCCTGCTCATTGGCGGCTGCTCGGAATCATAAGCAACCGATAAGCCGTCCACTGCGAGTGTGCCGAGCACTTCTCCTCGGAAGCCGTAGCCTTTAATCGGCTTATGGATGAATTCCGGCAGCAGCGCCTGCTCCAGCGCTATCCGTATTTCCGTGCCGGCAATCGTCATCAGGCACGGATTGATTGGCGATGGACAGAGGGCGTGCAGCTCGCCTGCTGTCACGTCCCCCTGCGCGAGGCCGCCAAGCAGCTGCCCCGTGTTGACCATGCCGATTTCGGCATCGGTCCAGCGGCGCAGGCCAGCGGCCAGCAGGTTGCCGAGCGGCGATTCTCGCTCGGCCCTGGCGGGCAGCGGCGAATCCAGCCGGGCAATGACCCGGCTCAGTCGCTGCTGTCCCGCCTTCAGATAGCTGCCGATAATCGCGGCAGCTTCCGGATGCTCCGCCAAGGCGGCCGTAGGCACGACTGCTGCGCGGAATACGGGCCGCATGGAAATCGGATCGATTCCGATTTCCACGCGGCCGAGATACTCTCCGAATTTCCCGGCTGCGCATATCGTCGTTTCGTTAATAACGAGCGGCTCTTCCAATAAATGATGCGTATGCGCCCCTAATATAAGATCGATGCCATCGAGCTTCTCCGCTAGCAGCTTATCTGCATTTATGCCTAAATGCGACATGACTACAAGCACATCAACATGCTCTCTCAGCTTACTAACTTGCTCCTGAACGGCTTTGAATGGATCCGTTACTTGCCAGCCGAGCAAAGAGTAAAACTCCGTAAAGGCCGCAGTCGCGCCTATTAATCCGATACGCAGCCCATCTTTCTGAACGATAGTGCTCGGGAGCAGCCATTCCGGCAGCTCGCCGGTTTGCGAGTCCAGCATATTGGCGCATACAATGGAGAACCTCGCCCGATCCCGATAAGCATCGCTGATTATTTGAGACGAGTAAGTAAGTCCCTCGTTATTGCCAAGCGTGATGACCTCGTAGCCTGCATGATTCAATAATTCTACGTTTACGGCCCCGTCGCTGCCTTCCGTCTCCACTCGCATCCGATCCATATGATCGCCGCAGTCAACGGCCAGTACATGGTCGCTGCCGTAAGATCGGCGCTCCTCAGCGATAAACGTTGCGATTCGGGCGGCATGCTCTAAGCGGCTATGAATATCATTACTGTGCAGAAGCACCACTCTTGTATGAAAGCTGTCCGTCAAATTCATGCACGCCTCCTTATCCATTCATGCCAGCGCAGCAAGCCACTCTATTTGTTTTTACGCAATTCGTTCACGGAAAATGTATTCTTGAAGCCATACGCTGCTTTTTCATTTGCCGTATCCGCGTTATGCTTCACCATGATCAGCTTAACAATGCTTTTGACGTTCAGGCATTTGCTGCTTCCGTTAGGCACATATAGCCGAATCGGTCCTGTTTCGCTGAGCCTTTGACCTTCGCGTGCGTAAAGCACGGCCGCATCGCCTAGCTCCTCCCAGGGGATTAACGCCTCGAACGTATCCGCAGCTTCCACAATGAGATGCGTCGGTGCTGGGATGGATGCTTCTCCGCTTGCTTGTTCTACCCACTTCGCATACCAAAGCTGCCAGTCGAAGGCCTCGCCTTCGGTCTCTGGTACTCTATCCGCAAGGTTGAAGCTGCTTCCAGCCAAGCTTGCCATATCCTCAGGGCTTGCCTTGAAGGAGCCGAGCATGAAATGCTCAATTCGAATCTCTTGCATAAATAATGGTCATCCTCCTATTTGGGACATTCGGCGCTCGGTAGGTACATGGGTTTGCGCGCCGTCTGCCAGCTTTGCAGCCATTTCATGATTCTCTGGCTTAATATCCATTGCCCGCATCAGCAAGCGCTTCATTTCATCGGGGTTGCCGAAAGCATCCTTTATATTCAGCTCATCCACCCAATATAAGCAAGGTTTAATCGACCCGTCCGCCGTTAGTCGCAGGCGGTTGCAATTGCTGCAGAAATGGTCGCTTATCGGATGAATAAGTCCGAAGGAGCCGCGGGCTCCCTCCATCTGCCAATCGTCGGAAGGACCGTTTCCGTGTACGCTAGTTCTGCGGCTAATGGCATAACCTTCTTTCTCCGCCACCTCAAGAACGCGGGAAAGCGGCAAATAATGCTTTTTCCAGTTCTCGTCCGCGTGGCCGATCGGCATATATTCAATAAATCTCACATGCATCGGCTGCTCATAGGCCAGCTTCAAGAAATCAGCTATTTCGTCCTCGTTGACTTCCTTAAGCAATACGCAATTGAGCTTGATCGGATCGAAGCCAACGGCCGCGGCCGCTTCTATGCCTTCCATGACGCGTTTTAATTCGCCCCTGCGCGCAATAAAACGGAATCTTGAGGAATCCAGCGTATCCAAGCTGATATTCACTCGGTTTAAGCCTGCGGCGCGCAATGCTTCGGCTTGCTTGGCAAGAAATATGCCGTTGGTCGTTAATGCTATATCTTGAATCCCGTGAATTGCGGATAATCGGCTAATCAGTCCGTCTAGGCCCGGTCGAATCAACGGTTCTCCGCCCGTGATACGCAGCTTCGTAATGCCAAGCGCCGCGCCTGCCTCGACTACCTCTACAATTTGGTCATAGGACATTAAATTTTCGGATTCCGTAAATTCCATTCCTTCTTCTGGCATGCAATATAAGCATCGCAAATTACAACGATCGGTTACTGAAATTCGCAAATAATCGTGCACCCGTCCAAAACGATCCACCAATGCCGGCATGAATCTCACTCCCTTTCTGTCTATGTATTAGCATAACATTTTTTTTTGAATTATGATATTCTATAAACAGCTTTGAGCCTAGATGATGAGAGGTTATATATCATGACATTTGACTGGACTATTAAACTATTTGCCGGCCTTCCAGAACGGCTGGGAACTGCTTCTATACGCTTACAAACCGAGGTTGAAGAAATGAACGCGCTCGATTTGAAAACAGCGATCATTGCCCTGTACCCTGAACATAAGGCCATCATCCAGACAGCCTTTATTGCCCGTAATCATGCATATGCAGCCGATACAACGAAGCTGCACTATTCCGACGAGCTTGCTCTGCTTCCTCCGGTTTCCGGCGGCGAGGGAGGCGCGGTGGAGAAAGAGCGCTACGTAATAACCTCTGATCCCATTAGCTCGGATGATGTGCTTGCCAAAGTTATCGTTCCGGAGCATGGAGCAGCCATGGCATTTGTAGGAACGACCCGTGAATGGACGCATGGACAACGTACGGTTAGGCTGGAATACGAGGCTTATGTCCCTATGGCTGTTGCGACGATGAGTCAGATAGGCGATGAGATTGCCCAGCGCTGGCCTGGTACTTTGTGCGCCATCAGTCATCGCATCGGTGTCGTCGGACTCGCGGAGACGAGTGTCATCATTGCCGTATCCTCGCCGCATCGCGACAGCTGCTACGAGGCTAGCCGTTATGCCATCGAGCGCCTCAAACAAATCGTACCTATATGGAAGAAAGAAATTTGGGAGGATGGCTCGGAGTGGAAGGGGCATCAGCTTGGGCCATGGAATCCGACCGACCAGCTTTCCGCTAACTAAATGATTATTAAGGTAGACTTTTCCTTTTACATTTGAAATTAAGCCCTATAAAGCTATGACCTTGCATTCTCGTAAGATGCGGATAATTGACGAATGCAAGGTCAGTTTATGCTGAAATTATAGGTATTTAGTCGCTATTATAATATCCTCATATTGCCAATATGATCATTCATTGCTACTATTGTAGGTATATATCGCTACTACATGCAATTGAGGTGTCTTGATGAGGGTTCATGTTACAGACTTAATAGATGGAGACCGCTTAACCAATGATACATTCAACGATTATGGTCTTCACGTACTCTCCAAAGGAACGGTACTTAACAACCAAGAAATATCAAGACTATTTCAACATCGAATTGATTATGTCGATATCGATTTGAGGGCTAGCGAAACTTCTGAAGGCCGGACGCTTGAATCAACAATAAACCCCAAATGGCTCCCAACCGTGCAGCCGCTGTACGAAAACGCTGTCAAAAATTTCGAGGGGCTGTTCACGAAAGCCTCTGCCTCCGGAAAAATCGATGATGCCGAGGTTTCGTCCATGTTCGGACCGCTTCTAAATAACCTGCAGCTTGAACGCGACGTTGTATCCATGCTGCTTTTGCTTAATACGAAAGACGATTATACCTACCAGCATTCTGTTCAGGTCGGCATGCTCTCCTATTACTTGGCTACATGGGTAGGCTATACGAATGAAGAAGCAGTTCAGGTTGGCAAAGCAGGCTTTCTTCATGATATCGGGAAATGCCGCATCGATGAACAAGTCCTGAACAAACCGGGTCGTCTGACAGAAGAAGAATACGAAGAAGTTAAAAAACATACTTTATACGGCCATGATATTATATTGCAATCATTCGATGAGCCCTTTGTCGCATACGGAGCGCTTCAGCACCACGAGCGCAATGATGGTACAGGCTATCCACATGGATTATCCGGCGATGAGATCCATCCCGTTTCCAAAATCATTGCTGTTGTCGATATCTATAGCGCAATGATCTCCCAGCGCGTATATCAGCAGAAAAGAGATTTGCTTTATGTATTAAGAGAGCTTTACCGTTTAAGCTTTAAGGAGCTTGACCCTTCCACTACGCATACTTTTATCCGCCATATGATGCCTAACTTCATCGGGAAACGCGTAGAGCTTGTGAGCGGCGAGAGTGGCATTATTGTCATGACGCACCCTACGGAGTTTTTTCGCCCGCTTATACAAGTTGGCGAGGATTTTATCGATATGGCCGTTGATCGCGAATATGAAATTCAGCATGTATATTTGTAAACCGTCCAATAAAAATTCAACTTCGAATTGCAGCTCGAGGTTGAATTTTTTTATTGTGTTTGGTGGTATGTAATCGTTAGCAACCGTATTCGTATTAACCTTTCAGAGCTCGCCTCTTCTTTTTGGAGGTGGGCTCTTTACTTTGTCTGTCCTTTACATCCGATTCGAAATCGAATAACCCCGCATTGTTTCTCAAGCCCCAAGAGAATTTGGGCATGCCATTAAAGCACGCAAATCTATCAATCTCATACAATAGCTATTAATTCTAGCAAAGGAGTTGATAGGATATGTCAAAGAACAGCAGCAACGGCAACAGAAGCAGTGGAAATCGTTCAGGAGGTGGAAATGTTCAAAGCGTTCTTTCACAGATCGGCGTTGGAACGCCTAATATTCGCATTCGAACTGTAGGATCGGAGCATACTGGCGTCTATTTGGGAATAACGGATGGTTCTGCCGTTATTAATGAGAATGGTGTCCCGCGTTATATCAAGCTGTCTAAAATTACGGCAGTCGAAGTTGGCGTTTAATGCGAAAGCGGGTGCTCATTCGTTTAAACACCTGGTTGTACAAGCTCATCAGTCAATCCACGAACAGCAATGCGCATAATAGGAATAGAGGAGATGGTTCAATTGCCTAAAAACAATAGCGGCGGCAACAAAAGCGGCGGAAGTCGTTCTGGCGGTAATAGAAGCAATGGAGCTCGTTCTGGGGGCAACCAAAGCGGAGGAAATCGCTCAGGCGGGATGATGTCCACGCAAAGCATTCTTGCAAAAATCGGCGTAGGAACTCCCAATATTCGTATTCATACAGAAGATGCTACCTTTACAGGTGTCTATTTAGGAATTAACAACGGGTCTGCCATTATCAATGAAGGAGGAATACCTCGGTATATTAAACTCTCTGCCATTACAGCCGTTGACGTAGGCGTATAAGCAACAAGCCTGATTCCCTTTCATCCCCCGTCTTGCGGGTCACAGTTCACCGCAAGCTCGGGGATGTTTTTTTGGACCCCATCATTTCGATTTGTCACTCCGGTATCCTACTATTCTAAAAGAGCTCATACTTGATATGGCTGAATGTAGCTTTCTATTTTTATTTTGACAATAGACTCTTTTTTGCTTCATCAGATAAATGAACTATTGGTTTTTAACTAATTAGTTTCAATCCCACAGCAGAGCCAAGCACTAATCCGATACACAAAACTCGCATAATACTACGTGGTTCTTTATAGAAGATCATACCAAGGATAGCTCCGCCAGATGCGCCGATTCCCGCCCATACAGCGTAAGCCGTTCCCATCGGGAGTGTTTTCATTGCCAATGATAAAAACACAAAACTAAAGCCAAATCCGGCAATCAAAAGAACTAGTGATCTCCAATCGCGCGAATGGTTAAATTTATTAATGAGTAATACTCCGATCATTTCAAAAACGCCTGCTACTATCAAATATGTCCAATTCATACCCCACTCACTTCCTCTTTGTTCTTCTTGCTTAGCATTTTCAGTCCAACCACTCCAATAAGCAACAGACCGATTAAAACTACTTTCGAAACTCTTATCTCAGCATCAAACAACGCGATTTCAGCTACCACTGTCCCCGCTGTCCCTAAACCGACAAACACTGCATATACCGTTCCGACCGCTATCGATCGAGCTGCCTTAATCATCAAATAAAAGCTAATGTATATAGCAATTACCGTACCAGCCCATTCCAAAAAACGATCTGCATGTTTTAAACCAATAACCCAACCAACCTCGAACATAGCAGCAATAATTACTGATATCCATGTTTTGTTCATGTCATGCTCCTCCTTATGCTTTTTTTGTTATTTTGGCCATAATGACCTAAAAAAAATAAAAGCCTAGGAAATAAACTGCGTTCGCAGTTTATCTCCCAGGCTTTTATCCCTCCGTGTCATAGCCAAAAGGCTATGCATTTCCTCTCGGACCAGACCAGCATTACAGCTGCGGAACCCTAGAAAATGTTTTGTATTCTGTTATTAGTTAAATAAATGCTATCATGTCATGTTATGTTTGTCAATTTAAAAGTTTATCCATTATGCTTCCCATTAGCATTGCTGTATAGAGTTAATTACCATCTTATGCACCATGTTAAGTACTCTGAAATTACAATTGGCTGAGTTTCTAGCATACGATACCTTCCCCATGTGCTTTCGTATTCAAACAAAAAACGCCCAGATCATGCTATAATCTCAAAAAGGGGTGATATCGTTGGGTTTCTTAATCGTTGTCATAATTTTTTTGGTGCTATTTGGTTTTTTCAAAAAAAAGAACAAGTAATTGAATATTCATTTTGTTACCTTTTGCGGATAATTACATAATCACGTGAATCTAAATCTACACGTTCTGGATCTTCAAGGTATTCACCGTTATTCTTCTTTACTTACGAACTTTGTCGCATCATCTTCAATAGCTAGTTTCATTGCCAAACCTTCATATCATGTATGCTAACAATTAATTTCTTGCAACCATGGTATATTCATCTTGTGATGATGAGGATTACAACTCGCGTCTTCTTTTCTCGAGTCTCTCCCCTACACGAAAGAGGGTTTTATTCGCATTTTTAGGCGGAGTTAACAAATATAGTGAAGAAGAACTGGATCTTGCAAGAGCTGCAGCGAAAGAAGCTCTTATAGTTTAAAGAAAAGCGCAGATATAAAGAGTTAAAGTCTTAGTTAATAAGCAACTCCCTCAACCGATGGGGAACCTTTAAGGTGAACGGACATGAATTTTATCGCTATTGACTTTGAGACTGCAAACTCATCAAGATCAAGTGCCTGTTCCGTGGGTATTGTTGAGGTAGAGAACGCTACTTCCCTATCTTCAAAACAAAAAAATTGTAGCGCATAATGCACCGATTGATATGAGCGTATTGCGTTACTGTATGGATGAATATTCACTTCAATATCCTACATTCAATTATTTCTGCACTTATTTGATCAGCAAAAGGCAAATTCCCGATATGCCTTCTTACAAACTTAATCTTATAGCCGAACACTTTGGTATATAGTTAAAGCACCACGATGCACAAAGTGATGCTCGGGCAGCAGCTCTCGTGTTATTGAAGTTTATGGAACAGGGACGATATACAGACATCATCCACATGATAAAAGCACAAGGATATGAAATAGGAGAAATATATCCAGGCGGATACTCTCCATTTTCAGCACCGGCAAGCAAAGTTCACCGATCATCTGTTATAGAGATACCTGAGAGCCCGATTACACCTTTAGCGGAAAAGAAAACGATTAAAAATACTGGTTTAAAGCTTACTAGCGGACAGAAAACAGATATAACAAAGAATCTGGATACAACAAAGTTAATAGTTGAAGTCAATTGGGACTTACTTAATCCGGAAATAGAAATTGACACCTCTGCTTTCATGCTCTATGAGGATGGGATATGCCAACGTGATGACGACTGCATTTTTTATGGAAATCCTGATACTCGAGATGGATCAATCTCATATTCAAAGATCAATTCCAATAAATCGCAATTCAAAATTGCCTATGATAAACTACCTATTCAGATTCAAAAAATCTCCTTCACTCTGACCATCTATGAAGGAGAAGAACAAGAACATTATTTTAGTCAAGTTGCTGAAATTACAATTCGTATGATTGACCCTTTGACTGGAAATGAGCTTATGAAATTCAGCTTTGGAGAAAATTTCACCAATGAAACGGCTATCATCATCGCAGAAATGTATGTGTACAAAGGCGAGTGGAAGTTTAATCCGATTGGAAAAGGCTTTTTCGGTGGTCTGAGAGCCCTATACGGAGAATTCGGTATTGAAGTAAGTGACGAAACAAACGAAGCTGCAGCATCTAGTGAATCGATTCCACCTAAAGCAGTTTATGACTACGACGAGGCTTTTTATATTGGTCATAACGTAGAACGGATCCGCCGAAGTCTAAGTTTCACTCAGAAACAATTAGCGTTGCAGATCGGATACAAAAGCGCGAATGCAGTATCAAGGCTAGAACGTGGCGAGGTCGAGCGTTTAACTCATGATCAGTTAATTAAGTTTGCTGAAGCCTTGAAATGCAATATTAGACAATTATTAACCTAATAATTTATAGCCTTTACGAGGCTATATTTTTTTACCCTATGACAAGAACGTGCGTTCCTAAGGGAGAGGAATTCTTACCTAAAATCAAATTGAAGATTTAAATCAACTAAATAATTAGGTCGCTGAAAGGAGCACGGGATACAATGCTAAACGTTAAAGTTAATCAGGGCACCGTTCGGGAGAATCATTCGCTCCTGCGACATGATGACATTCAACAAGCTGCCAACACTTACCGGCCACCAATCAAGCATACGATGCATTCCAGCGCCTCCAAACCCTTTAGTCTAGTACAGTAATAATGAACGCTCCCTTCGCCATTCTAAACGCGGTAGCGGAACTCATCATCAAGTGGTCCCCATAACACTATCTGTCCGTTTCTATATTCGTTGCAATACCCTTCGTTAAATGCAAGTGCAAGAACGCACAACGTTTCATCGTCCCCGTATTTTTCTAAAGTGTCAGAAGATGCTCCAACCACGTTCAATTCCGTGCGAATTTCCGAGTTGTTTGCGACAAGAATAAAAGCATCTTCTCCACCCTGACATTCGATTTCCTCAAGGCTATTAAGCACATTCAAAACCGCTTGTTTATTCATTTCAAATATCTCCATGTATTTGTGTATTCATCTACATCCCTTGCTAATATCCCTTAATGACAATTGGAATTGGTCATTTACCTCCTCGGTAAATACCCAATCACATAATAACACCACTACATAACTTAAAGAGTACTCAAAACGTAGGAGGTGCATGATTGATGTCCGGATTTGTTGGTGGTGCTAATCACAGCATTGGTTTTATTCTTGTACTATTTATTTTGTTAGTAATTATAGCGTGTAGTTGTGGTATTGGCAGTTTCGGCGGTGGCTGCGGTAATGTCGGCGGTCTCGGAGGCTACGGTAAAGGCTACTAATAAACGTTACAAACCATGTCCCAGTGAATCAGGTACAGTTCATCAATTACTTGGATAAAATAAGTTTGGGATAACTCGGCACCCGTTAACCACCCCTTCAGTTATTGGAGGGGTATTTCCTTTTAACTAAGTCACTCCATATTCAGTCAAATACATTACATAACCACCCTCACCGACTTAGGTAAACACACATATATTGAAACATATGATTCGGGAGGTACATCCATGGAGAATAATAAGGACATACGAGAAATTGAAATTGCCAGGTTGGCATTTATCGGTGCATCAATTGCCACAATAGGTGACGGAATTGCAGCATTAGCAGCCGGACTTGAATTAGAATCTTTAGAAAAGAATTACCAAATTCAAAGCAATAGCCGTCATGTTCCTGGTATAGAATCAAATATCACTCAACTTGATTATTATATAAATGAGCTAATACACTTTAGAAATATTGTTAGATAATTAGTTTGGGATGTATTTGTTTACATTGGATTTTCATTGATCTATCACCCATAAGAACTTAATTAATCCATACATTCAAACCTGTCATCAATTCTCCCCGTCACTAATATATGATTTAGCTATAATTTTGTTGGCTTCTCACCCCACTGATAATTCTCAGATACAATATCAATCTGTGGTTTTCCTGATCGGCTTTGCGTTCTTGGCGGCTTCTTAACGGAGTTCCCATGGCTCATCTAAACCATCAGCTTTGTAACGTTTAAGAATATCCTTAGCGTAAGGCAGGTTTCTCTTGAATGATGCACTTCTGTAATTTCAGTCAACGGATAGCAGGCGGTAATGGCTTGCGAGAAGCCGGTCAGATTGTTTACGCATGTGATGAGGATGTCTTGTACACCGCGGTTTTTCAGATCATTGAGCACACTGAACCAGAACTTCGCCGACTCGTTCTCACTGATCCACATACCCTGCACATTCTTGTTTCCGTCCAAATCAATGCCAATGACCATGTACGCTGCTTTGTTCACAATGGCACCATCTTGCTTCACTTTAAAGTGAATGGCATCGAGAAAGACAACCGCATACACGCCTTGCAGCGGACGGTTCTGCCATTCTTTAATATGTGGTACCATTTTGTTGGTCACGTTAGAAATGAGCGTTGGCGAGACGGTGATGCTATAGGTTTGCCAAATGATTCTGAATATCTCGCGTACATACACCCTTGGCGTAAAGCGCTACAATTTGGTCTTCAATGCCTCTTACGTTGGATTGATGTTTCTCTTGATAACGAGCGGTTCGAACTCGTCTTGACGGTCCGCGTGGAACAGCGATTTCCTGCTCAACGTACTCGCTCATCGCCGTCTTACGACTTTTCCCATTTCGACTATTCGTCGTCGCTTTGGTTTTCACATCTATCTTCTCGTAGCCCAGATGCGTATCCATCTCAGCCTCCAGCATCTCTTGGATCGTCTCAGCAATGAGGTCCTTCAAGGCGCTTTGAGCATCCTGAGCTGTCATCAGTTTATTCTCTTTAATAAACGCTCGCAGTTGCTCTTTCGTCCACGGTCCCATATGTTCTCCCCACCTTAGTCACAGCTATGCTTCATATCTCATCAACAAAGGTGTCGACATTTGCCTTGTTAAAAAGCTCCTGCGATATGATGATATTCAGCAAGCTGCCAACACTTATGGCCACCAATACACGGAATGAAATCACTAGTGATGTGCGAATTTTAAAAAAAACGGTATCATAATGGTATCACGGTGCTTTCAAATGGTTTACAACTGAATAAAAAAAAGCCCCGCATACCGTGATATTAATCACAGCAGGCAAGGCCTTCCTCATGATATGGTTACCCGATAGAACCTTCCATCTCAAACTTGATCAAACGGTTCATTTCTACCGCATATTCCATCGGCAGCTCTTTCGTGAACGGTTCGATAAAGCCCATTACGATCATTTGCGTTGCTTCAGCTTCGCTTAGACCACGGCTCATCAAGTAGAACAACTGATCCTCAGAAACCTTCGACACAGTAGCTTCATGCTCAAGCGTAATGTTGTCGTTCATAATTTCATTATAAGGAATCGTATCGGATGTCGACTCGTTATCAAGAATGAGCGTATCGCATTTGATGTTCGCCTTCGCGCCATCGGAGTTGCGACCGAAGGAAGCAAGACCGCGGTAAGTTACTTTTCCGCCGTGTTTGCTGATCGACTTCGAGATAATCGTGGAGCTTGTATCCGGCGCAAGGTGAGTCATTTTGGCGCCCGCATCTTGATGCTGGCCTTTGCCGGCAACTGCGATAGACAATACCATGCCTTTCGCACCGCGACCGCGTAGAACGACTGCTGGGTACTTCATCGTAAGCTTCGAGCCGATGTTGCCGTCTACCCACTCCATCGTAGCATTCTCGTCAGCTACCGCACGTTTCGTAACGAGATTGTAGATGTTTGGAGCCCAGTTTTGAATCGTCGTATAGCGCACTCGTGCGTTTTTCTTAACCAAAATCTCAACAACCGCGCTATGAAGCGAGTTGGTGCTGTATACAGGTGCCGTACAGCCCTCAACGTAGTGAACGGAGCTATCTTCGTCCGCGATAATAAGCGTACGCTCGAACTGGCCCATATTCTCCGAGTTAATACGGAAGTAAGCTTGCAAAGGAACTTCGCATTTCACGCCTTTTGGCACGTAGATGAAGCTTCCGCCTGACCATACCGCACTATTAAGCGCTGCGAATTTATTATCGTTCGGAGGAATGATCGTTCCGAAATATTCTTTCATCAGCTCAGGGTACTCGCGAAGCGCCGTATCCGTATCCGTGAAGATAACGCCTTGCTTCTCAAGATCCTCTTGCATGCTGTGGTATACGACTTCGGACTCGTATTGAGCCGAGACGCCTGCTAGAAACTTCTGCTCAGCTTCAGGAATTCCCAATTTGTCGAAGGTTTCTTTAATTTCGGAAGGAACCTCTTCCCAAGTCTTGCCTTGCTTATCCGATGCACGAACATAATACTGAATGTCGTCGAAATCGAGTTCATCCATGTTGCCGCCCCATTTAGGCATCGGCATTTTGAAGAACTGCTCCAATGATTTCAGACGGAATTCCAGCATCCATGCAGGCTCGCCTTTAATATCCGAAATCGTGCGAACGATTTCTTCCGTTAACCCTTTGCCTGATTCGAATACGGCTTTGTGCTCGTCACGGAAACCATACTTATAATCTTCCATTTCCGGCATTGATTTAGCCATGGTCATTCACGCTCCTCTTCAATCTTGTTTAATGTGATTCTTGCTGCTGCTCGATGCCCTTGCGCAAAGCATTCCACGCGAGCGTCGCGCATTTGATCCGTGCTGGGAATTTGTTTACACCCGAAAGTGCATCCAGTTCCTCATATTCATCAAATTCAACCGGTTCGCCCTTCATTAGCGCCGAGAACTTCTCAGCCATTTCAAGCGCCTCGTCGAATGTTTTTCCTTTAACCGCTTCTGTCATCATGGAAGCAGAGCTCATGCTGATCGAACAGCCTTCGCCGCTGAATTTCGCGTTCGTTACTTTACCTTCAACGACCTGGAGCTGAAGCGAAATCCGATCGCCGCAAGTTGGGTTGTTCAGGTTTATCGTTACGGACTCTTCATCCAGCGTTCCACGGTTACGAGGGTTCTTGTAATGATCCATTATAACTCTACGATATAAATCATCCAATTGCATGACCGAAGAACTCCTTTGTTTGTAGTAAGGCATCGGCTAAGCGGTCAATTTCATCTTCTGTATTATATAAATAAAAGCTTGCTCGGGCCGTTGCCGATACGTTCAGCCATCTCATGAGCGGCTGGCAGCAATGATGCCCCGCGCGAATCGCAATTCCTTTGGAATCAAGCACCGTCGCAACGTCATGCGGATGCACATCCTCTAAATTGAAGGTTACGAGACCAACGCGGTTTTCCTTTGGACCATATAAAGTGACGCCATCGAGTGATGATAACTTTTCGAATGCATAAGAAGCCAGACGTCTCTCATGTTGATCAATTTCTTCAAGGCCAATTTCCTGCAAAAAGTCGATTGCTGCCCCAAGTCCGACAGCGCCTGCAATAATCGGCGTGCCGCCTTCAAAGCGGTAAGGGATCTCTTTCCAAGTGGACTCGTATAGATCAACGAAATCAATCATCTCGCCGCCGTATTCGATCGGTTCCATTTTGTTAAGCAGCGCCTTCTTGCCATATAATGCACCGATGCCCGTAGGACCACACATTTTATGACCGGAAAAAGCATAGAAATCCACGTCCAAATCTTGGAGATCGATTTTCATATGCGGCGTGCTTTGCGCCCCGTCTACCACCATGATAGCGCCGTTGCGATGTGCGATTTGCGTGATTTCCTTGATTGGATTAATCAACCCGAGTACGTTGGAAACGTAAGTAACGGACACCACTTTAGTCTGCGGCGTGATCGTTTTCTCGATATCCTCCAATGAGAGGGTACCATCAGGCTGCATGGGAATATATTTCAAGGTTGCTCCCGTCGCCTTCGCAGCTTGCTGCCAAGGGATAAGGTTGCTGTGATGCTCCATCTGCGTTATTACGATCTCATCGCCTTCGCCGCACATGGCGCGGGCATAGCTGGAAGCGACCAAATTCAGGGCAGTCGTTGTCCCCCGCGTAAAAATGATTTGCTCGGGCGCACCTGCGTTTAGAAACTTGGCGACCTTCTCGCGCGCTCCCTCATAGGCATCAGTCGCCCTGGAACCAAGCGTATGCACACCGCGATGAACGTTCGCGTTATCCAGCTCATAGTACCGATTAACCGCATCAATGACGGAGCGCGGCTTCTGCGAAGATGCCGCGCTGTCCAGATAAACGAGCGGATGCCCGTTTATTTCTTGATGCAATATCGGGAATTGCTCCCGAATCGCATTTATATTCATCCCTCAAGCTTCCTTTCGAGCAAACGCTGAAGTTGACCGCGAACCGCCTCGACTGGAATTTCCGATACGACCGGTGCCAAAAAGCCGTAAATAATTAAACGTTCAGCGTCTTGCTTAGATATACCGCGCGACATCAGGTAATAGACCTGCTCGGGGTTAACTTGCCCTACGCTTGCCGCATGTCCGGCAGTTACGTCATCTTCATCTATAAGCAAAATCGGGTTGGCGTCGCCGCGGGCTTTCGGGCTGAGCATGAGTACCTTCTCAGTCTGAACGCCGTTCGCTTTCGTCGCGCCTTTCTCGATCTTTGTAATTCCGTTAATGATCGCCGAAGCTGAATCTTTCATAACCGCGCGGGTAACCATGTTGCTGTCCGAGCTCTTGCCGAAGTGAACGGCTTGTGTCGTCAAGCTGTTTTGCTGCGCGTTCTTGCCGACGCTAATTACTTTTGCATCCGAAGTTGATCCGGTTCCCTTTAGGATGGATTTGGTGTCGGACAACGTGTTGCCGTCATTCAAATCACCGATAATCCATTCCATTTGCCCATCATTTTCAATGACCGAGCGTCTGATCGACAGATCCACACCGGTCTCGCCCATATGATGGATCGAGCTGAAACGAACATGAGCGCCTGGCTTCACGAACACTTCAACGATGGATGGGTGTACGAAAGGAGCGCTGCCAGCGCCTGGCTCAGACACTACGCAGTCTACGTAAGTAACCCGGCTGTTGCTGTCTGCAACGATTAGAATATGCGGAGCGAACGTCGCCTCTGCAGAATCGTTGTAGAAAATAGCCTGCAACGGAAGCTCAACCTCTACGTTTTTAGGAACGTAAACGAATACGCCGCCATTCCACAATGCGGAATGAAGAGCTGTCAGCTTATCTTCATTTTTCGCTACTGCTTGGAACAAATATTTCTGAACGAGCTCGCCATGCTCCTTGCACGCCGTCTCTAAATCTGTGAAAATGATGCCTTTGCTGGCATATTCGCTTGAAAACTCTTTCCAGACGATGCCGGAGTTGCGTTGCACAAGCAAGTTTTCAGTGCCTTCTGTAATCAATTCGCGAACGACCTCTGGAAGCTCGCTTGTTGCGCTAACCGCTGTCGGCTGCTCGTAGCTGCCTACTGCCGTCAAATTCCAACGTTCAATCCGAACCTTCTCCGGCTTAGGCCAGCCTAATGTTCCGGCAAGCTCAGCCGATTCTCCGCGCAGCTCGACAAGCCAGTTCGGCTCGCCTTTGCTGCGTGCCAGTGCTTCAGCAGCTTGGCGGGTTGTCGGAGTAGTTAATTGTGTACTCATCCGTTATGCCTCCTTCTCCGCTTAAGCCTGGCCGACCGTTTCGTCTACGATGCCAAGTTCTTCTTTAACCCAATCATAACCTTCGTTTTCCAAACGCTCCGCAAGCTCAGGGCCGCCTGATTTGACGATGCGTCCTTGCATCATCACGTGCACGTAATCAGGGGTAATATAGTTAAGCAAACGCTGATAGTGAGTAATAATCAAGAAACCGCGATCTTCCGAGCGCATTGCGTTAACGCCTTGCGATACAATGCGAAGCGCATCGATATCAAGACCGGAATCGATCTCGTCAAGCACGACGATTTTAGGATCAAGCAGCATCATTTGAAGAATTTCATTCCGTTTTTTCTCGCCGCCGGAGAAGCCTTCATTCAGGTAACGGTGAGCGAACTCAGGGTTCATTTCAAGTTCCTTCATCTTGCTTTCCATTTTGCGGATAAACTTAATGAGTGAAATTTCGTTGCCTTCGCCAAGACGTGCGTTCAATGCGCTGCGAAGGAAGTCGGAATTCGTTACGCCAGGAATTTCGCTTGGATATTGCATTGCGAGGAACAAGCCTGCAAGCGCACGCTCGTCAACGCCCATTTCTAGAATGTCTTCACCGTCAAGCACGGCAGTGCCTTCTGTTACTTCATATTTAGGATGTCCCATCAAAGCGGATGCCAGCGTAGATTTACCGGTACCGTTAGGGCCCATGATCGCGTGAATTTCTCCACCTTTAATTTCAAGGTTGATTCCTTTTAAAATCTCTTTTCCGTCGATAGCCGCTTTCAGGCCCTCGATGACAAAATGCGTTGCCATAATATGCTGATCCCTCCAAGGTTGGTTTAATTCGCTCAGTCACATCTAAATAGAATAGACTTTCTATTATAGAGTGATTCTCAATGATTCTCAATAATCATTTTAATATAGTTTTTGTTATAAATCAATGCGAGTTGTCTTGCAGTAGCTGATTTTGTCTATTTGCATCACTGAAAATTCAATGAAATACAGCTCTTCAATGGGTTTATTTCGGGCAGAAAAAATATATGCCGCCCGTCTGTAATTCTCAATTAGAAATGCACGCCTCCTATCATGCCCATGCTTTATAGGCTCAGTGCCTGTTTAACCTTGTCCACTTCAGCCTGAAACTTTTCATCATTTAGTACGGGGATGTGCGCCTGCTGTTTTATTTCCTCTTCCAGTCTTACCCAAGATTTGCATCCATTATAAGCGGGAAGGTTAGCTATTTCTGCTGGAATCTCCAAACGGTATACGCGAAGGACCAGTACGTGCAGCGGCTTTGTTTTTTTCCATCGCAGCCGTTCTTCCGCAAATTCGTCTGTCCATATATGCAGATCCCGCAAACGGTCCAGCGTCTGCTGATCGGTTACCTCGATATCCATAACGACGGTAGCATATGCATCAAGCTGTACGGTCTCGCTGTCCAGTGACCAGCCTTCCAGCGTATCATCCAGCTCGTCCTTATAGGCGTCTTTAAGCAGATGCTTTTTCTGGTGCTCGTATGCGGGCATTAAATAGAAGTTCGGGCTCAAAAGCTGAAAATCGCGCGTCTCCTCTATAATTCCGCCTTTGCGCATGACGATGATCTGCGTCCCTTCAATAAGCGCTTTTACGCTGACGGCCCATTCCTTTAAAGCGATGTTTTGAAGCTCATTTGGCGTCTCCATTGTGCATCCCCTATCCATCTAGTCTATAATTGAACATATTATATCAAACGAAAGTATTCCAAGGCGAAATAATATACATTATACTATGTTGAGATGAATACTGGGCATTGCTGCCCGACAACTATAATTCGGAGGTGGACAGCCATGTCTGCATATCATCCATTAACGGAGCAAGAAGCAATAGAAATAGCATCATCCCTCGACGGGTTCTTCCCGGGCGGAGCAAATCTATCCAGCCGTGAAATCGGCGACGGAAATTTAAATCTCGTCTTTCACATAACGGACTCCGTCAGCGGCAAGAGCCTGATTATGAAACAAGCGCTGCCTTATGCTAAAGTAGTAGGCGAGTCTTGGCCGCTTACGCTGGATCGCGCGCGCATCGAAAGCGAGAAGCTTTCATTAGAAGGAGAGCTCGCTCCCGGCCTCGTACCAGTCGTTTATAAGTATGATCCTGAGCTTTATTTGACCATTATGGAGGATCTTAGCGATCATGTTATTATGCGTCAAGGGCTAATCGGAGGCACGCGCTATCCGAAATTCGCGGATGACATCTCTACCTTCATTGCCCGCACCTTATTTTTCACTTCCGATTTAGGCATGAATCAGCAGAAGAAGAAGCTTCAGGTAAAAGCGTTTATTAATCCGGAGCTTTGCAAAATAACCGAAGACCTGATTTTTGATGATCCGTACACGGATTCTCCGAACAACAGCTTCGACCCAGCCATTCGCGATGCTGCCGAAGCTTTGTGGCAGAATGAGCAGCTCCATCTTGAAGTTGCGATTCTTCGCGATAAGTTTCTAACGAACGCGCAAGCGCTGCTTCACGGAGATCTGCACACCGGCAGCGTATTCGTTACGCCTGAGTCCACCAAGGTAATCGACCCGGAATTCGCATACTACGGTCCAATTGGTTTCGATATCGGCGCGGTAATCGCGAATTTGCTTCTTAACTTCGCAGGCCAAGAGCATTGGATCGCTGATGCAGGCCAACGAGCGGAATTCCGCCAATATTTAACCGATACGGTACGAGATGTATGGAACCTGTTTGACCGCAAATTCCGCGCGTTGTGGAATGAGCATGGGCTGGACAGATTGGCTTCTTCCGCTCCCGGTTATCAGGATTATTACATGCAGCGCGTGCTGCAGGATACGATCGGCTTTGCCGGTTGTAAAATCGTGCGCAGAATAGTCGGACTATCACATGTCGTAGACATCGACCGTATTCCGGATGCGGCTTCCAAGGAGAAGGCCCAGCGCTTGGCGCTTGCAATCGGAACGTCGCTAATCCTAAGCAACCGCAGAGCGCAATCCATTGAAGAAGTTATCGATATCGCATTATCGCAGGCAAATAACTGAAATAGACAGAGAGGATTTGACATCATGACAATAAACTATGCTGGCTTGCAATCCGTGATTTGGAGAGAAGATAGGCTTGATTTGCTCGATCAACGGCTTTTACCCGAGGAAATTGTATATTTGCCGTTGTTAACGGCAGAGGATGTATGGGAAGCAATTCGCCATCTTAAAGTACGGGGTGCGCCTGCCATCGGCATTTCAGCTGCCTACGGAGTCGTGCTTGGCAGTCGTAATGAGCAGTCCTTAGACACATGGCAGGCGGAAGTAATCAAGCAAGCCGAATATTTGGCAACGTCGAGACCGACCGCAGTAAACTTGTTCTGGGCGCTTGACCGCATGAAGGCTGCCGCTGCCGGCTTCGCAGCAAAGGGCATCTCGCTCGAAGAATGCAAAGCCGCTTTGTTATCCGAGGCCTTTGCGATCCAAAGCGAGGATGAGGAAACGAATAGGATGATTGGCGAGCATGCGTTGTCTTTATTCAAAGATGACATGGGCGTGCTTACACATTGCAATGCCGGAGGCTTGGCGACAGCCAAATACGGCACTGCGCTCGCACCGTTCTACTTAGCGCTGGAACGCGGCATTACCTTGCGCGTATATGCCGACGAGACCCGTCCAGTCCTACAGGGTGCTAGGTTGACAGCCTTTGAACTACAGCAAGCAGGCGTAGATGTAACGCTCATTTGCGATAATATGGCAGGCATGATCATGGCTAAAGGTTGGGTCGATGCGGTTATCGTAGGAACGGACCGGGTAGCGGCAAACGGTGACGTGGCTAACAAAATCGGTACCTACAGCGTTGCTGTACTGGCGAAGGCGCATGGCATCCCTTTCTATGTAGCAAGCCCGCTGTCAACAATCGATTTGAACACGCCGACCGGCGCGGGAATTCCGATTGAAGAACGCAGCGCGGAGGAGATTACTGAAGGCTTCGGCAAGCGTACCGCGCCGCAGGGCATTAAAGTATATAATCCGGCATTTGATGTTACGCCTAATGAATATGTAACTGCAATCATTACGGAGAAAGGCATCGTTGAGGCACCGTACGATGTCAACCTGCGCAAACTATTCGAATCCTAATTTATTGCTGATAAAGACAGCCCTAATCCTTCGCTTAGCGACATCCAAGCCGAAGGATTAGGGCTGTTAACTGTCGATTTACAGCATTAACTGAAGCGCTTCGTAGCCTTTCATGCCTGCTACGATTCCGATTGACTCTGCCGTGGTTGTAACCGACTCCAACGGGGCAGCCATTAGCTCTTCAAGCGTTCGAACGCCAACGGCGCGCCCGGCCAAAATTTCCCGGTCCTTGAGACGCTCGTTAAGCAGCGATACGTCCAGCGCGCCGCACATAATATATCCTTTATCCGTCATAATCGCGAGCAGCGTTGTTTTGGGCAGCTTCACTTCAACGCCAAGAACGGTTTCTCCATTCTCAAGTGTGAAAGGAACCATCCGCATCATATAGGATCCACCCCCTTCAAACCGCATAGTAAGAGGCAATGCACTGCAACCTCATTATATGCAAGAAATATTTTGGCAGTGTTGGTTAAATGCACATTAATGGCATTACATGAAACCTCTTTTTAGTGGTATATTAGTACTACATCAAACAGTCCGGAGGTCCTATGGAAAAACAAAGCTCATCCCAACGCCAATCTTCCTTTGTTTTCAACATCGAGGTACTTGTAGAAGGGAAAAACAACGCAGAAGCTTTGGAACAGCTGCTTCAATCACTCAACCGTTCAGGATTCATTGATTACCGCGTCTTGTCCGGCATTCAGCTGGGAGAGCAGATCGATAAGCGGAAAAAGAACGCTGCGGAGATCCTTGACATCCCAATTCTGCCGAAACCCATTGAAAACGTTATCATTTCTAAGCAGCAGCCTGCAGCAGCCGCAAGCAAAGATGAAAAAAAGCCCGCAAAACAAACGGACAAGCCCCAGACTGAATCGTTAGACGAGTTAAGCTACTATGATAAAATTAAATCGATCATGAAAAACAACACGTTAATAAGGCTCATTGTCAACAAAGGGCTTGGCATCAAGTTAAATATTCCTTGCAGGGTTATCAATTTGGATGAATCCGAAAATATCATAACCGTGTACCACGTTGACGAAAAGCAGGTTTATACGTTCCGAATGAATGAAATTGAAGACTTTTTTTACTGATGAATAAGTAGAAACGCCTAAAGGCGTCCTTTCAACAGACGCAGTCGTTTCGGCGAAACGTATAGAGAAAGGACAAGCAAATCCATATATTTCCCTATACGTCAAGAACAAACGGATGCCATCCTCAGCAAGAGGAAGGCATCCGTTTCTCGTAGAAATAGAACAATACTTTATCGCGTGAAACACATAAGACTTATATTTCGAAAAAAAGGTGATCCAAGAGGCAGCTAGCCTTTGAATCACCTTCTTTTATACATAGCCGGGGGTAAGCATCTGTTCGATATTATCGCTTGAAACGGGTGGACTCCAGAAGAAGCCCTGCATCTCATCACATTTGTGCTTGCGCAAAAATTCCATTTGCCCTTCTGTTTCTACTCCTTCGGCGATAACTTGAATATTAAGGTTATGCGCCATTGCGATGATCGCAGCGACGATCTCGGCATCGTTCGGATCCTGCTGGATATCACGTACAAAAGAGCGATCGATCTTCAATCGGTCAATTGGAAAGTTTTTCAAATAATGAAAGGAGCTATACCCCGTACCGAAATCATCTACGCTAATATTGACGCCTAATTCCGTTAAATCCAATAAGCATCTTGATACATGGCTGACATCCATCGTCATGGATTCGGTGATTTCAAGGTCAAGATACTTGGGATCTAGGCCTGTTCTAGTGAGTACATCGGATACCTTGCTTGCTAGATCGTTCTGCACGAATTGTCTGATCGATAAGTTCACGGATACAGGTATGAATGGAAGTCCGGCTTCCTGCCACGCTTTGTTTTGCCGGCACGCTTCCTCAAGCACCCAGTCGCCGATTTGAACAATCATTCCGCTTTCTTCGGCTAACGGAATAAAGCTTCCTGGCGGGATCATGCCTCTCTGCGGATGATTCCAACGGACGAGCGCCTCAACGCCAACCATCGTTCCCGATCCAAGATCATATTGCGGCTGATACTGAAGAACGAACTCACTGCGCTGTATCGCACGGTACATTTCATGCTGCAGCGTAAGCCGCTCAAGCGAAGAATTGCTCCAGCTGTCCGAATAGAGCAAGCAATCGTTTTTGCCGCTTTCCTTTACTTTGACGAGCGCCATATCCGCCTTCTTAATCAATGAATAGCTGTCATCGTTCTCGTCTTGGTTCGTGACAAGGCCTATGCTTGCCGTAATGTGTAAGGGAAACCCGCTCAGCTCATATGGCTCTTCAATGGCTTTGAGCAGCTGTCTGGACAACTCCAGCAAATGCTTCTCCGATTGCACGTTGCAGTACAATAAGGCAAATTCATCGCCTTCCATCCGAGCCGCGAAATCATTGTCAGAAAAGTCGCGATTAAGCCTCTCGGCAACCTGCATAAGCAGAATATCGCCGAACTCCCGTCCGAAGGAGGCATTGACCAGCTTAAACCGATCCAAGTCCAAATAACAAATGCCAACTACCCGATCTTCTTCCTTGGCTCTCGCCAGCGTTTCCGTAAGCTTCATCTGGAATAAGGTTCGATTCGGCAATCCTGTCATATCATCGTAATAGGCCATATAACGGATTCGTTCCACATTCCGCTTGCGGTCGCTTAAATCTTGGCTGATGATCACCGTGCCAACTACTTCGTCCTCTTGCATCATCGGTGAGCAAACGACCTGCAGCTCGAGCGGGAAGCCTGAACCGTGTGTAATGTTGATGTTAATTTGTTTCGTTTCGCCTTGAAGGGCACTCTCGAACGTTTCGTTCAACAAAGGCCGGCTGCCGGGATCGACGATACGGTCGATAGGCTCGCCTAGCAGCTCCGAGCGATGATAGCCGAGCGTGCGGCTTGAAGCTTCGTTCATTTCCATGAACTTGCCCTTTTTATCAAGCACCGCTAGCGGTACTGCATCTGATCTTAGCAATGTTTCCACGATGGCCGTATGGTAGTTTTGGAAGCTTAACGATTCGCTTCGTTTTATATAGACGATTATCGCTGTAACGAATAACGATGCCGCAATAGCTGCAGCCGTCCATTTGTACATATCGTTAGAGATAAGCAGCAAAGAAACAGCAACCCATACTAATGCCAGCGCTGTAAGCAAGCAACTAATAATAAATGACCCATTTAACGATTGCCTCAGTTGCTGTCGTTTTGTTTGATTAGGAAAACCATCCATCCGTTTCATTACGCACAAACGTCCTTCCTCTATTTCGAGTCAAGTGAGTGTTCGCTTTATTATAAACGATGTATGCCTTCTGGTATAGAAATATTTACTAAAGCGAATTATTATGCACTTTCTATCCCGTGTATTGTATCTTCATTCCTTTTAATGTCATTATATTTGCTTATTCTTTTGTTGTTTTTTTCATAGCGGCAATAATGACGCATGTCCACCCTGCGAGGATCGCTACTCCGCCTAGCGGGGTAACCATCCCAAGCTTGCTAAAGCTCGTAAGAGCAAGGATATAAAGACTGCCGCTAAAAATAAGCATCCCTGTAAAAATAAGCCTGCCGCCGCTTAGCACCAGCTTTCCTGCACCTATTTGCTTCGCGAACAAAGCGATCAGCATAAGTCCCAATGCGTTATACATATGGTACCGGACGCCTGTTTCGAAGATTTCCAAATAATGATCCGTTATTTTATCTTCAAGCCCATGTGCTCCGAAGGCTCCTAAAGCGATAGCTATTGCGGCATTCAACGCGCCAATTGCAAAATATTTTGGAAACATGTAGTTTTCAATCCTTTCAAATTTGTGTATAATTTTACCGTAATTAGTAAAGGAGACGATATAAATGGATAATGAGCCTACTAACTTCCCTAATCAAAATTCGCCTACCGAGCCTTTTGGATCCAAACCGATTTTCTCCAACGAGCCGGCTGCAGACTTCGGTCCCAAGAAGCAATCCGGTCTCGGCATTGCAGCTTTCATCATTGGGTTAGTTGCCATTGTATTGCTAATCATCGCTTTTGTAACAGGCAGCAGCTTCACGGATCAGCTTGCGGGCTCAGACATTCTCATCACGGATCCCGAGGATCCGGCGGCCGTTCAGGCAGCGCTTGATTCGCTTGGAGAAACCGTGTTCGCTTCGATGGTCATCGCTGTTCTATGCATATTCGGAGCCGGCTTCATCGCTTTCGTAGGCTTGATTCTAGCGATCATCGCAGCATGCTCCAGTAAACGCCGCAAAATATTCGGAGTCATTGGCATTGTCCTTAACGTTGCAGTCATCGTCGGCGGTATCAGCTTATTCATAGCGGGCATCGGTTCGCTTGCTGCCAATATCGTTCAATAGGTAGCCTTTCAATAAAGTCTGCTTCAGCCGCCTAAGCGCGCTTGAAGCAGACTTTTTTGTTTGCTCATTACTTGACCAGCATCCTCGTTCTGCTGAAGCCCTCTTTGGTCTTTATGACTTCGAGGCAGGCTGGAAACGCATCCTTCAGCTCCTGCACATGCGAGATAACGCCAATCATTCTGCCAGCCTTCTGCAAATCCACAAGCGTGGCGATCGCCTTTTGCAGCGACTCCTCATCTAGCGATCCGAAGCCCTCGTCTATAAACATCATCTCGATCGTCACGCCGCCCATATGGGATTGTATGACGTCGGTCATGCCAAGCGCGAGGCAAAGCGAAGCATTGAATTTCTCTCCGCCCGATAACGACTTCACGTCGCGGTTCTGTCCTGTATAGGCATCATATACGTCCAGGCCTAGCCCGCTTTGCTTGCCTCGCGTTTCAAGCCGGTCGCTTCTCTGCAAGGAGAATTGGCCGTTCGACAAATCATGAAGCCTCGCGTTTGCAGCATGAAGGATTTGTTCCAGGTACTCGATAAGAATATAGCGCTCAAACGATATTTTCAGAGCATTATCTCCTTTAAGCATATGGAATACGTCCATCATTTCCTCCAGCGTTCCTTCCAGCGCCTTCACCTGCCCGCTCGCTCTGCTTATTGATGCTGCCAGCCGCTGCGTGGTCTCGGCCGTTCGCGAGGCGCCTTGCGAGGCTGCCTGCAACGCCTCCAGCTCGCGTTTAAGAGCCGAGAGAGACTCCTCTAACTGCAATAATGGCATGCGCGGTTTGCCGGCAAGCTCGCTTTGCAGCTCTATAAGCTGCTGCATAACGGACCCGTGCAACGTTTGATATGCAGAAATTTCTTTCTTCAGCTGTTCTCTTGATGCTTCCGGCAATACCGCTTCACTATATTGCTCAATCGCAAGGAAGCCCGCTTTCTCCAATTCATGCCGCAATCTCTGCTCGGCATGCTCCTTGCTGAGCGCCGCTTCCCGCAGCTGCTCCGCCGCTTGATCGGCATATGCTTTATGCTCTGCGAGCTTTGCTGTCCGGGCTTGAAGCTGCTCCTGTGCGGCAGCCCAAGCTTTATGCATGCGGTCTGACAAGCTCTGCTGCTCATTGAGCTTCTTGCTTAGCTGCTCAGACGAGCGCAGCGTATCCGGCACCCGCAGCAGCTCCCGCTCCATGGCAGACTGCTGCGAGGTTTTCTCGATCGCGAGCTGCTGCCGTTCCTGCTGAAGCTGATCCTTCGCAGCCATCTGTTTCTCCAGATGCTGCTCCTGACGTTCGTATTCCTGCTTCAGCTCCGGCAGTTGCTTTGCTTTGGCTAGCAGCTTATCCAATTCATCCTTAAGCGAACGCCACTGCTTCGCAAGCTCTGCCCGCTGCTCTTCCATCCGTTCGGCCTGCAAGCCGAATTCCGCAAGCTCTCTCGCCTCTTCTTCCCTTGTCGCGCGCGCTGCCGCGGCTTGCGCACGCGCCTCAAGCCATTCGCGCTCCACGGCGGCTAACTGCGTCTTCACTTCCTGAAGCCTCAGCCTGCTAGGCACTTCGGTTCCCGAACTCGCTTTAATAGGATGCTCCTCGCTTCCGCATACGGGGCATGGCTTCCCATCATGCAGATGAGCAGCCAGCAATGCTGCCTGTCCTTCGATCCAAGCGGATTCGAGAAGGTCATGCTCCTCCTTCGCTTTGGAGAAGCTTAACGCGAATTGCTTCTCAAGCTGTGCGATGCGCGCCATTTCCTTCTCCACCTCGACGAGACGCTTGAGCTGTTTCCCTTGCTGCTCCACCAGGCGAAGCTTGTCCTGCATATCGCCGAGCCCCGCTGTTTCAAGCTCGGTGGCCTTAATCAGCGCATTCGCAGACTGACGCGTCTCGCGGAGCTGAATGAGCTCCGCTTCTGCTTGCTGCAGCCTGATGGCGCACGACCTTTCCGCTTGTATCAGCTTGTCGATGGCTTGCTGCTGGCCTGCCAGCTTCTGAACGACCGGCACAAGCTCTTGCAATCGGTTAAGCTCGCGTTCAGCCTCACGGCGTTCGGCAGCCCGCTGCTCCTCTGCGGCATACATTTCAACAGCCTGAAGCTGCCCGCGTTCGGCAGCCTCAAATTCGGCGGTTCGGATGGAAAGCTGATTTTGTTTGGCAGAAGCATCCGTGTTTGCCCGCTCCGCCTGCTCCTTGTAGGGCGTAAGATTAGCCGCTTTTTCCGCAAGCGCGAGCTGCCTTTCTTTTGCCTCGTAAATGGGTTTTTGTACGTTTAATTGCTCCAGCTGGCTCTTCTTGCGGTCATGCTCTTCATGCTTGCTGTTAACTGCCGCGGCTAAGCGCAGCTTCAATTCCTCTGATTCGAGCCGTACCGCAAGCGCAGCCTTCTGCGACTCTGCTTCGCCTGCAAGGTTGGCATAAAACGTTATTTCCAGCTCCAGCGCCTCAAGCACCTGAGCCGCGCTGAATATCTCCTGCCTCAGCGTGCTATACAGCTGTCCTTCCGCTCGTTCAGGAAGCGATTCCTGCACTTGCTTCAGATAAACCTGTTCAGTCGCCTTCGCTTCCTTCAGCTGATCCTGGAGTGCGCGGTGCTTCTGCTGGAACCGACTCTCCAGTCGTTCATAAAGCTCCGTTCGAAATATTCGGCGCAATATTTCTTCCTTATTATCCGTATCCGAAGTCAGCAGCTTGCGGAATTCGCCTTGCGGGAGCATGACGATCTGGCTGAACTGGTCCTTCGTCAAGCCGATGATTTGCTCCAGCCGCAAGTTGACATCGGAAATAATGAAGCGATCGACTGCCGGCACAGCCGCACCGCTCGTCGTTTCGTAGAGCTCCGCTTTGCCGCCGGTCTCGCTTTTATTGCTGCCCTTGCGATGCGGCATTTGCCGGATGACCATATAGCTTCTGCGTCCTAGCGCGAATTCAAACTGAACGGAAGTATGTACGTCCTCAGGGGCAAAATGGCTGCGGAGCATCCGTGCATCCGCCCGGTCCTCTCCGCTTGCCGTTCCATAGATCGCAAAACATATCGCATCGAATATAGACGTCTTGCCCGCACCCGTATTGCCTGAAATAACAAATAAACGCCGGTGCTCCAGCTCGCTGAAATCAATCGTCTCCGTATCTCGATAAGATCCAAACGCGGTCATCGACAGCTTGATCGGTCTCATAAGGCGCCTCCCTCCTCACGCAGAAGCTCGGCATAGGTTTCCGCGAATAGCTTTCTCTTGGCCTCGGCAAGTGGCTGGCCTTTGACCTCCTGATAGAAGGCTGAGAACAGCTCAATCGGATCCGCCTCCCGCCTTCTTGAAGCGCCTCCCGAATCCGAGCCCTCAGCAGCGATAGCATCGCTTCCCGAAAAAGACGAACGACGCTCAACATGCAGCGCATTCGGATATACCGCACGGACCTTCTCCATCGGGAACAGTACGGGATTGTCATTGAGAAGCGTGACGAATACATAATCCTCATTCACCGCATGTTTCTCGATCTCTTCGATGGAGGCAGCGATGCGGCGCATATTGCGCAGCGGCTGCAGCTCGCGCTTCTCAATCTTCGCTCCGCCCGATGCGTCTAAGTCGATGACTAAATATCCTTTTACGTGATTCTCTTCCGAGATTGAATATTTGAGCGGCGAGCCCGCATACCTTATCGTATCGTTCTTCACGAAATGGGACTGGTGCAAATGGCCGAGCGCCGTATAATGAAACCGCTCGAAATATGCAGCGCTCACATGCTCGGCCCCGCCTACCGACAATGGACGCTCTGAATCGCTCGTATTCTGCTCGGGTTCTCCTGCTGCCGTTACGAAGGCATGGCCAACGAGCACATGCCTCGCGTTCTGCTGCATGCCTGCCGCGAGTCTGGCTGTTATCGCGCGCATGGCATCATCATGCGTTTTGACCGATTCATCATTCAGCACGTAGCGTACCTGAGCGGGATCGGCAAACGGAACGAGGTGAAAATGCACCTCTCCGTATTCATCGCGAAGCACAATCGGCTCCATGCTGCCGCGCAGCTGGCCGGCCAAATACAATCCGTGCTTCTCCATCATTTTGGTACCGAAATTGATGCGGTCAGGACTGTCATGGTTGCCCGAAATCGCCAGCACCGTCGTCTCTAGATCAATGACAATGCGACTAAGCAGCTCGTCCAGCAGCTCAACGGCGTCCGTTGGCGGAACCGCCCTGTCATATAGATCGCCGGCAATAATAACAGCATCCGGGCGCTCCAGCTCGATCGCTTGGAGCAGCTGCTCCAGCACGTACCGCTGATCCTCCGTCATGTATACACCTTGCACGAGCTTGCCCAAATGCCAGTCCGCGGTATGAAATATTTTCATTCGTTGCAAACACCCTTTCCTCGCACAGTGAACTCCAATCGATTCACGCTAACTCCCTAGCCTTTATATTACCATTCGTATATATGCATCGCATAGTGCGGTACACCTTACCGAACAAAGGCAGCTTATAGCTTGCGCATCCCGCCAATACGCGATAAAGTTAACCATGCTTCAATTTTCCATTCCGTTTTCATGACTATCGCTAACTGGAGGTTCACAACATTGTCACGCTTGTCAGCTGGTTTATCCAAAAACTACATATTATTGCTAATCGTCGTGTTCGGCGGGTTTCTCATTTTTGGTTTTTCCGAAAATATTAAAGGCCCTGCATTGCCTAGAATGCAAAGCGATTTGAAACTCGACGAGCTTCAAATCGGCGTTTTGCTAGCCTTCAATTCACTAGGGTACTTGCTCGCTTGCACGTTCACCGGCTGGCTGTCCAACCGCGCCGGGATGAAGCTTACGCTCTCGCTGGCATTCGGCTCCATGGTTATTTCCGGCGTTTGTATTTATTTCGCAGCCAATTATACCGCTCTCTCCTCTGCTTATTTTCTTATGTACGTAGGGAACGGAATGCTGGAGATTGGCCTCGCCATACTTGCAGCAAAAATTTTCATCAAAAATACGGGAACGATGATGAATTTAGCCCATTTCTTCTATGGGCTCAGCTCAACCTTCGCACCGATAATCGCGTCTTCGCTAATGGGCGTTGAAGTATTCGGCTCCGAGCTCGGCTGGCGGGGCATGTATATGCTCATGCTCGCCCTCTCCATCCTTCCGATGCTGCCTGGACTATTCGCGCGCTATAAGAACGAGGAGGAACCTGCGGCAGAGCGCGTTTCCTTGAAAGAGTTCGCTCGGGACAAAGTCGCTTGGCTAATCGTCGCCGTATTGTCATTTGGCGTCGTATCCGAGCTTGCCGTCGGCGGCTGGCTGGTCAACTTTCTCGAGAAAGCATATGGCTGGAGCAACGATTCCTCATCCAAAATGCTGTCCGCCTTTTTCTTCTGCTTCATGCTTGCGCGGCTCGTGCTCGGTCCCATAACGGACAAAATCGGATATACGATGTCCCTTATCATCCTGTCAGCCTTCTCGGGCATTTGCTCGGTTGCCGCCATCATTGCAGGCGAGTCTGGCGCCTTCCTCTTCGCTTTGGCCGGGGTGGGCATCGCCCCCATTTACCCTACGGTTATGGCTTTGCTGGCGAAACGCTATCCGAGAAACGCCGACATGGCGATCACATTCACCGTAACCCTGATGGGAATTGCGAGCGTTATCGGGAATCTAGCCATCGGCGGCATAATCGAATGGACCAAGCAGCTGTTTGCAGGCAGCGGCAGCTCGCAGGAAAGTCTCGTTGCAGGCTTGCAGGCCGGGTATTTATTTATTGGCGCTTGCGCGTTGCTTTGCTCGGTTACCTCTCTCATCCTATATCGCATGCTGAGGCGTGCGCAGCAGATACTGTAAGAAACACAAACAAGCCCTGAGCTCCTGCTTATGCAGCGCAACTCGGGGCTTGTTTTTCCTCATAACTAATCATTAAGTAGGGCGTGCTTGCTTCAACAGCATATTGGCGAAATATTTCCGGGCATCCGCCGTTTCGACCAGCATCGTCGCTTGATCTCCCCCGGGATGCTTAAGCTCCAGCCAATCGCCGCTGAGCCCCTCCCGGACTCCTGCAATCACATACTGCTGCTTCAGATAAGCATCAATCTTCTTCTTTTCTTCGGCATACTGCTCATAAGCTGACATTCGGCAGCCTCCTCGCTTGCTAGTGGCATACTTCTACCTACGTTGCTGGCGCATCAACCACTGTGGAAAATGCCTCGCTCCCTGTTTGAAAAGGAGCTCGCTTCAAATATCGGCCTGCAGCAAGCGAGCCGACGAATTGCCGGTCGCGGATAACGAACTCCCCACGCGACATGACGCTTACAGGCAGGCCAGTGACCGCCATCCCCTCGAACGGATTGTAATCCACGTTCATATGCTGCTTCTCGGCAGACAGCGTTCGCTGCGCCAACGGATCAAAGATGACGATATCCGCATCGCTGCCAACAGCAATCGTTCCTTTCTGCGGGAAGAGACCGAACAGCTTGGCGCTTCGCGTGGATACGATATCTACGAATTGGTTCAGCGTGATTCGCCCTTTATGGACGCCTTCCGAGTAAAAGAGCGAGAAGCGATCCTCGATCGTCGGTCCGCCGTTCGGAATTTTGCTGAAGTCACCGAGCCCCAGATCCTTCTGTCCCTCGAAATTAAAGGAGCAATGGTCGGAGCCGAGCGTTTGCAATTGGCCGCTGCTCAGCGCATGCCACAGCACCTCCCGGTGGAACGGCTCGCGGAGCGGCGGTGACCATACATACTTTGCTCCTTCGAAATCCGGCTTCTCCAGACTGGACTTGTCGAGCACCAAATATTGCGGGCATGTCTCGCCCCATATGTCCACGCCCTGCAATCGGGCTTCCGCAATTTGCCGCACCGCCTCCGCACAGGTCACATGGACGACGTACAATCTCGCGCCGGCGAGCGCAGCAAGCCTGGCAGCGCGTCCCGTCGCTTCCCCCTCTAGTATTGATGGTCTAGTAAGCGCATGATAGATCGGCTCCGTCTGTCCCGCTTCCAAAGCCTTTTGGATCAAGAACTCAATGACATCGCCGTTCTCGGCATGTACCATTACCATTGCGCCAAGCTCTTTTGCAGCCAGCATAGTCCTGAACAACGTACCGTCATCGGCTTGGAATACGTGTTTGTATGCCATAAACACCTTTAAGGAGGTAATGCCCTCCTCTGCCACGATCGATGGAAGCTCGGCAAGCACCTCGTCGTTGATCTCCCCGATCATAAGATGAAAGCCGTAGTCGATCACCGCTTTTCCGCCCGCCTTTTTATGCCACTCGGCAATCGATTCGCGCAATGGCTTTCCTTTTGCCGTCAGGCAGAAATCGATGATGGTCGTCGTTCCCCCGAAAGCAGCAGCCGTTGTACCCGTCGCAAAATCGTCTGCCGTGACCGTTCCGCCAAATGGCATTTCCAGGTGGGTATGCGGATCGATGCCCCCGGGGAATACGTATTTCCCTTCCGCATCAATAATTTCCGACGCAGTCTCCTCAAGCCCGAAGCCGATTTGCGCGATCACGCCATCCTCGATCAGCACATCCGCTTTGTACGTATCGGCTGCCGTAACGATGATCCCATTCTTAATGAGCCGCTTTGCCACCTATACCGCCTCCTTCTTGTCGGGATTATCCGAATCGTCGCCTTTTCCCAGAGCCGCAATTGCCGCTTGCCGCTGGTTCCAGCTAAGCGGCATCTCCGCAGAAGGTACCTCTACCATCGTAATCGCCCCTTCTACCGGGCAGACAATCGAGCAAAGGTTGCAGCCAACGCAATCCTCCTCGCGAACCTTGAGATACGCTAATCCATTCTCGTCCGAATGCCGCTCGATGCATTGGTGAGACGTATCCTCGCAAGCGATATGGCATTTATTGCACACGATACACGTTTCTTGTTCGATACGCGCTACTACCGCATAGTTCAGATCCAAGTCTCCCCAATTCGAGTACCGCTCAACCGACTTGCCGATCAGCTCGTTGACCGATAGAAGCCCCTTGCCGTCCAAATAATTGTTCAAGCCATCGATCATATCCTCTACGATGCTGAAGCCGTGATGCATGGCTGCCGTGCATACCTGCAAGCCTGTCGAGCCCATGAGTAGAAATTCAACCGCGTCCTTCCAGCTGGAAATGCCCCCTATGCCTGAAATCGGAACGCCGACTAACGGATTGCGTGCGCATTCCGCCACCATATTCAATGCAATCGGCTTTACGGCCGGACCGCAGTAGCCGCCGTGCGCCCCTTTCCCGCCAACATGCGGAATCGTATTCCATGTCTCAATATCAACGCCAGCAAGCGAATTTATCGTATTAATAAGCGAGATCGCATCTGCTCCGCCTCGAACGGCAGCCTTAGCCGTTGCCGTAATATCGGTGATGTTGGGTGTAAGTTTAACGATTACGGGCGTCCTCGCTACCTCCTTGACCCACATCGTCTGCATTTCGACCAAATCGGGCTGCTGGCCAGAGGCGGCGCCCATCCCGCGTTCAGCCATCCCGTGCGGACAACCGAAATTCAGCTCCAAGCCGTCCACGCCAATGTCTTCGACGCGTTTAACGATCTCATGCCATTTCTCCCGCTTCGGCTCAACCATGAGCGATACGACGACCGCATGGTTCGGAAACCTTCTTTTCGTTTCGTCAATTTCCTTTAGGTTAATCTCCAGCGGACGATCCGAAATAAGCTCGATATTGTTGAAGCCCGCAACGCGCTGCCCGTTGAAATGAACCGCTGCGAATCGGGACGATGTATTGATAATTGGGTCGCCGAGCGTCTTCCAGACGGCTCCGCCCCAGCCAGCCTCGAATGCGCGCTGAACCTGATAACCTGTGTTCGTTGGCGGTGCCGAGGCGAGCCAGAACGGATTCGGTGACGCAATGCCAGCCAAGTTGATGCGCAAATCAGCCATGCCGTTCCCTCCTCGCACCAAGCGTTTTGTAAATGGCGTATGCAGCCTTCTTCCCTTGCTGTGCTGCCGATACAACCATCGCCTCGCCTTGCCCCTCGCCAAAAACCACGTCGCCCGCAGCATACACGCGGGGATTGGAGGTTTGGCATGTTGCGGTGTCTACCGTTACGATTCCGCGTTTATGCGCAAGGCCGAGCTGCTCGATAAGCGGCATATGCCGCATCTGCCCAATCGCCTTAATAACCGCATCGACTTCCAGCATGAACGTAGACCCTTCGATCGGAACCGGCCTCCTTCTTCCGCCTGCTTCCGCCGCTTCCAAGCTCATCCTCTGGCATTCGATAGCCGTTACGTTGCCAGCCTCATCCCCGACGATCCGAAGCGGGGAGCTTAGCCATGCAAACTCTACGCCATCCTGCTTGGCGAACTCGAATTCAAAATCGTAAGCCGTCATCTCATCTCTGCTTCGGCGATAGACCATCTTTACGAGGGAAGCACCTAACCGCACGGAGCAAGTAGCTGCATCAACCGCCGTATTGCCTGCTCCAATTACAGCAACCCTCTTTCCGATCAGATCCTCCCGAAGCTCTGCTTTGGTCGATTCAATGAAATCGATCGCGTCGTATACGCCGGATAGCTGCTCGCCTTCAATGCCTAGACTCGGCACCTTAGACATGCCAATGGCAAGCACGATCGCATCATGTTCCGCTAGCAAATCCTCCACGCTTACGTCGATGCCGACTTGGGTGCTCGTCCGAATATCAACCCCGAGCTTTCTCACCTGCTCAATTTCCCAAAACGAGATGCGCTGCGGCAGTCTAAAAGATACGATGCCGTACGTATCAAGGCCCCCGGCCTGCTCCTTCGCTTCGAATATCGTAACGGCGAAGCCGAACCGCGCAAGCTCCCGCGCCGCTGAAAGCCCGGCCGGGCCTCCGCCGATGACGGCAATCGACTTCCCGTTGCTAGCTCCCGCGCTAAACAAGAGCGAGTCATTATGGATCGCCCAATCCGTCGCATATCGCTGCAGATCGCCAATCATAATCGGCTTCGACGAATGATTCAGTACGCAAGCCCCTTCGCACAGCTCCTCCGTCGGGCATACCCGGGCACAGGTGGCACCAACCGGATTCGCGTCCATGATTGCGCGGGCCGATCCTTTCATGTTGCCGGAAGCGATTTTTTTGATAAAGGAAGGAATGTTGATTCCCGTCGGGCATGCTTTAATACATGGGGCATCATAACAATATAGACAGCGGTTGGATTCTTCCGTCGCTTCCTTTGGCTTCATGCCTGCCTTCACCTCGGCGAAATTGCGCCTAAGCGAGTCAACAGGTATATACGCCGCGTTGACCGTCACGCTCATGCCGTATCCTCCTTATAAGCTCGCGATCTGATATTTTTGGCAGCAGAATCATGAACACGCTATTCCGTTAACCGAAGCGCCGTTCGGTAGAGCAGCTCTACTCCGAGCGCTATATCCTTCTCAGATGAGTATTCCTTCGGGTTGTGGCTGATGCCGTCCTTGCACCTGACGAATATCATCCCGTAATCGCAAACATAAGACATGACCAACGCATCATGAAAAGGACCGCTCATGAGCTCTGGGGGCGCAAGTCCCATCAAAGCCGCTTGCTCACGCAGCAACGTCCTCAGCCGTGGCGCGCAATACCTGGGATCGCTTCTTGTATCCTCCCTAATTGAATACGTCAAGCCATGCTCCGCGCAGGTCGACTCCATGAGTGCAATCAGCCGATTCTCCAAGCTGTTTCTGCGCGTTACGTCAATATCCCGGAAGTCAACGGTAAAGTTCACCTTCTCGGGAATGATGTTGCGCGAATCAGGAAATACAGACAGCGAGCCGACTGTTCCGACCGTCGGCGCTTCAGGATCCGAAGAAGCTAGCTCGTTCAGCCCCACTATAATTTTGGCGCAGCCGACCAGCGCATCCTGACGCATCGGCATCGGAACGGAGCCTGCATGCCCAGCGAAGCCAGTCATTTCGACCGTCCACCAGACGGGACCCGATATGCCGCTTACGATGCCAACCGCCTCGCCAAGCGCTTCGAGAATGGGGCCTTGCTCGATATGCAGCTCCAGGAAGGTGCCAATCCTGCCTGCTTCGAAGACATGCCCAGCGAACGCTGCAGGATCGCATCCGAAGCCCAGCAGCGCTTCCCTGCGCGTAACCCCATTTTTATCCGATCGCTCAAGCTCGCCTTGCTCCAGCCTTCCCGTCATCCCTCTAACACCGAACAAGCCTTTGTTGAAGCGGCAGCCTTCCTCGTCGCAGAAGGCAACCACCTCGATATTGGTGGAAGGCTTGATGCCTGCTTCGGCCATCGTCTGAACCACTTCGATCGCGCCAAGAACGCCGATTACGCCATCGTACCTGCCGCCATACGGCTGCGAATCGATATGCGAACCCAACATAAGCACGGGAGCTTCCTTATCTGCGCCTTCCAGCACGCCGATCAAATTGCCAAAGGGATCGATATGCGTTTCCATGCCCGCTTCGGCCATCCAAGCTTGAACCAGCCTTACGCCTTCACGGTCTTCAGGGGAAAGGGCGAGCCTGCAGACGCCGGTATCTCCGATCCTCCCAATTTGCCCCAGCGCATGAATGCGCTCGTGCAGCCTCTTTTCGTTAATGCCCATGCTTTTCAGGTCGCTCATCCCCCTCGCTCTGCCCAAAAGCCTGAAGCAGCGTATCGGCAATAAAAACGATCTCTTCATCGGTTGTCGATAATGGAGGGCTGAGCGTCAATATATTCATAAAACCCGGGACGGTATCGCCGTTTTTGCCAAGAAGCAGCCCTCTCTGCTTGCAGCCAGCAAGAATTGCGGTCACCCTAGCTGCGGAGGCCGGCTCCTTCGATTGTTTATCCTCCACCATCTCAATTCCGATGGCCGAACCGAATATCCGAATTTCGCCGACATGCGCATGTGATTTAAGCGGCTTGATTCGGTTTAGAAGCTCTTTCCCTATGAAAGCAGAGCGGCTAACCAAGTTTTCCCGCTCAAGTATTTCAAGATTTTTAAGCGCTACCGCGCAGGACACCGGGTTTCCGCCAAACGTATTGACGTGGCGAAAGTGGCTGTCGGGTCCGCTTTCTTTGAAGCTCTCGTACATTTCCGCCGACACGGCGGTTGCCGAAAGCGGGGAGTAGGCGCTAGTCAGCCCCTTCGCCATCGTCACAATATCGGGGCGAACGCCGAAGTTGAGATGCCCGAACTTTTGTCCGGAACGCCCAAAGCCGCATATGACCTCATCTACGATGAGCAGTACGTCATGCTTGTCGCAAATGCGTCGCAGCTTCGCCAAGTAATCATCGGGCGGGACAATCATCCCCCCGCCTGTAATGACCGGCTCCACGATAATCCCCGCTACGGAATCCGGGCCTTCCCATACAATCGCATCCTCATACGCCTGCGCGCATTGCGTCTCGCAAGCCCCCTTTTTCTGCCCGAACGGGCATCGGTAGCAATAAGGCGGCGGCACATGCGTGAAGCCTGCTCCAAGCGGCTCATACTTGAGCTTTCGCTGCGCTTGCCCCGTTGCGCTTAGCGCTCCCATGGAGTTACCATGATAGGCTCTGTGCCGTGAAATAAATTTGTGCTTGGACGCTTTCCCCCTCTGGTGATGGTATTGGCGTCCGATCTTGAATGCAACTTCATTGGCGTCTGAGCCTGAGTTGGAGAAGAATATGCGGTATTCGCCCTCCAGCCACTCGTTCAGCTTGGCGGCTAGCTCTATCGCTGGAACATGCGATTGAATGAGCGTAGAGTAAGCAATCGTCTTCATCTGTTCGGCGGCGGCATCGGCGATTTCTGCACGCCCGTGACCGACGTTGACGCACCATAGCCCTGACATGCCGTCCAAATAGCGGTTTCCTTCCATATCCGTAATCCAACTGCCCTCTCCGGACACGATGATCATCGGATTCTCGTTGTGGGGAGAAATATGATGCCATAAATATTTGCGGTCCTTCTCCAGCAGCGCTTCCTTTGCTTCCGTATCCCCTGCCGCCTCATTCACGCCCATAGCCTGCATCTCCTTCTTCGCGTCAGCCGCTTCTATAGTAGGGCGGACCGCGGTAGTGCGCCTCCGCGATCCTTACAGACTAGCCTATGCGGCTGCTTCGCCGTATCTGCCAAAATTGTTTTGTCGATTGCTGCTGCGGCTTTGCTTTGCATGTTCATCGGGCGTAGAAAACGGTTCATCCAATCTTCCATCGGTTAGCACAAGAAAACGTTTAAGCGGATGTTAGGTTCAAGATACATTCATGAGCTTTTATGTAATATTATATAACGTATCATTTCGAATGCATGATACACATTGGCTGAAAATGGGCTTCTAAAATGGACATTATGTCAAATAGAGCTGTTCAAGCTGTCTGATAGATTGGTAGATATGGACTAATTTTCGTTCACATAACCTCTACACTCTTGAATATATTGAGTAACAGACAAGAAATAAGTAAAGGTCAGCATAAGGGTCTCGCATACCGAAGCTTTAACTTATTGGAATGAGGTGAGGGGAATGGAGTCAGAACCGCTGTTTGTTGTGTCACGTGAGGATTGGTCGCTCCACCGCAAAGGCTATGAGGATCAAGCGCGGCATCAGGAGAAGGTGCATGAAGCAATTAAGCAAAATCTTCCCGATCTCGTTTCCGATGAAAGCATCGTTTTGTCGGACGGAAGGCGTACAATCAAGGTTCCTATTAAAAGTCTCGACGAATCCCACTTTATATACAACTACAACAAAAAGCAGCATGTCGGACAAGGCGACGGCGATTCGCAGGTAGGCGACGTGTTAGGCGTAGACCCGCAAGCTGCCAAAGGACCAGGCAAAGGGCAGGATGCGGGCGATCAGCCAGGCGAAGACGTCGTAGATACCGAAATAAGCATTGATCAGCTCGAGGATATGCTGTTTGAGGAGCTGGAGCTGCCTAATCTCGAGCAGAAACAAAAGGATCAGCTTCAATCGACCGAAATCGTGTTTCACGACATTCGGAAGAAAGGCATTATGTCCAATATCGATAAGAAGCGCACGTTAATCGAAAACCTGCGCCGCAACGCCAATGCGGGAAAATCCGGCATAGGCGGTATTTCACCGGATGATTTGCGCTACAAAACATGGAATGAAATCGTAAAGCCGCAATCGAATGCAGTCATTCTTGCGCTGATGGATACCTCGGGAAGCATGGGTTCTTTTGAAAAATATTGCGCGCGCAGCTTCTTCTTCTGGATGACACGTTTCCTCCGACGCAAATATGAGCATGTAGAGATTGTATTTATCGCCCATCATACGGAAGCCAAGGAGGTTACGGAGGAGGAGTTTTTCAACCGCGGTGAAAGCGGTGGGACGATCTGCTCCTCTGCTTACCAGAAGGCGCTTGACGTCATAGACAGCCGTTATCCCACCGCGAATTGGAACATCTATCCCTTCCATTTCTCGGACGGAGACAATCTAACCTCTGACAACGAGCGGTGCGTGAAGCTCATCGGGCAGCTTATGGAGCGCAGCAACATGTTTGGCTATGGCGAGGTTAATCAATACAATCGCAGCAGTACGCTTATGTCGGCCTATAAGCATATCAGCCATAAAAAATTCATGTATTCGGTTATCAAGGAAAAAGGAGAGGTTTATAAGGCGCTTAAAACCTTCTTCTCTAAGCAAGTAACCGGGACCTAGATATCCGTTTCTCGTAGAGAAGAATACTTTATCGCGAGTAAACATAAAGTCTTATATTTAAAAAATCCCGTCTCGCTGCTTACGCGGCAAGGCGGGATTTTTTGGTTTACGCGTCCTCCCTGTCGGGATCCGTGCCTTTCGTTTCCTTTCCCATAATCAGGACGGCAAACGCTCCGATCAGAATGGTAATGAAGAAAATCATAAATATCGATGTTATTTCGAGCTTTTTGGCGACCAGCATGCCTACCAGATACGGACCGATAATACCGCCGACACGGCCAAAGGACGCCGCGAATCCGACACCCGTTCCGCGTACCGCAGTCGGATACAGCTCAGGCGTATAGGCATACATGGCGCCCCATGCGCCAAGATTAAAAAACGATAAGCAAATGCCTGCGGCAATCAAGCTTCCTTCGGTCTCGGCATTGCCAAACCATAACGCGCTTGCAGCCGTCAAAACAAGAAAGGAAACCAGCACGAACTTGCGCCCAAACTTCTCGATGAAATACGCAGCCGTAAAATATCCAGGCAGCTGTGCGATCGACATGATGAGCACGTATTGAAAGCTCTTGACCAGATCGAATCCTTTCAGCACCATGACGGAGGGCAGCCATAGAAACATGCCATAGTAAGAGAAAACGACCGTAAACCATAAAACCCATAAGGTTATCGTTGCCCGTCGATGCTTCATAGACCAGATCGAGGCCACCCGTTTCTTAATGGAAATTCTTTTGCCCTGCTGCGCTAAGTAGCTTGGCGAATCCTGAATCGCCCTCCGCAAGTAGAGTGCATAAAAAACAGGCAAGGCGCCAATCAAAAATGCCAGCCTCCAGCCGTAATGCGGAATCACAAAATATGAAATCAACGCAGCTGCGATCCAGCCGCCGGCCCAGAAGCTTTCGAGCAGCACCACGGCACGCCCCCTCTCTGCAGCCGGAACGGATTCCGATACGAGCGTCGAGGCAACGGGCAGCTCGCCGCCAAGCCCGAAGCCCGCAATGAACCTCAGCACGCAGAGCAGGGCATACCCTGCCGCCAAAGCTGATAATCCGCTTGCAACGGAGAAAATAATGAGCGTCCACATCAGAATGGCACGCCGTCCGTAACGATCTGCCATAAGGCCCGCAATCGCTGCCCCGGCAGCCATGCCGATCGAATTAATCGCCATCAATAGGCCGATCTGCTGCGCGCCAAGCTGCCACTCCACTGCAAGCGCCGTTACGATGAACGAGATCATGCCGACCTCCATCGCATCGAACAGCCAGCTAAAACCTGCGCTTATTAACAATTTCCGCTGCTTAGGCTCACGCAGCAACGCCATATTTCCCATAAAGTAAACTCCTTGTTTGTTTCTCCGATTTCGTTATTCATTATATATCACAATCATACGGTCTTGAATCTTACTTTCGGCTTTCCCTATAGTGTTGCCCGTAGTTGCCCGCTTTACATAAACGCAAAAAATAGAGCCGATCAAACGGGACTTAACTCCGCCTGAACCGCTCTGTTTCATTTCCGCATACTACTTCATACAGCTCATTCGCCATTCGTTCATGAAAGGCTCGGCTCGGATGATTGATTCCGTTCGCTAAATAATGGTGAATATCCTCGCCTTGCCCTTCAAGCTTTGCCCATAGCGAATAAAAATCTACGACAGGAACGCCATGCTCATCCGCAAGCTTTAGGAGCGCCATGCGATAGGCGTGGAGATGTCCTTCATCATGCAGCTGTAGGAAGCTGTCGATAACGGCTTGATCGCGCTCATGCACTCGTTTATTATCGCGTTTCATCATCATCCCCGGTATAAGAACGACCACATCGGCATTCGTCTTAGCACGCCCCGACCGAATAAAGAAGGACATCGTCTCTATGAATGCGCCTAGCCCGTTACGCCCCCCTCGTGCATCATTCAAACCGAAGCCAATTGTGAGCAGGTCTGGCTGATGCATGAGAACGTCTCTGCTCCAGCGCTGCAATGCCTGCACGGCCGTACCTCCCGCAGCTCCTGCATTGATTACGTTCAACACCGTTTTGGGATAGAGGGCTTCAACCGCTCTGCGGAAATACTGATGGTACACCTGCTCATATTCCATCGTATCGTACTCCATGAAGCCTTGTGTTACGCTGTCTCCGAACGCGACATAGGTTACGGGAGCAGCATGCGCATCAGTTGCTTTCTCGGCTAGTCTGCTTCTAAACCTTTCAAAGCTACGCTCACCCATCCATAGACTCCTTCACTTGTATATCTCCAACCATTTCCCATTTCACCACATGATGCTGAGCGGGGTGCCTGAATGCTGGCGCATCATCGGCATCTGTGCTAAAAACCTGGACCGTTATTTCCTTACCCTTTAAGTGATCCAGCCGTCATCTGCATAAACGATTTGTTCGCAATCATATAGACGATAAGCAAAGGCAAAATCGACAAGCAAGCCCCCGCAAGCATATAGTGCGTCTGTACCGCAGCCGATGCCCCATAGCGCAAATAGGACAGCCCTACGGTCAACGTTTGCAGCTCGGGCGTATTCATCGTGAACACGAGCGGCCGCAAATATTCGTTCCATGCTCCGCAGAATGTGAACAGTGCACCTACCCCAAGACCCGGTCGAAGCAGCGGCAAAATGATTTTCCAAAAGATGCCCGCATTGGAACAGCCATCAATTCGTGCAGCCTCATCCAGCTCTTTCGATATTCCCTTGAGAAAGCTGAGCAAAATAAAGAAAATATAGGCGTGGCCGCTAATCAGAATAAGAATAACACCCCATAAGGAGGTATGCAGATGCAGCTTGATCATCAGTTCGTATTGCGGGCGAATAACGACCGCTCCGATCGAAATAAACATAGTTGAGGCTTGAATAGCGACGAACAACGCTTTGCCGGGGAAATTCATCCGCTCGACTACGTAAGCCGCCATGGAAGCGACAATAAGCGTACCGATCGTCGTCACGCCGCTAAGCATCAGGCTGTTCCACGTAAAGCGTGAGAAGTTAGCCTGCACCCAAGCTTCCGCGAAATTCTCGAAATGCCAGACCGAAGGAAGGATCGCTCCCCCGGTCGTTAGCTCCGCATTGGACATAAACGATCCAAACAGGGTCACAACGATAGGGAAAATGATGAGCAGCGCCGTTGCCAGCAGAAAGATCCAGAGGAGCACGCGTCCGCCCCAGCCGTTTTCCCGAAACGGATTTCGTCTAATGGTTTGGTTCGTGTAAGGTATAGCTTCCGTCTTCATGGCGTCCTCCCTTATTGCATCTTATTTAAACGTTTTGATAGCATGTGGTACAGAAGCGTAATGATGCCCACGATAACGGCTGTCGTAAACCCTACCGCGCTGCCGTAACCGAACTGCTGGTCTACAACGGCACCCGAGGACGGCGTAGGGAAAAATAACTTATACACGTACAAGTACATAACCTCCGTTTTGCCGATTGGCCCGCCTTCAGTCAGCACCATAATCGTCTCGTAGCCCTTCAACGAGTTGATGATGGCAAGCATGATAACGATTTGCAGCACAGGACCAAGCATCGGTATCGTCAAATACCAGAATTGCTGTCTTTTGTTTGCTCCGTCAAGCGATGCGCTCTCATAGACGTCAATCGGAATATTTTGAAGACCTGCTAGGAATAACAGCATGTAATTCCCAACGGCGCCCCACACGGCAATCAAAATCGTCGTCATCATCGCGTGTTTTGGACCGAGCCAGTCGATTCTTTCGGAGATGATATTGAACTTCAGCAAATATTGATTCAATACGCCGTTATAGGAGTTGAAGATGATAAAAAACACGACGGCCATAACAGCCGAGCTAATAATCGTAGGCATGAAATAGATCGCTCTAAGCAAATTCCGTCCTTTCAGCTTCTGGTTTAAAATAACCGCGAGCGCCAAGCAAAGAGGAATCGTGATGATAAGCTTGCCGCCTGCGTACACGAACGTATTGACTACCGATTCCCAGTACTGCGTGTCTCTCAAGAGCCTTTGAAAATTGTAGAAGCCCGTAAATTTCGCTTCTCCGTAACCCTTGTAATCATAAAACATATAGCGGATGGCCCACCCAAGCGGATAAATGCCGAGAACCACCGTTAATATAAAGCTCGGAAAAAGGAACGCATAAGAAAACCCGATCTGACGCACTTTATTCATCATTTCCACTCCCGTACAGTCTGACTTTTGGAGATAGGAAAGGGCGGAGTCTGCACTCCACCCTCCTGATTAACCCATAGCGTGCAGTTACTTCGCGCCAAGCTTCATTGGATCGAAATCCGGCATAGGCTCTGCTTTAACCTCACCGCTTGCAATCGCTTTATCAAGCGCTGCATTGTATCTTGTGTTCAAGTCTTTGATGATCTCATCCAAATTACCTTCGCCGAGCATATATTTGAAGAATGCGTCATTGCTTTTGATGCCTTCAACGGTTACCGTCGGGTTCAGCGGCCAGGTTCCGTCATTTTCAGTAGGAAGGAAGCCCTCGATGCCGTTAATATCCGGTTTGCTTGCTGCTGCGGAAATGGAAGGAACCATCGAAATGCCAAAGCCTTTTTCATGGTACGTTTTCAGAATCTCATCCGCATACATGTACTCCATGAACTTCCACGCTGCCTCTTGGTTTTTCGAGGAGCTGTTGATCGCCAGCCATTGACCGCCTACGAAGGAGCTTGCGCCTTTAACGGTTCCATCAATGGATGGTACCGGTGCCGCAGCCCATTCGATCTTCGCCGGAAACTGGTTTTTGTAAACGCCAGGCTCCGACGAGAAGGAGATGTACATACCGATCTTGCCTTCAGCAAATTGAGCGCGAAGCGGATCGATATCGAGCGCTTCCATGCCAGGAAGCGTGCTGCCATCGTCATACATTTGTTTGTACGCTTGAATGATGTCTTTAAAGCCCGTGAAGTCGAAACGTGCCGTTTTGAAATCGTAGCCGAAACCGCCGATACCGCTCACTTCCGCAATGACGCGAGCCGAACGACCGAATGCGCTGTCAGGGCTCTTGAAGTTCAATGCGAAGCCATAGGCACCGTCCGCTTTGCCTACCTCCGTCATTTTCTTCGCTGCGTCAACCATTTCGGCTAAGCTTTTAGGGGGAGATGCAATGCCCGCTTTGGCGAACAATTCTTTGTTATAGACGAGCCGGAGTGTTGAACCGTAGTTCGGCAAGCTGTACACCTTGCCGCCAATTTGGTTAAAGTCCTGAATGAGCGGGAACTCCTGCTTCATTTGTTCGGTCATTAGGCCATCGATTGGAGCCAAGTAGCCTTTCGACACGTAAGCTTGGATCGTATTTTCTTTGACGCGTAGCAAATCCGGCGCTTGTCCGGAAGCAAAGGCGAGATCGATCGCTTGGTTGTAGTCGTCCGTTTTGACGACCATCTCCACCTCGATGTTGGAATCATTGGTGTCGTTGAAGCTTTGAATAACCTCTTTGATGTAGTCCATGTCATGGCGGTCGCCGGTCCAGTAAACGATCTTTGTTTTTTTCTCGTTGCTTGCCGGGGCTGCCGCTTCTGATTCTGCTGGCTTATTGGTCGCTTCGTTGCCCGCGTTGCCGCCTGAATTGCCGCATGCCGCTAGTGTGACTGCTAGAAATGCGCTGAGCACAACCGTTCCGATTTTTTTGTACATGTGTAATCCTCCCTTTGTAGGTGAAGCTTTATTGCTAGCTCCTTAACTATAAAAGACTCGCCTCGAATTGGTAATGAGGGTAGCTTGCGAATAGGGGCAGATATTTCGTGTTTATGCTCAATCGGATTTGACCGACCTGCCGAGCGAAATTTCCTTGAATTCGGTAGGCGTCAGGCCCGTTTGCTTTTTGAACACTTCGCTGAAATAACGCCGATGCTCATAGCCGAGCTCCTGTGCGATCTCCTGTACCTGATAGTCATCGATGAGCATTGACTTGGCCTTTTCAATCTTCGCTTGCGTAACGAATTGCTGGAAGGTTGTGCCGGATACCTTTTTGAATAAATTCGAATAATAGCCCCAGCTCAGATTCGCTTGCCGGGCACAATGCTCCAAAGTAAGATCCTGCTCCAAATTCGATTTGATGTATTCGATGGAACGGTATATGATTTTTTGCGATTCACTGGCATGCTCTTTATCCACTAGCCGGCAGCCAATATCGCATAGTTCCAACAGCCATTGGCGGTATTCGTGCAGAGAGGCGCGACTGCCTCCCCTGGCTTCCTTGACTTTCGCTTCGAATTCCGCCAAATGCTCGCGCGGCAGCTTCTCTAGCAATACGCGAAGCATTTTGAGAGAAAGCCCATGAAACAAATGCTCGACATCGCTAGGCGCAGGCAGCAAGGCTTGGTTCTGCATCTCATCGAATATAGCCGTCAGCCATGCCATCGTCTTCCCCCGGTTGCCGGAGCGGAAGCTGAATAGAAACTCATTTTCGCTATCCGCCGTATAAACCCAAGCTGCCGAGCCCGCTTGCGTATGCGTGCTGGAGAGGAAGGCCCCGTTGCCTCCGGTATAGAAATGATAGGACAACGCGCTGAGCGCCTGCTGGTAGCTCCTTGGCAGCTCGCGCACTTGGCCTGCCTCTTGCCCGATTCCGATCGATATCGTAAATTTCGTATGATTCGCGATATTTACGCAGCAAACGTCGGCAAGCTGAATCAGATGCTCCTGCGACAGCATATGAACGATGCAAACATAGCGGTTGAGCGCTTCCCGAAACACAATAGACGGCGCGAAGGCGGACATGGTTTCCTCCACGATATTTTGCAAAGAGAACCTGGCAAGCTCCAGCTCCTTCACCACTAACGAACCATACTTATCCATAAATTGATCGATCTGAATAACCATTACGGCAAATGGTGCCGGCAAGGGCGGCAGATCAAGGAAGCCCCACCACTGCGCGATGTCTGACTCATCCGTCTGATGGTGGACAAGCAAGGACATATACTCCTGGCGAAGCGCCGGCAAGCTCTCCTTCATCTTCTTCTCCAGCTCGACGACATGCAGCCTATCCAGCTTGTCCTGCTCCCATGCTTCTTTCGCCTTGACGACAACCTTAATGATATCCTCGATGGAAAACGGTTTTTTCACATAATCGAGCGCACCGTACTGAATCGCTTTCCGTGCATATTCGAAATCGGTATACGCGCTTAATATAATAATCTTGCTATGCGGCAGCATTTCTACGATACGGCGTGTCATCTCTAGCCCATCCATCTTGGGCATGCGAATATCCGTGAGAATAATATCCGGCTGCTTTCTCGCGATGACTTCGAGGCCTTCCTCGCCGTTCATTGCACTGCCTACGACCTCGATTCCGTATTGGCTCCATGGAATTTTGTTTTTGAACATGTCTACCACACTGCGAATATCGTCAACGATGCATAGTTTAACCAACTGCTTCATCTGATCCATTCCCTTCCGTTTGTCTCGGGATCCAAATCTCGATTACTGCCCCGCCTTCATTATTATTGCTAATTTCCATTCGCTGCAGCTCGCCATAATAAAGCTGCAAGCGATGGAAAACATTCCGAAGCGCATATCCTTCCTTTAGCGTCGTTGGATGAATGATATCCGCTTTGAGCCGTTCCGGCACGAGACCCTCGCCATTGTCCTCCACCTTCAAGTACAGCCACTGCTCCTCCGTACGTGCAACGATATGAATTTCTCCGCCCGACACGCGGTTTTGGAAGCCGTGCAAAATGCTATTTTCAACAAGCGGCTGGATCATAATCTTTGGTATCTCGCATTCCAGCAGCTCAGGCTGCACATCGATATGGCAAACGAACAGCTCCTCGTAGGATAATTGCTGGATCGCCAAATATTGCCGAACATGATCCAGCTCATCATTCAGCGAAATAAGATCCCGGCCGCCGCTTAGGCTAATCTGGAACATTTGCGACAGCGCCAATATCATTTCATTGACATCCCCATTCTCGCCAAGCACTGATTTGCAATAAATCGTATTTAACGTATTATAGAAAAAGTGCGGATCCATCTGAGCCGACAACGCCTTGATTTCTGCTTTTCGTTTCTCACTCTCCCTAATTTTCACATCCTCAATCAACTGCTGGATTTCATCAAGCATGCGGTTGAAGCGGAAACCGACCTGCGAAACCTCGTCCTTGTACTCACTCTCGAAACGTACGCTGAGGTCGTTTTCCTCTACTCGCTTCATTAATTTCTGCAGGCGGAATAATGGCCTAAGCAGCACATACGTCAGGTTGTTCGCAATAAACAAAGACAGCAGCAGGAAGCCTAAAATGACAAACGAAGTGCCTCTCTTGATGCCATTAAGCTTGGCAAGCAAATCAGCCCGTGATTGAACCCCGACAATCATCCAATCCTCCTTGGCTTCAAGCCGTGAATAGTTGACCAAATACTCCTTTCTGCTGTCGCTAAAGAAAAACGAGCTGCTCATGGCATCCGTCAGCCGATTTACAAAGCCAGCCTGTTTCGTAATAGGCGTGGCCTCTGTTTGCCTCGACATATTCACTTCATCCCCTGCGGAATCAACGAAATAGTATTGTTTATCTATGGTCGAGAGATTCTCCATAAACAAATCCAGCAGATCGTCTTCCTTCACGTTAATGACCACATAAACATCCGTTGCAACCTCTCCTAAATCATTAACTCCCTCAACAACGAGCGAGATCACGTTCTGCTTGTCCATAAAAAAATCATCCTCATGGCCTTTCGTCCAAAAGCCTCGTTTGATTTGCTTGAAATGATCATATAAGTCCGATTCATAAAATGATTCCTCTGTGTCCCGCACGTTCGAGGTATGGTAATAATCACCGATCGGCGAAGCGATCAGAATGCTGTCAATCATGGAATCGTTAAATTTCACCTGCGAAAAAACAGGCTGCAGCGCCGTCCACGTTTTGTAGTATCGGCTGCTGTCTTTATTCTGGGCATCGGTCATCACTTGCTTGAAGGGGTCGCTGAACATCAGCGCTCTTACCGCAATGCCAATGTTTTTGAGCCTTTCGTTCACGATTTGAGCGGATTGATTCACTGTCTCCTGGCTGGACTTCAGCGCGTTGCTTTGAATCTCCTTAGAGGCAATCAAATAAGCAATGCTACCGGTCGCTGTAATTCCGAACATGATGAGAATGACAAAAGCCAACCAAATGCGATGTTTAAGCGAAATCGTATAAAATAACCTTTGAGCTGCTGTTTTTGCCTTCATCTGCTTTATCATCCTCGTACACCTCTTTCGGGTCACCTTGCTTTAGACACACTCTTTTTCATTATAACGTCTGACGCAAAACGGATATATGCGGGAAATCACGGATTGAGGGCAGGTTTCTAATGGTGTTTCAGGCTTCTGCCCAACCTGCTTTTCACTTGATCATACGCCAAGCTTCAGCATGTGAATATATGTTTGCAGCAAAAAAGCCTTAACTCGCAAGGAGTTAAGGCTTTTGCCGCTAATTCATTGGGTTCTGCTCCGTTGACAGCTGGTCAAGGCTTTTGAATTCGTACCCTTGCCGCCTTGCCTCGTCCACGATTCGGCCAAGTGCCTCCGTATTATCCCTCGATACGGAGTGCAGTAATATGATTGCTCCGGGATGAAGCTGCTTCACTACTTCGCTGTACGCATATTGGGATCCCCTTTGCGCATTGACATCCCAGTCCTTATAGGCAACAGACCAGAATACATTCGTATACCCGAGCTGCTTGCTGGCAGCAAGCACATGTTCGCTAAAAATGCCTCTTGGCGGTCGAAGATATTTCATTTCCTTCTGCCCGGTGAGTATCTCGACTTGCGCCTTTACTTTCTCAAGCTCAGACTTGATGCTTTCCTGAGACAGCTGAGACATGTCTGGATGGCTCCAAGAATGGTTCCCCACAATATGCCCTTCCACCGCCATCCGTTTAATAAGCTCCGGCTGATCCTTTACGTAATGCCCGGTAACGAAAAAAGCGGCAGGCACTTGCTTCTCTTTAAGCACATCCAATATGCGCGGAGTAAATCCATTCTCGTAGCCATTGTCGAAGGTGAGATAAAGCTCCTTTTGATTCGTATTTCCAAGAAAGAGCGCCCCATGCTTCGTAACGATGCTTTTGAAGCCCTCCTCGTCTATCGAAGGCAATCGTCCCTCCACGCTTTTCTTAAAACCGAAATGATATACGCCAGGCTGTCCCCAAGTGGATATCGGGCTTATGCTTATCACGCACAAAAGCAGGGCACACCAAGTTATTACTCTAAGTCTCAAACTCAACAGCAGTGACCTCCTTCGTCTGTTGCACTATGGCGGGTAAATGGCATACTGCGCTTATATTTCCCCATATATGCACAAAAAAACCGCTATTCCGCAAGTCGAATGGACTTATTGGAATAGCGGTTTATATGTCGTTCATTGATTATAAAATGGTCGGGACGACACGATTTGAACATGCGACCCCCTGGTCCCAAACCAGGTGCTCTACCAAGCTGAGCTACGTCCCGAGAAAAGATGGTGCCGTCGAGAGGACTTGAACCCCCAACCTACTGATTACAAGTCAGTTGCTCTACCAGTTGAGCTACAACGGCACATCGATTATGTCCGCCTTTATGAGGCGGTTTGCGATACTGCTTTGTAATGCTAAGCAATATCTAGAGAAAAAGTGGTGCCGTCGAGAGGACTTGAACCCCCAACCTACTGATTACAAGTCAGTTGCTCTACCAGTTGAGCTACAACGGCATATCCATTATGTTCACCTTTGAAAGGTGATTGGTTGCGGGGGCAGGATTTGAACCTGCGGCCTTCGGGTTATGAGCCCGACGAGCTACCGGGCTGCTCCACCCCGCGTCGTTACAAAAATATTGGTGACCCGTAGGGGACTCGAACCCCTGTTACCTCCGTGAAAGGGAGGTGTCTTAACCACTTGACCAACGGGCCTTGAAAAAATAGAGAACGGAGAGAGAGGGATTCGAACCCTCGCACCACTTACGCAGTCTAACCCCTTAGCAGAGGGTCCCCTTGAGCCACTTGGGTATCTCTCCAAACTTGGCTCCCCGAACAGGACTCGAACCTGTGACAACTCGATTAACAGTCGAGTGCTCTACCAACTGAGCTATCAGGGAAAATATGGTGGGCCCTAGTGGACTCGAACCACCGACCTCACCCTTATCAGGGGTGCGCTCTAACCAGCTGAGCTAAGGGCCCTAAGCATAAACATGAATCTTATGTAAGATCTAACGTTTAAGCACGGACAGGCACATTGCGCCCTGAAAACTGAATACGAAAAATCAGGTTTGCTGAACCTTTACTGCTGCTGTCTACCGGATGTATGGGTCACGGTAAACGTGTTTAGGATAAGCCCTCGACCGATTAGTATTCGTCAGCTACACACATTGCTGTG
>NZ_JBWDNK010000043.1:0-1717 GCF_056269165.1 Paenibacillus sp. J22R232 | reverse complement strand
AGTCGTTCCCGTTACTCCTGCTCCTGTCGCTCCAGTGACTCCGTCTGCACCCGTTGCTCCTGTTGCTCCACTTGCCGCGAGCTGCGTATAATCCGGCGATGTGTCCGGCGTACCTGTCGGTGGCGCTGTGTTTACGATATAAGTGCTGCCGTTATACGTTACCACTTGACCTACTGGGTACGTTGGTGCCGCTAGCGGATCAAACGCAACGATGCCGCTTAAGCCTACTCCCGTTGCTCCGGTAGTTCCGGTTACACCAGTTAAACCCTGTATGCCTGTCGCTCCGGTAGCACCCGCTACCCCAGTTCCCGTTGCACCTGTAGTTCCGGTTACACCCAATCCTGTCGCACCCGTCACCCCGTCAGCACCCGTTGCTCCTGTTGCTCCACTTGCCGCGAGCTGCGTATAATCCGGCGATGTGTCCGGCGTGCCTGTCGGTGGTGCCGTGTTTACGATATAGGTGCTGCCGTTATACGTTACCACTTGACCTACTGGGTACGTTGGTGCCGCTAGCGGATCAAACGCAACGATGCCGCTTAAACCTACTCCTGTCGCTCCGGTAGCTCCAGTTACACCCAGACCTGTCGCACCCGTCGCCCCGTCTGCACCCGTTGCCCCTGTTGCTCCACTTGCCGCGAGCTGCGTGTAATCCGGTGAAGTATCCGGCGTGCCTGTCGGTGGTGCTATTGTTACGATATAAGTGCCGCCGTTATACGTTACGACTTGACCTACTGGGTACGTTGGTGCCGCTAGCGGATCAAACGCAACGATGCCGCCTAAGCCTACTCCCGTTGCCCCGGTAGCTCCAGTTACACCCAGTCCCGTTGCACCAGCAGCCCCGTCTGCTCCCGTAGCTCCTGTTGCCCCGCTTGCCGCTAGCTGCGTGTAATCCGGTGAAGTATCCGGCGTGCCTGTCGGTGGTGCTGTTGTTACGATATAGGTGCCGCCGTTATACGTTACGACTTGACCTACTGGGTAAGTTGGTGCCGCTAGCGGATCAAAAGCAACGATGCCGCTTAAGCCTACGCCCGTTGCACCCGTAGCGCCGGTTACACCTGTTCCTGTCGCTCCTGCTGCTGCAATAAGCGTGTAATCTAGAGAAATGCCTGGCGTACCTACTGGCGAAGGCGTATTAACGACATACGTGCTGCCATTAAACGTTACGACCTGACCTACTTGATAACCAGGTGCCGCTAGCGGATCATAAGCAACGATACTGTCTAAGCCTGCGCCTGTTGCGCCAGTAAACCCGGTTTCCCCAGTAGATCCAGTCGCTCCCGTCACACCGGCCCCTGTTGCCCCAGTCGTTCCCGTAGCCCCTGCGCCTGCCAGAAGTGTGTAATCAAGTGAAATACCCGGCGTTCCTACCGGAGAAGGCGTATTTACAACATAGCTGCTTCCATTAAACGTAACGACTTGACCTACCTGATAACTAGGCGCTGCAAGCGGATCGTAAGGAACTACGCCATCGAGTCCGGCACCGGTAGCACCCGTTTCTCCCGTTGGTCCTGGCAATCCGGTTGCTCCGGTTACACCTGCTCCTGTCGCACCTGTAGTACCTGCTGCACCGGCAGCTGCTAGCAGCGTATAGTCAAGCGAGCTGCCTGGCGTTCCTACCGGAGAAGGCGTATTTACAACATAGCTGCTTCCATTAAACGTAACGACTTGACCTACCTGATAACTAGGCGCTGCAAGCGGATCGTAAGGAACTACGCCA
>NZ_JBWDNK010000044.1:0-1674 GCF_056269165.1 Paenibacillus sp. J22R232 | reverse complement strand
TGAACTGAACCCCGTCAAGTAGACAGTACAAAAAATAAAGATCTATGAAGCGGCCTTAGCCCTAAATTCAATAGGACTGAGGCCGTTTAGCTTTTTCTGCAATCGTTCGTAATTGTAAAAGTGGATGTAATCATCAATATCGTTCTTTAGCTGTTCAAAAGTTTGGTATTTATGTAAGTAATACTTCTCACATTTCAACGTTCCCCAAAAGGATTCCATTGGACCGTTATCAATACAACGTCCGACCCGGGACATGCTCTGCTTCAGCTTAGCCTTATCCAACATTCTCTTAAAACCCGAAGACGTGTACTGGAAGCCTCGGTCGCTATGAAGGAGCGCTTTGCTTCTTGGCGCTGCCTTTAGCGCCAACTTCAATGTTTTAAACACGAGCGGATTATTATTGGAATGTCCCAGTACATAAGAAACAATCGATTTATCATGAAGGTCGAGAATGGCGCTTAAATAGGCCTTCTGACCGTTGCCGTATTTAAATTCAGTGACATCCGTTAGCCACTTTTCGTTCGGTGCTTCCGCCTGAAACGCACGGTTTAATACGTTCTCAGCTACGTGCTGCGGTGTTGAACGTTCATATTTCTTTTTCTTTCTGCGAATGACGGACTGAATCCCTTTTATTTTCATCAGACGATACACGCGTTTGTGGTTAATCTGCTTCTCCGTTTGTCGACGCATATGCAGCGTTAATTGACGGTAGCCGAAGGTGCCTTCAACCTTTTCATATAACGTCATCATGACCGCCGTAAGCTCTTGGTTCTCCAACTGTCGTTGGCTAGGCTTGTGACTGAGCCACTTGTAGTAGCTTGACCTTGGAATCTCCGCAACCTTGCACAGTAGCTGTATGCTAAGTGCTTCTGCCTGCTGCACGGCTTGGATAGCGAGATAAATGTCTTCCTGTCGATGTCCGCTTAGCGACGCCTCCCTTGAAACTCCTGTAACTTTTTTAAGAAAGCATTCTCCGCCCGAAGCCGCTCAACCTCGTACTCCAGTTTCTTCATAGCGAGCTTTTGCTGATCGACCTCAGATAACTCTTCAGGTGCCTTTGTGCGCCCTCTGCCGTCTCGCAAAGCGTTCTGGCCATCTGCTTCGTACTTCTTTACCCATCCGTAAACTTGCTGATAAGAAACGTGATATTTCTCTACTGCTTTTTGATAGTTTCGATTTTGCGATAAGCAATACATTACAATGTCCATTCGTTCTTCCCAAGTCGTTGTCCGTCCCTTTGTCATAGCGGCTCCGCCCCCGTTCTTATACGGTCTTAGACCGCTATGACTATTATACTTCTTAATCCAGTTTTGGAGCTGTGTACGGCTTGCCATACGGTACTTCCTTATGATTTCATTCTGTGAGTACTTTCCAGATAGATAATCTTGAACAGCCTGAAGTTTAAGTTCCACTGAGTAGCTCTTATTCTCCGCACGCCATGCTAACCCTTCGAATCCGTATAGTTCATAACGACGTCGCCATTCCTTCAACGTACTGACGTTAATGTTATATTTACAAGCGATCTCACTTCGTGATCCCCGTCCTGCTTCATACTCCTTCAGAATGGCTAATTTCTCTTCCCCGCAGTACTCATTTATTTGAGACATGAAAAAACTCCCCTTGATAAACAGGTTTTTATTATTTCACCTGTCTACCTAAAGGGGAGCATATCAA
>NZ_JBWDNK010000014.1:0-155878 GCF_056269165.1 Paenibacillus sp. J22R232 | reverse complement strand
CAAGCGTAAACGGCTGAAGCCGACCTCTGGCGGCCAAGCTTTCGTTTCGCGTAGAAATATAGAGAAAGTGGGCGAAATGCTATACTCTCCTATATTTCAAGCGTAAACGGCTGAAGCCATCCTCTGGCGGCCAAGCTTTCGTTTCGCGTAGAAATATAGAGAAAGTGGGCGAAATGCTATACTCTCCTATATTTCAAGCGTAAACGGCTGAAGCCTACCTCTGTGGCAAAAGCAGTGGTTTCGCGGAGATAGATAAGCACATTTATATGTGAAACATATAAATGCTTATATATCCAAAAAGCCGAGCAGCCCCGTATCGGGGCTCTCGGCCTTTAAGCTGGGTAATGGCAGGCAACCCAGTGTTCGTTTTCGATTTCCTTCAGCTCTGGCGGCTCGCTCCTGCATAGGGCTGTAGCCGCAGGGCAGCGCGTATGAAAGCGGCAGCCCGAGGGGGGCTTGGCAGGCGAGGGAATCTCGCCGCTAATCGCTTGAATCTCACGTTTCCGGCTTGGATCAGGCCAAGGAATAGATGCGATTAGCGCTTTTGTGTAATGATGCGCCGGATGGGTAAACAGCTCCTCGCTGTCTGCAATCTCGACAAGCTGCCCCAAATACATCACGCCGATTCGGTTCGAAATATGCCTCACGACATGCAGCCCATGCGCTATAAATAGATACGTGAGTCCAAGATTTTGCTGCAAATCCTGCATTAAATTCACGATTTGTGCCTGAACGGACACGTCCAGCGCGGAAACGGCCTCATCGGCAAGCACGAAGGACGGGTTCAGCGCAATTGCTCTCGCAATGCCGATTCGCTGCCGCTGCCCGCCGGAAAACTCATGCGGATACCGTTCATGCCAAGACGGATTTAATCCGACTACGGCCAGAAGCTCCTCGATCCGCGTCTTCTTCTCCGCCGCGCTTAGCGAGGTATGGATAGCCAGCGGCTCCGCGATGATATCGCCTACCCGCCAGCGCGGATTCATTGAGCCGTATGGATCCTGGAAAATCATCTGCATATCCTTGCGTGCTTCATGCAGCTCCGATGGACGGATATCCGTCAGGCTTTGTCCCGCAAACCGCACCTTGCCTGAGGTCGCCTTCTCCAGCTGCATAATGACGCGACCCAGCGTCGACTTGCCGCTGCCCGATTCTCCGACAAGCCCGAAGGTTTCTCCTTTTCGGATCTGAAAGGATACGTCATCTACTGCGCGAATGACGGTATTGTGACGAGAAAGCAAGCTTTTGCCGAGCGGATAGTATTTGTGAAGGCCTTCGATCTCAAACAAATGGGTGATGGCGCCCCCTTCCAGGCGGTCTGCGCCAGGCGCCTCCTTTTCCTCTGCCGCTATGGCGCTTGTTTGCGGCGTTATGGGTTTTTCCCAGCTATCTGCTATCCGCTCGGCGTACCAGCAAGCTGCCTCACGTTGATTAACGGATAAGAGCGGCGGGCTTTCCTTCGCGCACTTGTCCGTGGCGTGCGCACAGCGCGGGTGAAAGCGGCAGCCTGCGGGAAGCTCGAACAAATTCGGAATACTGCCATCGATAGAGTACAGCCTGCTGCCCCGTTCGCTATCAAGCGTCGTTACGGAACGCAGCAGCCCCTGCGTATAGGGGTGATGAGGAAGCTCGAACAGCTGTGCTGCCGTTGCTTGCTCCACCACCTGCCCCGCGTACATGACGATAATGCGATCTGCCATTTCCGCCGCTATGCCCATATCATGCGTAATGAGCAGGATCGACATGTTGAACTCCGTCTTCAGCTCCTGCAGCAGCTGCAAAATCTGCGCTTGAATGGTCATATCGAGAGCGGTTGTCGGCTCATCCGCAATGAGAAGCTCGGGCCCGCAGGCGAGAGCCATCGCAATCATAGCCCGCTGCAGCATGCCGCCGGACAGCTCGCCAGGGTATTGCTTCATGCGAAGCTCCGGCTCGGGTATGCCGACGCGCGCAAGGAGATGAATAGCCCGCTCGCGCGCCTTTTCCCGATTGCCTAGCTTGTGGCCGAGCATGACTTCAATAATCTGGCTTCCGATTGTGAATACAGGATCGAAGGCCGACATCGGCTCCTGGAAAATCATCGCAATTTTTTTGCCGCGCAGCGTGCGCATGTTATTTTGGGAAGAGCGTGCCAGATCAATGCCATCCAGCTTCATCTCGCCGCTGGCAATAACGCCGTTCTCGTAATCGATCAGCCGCATGACCGACTTGGACGTAATCGTCTTGCCGCTGCCGGATTCTCCGACCAGGCATACCGTCTCGCCCGGCTTCATCGTGAGGGAGACGTCCGAGATTGCGGTCAGCCAGCCCTTCGGCGTTGCGAACTTAACCGTGAGCCGCTCGATTTCAAGCAATGATTCCAACGTATTTGCCACCTCCTTAAACCCTGCTTTTCTTCGGATCGATATGGTCCCTTAGCTTGTCGCCCATCAGATTAACGGATAATACGAGCAGTGTAATCGCTAGGCCAGGAAAGGTAGACATCCACCATGCGACAGTCAAATAACCTCTGCCTTGCGACAGGAGCGTTCCCCAGTCCGGAATTTCTTTGATAACGCCTAGCCCCAGAAAGCTAAGTCCGGAACCAACCAGTATGGATGTGCCTAGTCCGATGGTGGCCATAACGAGCAGCGGCGACCAAGCGTTCGGAAGCACATGCCGGAAAAAAATGCGCAGGCTGCCCGCTCCAACCGACCTTGCTGCCGTTATGAACGGCCTACCCTTCACGCTTATAATTTGGCCCCGAAATACTCTGGCATAACCCGGTACCGAGGATAATGCGACCGCCAGCACCACATTGAATAAGCTAGGTCCCATCGCGGCTGCAATGGCAAGGGCAAACAAGATACCCGGGATCGTCATCAAAACCTCGATAAAACCCATAATAACCGTATCGAAAATACCCCCGAGAAAGCCGGACAACGCGCCTATCGCGGCGCCGAGCACGCCTCCGACCAGAACGGATGCCAGCCCGATCAAAAGTGAATCGCGGCTGCCGTATACGACAACGCTGAACACGTCGCGGCCGTAATAATCGGTGCCGAATAAATGCGTAAAGCTAGGCGGCAGCATAATGTCGGTCATGACCATCTCCGTTGGCGAATAAGGGGCAATCTGCCCTGGGAACAATGCGCTTAAGACGATGAATAGGACAATTAATCCAGCCCCATATACGAGCAAATTGGACATATTTAGCTTGGCGTAGCTGGGTGAGAGGCGCTTTGCGGCCCTAAAACGGGGCCATGCCGTCTTGGTAAGCGCGGTTTCCTTCATTCTGCACTCTCCTTTGCTATTGTGAACGCCTGACTCTCGGATCAATGATCCGATAAGAAAGATCCACAATTAAATTGATCATGACATACATAATCGCCGAGAAAAAAACGACACCTTGCACGACCGGCAAATCCTTGGACATTAACGCGTCCGATATGACTCTGCCGATGCCTTGCCGGGAAAATACCGTCTCGATCACAACCGTTCCGGCCAACAGCTCGCCGCTCAGCACCCCGATCATCGTCAATGCCGGAATCAACGCATTGCGCAGCGCATGACGGTACATAACGAGCTTCTCCGATACGCCCTTTGCCCGCAGCGTCACGATGAACGGCTCGTTAATGACCTCCAGCATGCTGTTTCGCACGAGCCTGACCACAAAGCCGGCCCCGACTATGCCGAGTCCGACAGCCGGAAGCACGAGCGTCTTCCAGCCCTCGGAGCCCATTGCGGGAAACCAGTCCAGCGTAATGGAGAAAATAAGGATAAGTAGAATGCCCGACCAGAACGTCGGCATCGAAATGCCGAACAAACCGACAACCCTTGCCGTAATATCGATCCACCGGTCTTTGTGTATGGCGGACAAGACGCCAAGCCAAATGCCGACCGCTGCGGCAATGAAGCAGCTTGCTGCAGTCAAAGCGAGCGTTGCGGGCAAATGCTCGATGATTTTGGGCAGCACCGGCTCGTCATTTACAATGGATTTGCCGAAATCGCCATGCAGCACCTTCCAAGCATAAGAGGCAAACTGCTCGTAAAGCGGCCGATCCACGCCAAGCTGCGCCCGAAGGTTAGCGAGCACCTCCGGCGAGACGGTGCTCGGATCAACCATCGACATGACCGGATCGCCCGGCAGCAAGTATACGATAACAAATACGAGCACGAGCGAGCCGAGTATAACGAGCAAGGAGGTAAACAAACGAATACTAACCGTCTTAAGCATCACTGGCCTCCTGAACGTTATTTGCGGCTGGAGTAAAGTTGCTCTTATGAGAGCAGCAGCTTACTTCTGAATGAAAGTATCGTTGAACAGCGGGTACGCCAGCGAATCGAACTTAATGCCTTGGACCGACTTGGACGCCGCTATCGTGTAAGGGAATACGTAGACCGGAATGATGACCGCCTGATCAATAATCGCTTTCTGTACGTTTGCATACAGCTCTTGGCGCTTGGCAGCATCCTTTTCGATCAAGCCTTGATCAATCCAGCCGTCAACCTCCGCGTTTTTGAAAGCAGGCAAATTCTGTTTGCCTCCGACGCTCGCAGCTCCGGAATGGTAGAAGGAGCGAAGCGCCTCCGGATCGGAGTTCACTTGGCTATTCCCGTAGATGTCGTAGTCTGCATTCTCGAAAACAACCGTACGGACATCCTTCGTGATTTCAACCTCGACTGCGACGCCGATTTGCTTTAATTGCTGCTGGATAATGGCCGCAATATCGTTTCGTTTCTCACGGTTCGGCGAACCGTCGACATAGTGCAGGGTCAGCTGTTTGCCATCCTTCGTACGAATGCCGTCCGAGCCTTTCGCATAGCCGAGTTCATCCAGCAGCGCGTTTGCCTTGTCTAGATCCGGCTTTACGCCGCCTTCAAGCGACTTGTCATACCCAAAGGTCCCTGGGGTAAGCGGCGACCACGCCCGATCATATGTGCCCAGATATAATGTTTTGACAATGGCATCCACATCAATAGCTGCTTGCAGCGCCTGCCTTGCCTTCAATTCGTTCCACGGTGCCTTATTCTGGTTAATGAACAGGGTATACGGCAATCCCTGCGTATTCGATTTGTACAATTGGAGCTTCTCGTCCTTCTCTAACGCGAGAATATTTTGTGGAGGAATCGTTTCGCCGGCTAGAACCTGGCCGCTCTGCACGCTGCCGATCCGAGTTGCCTCCTCAGGCGCGATTTTGAACACTAATTTATCGAGATACGGCGCTTCTTGATTGGTTACCAAAGGAGGCGCCCATTTATAATCAGGATTGCGTTCTACCGTAATCTGCGAATTTTCTTCCCAGCTCACGAATTTGAACGGGCCCGTACCAACCGGATTTTTGCCAAGCTGGTCGCCGTACTTCTGCGCTGCCGCTGGAGATACGATGCTGACGAGCGCTTGGCTCAGATTGCCGAGAAAAGCATTCGAAGGCGTTTCAAGATTGAGCTTGATTGTAAATTCGTCTATGATCTCAGAGGATTGATAAGGTCTGATCAAAGCGACCGAATTGGCGGCTTTCGTCTCTGGATTAATAATGCGGTCGTAGTTGAATTTCACAGCCTCGGCATTGAATGGCGTTCCATCATGAAACTTGACGTCCTGCCGCAGCTTAAAGGTGTAGCTCTTGCCATCCTCCGAAACTACCCATTCCGTGGCGAGCCAAGGCGCTATCGTGCCGTCTGGCAGCTGCGCGACTAAATTGTCATGGATCGTCCGGATCGCGCGCACTGCCACCGCCAAGCCGCTGCGATGAGGATCAAGCGTATCCGGCGAGGTTGCAAGCGCATAGGAGAGCTCCCCTCCCTTAATGGGCGCTGCCGGCGCAGCGGTCTCCGAATTAGCCGATGGCGCAGAAGCATTCGTGTTGCCTGCTGGTTTATTCGTGCCCGCGCATCCGCTCAGTACGAGTGCCGTTATAGCGATAAGAGCAACAATCGATTTCAAGCCCGCTTTTTTTCTTTTCATTGCGATTTCTCCCCATTCTCCCTGTTTGGTTATACCGTTCCGCTTGCCTGAGCTGCCGCCGCTTCGGACGCCGCTTGCTCTTCTGATCCTGCCTGCTTGCTTCGCTGCTCCGTATATCGGTTAGCCGGAATGGGGAGTCCTAAATTGCCGCGCAGCGTATCCGACTCATATTGTTCCCGGAACAAGCCGCGCTGCTGAAGAACCGGAATGACGTGCTCGACGAACTCATCAAGACCCGTCGGTACGCCCGCTCCTATGATAAAGCCGTCGATCGCGCCCTTCTCGAACCATTCTTGAATCAAATCAGCTACCCGCTCCGGCGTTCCGATGAACGGCGTCCTAGGGGTTGCCGAGCGCAAAGCCACTTGACGCAAGGTCAGCTTCTGCTCCCGTGCTTCCCGCTTGATTTTGTCCGTCGTGCTTTGGAAACTGTTTTTGCCCAGCTCCCCAAGATCGGGAAACGCCTCGTCTAGCGGATATTGCTTGAAATCATGGTGCTCGAAAAACCTGCCCAGATTATCCAGCGCATTATCGATGCTGATGAGGTTTGCGACCGCCTCGTATTTGCGCTCCGCTTCCTCCTCCGTCTGCCCGATAATGACACCGATACCTGGGAATATAAGAATTTCGTCCGGTGATCGCCCATGCTCAGCAGCTCTTCGCTTCACGTCCTCATAGAAGGCCTTTGCCTCCTCCAACGTTTCGTGATTCGTAAATACGGCATCGGCCGAAGCACCTGCCAAATCCCTTCCGCTTTCCGAGGAGCCTGCTTGGAATACGACAGGCTGCCCCTGCCGTGACCGTCCGATGTTAAGCGGGCCTTTAACCGCAAAAAATTCGCCTTCGTGGTTCAATGCGTGCAGCTTATCCGCGTCAAAAAATTGACCTGTTTCCTTGTTGCGGACAAACGCTTCTTCCTCCCACGAATCCCATAGGCCGCGAGCTACCTTCAAATATTCAGAAGCGATTCGGTAACGTTTGCTATGGTCAGGGTGCTCTTCAAGCGTTAGTCCGTAGTTGAGCGCGGTGCCTTCCAGCGGAGATGTCACAACGTTCCAGCCGGCGCGCCCGCCGCTAATATGATCGAGAGACGAGAATTGCCTGGATACCGTGAAGGGCTGACTGTACGAGGTTGACAGCGTTCCTACTAAACCGATGTTTGAAGTAACGGCTCCTAGCGCTGACAGAATCGTAATCGGCTCAAAACGGTTCAAGAAGTGGGGATTTGATTTCTCGTTTATGAACAATCCGTCCGCTATGAACAGAAAATCGAACTTGCCTTCCTCCGCTTTTATCGCCTGCTGCTTATAAAATTGAAAATTCACACTTGCATCCGCTACAGCATCCGGATGCCTCCAGCCTGCCAGATTGCCTCCAGCCCCGTGAAGTACCGCGCCCAATCTTAATTTCTTACGCTCCGTCATCGTTTATCCGCCCCTCGTTTTGTGATTGAGACGACAAGCAAACGCGCTGCCTGCCCGCTCCATTCCATACATAATAATTCAAATAGGTTTTGTCGGTATTATGTTGAGAAGAGTCTATCATCCGCGCTCAAAGCCAGTCAATCTGCAGCGTAATAGATATATTCTATAGCAGGATACAATAATTCAATGCGCGCGTTTGCAGGGATAAGCAGGCATAGCCAAACAAGGGAACGGGCGGAGCCGTCCCCTTGCAGAGGTGCTTGCATGAAAGGATTAATGCAGCGCTTTGCGGAGCACCCATTCGATGACGCGCCATGGGAGCAGCTTTTTCATAAGAAAGATCATTCTGGCATCCGTACCGCACCTATAGCGCAGCTTAGGGTTCCGCGCTCCGCATATATGCACCACCGTGTTCGCCACATGCATAGGATTCGGAGCGTTCTTCTCCGATTTGCTGTTGAATTGATTGAATCGCTCAATCATCCTGCGATAGGGAGAATTCGGCTGGCTGCGAAAAACATGCTTGGCTGATATGCCTGTATCGTAGGTGCCTGGCTGAACGAGAACAACCGGTATCGAGAATGGCAGCAGCTCCAGGCGCAAAGCCTCGCTAAAGCCCTCGAGCGCAAATTTGGATGCCGAATAAGGTCCCGTGTTGGAAAATCCGATGATGCCGGCTCCGCTGCTTATCGTGATGATTTTCCCCTTCCCGCGGACACGCATATGGGGCAGTACGGCTTTGGTCACCTCGACCGTTCCGAAAAAATTGGTGTCGAGCTGTGCTCTCCAATCCGCCATAGGCACCTCTTCAATGACGCCCATCACCGCGTATCCAGCGTTGTTCACAAGCACATCGATATATCCCCACCGGCTGATGACGGCTTGCACCGCTTCGGCAATGTTCCCCGAATCGGTAATATCAAGCTGCATCGGTTCCACATGCCCAGCGACGCCATACTCCTTCGCTTTAGCAAGCAGATTCCCTTTCTTGCCCATATCCCTCATCGTCGCGATCACTTGATAGCCTTCTTGCGCCAAGCGAAGCGAGGTTAACAGGCCGAAGCCGCTGGAAGCTCCCGTTATAAGCGCAATGGGCCGATTGGATAATTGCCGGTCTTCTGCCATTATAAGACCCCCTCTATAGGTTAGTAGATTCATGACTGCCTCATCGTTTGTTAAATAGAGTATAACGCATGTACACGCTAAGTGATCTTACATTGTCACACCTGGCTGCTGCCGGACAAACTTTCCGTTTCGTCATTCCCTTTGAACAAAATATGACCCTTGACGCAGCATCAAGGGTAGGCGGTAATTGCGAGGATCAAAAAATGTTTCATGTTTAATATAAATGTTTAATAGTTTACTAGCGCGTTCTAACATACGACAAAACATGCTAAATTCATACATATAAAATTGGACAATCCATACAATATTTAAAAATTAAATAATATTTTTTCTAAATTAAGGGTTGTAAACACAGGGATTTTATATATAATAAATTGTGAACAAAATGTTACAGCAACAGGAAATCAAAGGAGCGAAAGCAATGGATCAATTTCAAAAACCGCCCGTACAATCTGGGGTACAGGGCTACGGCTACGATCAGCAACAGCCGATGTCCCCCGTTATTACCGTAAAAGAATGGATGATTACAACCCTCATTCTCATTATTCCGATCGTTAACATCGTGATGATGTTTGTTTGGGCGTTCGGAGAAGGCAATCCTACGAAAAAAAATTATTTCAAGGCTTCCCTGATCTGGGCCGCTATCGTGCTGGTCATATACGCGATTATTGCTATTATTCTTATTGCTGCGGCAGCATCGGGCGCGATGAGCAACTACTAACGTACATACAAGGGAAAGGGCATTCCGCGGCGAGCCATTTCGTTGCTGGATGCCCTTTTATGTTGGATTCCAATTGAGAAATCGGAATGACCGTTGGCCAGTTAATGCCGCACACAAAGAAAACACAAGCGACCGCAACCTACCTGCAAAAAAGGACTATTCCCAAGGACCGGATTCGGCCCCAAGAAATAGTCCTTTATATCCTCGCGCGCTCTCAGAGAGCAGCCAATTACTCTACGGCATTTAAACGGAACACCTTGCTCGCGTAGTCGCCGAAGAATTGCGGTGCAGCAAGACCGGCATACAAGAGCTGATCGCCGCCGAATACCGTTTCTTCGCCGTGTAGCTTGTAATCCCGATTCGGGTCAAGGCCTTTCAGGCGCAGGCGGTTCAGCTTCGGATTCGGCTCCTGAAGCACGGATACGTACACAACGAATGCTTCGCTCTTATCCTTGGACACGAACATCCATGCCGTCTCATTGCCCTCGAACGGGCTAAGCAGGCGATAGAAATCGCCGAATTGCACAAGATGGCGCACATCCTTGTACAGCGCAACCTGCTCCTTCACCGTTACCTTCTCTTCCTCCGTGAAGCGCGTCAAATCCAGCTCATAGCCGAAGTTGCCGGAGAGCGCCACGTTCCCTCTCGTCTCAAGGGAAGTGATGCGTCCAACCTGGTGGTTAGGCACCGCGGACACATGCGCGCCCATCGCGCTTACCGGATAAACGATGCTTGTTCCGTATTGAATTTTAAGGCGGGATACCGCATCTGAATTATCGCTCGTCCAGGTTTGCGGCATATAATACAGCATGCCTGCATCGAAACGTCCTCCGCCGCCCGAGCAGCTCTCGAATAAAATATGCGGGAAAGCAGAAGTAATCTGCTCTAACACCGTGTATAGTCCGAGCATGTAGCGGTGAGCCGTCTCGCGTTGACGCTCTGCCGGGAGCAGCGCTGAGCCGATTTCCGTCATATTGCGGTTCATATCCCACTTCACGTACGTGATCGGCGCGCTTGAGAGAATGTCTGAAACGGACTTCACGATGTATTGCTGAACGTCTTCGCGGGAGAGATCGAGAATAAGCTGCTTTCTCGCTTGCGTCCGTCTGCGGCCTTCAATGTGCAAGCACCAATCCGGATGCGCTTTGTAAAGCTCGCTCACGGGCGAAATCATCTCAGGCTCAAACCACAAGCCGAACTGCATATCGAGCCGTTTCACGCGGCTAACCAAATCCTCAAGCCCATTCGGAAGCTTGTTGCGGTCTACGAACCAATCCCCAAGCGAGGTGTCGTCGTTGTCGCGTTTGCCGAACCAACCGTCATCAAGCACGAACAGCTCGATGCCGAGCTCTTGCCCCGCGCGTGCGATATCTTCAATTTTGTCCGCATTGAAATTGAAATAGGTCGCTTCCCAGTTGTTCACGAGAATCGGACGCGTCTGATCGCGGAAAGTTCCGCGGATGAGGCGGGAACGGTAAAGGTCATGGAAGCTGCGCGACATTCCGCCGAGCCCATGCTCGGAGTGGACCATAACCGCTTCTGGGGTCTGGAATTGTTCGCCTGGCTCAAGTCTCCAGTTGAAATCAAAGGGATTAATCCCGATAAACAAGCGAGCAGCATGGAATTGATCCACTTCGACGCCTGCCGTGAAGTTGCCGCTATATACAAGATTCACTCCGTACACATCGCCGTGATCCTCCGTTGAACCTTCCGATAGCAAAGCAACAAACGGATTTTGCATATGGCTGCTCGAGCCTCTGCGGCTTTCAATGGATTGCAGGCCCGGTTCAAGCTTGCGCTTGTGAATATGGCGTTCGCGAATCCATGCGCCGGATAGCTGAAGCATTTCGAAACGGTCATGCGCGAAATCAAGGCTAAGGCTGAACGCGCGCTGAAGCTCGAGTACGCCAGTCCCATTGTTTACGATTTTTGCCGAACGGGCAATCGCATCGAATTGTTCAAATACCGTGTAAGATAAAATAACGGATAGTCCAATCAGTTCGTCCTTCAGCGTAATTTCAAGCGTTTGAGCTTCATCGTCGCTCTCCGCGTACGTTGCTGGCAATCCTTCCAGTGCCGGCTTGCCGTTAACGATCCGGTAAGAATCGTAACGAAGATCCGTTACCGTCGTTCCATTCGGAAGCTTGACTTGAAAGGCAGGCATACGGAAATCCGAATTGCCGTAGGCCGGATATTCGTGAGGAAGCGTATCGAGTGACAGCTCCAGCTGGTCAATCTCGGTGCTCGGCGTGAAGGAAGCCCTCTCTTTCAGCTCCAATAGGCGCTCCAGCTGTACGCTTCTAACTTTTTTGCCCCAATAGATATGAGCCGGGTAGCCTGCTTTGGTTATATGAATCACATAACTAGTATCCTTCGATTGCAAATGGAACAATGAACGCTCTTGATCATACAGAATAGTCAAAATCAATAACCTCCCAAGTAATGTATATGCTAGTTTCCATGCTCGCTCTTTGCGCTGCCGCAGCTTTCCCTGACAATCAGCGTCGTATTGATCGTCATATGAACGGCTGCTTCCCTGCCTTCAATCCGCTCCAGCAGCAGCTGTACCGCAGATCTTCCCATATGCTCCGTATGTGCGCGTACTGTCGTAAGCGGCGGATTGAGATAAGCGGAGATTTCGATATCGTCAAAGCCGACGATAGCCATATCCTCAGGCACGCGAAGACCATGCTCATGCAAGGCCCGCAATGCGCCGACTGCCATTGGATCACTAGCTACGAAGCAAGCGGTTGGACGCGATTCGCTCTGAAGCAAACGATGCATGGCCTCGTACCCGCTGTTCGATGACCAATAGGACTTCATCACGTAGCTTTCTTCGTAAATGCCGCTCTCTCTCATGATCCGCTCGAAAAAAATCCGGCGTGGCTCTTCAACCTCTGCCGCTTCGTACTGACGGCTCAACCGATGGACATAATCACTGCCTCCGATGTAGCCGATCCGTTCATGTCCGAGCTGAGTGAGATGCTTGATAACCGCTCTTGTCGCTTGCTCGAAATGCAGCTTAACCGTATCATAATCATCCAGCTCTCCTGAATGATTGACGAAGACGAGCCGGTTCGCGCTGCCGTAGATCTGGTTGACATCATGGTCGTCAATCGAGCCAACGACGATCAAACCGTCGAGCTCATGGACAGACTGGATGTCGACCTTGCTGTTGCCGCGAAGCACCTTGATTATGCTGATGCCAAGCTCCTCGCAGCGCGTTTCGATACCTTTGCGGATGGAAGAGAAATAAGGGTCCTCATGCTCATCCTCCAGCGTTGACCACATCAGCAAGCCGATCTGCTGACGGGAAAGCTGTTCGTCTTTTTTCATTCTTCGCAGCCTGGACGGCTTATATTGCAGCTGCTCGGCAATGCTAAATATACGAGTCCGCGTTTCCTCGCTGACTGCGAGGCTTGTATCATTGTTCAACACCCTTGATACCGTAGCGGCTGAAACGCCTGCCTCCTGCGCAATATCCTTTATCGTCGCCATGCCACGCTCCATTTTTAGTTAATAAATTTACTAAATAACAATGTCAGTTTAACAGAAAGCGGCGAAGTCCACAAGCATCCTGCAACTTTTAACGGAAACTCACGTCTGAGTGGGTAATACGACGGTAACCATCAACCATTACGGAGGGATAGTATTATGAAGAAACTCGTCATAACCTGTGTTCTGATGCTGTTAACTGCGTGTAATATGAATGCGGACCAAACGGTTCACAATAGCCCTACCCCCTCGCCAAAGGCGAGTGCTGCCGCAAAGCCAAGCGAGCAAAACCCGCCACAGGCGGCAGCCCCAGAAGAAGCCGCAGCAGCAATCCTCTCGGCGCTCAAGGAGAAGAACCTCGATAGCCTCGCAGCCTATATCCATCCAGATAAAGGCTTATTATTCTCTCCTTACGCCTATATCGATACGGCTTCAGCCAAAGTATTTCCAGCCGCCGAGCTGCCTGCTCTGACAGATCCAACCGTCTACCGCTTTGGCGACTATGACGGCTCAGGAGAGCCTATTGATCTCACCTTCAAGCAATATTATGACAAGTTCGTATATGACAAGGACTTTCTCCATGCAGAGAAGGTAGGCGCGGATCAGATCATTGGAAGCGGCAATATGAAGGTCAATATCAAGGAGGTATTTCCTGAAAGCTATGTCATGGATTATCACTTCACCGGCTTTGACTCCCAGTATGAAGGCATGGATTGGGAAAGCCTCATTCTCGTTCTCGAGGAATGGAACGGGTCTTGGTACGCAAGCGCTATTGTCCACTCCCAGTGGACAACCTAAAGAACAAATGTGTGCTTACAGCTCACTCAATAAGGTTACTTGGCTGCTGTTAGAACATATAGGCGCTTACAGCCACCCTTCAATCTCACTGCTACGCCAATGTGGCTCCATAAGAACAAATGTGTGCTTACAGCTCACTCAATAAGGTTACTTGGCTGTTGTTAGATCATATAGGTGCTTACAGCTACCCTTCAATCTCACTGCTACGCCAATCTGGCTCCATAAGAACAAATGTGTTTTTACAGCTCACTCTATAAGGTTACCTGGCTGCTGTTAGAACATATTGTGCTTACAGAGCTACCCTTCAATGCTCGCTGCTACGCTAATTTGGCTCCATAAGAACACAAGTGCGCTTACAGTCCACTCAATAGGGTTACTTGGCTGCTGTTAGAACATATAGGTGCTTATAGCTACCCTTCAATGCTCACTACTACGCCAATCTGGCTCCATAAGAACGCCTGTGTGCTAACAGCTCACTCAATAGGGTTACTTGGCTGCTGTTAGAACATATAGGTGCTTACAGCTACCCTTCAATGCTCACTGCTACGCCAATTTGGCTCCATAAGAACACAAGTGCGCTTACAGTCCACTCAATAGGGTTACTTGACTGCTGTTAGAACATATAGGTGCTTACAGCTACCCTTCAATGCTCACTGCTACGCCAATTTGACTCCTCATGCATGCACGTGTGCTTGCTCACAGCTACTGGCTTTGCATAATTTCCTAAACAATAAAATAAGACTGCCTCCGTCCTATGAGAGGCAGTCACCTTTAGAAATCTTTTCGCCGCATGATTAACAGCCCCGCCGCCAGCAGCGCTGCTACATATACCGCACTATATATTAATAAAGAATTGGATGCAGCCCCGTTTACCGAAAAATAGCTAAGCTCGCTGTTCAAGTCGTAGAGCCCGCTAAGCTCCGAAATGGAGAATAACTCGCTCAGCATCCGCTGCTGTAGCGCATCTGCCGGCATCGCTAGCTTAATTAAACCGGTAAGCGTCTCCAGCGTTTCCATTCCGTTTATTTGCAGTCGCCCGGTTGTCGTAAACTTTCCAATCATGCTGCCGAGCCAGCCCATTCCGTACAGCATCGTCATCCAAATCCCATTGCCTAGCGGACTAATATAACAGGAGCCAACCATCGTTAAGGAAACAAGCAACGGGATAACAGCGAGAAACAAAGCAAGCGATGGAAGCAGCGCTTCCATGCGAAAGAAGACGCCGGTATGTATCCAGCAGATGACATGAAGTGAACCAAACAGCAAGCCCGCATAAATCGCAACGTAACTAACAAACCCGAGCCATCTGCCCATAAACCATTTCCATCGCTTGATCGGCCTCGCCAGCACCGACTGAAGCACCCCGGTCTCCGCCTCTCCCGTAATCGCTGCGACGGAGCTGAATATCGCAAGAAACGCAACAGCAAACGCACCGAAAAAAAAGCCGAACGTCAAAATCATCGCGCTGCGAGTAAAATTCTCAAGCAGGCTCAGCGATGTAACCACATGCACTTCACCGCCCGCAATCGCACCCGCCAAAAACCAATAAGCGATCCAAAACAGGATCGTCATAATGAGCGTCATTAATGTCACGCGCTTGCGAATAAGCTCTTTCCATGTTAATCCCCAAACCGCGATCATCTGCGCTCCCCCCTATGCTCCAAGCCCGTAACCGCCTGCATGAACCACTCATCCAGCCTGGACTGCGTTTTCCCGACCTCGTAGATGGTAATCCCCAGCTCGATTAGCAAATAATTGATCAATCCGATCTGCTCGTCATCCTCCAGCTCGAGCTCAATCCATACCGTTCCGTCTCCAGCTTCCGTTTCCGAGACAGCGGCGGCCGTACCCAGCATCAGGTGAATCCGCTCAGCCGCAACGGGTGAATATCCATTAACGCGCAATCGCCAATTCGACTGCTGCCTGAGCACCTCGCTGACCTTGCCTTCCAATAACACTTCGCCATTATTAAGCAGGGCAACCTTGTCGCACAGCTGCTCCACATCCTCCAGCAAATGCGAATTCAAAAATATCGTCTTGCCTTGCCCTCTCAGCCTGGCAAGCAGCTCCCTTACCTCATACCGGCCAACGGGATCGAGCGCGGAAGCCGGCTCGTCAAGAAATACGATATCCGGATCGCCGAGAAGCGCGCATGCAAGTCCAAGCCGCTGCTGCATCCCCTTCGAATAACCCTTAAGCCGATCGCGCCCCCTGCTGCCGATGCCTACTTCATCGAGCAGCAGGTGAATCCGCCGCTTTGCCGCAGCCTTATCCAGCTCGCACAGCTTCGCATGAAAAGCGAGCACCTCTTCGCCGGTCAACCAATCCGGATACCGAAAAAGCTCAGGCAAATAGCCTAATCTCCGCCTTGCTTCAATGGTTCCGGAAGCATGGCCATAGATTTGAGCTTTGCCTGAGGTTGGTTTGATTAGTCCCGTCAGCATTTTGACAATCGTGCTTTTCCCCGCTCCGTTAGGTCCGAGGAAGCCAAAGGCTTCCCCTTCTCTAATGGTTAACGTTACGCCATGACAGCCGCGGCCATCGCCGTAATCCTTCGTTAACTGATTGGTTTCGATCGCAATGCCGCTCATGGATGAATCAGCTCCGACACAATCGCGGCGATTTGCTGTTTGTCCTTATAGCCGATGAAGTACGCATTCGTGACCAAGCCGTCCTGCAGCCATATGGCGTTCATGCCGGTTTGGCCTTCGTTTGGCACTTCCAAATAAACGTCAACTCCTTTGACGGAAATCTTTTCTGCTGCCTGATTCGAAATAACCGGCATAGGAAGCTCGCCATTCTCCAGATTGACAGCCTGTTGAAGCGAGCTGCGCAAATGCTCGGGAAGCGCCGGGAAACGAATAATCGCTTCATACGCATCCTTCACGCCGACGGACGAATCCACATCAATGCTCGGCGCTTTCATATAGGAGACGTGCACGCTTTGATTCGCATTTGTTTCTTCCATCTGGCGGTAAGCTATGTTTACCGCTTGCCCCATTTGAAAGGTTATGGCCTTTCCGTCCACTGATTCGGGTAGCAGCTTATCCGCCCCGAGGCGTCTCATCGCTCCGTTGATTTCTTCTACGTTCAGCCTGAAAACAAATGTTTGAGCTGCCGTAGAGGAAATGTCTATCTGCTGATCCTCCGAAAGGTTAATCGCCGGGATCGGAAAACCTAGCTTTTCAGCTGCTTGCTCGGCAGTCAGTGCGCCATAGCTGCCTTCTGACTTCCTCTCGAAGCTGCCGAACCGGTTATTTTGCTCCAGTGCCTCGCCTTCGCCAACAAAACTGTGCATCAGTGATTCCAAATCATTTTCGTTGACGACCATCACGTTATCCATGCGGAACGTATTCAGCCAAGCAGCGAGCGCCTCATTCGTCGTCGGCAGCGCGATCATAACCGTAATAAAGGCGGCAGCGCATGCGGCGACCGTTTTCCCCTTATTTCTTCGCAGCCAGCGATTGACCGTTCCGTTCCTACTCGGCTTGCCAGTCGATTCATTCCGAGAAGCATGCGCCCTTCCAAGCGGTACGTTATTCGTTTGAGAATGAAGCTTGGCTTCGTCGCCCACGGCACGAGGCTCGCGTGAGGCATGAGCCGGGAAGAGGATTGTTTCCTTTGAATGCTCCGCAGCGCTGCTTGATGCCTGTGCTTCCCATTGCTGCCAAAGCGGGGACTGCTCCGCATGCTGCAATTTCCCCTCCAGCCGCGCCCATGCGGCAGACAGCTGTTCCTGCTCTTTCTTATTCAAATCTTCATTACTTGTCATTCTGCACTCCTCCTAAAAGGTTTTTACCTTAGCCGTGCTACTCGTGCGAATAAATGCTGTCCGCATGCTGCGCATGCCGCTTCAGCCGCTCTCCTGCCCTTCGCAGCATGGTTCCTACCTGAGGCTGGCGCAATTGCAGCTGCTCCGCAATCTCGGCATAGCTATATCCTTCGTAACGGAGCAGCAGCATCTGCTTATCGCGTTCGGGCAGCGTGTCCAGCCAGCCGCGAAGCCGCTCCTGCTCATCCTTGTCGAGCGCTTGCTGCTCGCCTGAGAGCATCGCTTGCGGCTCTGCCAGCATGCTTTGCTCTTGTTTCTGATTCAATGCGCGTTCCCGCGCCTTCTTATCCATATAATCATAGGCAAGCCTCGTTAATACACGATGAAGCCACGCCCCAATTGCATCCGGGTTGTCTGGAGGATTGCGATAAAGCCTTAAAAAGGTTTCCTGCGCAAGATCCTCGGCTGCTGCTTCATCGCGAATAAGAGCAAGCAGTTTTCTCCTAACCGTAGGATAGTGCTGATTAAATTGCTCGCGAAACAATTCCGGCGCCGAATGTTCCATTCCATTTACCTCCTCACCTTTTCGTGCTCAAGCTATAAGGAAGACGATGCTTTTGCGCATTTTGTAACAGCTTCCGCCTAAAACTATTTTATCAAACGATTTGCAAGCCTGTATCCATAGAAAAACCGCCCCCATTCGAAATGAGAGGCGGCGACGTATCAGCCATTTTTATTATGCTCCATATATATCTGTGCGAACCTTTCCGCTGGCACTGGCGGGCTGTAAATATAGCCTTGTATGGCGTCGCATTGATGTCCGCAAATGATATCCAGCTCTTCCTGCGTTTCCACGCCTTCCGTTACCACGTTTAAATTCAAATTATGGGCAATGACGATGACCGATTTGAAGATCATCTGTTTTTTGAAATCGTCAACGATGCCGCTAATGAATGATTTGTCCAGCTTCAGCGTATGCAGCGGGATGTTCTGCAGGTAGCTGAGCGAAGAGTACCCGGTACCGAAATCATCAAGCGACAGCTTGACGCCAAGCTGATTAAGCTCGTGCAGGATAATGAGGGTATGCTCGGCGTTGTCCATGAATATCGACTCGGTAATTTCCAGCTCAAGCTGTTCCGGCCGAACGCCTGCTTCCGCTAGGATGCGCTCGATCGTATGAACGATTTGCTTCTGCTGAAACTGAATCATCGACATGTTCACGCTCACTGAGAGCTGCGGCAGCCCCATTCGTTCCCATTCCTTCATCTGTTGGCAGGCCGTAGAAAGCACCCATTCACCTAGAGGAATAATGAATCCCGTCTTCTCGGCGATCGGGATGAAATCCAGCGGTGAAACCATGCCGAGCTCCGGATGGCTCCAGCGGATCAATGCCTCTGCCCCATAAATCCGGCCGGACGCAACCTCTACTTTGGGCTGATAATAAAGCATGAACTGCCCTAGCTCCAGCGCTTGTGACATGGAGCTCTCGAGCAGCTGCTCCCGCTTCGTCACGTCATTCATAGATGCCGTGTATACCTTGCTCGTATTATGTTCTTTCTTCGCTACATACATCGCGATATCGGCTTCTTTAATGAGCCGATCTGCCGCAGCTGGCGTCCATTCATGCTGTATGCTGATTCCGATGCTCGCCGTGATGTAGAACATACGGTCCTTCAACTGAATCGGCGCTGATACCGTCTTCAATATCGCATCGGCCGTATGCGCTGCTAAGTGCAGGTGCGGTACGTCCTCCAGCAGTGCGATATACTCATCCCCGCCAAAACGGAATACGCGGCCTGATGCGCCGACCGCCTGCACAATTCGATCAGCCATCTGCACGAGCAGCTGGTCTCCCATCGCATGATCGAGCGTATCGTTAATCATTTTGAAGCGGTCGAGATCAATGAAAAGCAGTGCGTAATGGCCGTCTTGATGCCGGCTTTTGGCCGATTGCTCATCCATATAGCAGTGATAGGCGTAGCGGTTAGGCAAGCCGGTCAATAAATCATGGGTTGATTGGTACTCGATGACCTGCTCGGCTTCCTTGCGCTGCTTCAGCATATGATTGAAATGGAGCGCCATAAACTCAAACTCGTCATTCGTATGTATGTTCAGCTGCTGCTCTCCGCTCCCGGCCGCGAATGCCGAGGTTGCCTGCACCACCTTCTGGATATTGACCAAAATGATTTTGCGAACGAGGAACGCCATGGCCGCTGCCATAAAGAGCAGCGCAACGCTTGTAATTAAAACAGACTCCCATAGGCTGCTATAAAAATTGGACAGCATGTTTTTCTTGGGTATGACGGTCTCGATATGCCAAAGCACATTGTGGATAAGAATCGGATAAAACATGCGCAGCACCGTTCCGCTCTCTACCCGGTCGGACGTATAGGCGATACGCGATGACGTTCCCTTCATCGCTTCAAGCTCATCGCCAGTCGACCAGAGCTGATAAGGCGTATTAATGAGCGAAGCACTTCTTCCATTCGTCAAATAACGGTTCTCCGTCGTAACAATAGTGGCGTAGCCGCCGAGGGGATGAAACTTTTCGATTTGCTTCTGCAGCGAAGCCAGCGAGATATCTGCCCCCACGATGCCTAAAAACCGGCCTTGCTCGTCCAGCAGCGGCAGTACGAGCGATGTCATCCATGTCGACTGTCCGTTAATCTCATAGGGATACGGCTCTAAAAGAGTGAATGACTTCGTCACTTTGGGAAGCTGATAGAACACTCCCTTTTCTTTATCCTCGTAATGTTCTGTTGCGAATACGTTTATCGATTCATTCTCACGGACGACATAAGGAATAAAACGGCCCGTTGCGTCATCATAGCTGTTCTTATTTCTATTATAAGCGTCATTGCCATCGAAGGCGTTCGGCTCCCATAACGTGTATACGCCTAGCAGCTCAGGATTATCCGCAAGAACCTCCTTCAGCAAGGTTATCGCATTTTCCCGATTGTGGGACTGATTCTTCTTGAGCTCGAGCAAGCAGGCTTCGAGCGTTTCGAGCATAGTCGTCGTTTGATCCATCGTTCTAGCGAAAGGATAAATATAAGCCATTGATTCTGTTTGTGCTTGAAGCTCGCTTTCGCGAAGATTGGAGTGATATAGCTTAAAGAGGTGGGCGGATACCAGAAGTCCGAACGAGAGAAGTACAAGAAGGCCAAATGAATATATTAGTTTCTGTGCAATGCTTAGCCTAATCTTCCTCATAATATATGTCAGCCCCTTGTTGTCTGAGAAAGCAAAATCGACGAAATTTGCCAATTTATGATGTGGTTCTAGTATACTTGACAATTCGGAGCAAACACAATGAAAAATTAGGATATTTACCCTATATATTTCGACATAAAACTACTAAATCCCCCATATTTCGATTTAACAAGAGTCCTCTGAACCGATTCCATTTCAAATTATGAGGTAATTTATTCCACTGTAATTTTCGATTTCTGTTTCCCTGTTCAAGCATGTGAATCGGCACAGGAAAAAGAGGCCTTGCCTGTTGGCTAGCCCCTTTAACTGACGCTTAGTATTCACCGCCAAAACGTAAGCTATAACGCGATGCAAATCGGCTTATACTTGACTTTGCTTGTCCTTCTGCTGCTTTTCGTTATTCTCTTGGTTCCCGCGTTCATGGTCCTCAAGGCGGTGCGGACGTTTTCCTTTGCCGCCATGCAGCTTGTAAAGCTCCTCGCGCAGCTGGTCAGACGTCTTGCCCTCCGTTTGGATGCCATGCTCTTTGGCAATATCGCGCAAATGCTCAAGCCTCTTGGCTTGATGCTCTGCCTTAAAGGCTTCCCATTTGTCCTTATTGGCAATCTTCGCTGCCTCGACTTCCTTCTTCAGCTGCTCGGCGGTTTTACCTTCGGCTTGTATGCCGAAGTAGGTTGCTATTTCCTTCAGCTTCTCCAGCCGATAAGCTTCAAAGTCCTTGCGCGTCATTTTCCCTTTGCCATGCTTATGCTCCTGATCCATATCGGATTCTTTGGGATGCTGAGCCATCAATAATCCAGTCGGCAAAGCCGTTAGCGACTTTGCAGCCCAAACGGGAGCGGCCGAAAACAGAACAGCCAGCGACACAATTGGAATGAACCATTTTTTAAACATACTGCAGCCACACCTTTCCATTGCAATCGTGATGCAAGGACTGCGGAAGTCCCCTCTGGATTATTTTGCCCAAGCAAGCACGCGGATAGACATGAATGCAACACATTTCGACAGATTACTACAGAAGCTCGCTAGGTTCAGAACCAGCTTCCAGCTCAAGCTGCTTCAGCTCGTTCAGCAGCCACTCCTTGGAGAAATGTTCCCCGATAAATACAGCTACGTCGTTGACATGGCCCTGCGGATCAATTCTCATAAAATCGGATTCCTTATAGGCGTACTGGAATAGAAAACGGCTAGGCGCATCCGTGAATGTCACGATGCCTTTGGCCCGATAGATGTTTGCAGGCAGCCGCTGGAGCAAAGCCTCAAAGGCTTCGCTATTCACTGGTTTCTGCCAATAATGCGTCACGACCATGACATGGTCATGCGAATGGTGCTGTTTGGCATGATGATGGTCATGATGGTTCTCATCGTGGTGGCCATAATGATCATCATGATGGTGGTCAGCCGTACATCCATTAACCGAGCAAGCAGTTCCCTCGTTAATGGTTATGCCCTCAACCGCATGGTTGCTTGGCGCGGCTGAGCTATGCTCGGCCGCATCCAGCCAGCTCCAATCGTCGATGGCGCAGCGAACGGTCGCGATGATCTGCGCATGAGCGTTAAGATCCCGGAGCTGCTGCTGGGCTTCAACAAGCTGCTCCGGCTCCAGCCTATCTACTTTGTTGAGAAGCAACACAGTCGCACAGCGTATTTGATCCAGCATGAGCTTGAACGTGCGGCCTTTGCCGTCCCTGCTTCGGGCAAGCAGCTCGGGCCCGTCTACGACCGTAACGACGCTTCGCAGATCAATGGCTTGGTACATGGCTGCTTCCGTTACCCCGTCCAGCGTCTCCATGGGATTCGCCGCTCCCGTTGATTCAATAAATATGACGTCCGGCTGATGTTCCTTGACGAGCATGCTGATCTCTACCCCAAGATCGCCGCGCATCGTGCAGCATATGCACCCGCTTAGCATCTCGGCCATCGGCACCTCGTCGCCTACCAGCTGACCGTCAAGATTAATATCGCCAAGCTCATTCATGATTACAGCCGGCTTTTTGCCCTGTGCCGTATAATAATCAAGCAAACGTCTAAGCAGCGTCGTCTTCCCGCTCCCAAGAAAGCCTGACAACAAATGGATCGGTATATGCTTTTCATGCTTCGTCATCGCAAAGTCTCCTGTATGTCTGTATTTTGAGAAAATCATAATTGCTCCTATTATATCGTAATAGTTACGCTCTTTCATCTTTTAAATACAGGGGTCGTATGCTCCACTTCTATTATAATACGACTTCGCGCTCCTCTACGCACAATTAACTGCATACCGTACGCGTCCCAGCTTAAAAAGTTTAAAAACATCCTATCATACTTTTTTTTAGGTTAACAGATTTTTTGTTTGATTTCTTGGGCGAGTCATAGTACCATGTGTGCAATAAGACTGCAAGGCGAACTGGAGAGTGATCCCAAGGTGGAATCGATATCGCAAGAAATGCTATTTTTCACAGAGATGGCCAAAGGCATAACCGCCCAGTTCGGCGACAACTGCGAGGTTGTCGTGCATGACTGGTCAAAGCCCGTTGACAGCACGATCGTCGCGATCGAGAACGGGCATGTCACAGGGCGCAAAGTGGGCGATCCCGGCACGAATCTCGGTCTGGAAATCATGCGCGGAACGTCTGAAGGCGACAACCGCCATAACTACGTGACGCAAACGAAGGACGGGCGGATTCTCCGCTCGACCTCCATGTATGTAAAAAACAATGCCGGCACGGTCATCGGCGCGCTGTGCATCAATTTCGACATTACCGATCTGATGGTGGCCGAGAAAACGCTGCAATCCCTTACGGCAAGCGGCCTACAACCGATCCGCGAATCGTTCGTTAGCAATGTGAACGATCTGCTTGATACGCTCATCCAGGAAGCGCAGGAGACGGTCGGCAAACCTCCGGCAGCGATGAGCAAAGATGAGAAAATTAAAATAATCCAGCTGCTCGACCAAAAAGGAGCTTTCCTCATTAAGAAGTCCGGCGAGAAGATTTGCAGCTATTTAAGTATTTCCAAGTTTACGTTGTATAGCTATTTGGAGGAATCAAAGGGGGCTGAAATCGAAGGAGGTGCGTTCGAGTGAGCAAACTGCTGGCTATTCCTTTGTACAACGGGCGCGAGGTAGAAACGCCTTGCGTCATCGTCAACCGTGCAATTGTCGATGCCAACGTTGCAAGAATGGCGGAAGCTGTGGCGAGCCGCGGCGTAAAGCTGCGGCCTCATGCCAAAACCCATAAGCTGCCGGAAATGGCCGCTCGGCAGCTCGCCGCGGGTGCCGTAGGCATTACCGTTGCCAAAATTTCCGAGGCCGAAGTTATGGCGAGTGCAGGAATCCGTGATATATTCGTCGCTTATCCGCTAATTGCTCTCTCCAAGCTGGAGCGTGCGGCTAAGCTAAGCAAGTCCGGCGTGCGCCTTATTATCGGCGTAGACAGCCTTGAAGGTGCGCTGCGCATTTCCGAGACTGCCGTGCGAGAGGGCATTGAGCTGGAGGTAAGGCTTGAGCTGGATACTGGCTTGCAGCGGACTGGAGTCGCCATAGGGAAAGCGGTGGCCGCTGCCAAGCAGATTTCCGTGCTTCCCGGCGTTAAGCTAAGCGGAATCTTCACTTATCGAGGTGCTTTGCTAAACGGCACTTCAACGCTCGATGTCCGAGGAGCCGGACACGAGGAAGGCCGATTGATGGCGGCGGCGGCCACTGCCATTCGGACTGCCGGCGTCCATATCCAAGACGTGAGCGTCGGCTCCTCGCCGACAGCCGTATTTGCAGCAGAGATCGAAGGCGTAACGGAGGTGCGACCCGGCACCTATATCTATCAAGACCGAATGCAGGCCGCGTTCGGCATCAGTACGCTGGAGCAATGCGCAGGCACCGTACTTGCCACTGTTGTGAGCCGTCCCGCGGACGACCTGATCGTCATCGACGGCGGCAGCAAAACCTTCGCCACTGACGTACAGCCAGGCAATGCCCCTTTGTATTTGAAGGGCTTCGGCCACATCGTTAACGATTCGAATGCCGTGCTGGAGCGGATGAACGAAGAGCATGGCATGATACGGGTATCGCCAGATTCCGCCTATGAGGTCGGCGACGTCATCCGAATTATTCCAAACCATATCTGCAGCACGATTAACTTACACAGCTTCGTCTACGTCGAGGAATCATCCGGACAGCTGCGCAAAGCACCTGTAGCGGCGCGCGGCATGCTTGAATAACACATAGGTGGCGGACACGGCACAGGCTTTATATTTACCCATTCAAACTATAAGGAGCTGTTTTCATTATGTCTTTGATCGAGAAACGTCTTGCCGAGCTTGGCATCATCCTGCCGGAAACGACTAAACCTAAATTTTCTTATCTCCCGGTTAACCAGACTGGCAATCTCATCTATACCTCGGGGTTTGATTGCCGGATTGACGGCGTGCTTATGTACGAGGGTAAAATTGGTTCCGATCTCACCATTGAACAAGGTCAAGAAGCTGCGCGCCAGGTTGTCATCAACTTGCTTGCAGCAATGAAAACGCATCTTGGCGACCTCGACCGCGTCGTCAAAATCGTTAAAATTCTCGGCTTCATCAACAGCGCTCCCGGCTTTGGCGATCAGCCTTACGTACTGAACGGCGCATCCGATCTGTTGATTGAAGTATTCGGCGAGAACGGTCGCCACGCCCGCTCAGCAATCGGAACTAGCGATCTTCCGTTCCATACGCCGGTTGAGATCGAGCTTATCGCCGAGGTTCGCGAATAGCTGCTGGCATGCAAAACCCCCAAGGCTCAGGCACTTGGGGGCATTTATGCTATTTCAATTAGTGGAAACACCATCATGCCGATTTACAAGTAAGCTTTTTTTCCTAGCACCAAGCGCGGGAAATAATGACAAGCAGAATGAAGAGGACCAGAATAACTCCCAGACTTGAGAATGCTCCGCCAACTACAGGACCGCAATTTGCGCCTGCAACCGGGTAAACGGGGCCACAGTGTCCTGGACCTACGTTTGCACCTGCTACTCCATAGCTCATTTGTTCATCTCCTTTTTGTTAAGGTACAGTATCCTATGATTTTCAGAGGAAAACGTATAGGCGATTAAACAAAATGTGCTCTTGCTCATTTTCCGGTCCCGCCCACACCTTTTTGGGATCAATGAAAGCGGCCTGAAGAAATTGGCTGGTCGAGACGCACGCAACACTATAACCGCCCCAAGCACTGATGCGCTTGGGGCGGTTATTTATGCTTTCAGATAATGGGATAACGTTTTTAGAGGTTTATTGTTGCGGTAATGATTTGTTGATTACAACCAAGAACGAGAAATTATGACAAGTAGGATAAACAGAACGAGGATAAATCCAATGTTCGAGAACCCACCGCCGCAGTTATTGCCTACGCCTGCAACCGGGTAAGGTGCGCAGTGTCCTGGACCTACATTTGCTCCTGCTACTCCATAGCTCATTTGGCCATCTCCTTTTTGTTAACTTACACAGTATCCTATGATTTCAGGACAAAAGCGTATGGGCTTTTGGCGGAAATGAGCAGATGCCTAATGAGCGTCATTTTCGCGAAAGGAGGATCGTATTCAACCATGCAAGCTCCGAAAGCGTTAATTCGCCTTGCTCCGCTTTCTCTTTCCACCTTGCATCTTGGATCAGCTTTTGATCCGTGAAACGAGTCAACGTGTCCACTAGAACCCGGTGCTCACTGCTGGAGAGTACCAAATCTGTTTTACTATGGCTATTTTGCATTTGCATGCGCTCCGTCACCTTGCTTTTAAAAGCAAACCATCCTGTCCACTTCCCGCTGTCGTACATTAATCGCGGGCAAGTCTTCCCGCTCCAATCATAATGGCGATAAAGCCGTTCCGTGTCCCAGCCGTATATATTCAGCAGTTTTGCAATGAGTTCAACGGCATTATTTATCGTTTTCGCGTAGTCCCCGCTCTCACATAACTCAATGCCGACCGACGTTCGATTACCGCTTGCCATACCGTTTCCGTCGCCAGCATGCCATGCGTGTTCATTAAGCGGAAGACATTCAATAGCCTCGTGCTCGTCCACAACGATATGATAGGATGCAGTCCGGTTATTGGAAAGATTGGTGAGCCACGCTCTTTCGTTTTTTGCCGTGCTAGCCGGGTTGCCTGTGTTGTGGATGGTGATGGATTGGGGAAGCATCAATATGCCTGGGCGACGGTTAAATGAAGTATTTTTCGGAATATGATCCATCTTGTAATTATCGATTCCCACTCCCCCCCTCCTCGTCTGCCCCTCGCTGAATCGCTCGTTCTACTTTTGCCTTTAACTCGCTTTCAATATGCTTGATGACCATATCCGGTATCCATTTCTCCCAGCCTGCCCGGTAGGCATTGGCCGTAAGCGACTGCCAGATATGATAGACCAAACCTAACGTAATCGCATAAAACAAAAGCCCCGGCGTTCCTAGCATCATATCCAACAAGTTTGCTAGAAAAGGAAAAGCGAGTAAAAATACGGTTCGCAAAATGCCATGACGGCCATACTCGGAGCTGTAGGTTTCGTCTCTTAACGACGCTGCGATGCCGGTGATCCAGTCCATTACGATTGCAGCAGCTAATAGTGTGATGGGAATTAACCGACCTTCGCCGTAAATAAAGTCAATCCATGGGGCGGCTGCCGCTCCTACGCCTGCCGCTAGCGTTTTGGTTGGGGTTATATCGATGGAGAAAATTTGTTTGAGCATATGTCTTCTCCTTTCATGAGCATGAAATGAAATCACTTAAATCCCTAAATAATTATCTTTTATGATCAAATTATTATATTGGTTCGAAGACCATCTACATAATTTGTACTTCCATTCCATAAAACATCAATATAAGTTGATAAATCATTGCTTAACCCGATAACATATGCCGTATTTGTACTTTGCACATTTCCATTTGCATCTCTAAATTTATCGTAACCGAGCCACCTTAACCCATTTGCTGATATTTTACTTGTACGAATCGTCGTTGCTGAGAAACTGTTATACTTGGTTGCAACTCCATTTACAAAAGCGTAATACAATTTATCAAGACCGGTATTTTGTATTGTAAACGCGGCGTTCTGATTGTCCTTAGCAACATCATAGTCTATTAAGTCATAACCAGCAGGTGCTTGATAGAAAATAGTTCGAACGTTTCCATTACTTGTATCGGTTACATATATAGTACCTGGAGCAGAATATTGAGAATCGTAAACGTAACGACCATCGCCGCTGCACTTAATTGCATTCAAGATTATGTTAGTGAAGGTTGCAGATATAACCAACCATGTGCCTGCCACTACATCTAAGCGATATATTTTTGTTCTTTGGCAATTAGTCGTGAAAACGTATCTACCATCGGCAGTACAGGAAATTCCTCCTGAACCGTTATCAGTTCCTCCCCAATCAGGAACATTCCAAGAAGTTGTCCCACCGGAACTATTTCTACGTAGAAAAATAACAGGAACCCCATTATACATACAATATGCATAGAAAAAATCCCCATCGGCATTTGTACAAATTGCAGATGTGTTTTGAGGGATCATATTCGGAATCTCATTAATTCCACTTGTTGGCGTATACATATATGCCTTCCCACCCCACATATAATAAACAATGGATGCATCATAGCTGGTGCATGCAAAATTGCTATGATCGGGTCTATAACTTAAATAATTTTTAATCGATGTTTGAGTAAATATTACACCTGAATAATTACTTGAAACTGTTCTAGCGGTACCCGTGAGACCAAATAAGGTTTCTCCATTCTTAATATTTTTTGATATAAAATCAGGGTCAGTTAACGCAATTTCTGAACCAGATGGATAGTATCCGGATACCGGACGAACATATAAAGTCCCCATCCCGTCTTGTGCAGTACTCGAAGCTGAAGTAACGCCAATCCTATTTGGCATTACACCGCCAGCATCATAAAGCAAACCTGCGGAAAATTTCTTACCCACTAACACATCTGCTGCGTTGGCAGTTCCCGGAACTAGAATTTGTGCCATTGGCTAAACCCCCATTATTGAAGCTGAAGCTTCTACTTGATTTGAAGCGCTAGATGTTATTTTAATGGCTATTGCGGTTCCAGTAACTGCATTAATATAGCATGGTAGCAGACTATAACTACCCGAATTAGTAGCTTGAGCGTTTAATAATATTGTCGATTGGGCTCCGGTTAAATCCGCATAGGTTATCTTGATTGTAAGGGTAGCAGCTGACAAAACTCGTAAATATACTCCTATTAAAAAATTCCCTTTTGATACCGGAGAAAATGTTAATATTGTCGTTTCCAAATTAGTGGATATCAATAATCCATCTAATTGTGCTTTTCTTGAAATACCTAATCCATCTGTTGACGTTTTTACAAAAGCAGTTGTAGCAAGTTGAGTCGTATTCGTACCAACCGCAGCTGTCGGAGCTATAGGCACGCCAGTAAGGATCGGAGATGCCAAAGGAGCTTTTTCCGAATTTAGCTGCTCTATCGTTTTCACAGGAGCCGTATACCAGTCTGCTTTCCCTGTTATGGCCCTAATCATAGCCCCAATTCTTGAGAAAAGATTGGACGGAGTGTCCGAATCAGTCGTTCCCAGCGCAATTGCATCATTAACAGTGCGGTTACCTAGCTTGATATCAGTCACTGCCCCGGAAGCAATCGCGGTAACAGCCGTGCCTTCCGCGGCTATTACTTCTCCTGTCAATGCAGGCAATCTTGCTGCTGCAAGCGTACCCGCACTAATATCGCTAGCGCTATGCGTATGAACGGAAGGGGCTATCGTTGCCGGCTTATTCCCCACTTCACTCCAATCTACGACGCCCCAAGCAGCGCTGCCTGCGGAAGATCCCGCTTTTAACACCTTACCCTGGCTCGTCGTTCCAGTTAGTGGCACATGCAAATTACCATCACCCGCAGGATGCACATAAGCGTTCGCGCCCGCAGCCACACCTGCTAATTTCGCCTTCTCAGCAGTAGTAAAATCATTCGTCGATAACTGCTTACCGGCTTCCTTATCTACCTTACCGGCGACTGCCGTGTCCAAAATATCTGCGTTAGCGTTAAAATCCATAATATCGACAACATCCGTGCCTTCCGGCTTTTTCAATCCTAAATTCCCAGTCGTTAGCATATGGTCACACTCCCTCGTAAACTCTTAGTTCGCTCCATGTCTTGCTTTTGGCTAAATTCCAAGATAATTCTTTTATCTGCTCCCATACCGAATAGGTGTATTTCAAGCTGTAAGCCAAATGAGCCGGTTTAACATCCTCCAGCATTTGAATAAATCCTGACATGTTTGGCGGAATACCTTTCGTTCCTACAAATACAACCTCAAACCGGCTTTCCGCAGGATATTCCACAACGTTCACTTCTCCACCCGAAAAAGCCATGGCTGTTTGAATAACTTTGACTTTCGTCGTCGTACCAGCACCTCGTAATTTGGCGATCACGCTCTCGCGTCGACGGACATACGGCAAAGAGGAGTCACTGGACAAGCCCATCATTTTTTCCCAGCGATCTAATCCCCAGCTTGAGGATTCAACAAAATATTGATCCAAAGTGTCCTCAGACGCAGTCGATTGCTTCCCAATCTCTTCACCAAGACGTCCTTGAATCATGAGCATCTCCAGCACTTGGTGATAATAAGCTGGCAAATAGCTCATTAAATCGATTTCCACTTGGATAGATTCCTCATCACCTTCATTCTCTTCCACGTGCGCTTGAGTCCCACTTAACGTTAAACCGAATGTCACATCCTACACCTCCAGCTCCACTAGCCCTGCAACAGGCACTTCATCAATTTCCAAGCCAACATTGGCGCCTCCGCCATTTAGCAAAAGCCCGTCATAATCAATAACGCCAGGAATACCAAGAAGCAGAGTTCCCAGCTTCGCGACGCTAACATAGTTGATTTGGAAAGCCGTATCTTCTAAATAAACGCGCACTGCGTTCGTAAATGTCTCATTGATCTGTTGGATCGTAAAACCTGCAGCAAGCGTTACCTTTGCTTCAATATGAATGGGTACGCTAGAAGCAGAAACGACCGAAACCTCTGCTCCGATGGGTCTATGTTCGTTCAAATAGGCAAGTACTGATTGCTGCAGCAATACGCTTGCAGGCTGCTTGTCTGCATTTACGATAACGACCTTTACCGTACCAGGACCATCCCAAAGCGGCATTACACGCGCTCCGCCTACGCCTGCAACCGACATCGTCCACCTCATATAGTCTGACACATTGCCGCTTGTTCCCGGATTTTGCACCTCCGCCAAAAATCGGGCTCGCAGCTGTTCATCCGATTCTTCATCTTCGCCGGGCACGAGCACTTCAGAAAGCTCCGCTCGAGAAAGTGAACTGATATAATCAATCGGGAGCATATCACCGAATTGCTGATTCCCTACTGCTCCTTCAAGCTCGCTTTCAAGCACGAATGTACCGATGCTCACTCTATCTCTTACGATAAAATTGACCATGCTCAGCGAATAGCGGCTTCCGATAGGCACGTCGAAAGCCGCTCCGCCCGCTCCATAAAATTTCCCCAGCCGCTTCGCACGCGTAGCTGCTTGTCTGATAATGCCGAAATCAGCAGTTCTTCTGCTCAAATACTCTCCGCTCGAGGTATCTGCAAATGCTAAATTCATGCTTACATCGAGCTCGGCATAAAGCTCCGATAACGCTGCGGCTGCAGGAGCAAGCGCATCATAAATAATGCTCCCCTCCCGCTTGTCCACGTCGCCTGTCACCCGATCTAGCATTTGCTGCAGCAAGTGACTATAAGTCATCTGTTCATACACGCTCCATGACCTCCTCTCCAAAGCTTCCGAATTCCGAGTCAACGGTAAACCGAATGCTTGCGAAATCCTCAGTGACTTCGAACTGAAAATCCGTCACGCCGCTCACGCGTTCATCCTGCATGATAGCCTCCCGAATTCTCCGCTCCATCTCGGAGCGTACAAAGGACGGAGCCTCGCCAATCAGTCCCTGCAGCTCAGCTCCGTAATCCGAGCTATAAATAAAAAAATCATAGCGTTCTGTTTGCAAAATTTTAAACACCGCTTGTTTTACCGCATCTAGGCTGTCGGTCATGCCAACAATCCGATTGTTCATCCAATCCAACTTATAAGTCACGCTTGTCTCGGCGCGCGCATTCTCCACAGCATCCGTCAATCTTGCTCCTTGGGGAATCATGGCTTAACCACCTTGTCCAGCATCACAAATTGCTGCCCGCCTTGCACCCGGAGCATGAGCACGGTATCACCTGCTTCAAGGCCGCTCCGAATCAGCAGCTTCTCCGTAGAAAGCAGCGTGGTCTCAAATCGCATAAGACTTTCAGGAACAATTAAAAAATCCTCCGATAAGGTAAAACGTTGATCCACGTTTACCTCCAGAGGATTTGTTTTCGTTACTTTTCCGACCATCACAGCCATCGGATTGCCGGCGGTATGAGCCGCTGCGCCTGCTTTTTTGATTGTGTCCAACAATGCCATTAAATCACCCTCAATTCCAGTTTCATCGTGTGTATATCCGCGTCGAATTTATGCGTACACTCATCAACGAGAAAATACTGATTGATATCCAGCTCTTCAATAATGATCGGTACATAGCTGCCCGCCCTCACCCGCAGATCACCGATCGCATCAATGCTGATGCTGCGGCTCTCACGGTTTTTCAAAGTCATGAGCTGGCCAAGCTGCTCTCTAATCTGTGCTTCATTCATTTTCTCGTCTGCCTGCTTATACAATTGCAAACGTCCCCACTTCGCGATATTCGCGCTGTCCTGTATGATGTGAATATCTCGCTTACCTGTTACCTTATTGTCCTGATACATCTTGATTCTGTTATACGTTTCTCCGTCAATCGAACGCTTTAGCCCATAATCATATAGAAGACTATAATTACCGATGACAAAATCAACCTTCATGTCCTGGATGTTCCGAACGGAAAGCTTGCCGAAATCATCAAATAGCATAAAGCTTCCGCCTTTATGGACTAACGTCAAATCAAGAGCCTTGCATATGATATCCATCAGCTTCTGATTATCCTCGATCATCGACGGAATTTTATATTCCGTATCGGCAAGCAGCCCCGTCTTCAGTTCGTAATCATCTGCGATTTGCTTTACGACTTGCCCTGCGGTTACGTCCCTAAAGACATAAGTATCATTCGTAAGCAAATACCGAAGCTGATCATAGGCTTTGATGGACACGCTCTCGTCCCTGCCAGAATTAATCTCGAAGATGTAGCCATAAAAGACTGCCAATCCATCCTTGCGAAGCGTGACGATATCACCGTTGTTCACTTCAAACAAAGCGCTTTGGAACAAGCTCCCTTTAATAAACGTCAAATCAAGGCTCGATGCCGCCCCGATCCGTTTCGTCTTGTATGTGAGGGATGGTACTAGGCTGGTGATATCCCAAACCTTTCCATTGCGGTTATCAATCAATATTTCCAGCATCTTATCACCCCGGCAGCTTGAGCAGCATGCCAATCGGCAGCTGCCTCAGCTGCGAATCCTTTATGCCGTTCAGCTTCTGAATTTCTTTCCATCGTCCTTCATTTCCAAGCTTTAGCCTAGCCACTTTAATGAGGGAATCTCCGGCGACCAGTTTGTAAGTCTTAGGTGTCGTTTTATCCGAAGGCCTAGGCTGTGCCTTGACGCTTGCTTTGTCATTTTTGACAATGACGGGCCTAGCTCCGTAGAAAGCATACTCCTTTAGTGAGATGCTATACTCGATATCACCAGATCCGGCGACTTCCTTCCATTCGAATTTCTCTATGCTCATGGGCAAGTTAATATCGAAGGTTTCACCCGTATAAATAAAGCGAATCGGCTGCTTCCGCTCCAGCCAATCCTTAATTACGATAATATAAAAGACGGGATCCACCCACGTTTTGCTAACAATGAACGGATACGCCTCCGCAGGAAAAAAACTATCAAATGAAATGCTGGTTAGCTTATGGCCTTGGATTACATTGATTTCGCCTAGTCCGGATACTTCGTACGCTTTGCCGCCTGCGGCATCGCCTATCTTGATTTCCGGAGGATTGACGGGAAGCTGTACATTTTGCTTCTGATTGCCATAGCTCAGCCAGATGCTATGATCATGATTTCGACACGTAATCATACACTGTACGTCCTTTCCGCAGACGAGGCGATCTCCTCATTGAGGGAGCGCTCGATCCGTCCAATGATGGTATCGATATCGTAGCCGTTGTTGATATCGCCGGTTTGCACGCTGACCGTAGGCTGCAGGGATACAAAATTCTGAATATTTTTCATCTCAGCCAGTTCACGCATCGTCTTCAAATCCTCGCTCGAAATATCAACGGTTTCGTTGATCGATCCGACTTCCTCTACTCGGTTAATGTTTGGGGCAGCCCCGCCAAAACCGATGCCTGCTGGTTCGTCGGCATTAACAAAACCAGATTCTTTGTTTAGATCAAAGATCATGTTATCTTTAAAACTTCCAACTTTGTCCATAAGCCCTGTTCCAAAATCGCTCCCTTTGCTGAAAGCATCGCCTAAATTAGTCTGTGCCATTTTATATTTTGAGAAATCCACTACATTCTTCTCACTCTTTGGTGCAAACTGATCGATTTGGCTCGTATCAAACTTTCCAATCACGTCAAATTCGGTACCCGTTATTTTATTTACTTTATCGAGTACCCAATTCAGACCGTCTATAAAAGTGTCAATCATATTCCCAAAGTAGCCAACAGCATTTTTAACAAGATCATAAAATAACTTTTGAATGGCATAAACCGGGTCAATAAAAATGTTAACCAGAAATTCCGCAACGGACAAAATAATGTTCCATAGTAAAGCGAAGCTATTTTGCAGTGCTGCGAATAGTCCGGCAAACAATCCTGAAACAAAACCTACAACCTGTTCCACGGTTCCTCCGAAATATAGAAACAACCCAACTAAAGATCCAATAATTGCAATAACAAGCAAGATTGGCCACAAGAGCAGCAGCCATGCGCCAACTTGGGTTAAGACAGGCGCCACCATTGCCCATAATGCAGTGATTATCGTTGGTAGAAATACAGCGCCTGCCATCATTAGAATAGAAGCAATAAGCGGCCAATTATTTAAAAACTGGCTGAACATCCAAAGAGCTCCCTCTCCTACTGCAGCAAGCATACTAGCTACGAATGTCAGACCTTCTCCAAATAACGTAAAAAAGGCTTGGAATTTCTCACCTGCAACGAGCTCATTTAACTTCTCAAGCAGTGGCGACATCGCTGCAACCGCACCCATTCCTGCACCCGCAAAGCCAGATTTGATCATATTTTGCAAATTTGCGATCTGATTAGCTGGGCTGGCGCCGACCGTTACTAGCGCTTCTGCCCCTAAATTCGCTTTTTCCCTCATCGCATCCAACGCATTGAGAAAGCCGTCCATATCCATTGCTTCTTCAAAGCCAACGCCTTTGAACGCATCTTCGTTTATTTGGAAAGAATCCATTAAAGCAGAGTAGTCGCCTTCCATGGCCGATTTTATCGCATCTGCCGCATCCTCAGAGCTTCCTCCGCTAGAACTCAAGGTAGAGAGTTCCATGGCCATATTCGTCATACGGTTAAGTTGATCTGTGTTCTGTGCAGCAGGCATGAGGGACAAAGCCGTTTTTATCCCTTCGTTCACGTCCACGCCGTTCCTTACCGCATTTCCCCTAATATTCTGATAGAGCGGTTCACCAACCTCAGCCCCTCCGGATCGCGCAAAGAGTAACGCTTTAGACTGATGCTCCTCCAACGCTCCTGTTATGGCCATCGTGATCATTTGCTTAATCTTCTCGCCAGCGCCTAATATAGCAGAATGCCACATGTCTGCTCCTTGCTGAGCCGCATCAACGAGCGCTTCGGGTACAGGTGACGCTTCTTCCGGAGCTAGCGGAGCTGCATTGTTATCTTGCAGCAGCGTTCTAAGGGCAATAATTAGCTCGACCCCGTTCGCAGCGGCGCCCAAGCCATCTTCAAGATTACCTAGAAAACCTTGTCTTCCCCTTCTTCCACCAGTGTCTTCAGAATCATTTGAACCTTCTGGATCAGCAGGATCTGCTGGCGCGGGAGGAGCAGGAGGAGGTGTTGCAGCTTCACTAAATTTTTTAACCGATTCTGTAAAAGCATTCATCGATGTTGTTGCTTTCGTTAGCTCAACATCCAAATGATTAGCTTCTACACTCATTTTTTCAAAAGCCTCTACCAGCTTTTTGCCTTGCTTGGTCGCTTCAATAAAACTGTTATTTAATAAAATCATAAACCGATAAAAGGCTTCAGCAGAACCACTCGTTCTAGCACCTTCATCTTCAATAACAGCTGGGGAATTACTTGCCATCCTTCCACCCCCTACGCACGGGCAAGAGCGCTCCCTTATGAGAGCGCTGCCCGTCCTTATTTTCGTTTTGCCTTGGCACGCTGCTTCTTCTCGTTCTCGATGCGAACATCGATCATCGCGTAGATTGCCGCTTTTTCCCGCCGGGTCATGCCCATCAGCACATGCGGCAGAATACGAAGTTCATGGAGGGCGTAGTAAGCATAGTTCGCTTCCCCATCGCCCTCTTTAATTAGTTTTTTACTTCATCGGCCAAATCGTTCAGGCTTTGATTGAAGCCGTTAATTTCCTGGACGCGCTGAACGAGCGAGGCATATTCGCCTGGCAGCAGCATTTTGCGCAAAAGGTTCTCGGCACCTAGCATGCCATACGATTTCTGCAAATCCGCATCCTTTAGATTGGGAAACTGAATGCTGCTCACGACGAGCTTAGCGAGGTATTCATCCGTGTTCGTCTCGGGAACAAAAGCGCCGTTTTTCCCCTTTACCTTGCGTGTAGAGGACTTCCGGCACTCCTCGTTCTCGGCTTCCGTCATGCTGCGCAGCTCCCATGCTACGGCTTGTCCTTCGGCATCCTTGAACCGATCGGATACGATAAACGACTGTGTCGATTCGACTGCCGCATTTTGCGCGAAAAATACACTTAAATCACTCATTGCTTATTGCCTCCATTTCGAATCTATAGTAAATTAACCCAGTGAAAGTGCCGTAAAGTGGTCTTGAATATCTACGCCTTCAAAGGTAAATTCAATCTCTTCCTCAAGCGCTTCGCTCTCTGTATCCAGCTTCCCGATAATGACTTTGTTGAGATTGACTTTGTTCAGCACGACGGTTTGTTTGCCCGTAGCGGATGCCGAATCCTCATTCATGATGACGATGTCAAAATAAGCATCGACGCCCGTTTTCACATAATCAAGCATCATTTGGCGGAATTTCGACGTTACATAATAGATGGTCATCGTGCCCGTTCCCGACCACCCCGTTGCTTTGTGCTGCATGCCCCGGTTGCCGAGCGTTTTGATTTCCGCCTTCTGCTTCTCGATGCTGGCCTCCAGCGTTTTCACGTAAAACATTTCTTCCTGCGAGTTGTTAATGACCGTAAAAGCCCGACCTTCGCGTCCTGAAATCGTATCTCCTGCGTTCAAAAATGCCATATTACTTCACCGTCACTTTCATATATACTTTTTCTACGCTATCCACGGGTTGAATATGAACGTCAATCACAAGGCTATCGGAATCCGTGCCGGCAAGCACCGACAAATCAACCTGGGAGTCAAAGTTTTGAATCGCGCCGAGCGCCTGCAAGCTATTCAAATATTTCGTGCACTCATTGCGGAAAAGACTGCGGCCATCCGCGTTATTGTCTACTTTTCCGATATAGAAGCCCTCGAAAATCCGCTTAAAGTCATTTGCGATGCCGTCCAGCACGCGAATCACGCGGTTTTTCGAGAACGCTTTTCCTTTTTCCAGCGTATAACCGGTAAACGTATTGATATCCTGCTCGACAATGACACGTCCCGCACTTACCGTGAACACAAGCTCGCCAGCTTGAAGCGCAGCAGCCGTCTGCGAATTCGTATAGCGAATATCCGCATCGATTGCCTCCTCATAGGCTTGATACGTCAACGATTCATTAATCGCTGCGCCAGCCGTTGCCGCGGCAACCCATACCGTCGCTTTTTGAGCGTCGATAACGGTGCCGTCAGCCAGCTTCACGCCGTTTTTGACGCTAATGACGCCTTCATGGTCGGCAGACGGATAGTTCGCCAGCACGACCTGAATTTTGCGGCCTTCCTCCTCGCGCAATCGGCGGGCAAAGGAAGCATAGACCGCCTTCAATGCAGCATCACCGGATGCTAGCGCAACCGTATTAAAATCATGCAGCTCAATCTGGGTCAAATAATCGGAATAGTCCTGATTCGTAACCGTACCGTTGGCTCCGCCTGCTAGCGGAACGCCTGCAGCCAGAGTCAATGCCCCCGTACCGCCAAAGTCAACTAAAGCATTTCCGCTTAGTGCTGCAATGTTCGCCACCGTCTGCCTATCCATCTCCGTATCGCCAGCATAAGTAATCACATCGAACAGTTCTTCGTCATCGACGTTCTGCTGCACGGCTACCTTGATATCATTGCCTCGAACGCCGCCAAATTTAGCTGTACACGTCAAGCTGCCAGCAGCCGCTGCTGCCTTTGTTCCTTCATTCAAACGATAAAGGAGCAGCGTTTTCGCCTTTTTGAGCGCTTCACGCACCAGCAAAAGCTCAGGAGCGCTCACATCGTAACCGAGCAAGGCGCTAAGGTCATCGCCTGCTTGGATCGCAATCACCGTTTTTGATTTTCCCCAATTCAGTGTCAACGCCGCTGCCACCGTTCCGCGCTCGCCAATGCTGCCCACCGTTTGCTTCTCGCCTACCAAATTAATATAAACGCCGGGGCGCACTTTATTTTGAGATGTATAAGTTCCTCCTGCCATGATCTACATGACCTCCTTTTTCAAATAGGCTGTTATCCGAGATAACGCTTGTTCATGGGTGCAGCTGTCTTGATCGTTCAATACCGCTGTGAGCACGTCCTTCTGAGAGGGCGTATACCGCCTTGCCGCCAGCAATTGCCGCTTGTTGAAGCTCGCATTCTTCCCAGCTTCCTGCCGTTCCTTTTCCTTCATTCCATTCATCCTCCGGCTTCTTTCATCGATTAAAGCGGCTAATTCATCCTATGATCAGCCTTACCGCCTGCAGCAACTCGCCTATGCACTTACATTTGAACCACCTCCTTTGCTCGGGCAAAACAAAAGGGACGATCGGAATGTTTCTCCGCTCGTCCCCGGTTATGATCTCTTGCACAATATCATAATATCACGGTTAGTTGAGCGAAAACGGACATTAGCCGGACAGAAAGCGGACAACTTCGGCAAGCGCCTTTTGCTTCCATCTGCGGAACGTGCGATCAACGATTCCAAGCTCCGAAGCAACGAACTCAGTAGGCTTTCCTTCTATATAACGCAATCTCAGCAGCCGGGCATAATCAGGCTCATATCCTTCCAGCGCTTCAAGCGCTTCGTCCATGCTCCGCAATTCCTTTTCGATATCCTGAAGCTCGCTTATTTTATCGATGACGCCCATATAGCCTTCAAAACCATTAGAACCTGAGCGCGACTCCAATACCTTCTCGATCTTTTGTTCCAGTTCGCGCAGCAGCTTCTCGTCACCCGGGCTTGCGGCTGCCCTGCTTTTCATAACCTCGCTAAGCTGCGCACGGGTTCCTAATGGGTACTTCTTTAAATTCGCGTGTGCCGCCGTTTCGATCCGCTGCTCATGCTCGTCCAAATACATATAGGAAGGAAGCTTGCGCAGCTGCCGGTGCAGCTCCTGCAGATCGTCATCCTCCGACATGCTGCTTAAGCGAATCCCAGGTCCGACTGCTGTGCCTTCTAGCTGTTTTTTTCTTGCCTTGAGCCTTTTATAAGAAGTTAATTGGTCAATAATCCGTTGTTCTTCCTTCATTTTTGTCCCTCCCGAGGATGAAATCATGATTGAGTATTTAAAATACCATCAATGATAAAAAAATATCGTCCAATAGTGGTATTGACAATACTCTCGACAAAAAATATACTTGATTTACGTATTTTAACTAGCAAATTTCCTTATGGGATAGATAATATAAGCTGTCGTCTGATAAATCTCATTGTATTAGGTATTTTAATTACCGTCAAGTATTTAAAATACCTAATTCGATAAATGGAGGGTATTTAAAATGTCATTAGGAGCTAGAATTAAACAACTGCGCACGGAACGCGGGTTAACACAGCAGGATGTCGCCACCCAGCTCGAGATGGGCAGATCTAATTTGGGACATATCGAGAATGACCGCGTAACGCCAACAAGCGAGGACTTACAGAAGCTGGCTGATATTCTCCAAACGACAACCGATTATTTGCTAGGACGCGATGCGGCGGTTGCCGCCATACCCGAATGGGCGACGTATAAGGATAAACGCGATTTCAAGAAGCTGCTGGAAGAGGACGGAGAAATTATGTTCGATGGCGTGCCGATGAGCCCCGTCGACCGTCAACGCGTGATGGATGTATTAACCGGACTGTTCTGGGAAGCCAAGCAGATGAATAAACACAAAAAAAAGTCCGACTCGGCAGGCGATGCTCCTGATGATGCCAAAGGGTAGGTGTTGCTATGGATAAAATGATCGTAAAGCTCATTCGAAAATTCAAGACCAACGATCCCTTTACCATCGCTCAGGGTATTGGCATCCATATCCGTTATGCGGATCTAGGGGAAGGGACAAGAGGCCTTTATTTCAAAAAGCTGCGGCGGCGCTTTATCGTCATCCACGATAAGCTTCCGGAGGATTGGTGCCGGTTCGTCTGTGCCCATGAGCTTGGACATGATCGGCTTCATCCGGGCTTCAACCGCTTTTGGCTCGATGAGCAATCGTTTTTCAACGCGGGGAAGTACGAGCGTCAAGCGAACAAATTTGCGGTCCGTCTGCTGACTTCCGGTGATGCTCCCGCTGCCAGCGACACGCTTGCGGAGCTGTTGATGCGCAATGGCGTGCCCGCCGAAATGGAAAAGTTTTATTTCTAAAACAAAAACGACAACTTTTCAAGCAAAAAAACAGCCTGAAACTGTAAAAGGGCTCTAGCTCGGCAGCATCAGCCGCAGAACTAGAGCCCTTTTCTATTAATTTCTATTAAATCGCCCAATTTCCGTTTCGGAATATCGGTTCGCGTGTTCCCTCTTGCGTGACGCCGTCAATGTTCATATCCGGAGAGCCGATCATGAAATCCTCGTGCGTCAGGCTCCTGTTGGCGCCATGGGCGAGCAGCTCCTCGGCACTCATCTTCGTGCCGCCTTTGATATTAACCGGATAAGCTTGCCCTAATGCCAAGTGGCAGGAAGCATTCTCGTCGTATAGCGTATTGAAAAACGTTACGTTCGAATTGGAGATCGGAGAATCATGCGGCACCAATGCTACCTCTCCTAGATGCCTTGCTCCCTCATCCGTGTTCAATAAGCTTGTCAAAGCTTCATAGCCTTGCTCGGCTGCATGATCCACTACTTTGCCATCCTTGAAGGTCAAGGAGAAGCCGTTAATGACCTGTCCATTGTAGTTAAGCGGCTTCGTGCTGCGCACCGTGCCGTTCACCCCGCCCCTTCTCGGCATCGTAAATACTTCCTCGGTCGGCATGTTCGGATTGAAGTAAATGCCTTTCGCATTCGCTTTGGAGCCGCCCAGCCAAATATGGCCATCCGGCAGCTCGACTGTCAAGCTCGTGCCTGGCGCCTCATATTCCAGCTGTTTATAGCGTTTGGCATTAAGTACCTCGACCATTTGGAGCAGCTTCGCGTTATGCTCCTTCCAAGCCTCAATCGGATCGTCCAAGCCGATGCGCGTCGCATCAATGATCCGCTCCCATAACTTTTGCAAAGCTTCGTCCTGCGAGACATCCGGAAACACTTTAGCCGCCCATTCCGGAGTCGCGTACGAGAGCAGCGACCAAGCATTGGTATGGTTCATAAGCGAGCTTCTATACCCGCTAAGCGCAGTCGATGCTGCCTTCGATGCCGCCGCTACCCTTGCCGGATCAACCTCGTTAAGCAGGTCGGGGTTAGGGGAATAAATCGTAATGAACGCCGCTCCCAGCTCTACGAAATCCTCCCACGCCTTCGCGCGGAACATCGGATACTCGGCCAAAGCCTCCTCCGGAGCCTGCTTGTATTTAATGAGGGACAGCTGCTCGTCGTTGTATTCCACATGAACATTTCTCGCGCCTGCTTCGTAAGCTTTTGATGCGATAAGCCTTACCAAAGGCGCGGCAGCGATCGGAGCCATGACGACCACCGTTTGACCTTGCTGCACGTTGACGCCGACTTGAACGGCAAGCGCCGCGTAATTTTCCAAATGCTGCTGCGTTGGATGCATTTATATAATTCCTCCTTTAAATTGTATCAATGTTTGTTCCCGTGATGCCACTACTCCATTATAGTCCTCTGTCCCCCATTGCTCAAACGAGCCTTACCGAACAATGCAAAAAACCTCCTAATCGCTCAAACCGTGAACGAAGGAGGTTTTATCCATACGTGAATTAGATTAATAAGGGCTCTCGATCTTCATAATATCCATAAAAGGAACCTTCGTGACGCTGCCCATGTATTCCACGTGAACCTTCTTCGTCCGGGAATCGAGCGTTGTGATTACGCCCCGTACCTGCTCTTCCGCTGCCCATATCGTGAGCAGCAGCTCCGTACCTTCCTGCTTAGCCTCTACCAATCGTTCACCCAGCTCCTCCAGCTCGAATTCATCCCTGGTCGGCCGCTTCGGTCCTTTAGCCATTTCGTTTCCCTCCTGCTATGTATGGCAACTCGGATTTGCAATAAAAAAGAGTCCCTCCGCTCCGAGGAGACCCTGATTCGATCCTAATAAGTTACGCGAATACCTCTATTATAGCATGGACCCATTTAACTCTGTTAGCGGGAATAAGAGTAAATCAAGCCGCCTCTCAAGAATGGCCGGATTGCTCCGATTTGGGGGTGGCGGCGAGATTGGGCTTCGGTTTTCCTTCCCCTCTAATGGAAGACCAGCCCATCAGCAATAGGGGAAGCACAAGGCACATCGTGATGTCATACGGAGCCCAATAAAATTTAATCAAATCATTGTAGACCACGATATTAGGCGTGCCGATGACGGAACCAACAAGCAATATCATCCCAAGAGGGATCGTAAGCATAATGCTTTCCTTTAAGCGGAATAGCTGTTCGATGCTTTTGATAATCGCAAAAAAGATCAGCAGCGTTTTAAAGTACACGGTAGTGATCCACATGAAAGCGAGGATGGCCTCTATACGCTCCAAAAAGTTTCCAACCGTGATTTTCTGAGCGAGAATAAAGGTAGGATAGTACTTCGTTTCCATTAAGCTCGAGCCCAGCACGAGCACGCAAAGCAGGACCGTTATAAACAAGATCAGTCCGCCGATTGCCAGTCCTTTGAGCAGTGGCTTCATAGCCGCCTTATTCCCTTTCAGGTGCGGAACAACGGCTAGGATTATAATGGTCTCCATAAAAGGAACAGCCGTTGTGATGGGCAGCCCTCTCCATACCGGTGAGAAGCCCTCAGCTAATACCGGCTGCATCTTCGCAGCATCGACCTGCGGCATAAGAAAGACAACCATGAACATAAAAAACAGTATAAAAAACGGAAACAAAATCTCACCCATCCGGGCGAAAGTCTCCACGCCTAACCGGTAGGCAATAATAACGACGGTCAAAAAGAGAATGAATACGGCGTTGGCAGGCGTTTCCGGCATCAGCTGCGTCGTAATGAATTGCGTCATCTCGCTTGTCAGCGTAATATGCAAGTAGATGAAATAAACGATAAAGAGCAGACAAACGATTGCGCCGATAGTCTTTCCTAACGTTTGCTGCACGAAAGCGGTCAAGCTGCCTCCCTGCATTTTTTTGATCATCAGCCCGTACAAGGTTCCTATTCCAAGACCGATTAAGCAGCTGAATAACATCGTTAACCATGCATTTTGCATGGAATAAGCCGCAATGATCGTAGGGAGAATGAGTATGGAGTCACCGACGGTACATAAGATGACCAAAATCATGAATTGCCTAGTTGATATTTGACCATTGTCGCTTGCTATGCGATCACTCATTTGTACTCCCCCCATGATCCTTGCGGCTGGCTTTAAGCAAACGTTCCATAAACCTCTTTTAGCAGCATAAACGGATTTGGCAGCTTCGCATGCATGACAAGAGCTCCATACAAACCCGTGCCGAGCAGAAGCATCACCACAAATACGGCAATCTCTTTTCTGAGCTTCTTCTCCTTAAGCTTCGGCAGCTCCCACCAAGCCACGCATATCGAAAAAACCAAAACGAACATTAAAGCTGACAACGCTAATGTCTCCTCCCTACAGACGGCTATTTCATCGTGGTGTTTCCTGTCGTTCCCGTTTTGCGGATATTCACCTCAATATGGTAGAACAGCTTGACCGCCTGAAAACCTTCATCGCCCCATGCTTGCCGCATTGACTTCCATTGATCGGGATGCTGCCTGCCAAGCGTGCTGCCGAGTCCGAATATATCGGCCTTAAGCTTCTTGGCACGTTTTACCGAAGCCTCCGCATTTCCCTGTATGACCTTCGCCACCTGCTGCTCCAGCTTTTCAATGACGGCTGGATCGGCAAGATTTACTTCCTTGCAGGAACGATCTACGATATTCGCTTCCGTCTGGAAATGAATATGGGCGATGGGTACGCCATCCTGAACGTTCATCTTGATGCTTGACTCGGACGATGTGATCTCAATTCCCATATAGTTGCGTTCGCCGCAGCGCAGCTCAACGGAGGTGCTGTCCAAATTATTCGTCATATCGGTATAGCCTTTGCTTTCCCTTTCATTTAACCAGCCGATAAGCTTATCTTTTTTGAAGGCTGCAATGCCCGTATAGCGAAAATGGCCGGGGGGCAGGAATGTCTCTACATTCTCCTTTGTTTCCGCTTTTTTCTGGTTGCCGAGAATTTGGATGCCGGTGAGGGCAAGCTCCTTGCCGTCATCGGAGAGTGCATTCAAAATATCGTCCATCGTGACCGAAACGGTCGGTGCCCAGGATTTCTCGGAGGTCTCAAGCGATCTCAGCATATTTTGGGTAGGCAGCTTCTCCAGCGGCGTATAGATTTTCAATATATCCTCGGCTTTGGAGCCTTTGGCAACAACGACATTAAAGTCCATGCGCGCTTCATTGTCCCGCAGCGTATTATCGAGAAAATCCCGTATGCCGCGTCTGGCAAGACTCTCGCCGATCACGAAAATTTGCAGATGTCCGATGTATACCTTGCGCGGAGCCTCTGCGGTAACGGAGCGGGCAGCCTCGAACATCGTCTTGCCCCTGCCCTGGTAAAGCGTGCTCGGCGGCCGGTCCCCGCCTCTGCGCTGCGCTGATATTTCGCTCGGATTCACAACCTGGAACGATACGAGGTATTCCCCGTCCTCCCAATCGACGGCTATTCCGAGAACGATCAGCAGTTCATTTAGCTCGCGCCTGCTCCAGCAGCCTGTCAGAAGCAGCATGCACAGTAACACTATAATGGCTTTATGCATCATCCCGCTTATGCTCCTTTCCGCCTGCCGCAGTCACTTTTGCTGTCTGACCCGGTTGCTCTTCTGCGAACTGCTTGGCCGGTTGAACGAGAGCCAGCGCGGCAGCCGGATGAGCGCATCCTCCTGCTCTGACGCAATAAAGGGACTAAATGGCGCCATATATGGCTCTCCAAATGATCGCAGAGAGCATAAATGCAGCAATAACGTAAACAAACCCATAATAATGCCGAATAACCCGAAGCTTGCCGCGAGTGCCATGAATGCAAAACGCAGCATCCGGACAGGTATCGACATGCTGTAAGCCGGCACCGTAAAGGTCGAGATGGCAGTGACCGAAACGACGATAACCATCGCGGCAGAGACTATTCCCGCCTCTACGGCCGCTTGGCCGATTACGAGCGTGCCGACGACAGATACGGCTTGGCCGATTGCCCGCGGCATCCGCAGACCTGCCTCTCTCAAAATCTCGAAGGTGATCTCCATTGCGACCGCCTCAATAAAGGCGGGGAAGGGAACTCCCTCACGCTGAGCAGCCAAGCTTATTAATAGGGATGTCGGCAGCATGTCCCGATGAAACGTCGTAATGGCGATATATAACGAGGGCAGCAGCAATGAGATAAATCCGCTGGCAAAACGCAGCAAGCGAAGCAAGCTCGCGTACAAGGCGCGCTGGTAATAATCCTCTGTCGACTGCACGAAGCTGACGAATTGGGTTGGTACCACTAGAACGTTTGGTGTGCCATCGATCAGAATCGCGACTTTGCCTTCCAACAATTGCGCAGCAACGCTGTCCGGTAGCTCGGTGTTGTACACCGTAGGGAAAATCGAATATTTGGCATCCTCGATTTGCTCCTCGATGTAGCCGCCCTCTAATATGCCGTCTATTTCAATGGCTCCTAACCGCGTCCGAACCTCGTTAATAACAGAAGGCTTCGCAATGCCATTCAAATACATGATCGTGACATCGGTTTTCGTAATGCGGCCTATCGGCATCGTTTCCAGCCACAAGCGGGGGTCCTTAATCTTCCTGCGCACGAGTGAAGTGTTCACACGCAGCGTTTCGGTAAAGCTTTCCCGCGGGCCCCGAATAGACGTCTGATTGGTTGATTCCGTAACGTCTCTGCCTTTCCATTGACGGATATCAATGCGGTATGCGCGATCGCTGCCTGCCAGAAAGATAATGGCTTCTCCCGACAACAATGACTGATAGAGCTTGTCCATGTCCCTTACGATATGAATGGAGCCCATCGCGGCAATCAGGCCTTCTATGATATTTATTTTGCCAACGGAATCTTCGTCAATGCCCAGCTTTTCTTGAAGCGATCGATTCATCACGTCGAATATGTAAGTATTAATAATTGCGGCATCCGACATGCCGTCAATATACACGATTGCGGCAGCAGGCAGCGGGCTTCCCTCGCTTCGGATTTCCCGGACGACAATGTCATCGCTGCGGCCCATTTCGCGCATGATCGTTTCTGTATTTCGACCAATATCATCAAATAGCGGAGCACTCGCTTGTTCCTGCTGGGACATGTTGTCTATTGGTTCCTGTGAAGGTTTTATCATTGGCTGTCGTCTCCGCTTCTGCTGTCTCTTCCCATTATGACCACCTTGCAATCGGGATAAACACATTCAAGCCGCGTAGCAAGGCGAACGGCTATCGCCGTCCTTTGGGAGAGCGGCGCACGACAAACTGCACACATAAACTGCACATTTAACTATTCTTCCGATCGCCATTGCTCAGGGTTTCCTTTGAATCAACGAGCAGAGGCCCTCATCCCTTCACAAAAACGACCGCTGACGCTTCTCCAGAATCATTTACATGCTCCGTTTACCATCATTCTCCAAATAAATCAGCAAGAGACCGAAATAAAAACAAGCGTTGCAGAATACCCCTCTGCAACGCTTGTTTAATGCGAATTTCTTCTTATTTTCGATTGTGCGAGCTGCTTCTTCAGGGAGCGACCCCCTTTTGAGTCAGACCCTTTTCAAAACGATTAAGAATGCTTAATGCCAATTGTCACGATTTCACACGGTCCTACAGGCAGCTGATATGCGTTATTTCCTTCCAGCGCCTGACCTTGCTGCTCAAGCACGTCGCTTTTATAAGCTTCTGCGATGGCTTGCGCCGCATCGCCTGAAGCCAGCTTCAGCTCAGAAGCCGAAGGCAGCATATTATACCATCTAAGCATCATGTCCCCGGATGGCTCATTTACCTTCAAGGAAGAAAAGGCAAGCGTGCTTCCTTCCCATTCGAAGAGCGCGCCTGCCGAAGCCAGCTTGCCTTCATGAACGTCCGTACCGCTCACTGTCCAAGGCACTTGGAATTGGTAGGCTGCCGCAAAAGCGCCTGATTCAGCGCCGTTGCCGTTATGCGGAATGATGCTGATGCTGAAGCTTTGCTCGCCTAGGCATTGCGCTTCCGGCGTAGGGAACACGCCCCAATCGCCAAGCTCTGCTACGGAGCGAAGCAGCGTAACCGCAATCGTATTCCGTCCGTCACGCAGCACTTCGTATTCGTTCAAGCCCAAATTCGCTACCGTCAATCCGGCTTGCTCGCCGCTCACGTCAACGAATGCCTGCTGATGCTGCGCATTGCTTGGGTTTACCCATTCGGCAGCCGGCTCATTGTCGCGTTTTGCAATCTCGAATATCGCATCCGCTTGATGGGCTGCAGCAGCTAGATCTGTCGGGAACAACACCCGTACGCGGTGGTCTTTGGCTTGGTTGTTAAAGGAAGATTTCCAATCCAGGCTTTGTCCGCCGCGCGTAAGCGAGATCTCCGTACGTATCGTAAGCGGCACGGTTTGTTCCGTACGCTGCGATTTCCGCTCGGGGAAGTAGACTGCCTCCTGCTTCTCGGTCTCGAATTGCTCGTCCGCCGAAGCCGGAACGGCCCATTCATGAACGATGGCAAATGTTGCCCGGTAAGGCGTGTTTTCCACAAGCTCGATGCTTGCAGTCATTCCTTTAGTCGTTAATGGCAGTTCGCCATCCGGCTGTTTGTACATATATTCATTGCCGATGTCACCTGTATTCTCGTAAACGCCAAGACCTTGGAATACCTGTCCATTACGCTTATCAAGCAGGTTGAACGATCCGTCGCTTGCTACGTCAACCCGCAACCACTCGTTCTCAAGCGCATGCTCGCCGGCAATCAATGATTCTGCTTGCTCCTGCTCTGCTTTTGCGTTCCGAACGTAGGCATAGGAAGCGAAGCCTAGCGCAGCAACCTGCTCCGCTTCGAACGTCAGCTTTACCCGCCGGCTCATGTACGGCTGGCGGAATTTGTCATCCGGCAGGTCATAGCCGAACTGCAGTCCCAAATCCTCAGCCGTATGCGGGATAGCAGCCCCGCTGCGATCAACAAGCGTTCTGCCCGTCACATCGACCGCGTACATTTTTTGGTTCATTTGATCCAGCGGCAAGCCGTCACGGAAGTAGATGCGTTCGATATCAAGCTCAACCTCTACGACACCCGTGCGATTCCAGCCGGTTGTATTGAACACGACGAGCGACAGCGCAGCTTCGCCATATTGCTCGAATACCAGCGTGTCCACGTTGTCCGCGATCGCTTTTTTGCTATCGTCAATGATGGATTCCGCAACATGGCGGCTTTTATCAAAGCGGGTGATCATCTCACGGTGAACCTCATCCACGCTGCAGCCGCAAATGCTGTCATGCGGATGGTTCTGCATCAGTGTTTTCCACGCATAAGTGAACAGGTGATGCGGATATTCATGGCCTAGCGAATAAGCCAGCGCTGCCAGCGGCTCAGCGACCTTCTCCAGCATCGCTTGGCCAAGCTGGTTCATTTGCTTCAAATATACGCGGGCGGAAGCCGTATTTACGAGCGTGGACCAGCCGTCGGTCCGCTGACTGCGCAGCTCGCCTTTGACGACCGACAGCTCGCGCGTAAGCGACGCGTTGACGGAAGCCAAATAATCATGGAAATTAGAGTGGATAAACTCCGTCTCCGGGAAAAGTTCTCTTGCCGTTGCGAGCGCAGCAGACAAATCCTGTTGGATCGGCTGGTGGTCGCAGCCGTTCATGAACAGCAATTGTCCCGTTGCCGCATATTTCTCTGCTTCCGCAAGCTTCCGCTCCCAATATTCCTTCGCGCCCGCTTCGTCAGTTGGCACTTCCATGCCGTTGCAATACCAGTTCGCGAACAGCACGCCCAGCACGCGGGAGCCATCCGGACCTTCCCAGATCAGCTCCGAGAAAGAGGATTCATAATCGGAATCCGCTACCGTATTGTTGAAGCCCGTCGGCTTCACGCCTCTTCCGAACACCGCGTTGTCAATACCGGCTTGGCGCAAAATTTGCGGGGCCTGTCCGATATTGCCGAACGTATCGGGGAAATAGCCGACTTTGGCAATCGTACCGTAGCGCCCGGCATCCTGATGGCCGATTTGCAGATTGCGAATATTCGCTTCGCTGCTCGTCAGGAATGCATCCTGTAGGATATACCATGGACCGATTGGAATGCGCCCTTCTTTGATGTAGCGTTCAAGGCGTTCACGGTTTTCCGGACGAACCTGCAAATAGTCCTCAAGAATAATCGTTTGACCGTCCAGGTAAAAGCTTTTAAAGTCCGGATCGGTATCTAGCGTATGAAGCAGCGTATCCATCAATTTGACGAGCAGGACATGATGCTTCTCATATGGCAAATACCATTCCCGGTCCCAGTGGGTATGCGAGATGATATGGGCTGTTCTTTCATAGGTCATTGCTGAACACCTCTTCTTCTTAATGTTCGTTAGCCGGCAGCACTGTTACGTTCACTTGATTCGGGCGGTATACGGACAATAGCTCTCCGCTCTTGTTCACCGCGAATAATACGGAACGTTCCTTCTCTAGCACGAATGCATAGCGAACCCCCGTTGCAGGGTCCTCCACTTCGATTTCGACATCCAAGCTGAACTCGGAAACGAAAGTAAGCAGCGCTCCTTCTTGGAAGTTCAGCTTGCGGCCATATACGCCTGGGAAGTTGCCGCCTTTCAACCAGTTCAGTTCTTCTCTGCAGCCTGAGGACTGAAGCGCATATTGGTAGATCGCCGAAATCGGCTCAATGCGATCATTCAGCTCTACGGGAAGTGGGCACCACAGTATTCGTCCCTTGCCATGCGGCAGCTCGACAAGCTGATCGGCTTCGGCATTCTCCGTATGAAGGCGTGCTTCCTTCCACACTTCCGCAATTTTGCGGCTGCCATAAGATACCGGCAGCAATCGATTGCCGATATGGAGCAGCTCCTCGCGGCGCACATTGACAAGCTCGCGTGCCCCAAACAGCTCCGAGTGCCGCTCGACTGGACGCCAATAAGCATCCAAGCTGGTTGGACCCGTCAGCAGCAAAGTCGCACCTGTACGTTCAATGTATGCTAGCAGCTGATCGAATGCAGCATCGTCCATATTATGCGCGCTTGGCACGATGACGAGCTTAACCGGCGTTGCTTCCAGCTCATCCAAGTGATATTCGCCTACTCCGCGGAATGACTTATTCAGCTCATATGCGAGCACCCGGGTCGCTTTCGTCGTTGCGTCGAAAGCCAGCTTGCGATTGGAGAAATCATTCGAGTACGGGAAGACTACGACCGTGTCTTCAAGCTCGCGCCCTTGGAACAAATCGCTGATTTCCGCCATGAACGAACCGAAATCATAGGAAACATCGGCCTCCGGCTTTTCCGTTCCGTCTGCCCGAAGCGCGCCGATATGCGATTCATTCGCATTATCCATATAATAATTGGTATTCCATATCCATTGCACTGCGCCTGCCCCGCCTGTCGCAAAGGCGTAAGCGTACTTGCGCTCAAGGATGCTGCGGAGCTCCTCCTCCGAGCGCTTGGCGCGGCCATCCGGCGTTTCGACGTACATAATGCCGGTTTCCTGCACGAGATTAGGCTTATCCGCTGTCTTGGCAAAGATGCTGTCCCATACTAGATGGTCATTGAGCCACCACGAATGCACGGTCGTATAATCCACGACTTCGCCGTAGAAGAACGGGGATGGACGCTGCGCTCCGAGTGCTTCATCCTGTCCAACCGTTACCAAGTGGTCCGGACATTCTTCTTTGATCGTCTTGTACAGCTCCGCTGCCCAGCGATTGTGCATATCCATGGAGAACAGCACGTAATCGAGCCAACGCGTACCCTTCTTGCCTTGATGCATATCCTGAACGTCGAAATTGATTTCCTCCGGCTCGGGCGGGACCGCCGACTCAAAGCTTGGCAGCTGGTCCGGCGTCATGTTCCACAGCTTCTGCAGCCGATCAACTGACCCATGGCGCTCTTCCAGCCAACCCGCGAAAGCGGCCTTCTCGAAAGGATCGCGAGCCGATCTTGGACCATCCGAGAATATGCGCGGCGGATCGAACATAGAAGGCTCATTGATCAGATCCCAATCCACATGCTTCGACTGCTTATGGCGGGTAATAATAGAGCGGATAAAGCGTTTCTGGGCTTCAACGCTCCGCGGATCAAGGTAGGGGTTCTGCCCTTCCCACGTTTCCGGCGTAAACGAGAAGAACGTAAACGTGACCTGCAGATCATGGCGCTTCGCAGTCAACAGGAACGCATCGATCGAGCGAAGCGCCTCCTCCGAAGCATGTCCGTCTACTTGCATTACATTCCGATAAGCCGTCCATATGCCGGTTCTGATCCAGTTGATGCCCGCTTTGCGCATCTGGGCCATATCCCGGTCCCATACGGAAGCGTTCGGCAGAAACAAAAACTTGCGCGCAACGTCGGAGGTCATATAAGTCATGCCGACAACCGGCATCGGACGGCCGTCTTTTATGAAATAATCGCGCTCGCAAGTGACGGGGCTGCCCCCTTTGAGCAGCTCCGAGTCAAAGCCCCAAAAGCCTTGGCGGAGTAACCGAACTTCGCCCGTGGACGATTCGGCTTTGCATTCTACGTTGTAATAGCCGCTCTCAACGGTAAGCTCTACCGGCAATCGCTTGATGGCCTGGCTGCCGGTCGCATCAATCCGCAGTTGGGTTGTCCAGCGCTGCTCAGGCATACGGTCATGCTGAACCTTAATCGAGAAGCTCCAGCTGGGGCTTGCAGCCGTTTGAACCGCATGGCGGCCAAGCTGCTGTACCTGAAGCGTTAGAAGCGCACGCTCGCCTGGCTCATAGGACGCGTAATTGGGTTTAAGCCAAAGCTCGGTTACGCCGGCTTCGCAGAATGCGATCCAGCGTCCAAGCTCGGCAGCTCCTCCCGATTGCCAGAACAGCTCGGTAAGCGGCTGATTGACGAAGAGCCAGCGAGCTCCCGCGAACATGCCTTTCGTGTTCTCCCAGAGCACGACTGGTGCCGCGACTTCTCTTCCCTCCGCCGATATGCCCTTCAGGAGCGGATACAGCTGCGCATCCATTGGTCCTGCAGAGCCCATTTGATGAGGCAAATCACTGCTTTTAGTGACATGGGGCACCATGTTCCATGTGCTTGCAACCTCAAACAGCGGTTCTTTGCCTTCCAGCAGCGGAATATCCCGCATAGCAGACAGCGTTTGGATTGGTGCTGCGCTTACAGGCAGCATTTCATGGATGTGAAGCTCGCGATGGTACGCCGTTTGCTCATTCTCTGCTATCCAGCTGCCGTCTTCGGCACGGATGACAGGGTGCTTGAACGGCGCCCCTCCGATACTGATCAAGCCGCCTCCGCGTTTTAGAAACGCCAATATTTCTCCCCATGCTTCCTTTGGAAAATACGGCGCATGCAGATTGACGAAGCTGCCTCCCTCTGCCGCTTGCAGCGCTCTGGCTAAGCCCGAAGCGCGGACGACGTTGCCAAGCTTCAGCAATTGCCCTTCTGTACCTTCGCTAAGCTTTTCAGCCAGCGGAAAGGAAGAATCGTAGAAAATAACCGTGTTCATGCTCATAGAAGCTCATCCTTCATCGCCTTGTAGACGAGCTGCGCGAAGAGGCTGTTCGACCAAGCGAACCATTTGCGCGTGAATACGGTCGGATCGTCGGCGTGAAAGCCTTCATGCATATAGCCGGTATCGCCGTCTGTAGCTTCCAGCATCGCGATTAAAGCAAGCTTTTCTTCGTTGCCGATTGCTGTAATCCCTTGCATCGACAACGCCATATGCCAGATATAGCCTGGAGGCGTATGCGGGCTTCCGATTCCCTTTGCCGCGCTTCCTTCGTAATAGAACGGGTTGCTCTTGCTCAGCGCAAAGTTTCTCGTATTCTGGTAGATCGCATCATCGGCAGTCGTATAGCCGAGGTAAGGAATGGACATCAAGCCGGGCGTACCCGCATCGTCCATTAGGCAATAGTTGCCGAATCCATCCGTCTCGTAGGCATAGATCGGACCAAATTCAGGATGCTGGTAAATGCCGTACAGCTGAATGCCGTGGTCCACGTCGTCTTCAAGCTTCTTAAGTTCCTTAACGAAGTCCATATCGCGGAATACCCATTCTGCGATATCTCTCATCTGGCGCAGCGCAACTACGGCGAACATGTTCGCCGGCACGTTGTAATGGAAATCACAAGCGTCGTCGCTCGAGCGGAAGCCCGACCAAATCATGCCCGTATAATTGATAGGCATGCCTAGTCCGTCATTGCGGAGCGAATCGGTAGGAATGCCGTTATCCCGCACAAAACGGTAAGGCGATTGCTCGAAATGGCGCTGCTCGGTTTTCCACAGCTTCACGATGCTGCGCATCGCTGCTTTGAAGCCGGAATCAAAAATATCCGTTAGCTCGGTTTCCTTCCAGTACGCATGGGCAAGTCGGATGGAGAAGCAAATCGAATCCAGCTCGAACTTGCGCTCCCATACCCATGGCGACATATCCGTCTCGTCCGTTGTGTTCCAGTGCCAATCGTTATCGATTTCATTGAATGCATTCGCATAGGGATCGATTTGGATATAAGCCATATGGCGCTTTACCAAGCCGCCGATGATGCGCTGCAAATCCTTGTCCTCTTTCGCGAGGGGAACGTAATGAATAACCTGCTCTACGGAGTCGCGCAGCCACATGGCAGGAATATCTCCCGTAATGACAAAGGTCGTACCGTCATCCATCAGCTTCGTGGTTGTTTCCAATGTATTCGGGAAGCAGTTCTTGAACAGCTGAAGCAGCTTCGGACGATGCGCAAGCTTCTCCTCTGCCTCTTTCAGCACGTCTTGTACTGCCTGCGGCAGCGTAAGCTCCGGCATCGGTATTTTGGGTAAACGGAATTGTTCCATATTGGTTATGCTCCTTTAGAGAGGGATTCGTAATTATTCCTTAACGGCACCAACCGTCAAGCCTTGAATGAAATAACGCTGGAAGAACGGATAAGCGAACACGATCGGGCCCGTTGCGAGCACGACCATCGCCATGCGCGACGTATCCTGCGGCATCGATTGCAAAACGCCCATGCTGAGCGACGCATTTTGCGAGTTTTGCATAATGAATTGCATGCTATTTTCAATCCGCATCAGCATCGACTGAAGGGGCACTAAATTCGGCGTGTTAATGTACAGCAGCGCGTTGAACCAATCGTTCCAGTAGCCTAGCGTGCTGAACAAGGCAATCGTAGCAAGGCCGGGCAGCGATAAAGGCAGCACCAGCTTGAAGAAAATTCCGAACTCTCCGGCTCCGTCGATTTTTCCGGATTCGATAATCGCGTCAGGCACCATGGTCGAGAAAAACGTACGAAGGATCATAATATAAAACGCGTTGACCGCTAGCGGCAGGATAAGCGCCCAGATGGAATCCTTAAGCCCGAGCAGCTGCGTAACGATAATATAGGTCGGCACGAGGCCGCCGTTGAACAGCATAGTGAAGAAGGCGAAAAAAGCGAAGAAATTACGGTATTTAAAACTGTGGCGCGAAATCGCGTAAGCGAATAGCGCCGTAAAGACGACACCGATAACCGTACCGATAAGCGTAACCGCAATCGTCACCCCGTAAGAGCGAAGAAGCTGGTCCCCTGCCTTAAATAAATAGGTGTACGCCTCCACGCTCCATTTTTCCGGAAACAGCTGATAGCCGTTTTTCGCTAGCGTAGACTCATCCGTGAACGAGATGACCGTAACGAACAAAAAAGGAAATACGCAGAGCAGTGCAAAAATTCCGGCTACGGCATGAAAAGCTATATTCCAAACCGGTGTCAGTCTATGAAAATCGCGGCCTTTCGTCGTTTGTGCGGACACAACGGTTTCCTCCCTTCGCAATGCGAGCATATCAGGCCATCAGGCCCGCATATTTAGAACAGCGCATTGTCTTTATTGAATTTGCGTACGATACCATTTGATGTAATGACAAGGATAAAGCCGATGAGCGATTGATATAGGCCGGCGGCCGTACTCATCCCGATCTCGCCTGTCGATTTAAGCCCGCGGTACACATAGGTGTCGATAACGTTCGTCACGCTGTATAGCGTTCCCGAATCACGAGGGACTTGATAGAACAGACCGAAATCCGCATAGAAAATTTTCCCGATGGCAAGCAGCGTCAATATGGTAATGAGCGGCGTCAGCATAGGAATCGTAATGTTCCGGATCTGCTGCCATTTGTTCGCGCCGTCGATCATAGCGGCCTCATAAAGCGATTTATCGATACCCATGATGGCTGCCAAATAAATAACGCTGTTATAGCCGACCGATTTCCACAAAAAGACGACGACGATAATAATCGGCCAATAGGTAGGGTCCGAGTACCAGTTCATCGGATCAATGCCGAACCAGCCTGCTACTTGGTTAACGACGCCGCGATCCAGGCTTAGGAAGCTGAATACGAAATAACCGACGATAACCCATGATAGGAAATAAGGCAGGAACATGCCTGTCTGATAAACCTTCGCTAGCCGCTTATTCGTAATCTCCGCGAGCATAATCGCCATTGCAACGGCAATTACCAGTCCGAGGACGATGAAGAAGATGTTGTAAACGACCGTATTTCGCGTAATGATGTAAGCGTCATTCGTACTGAATAGGAATTTAAAGTTTTGCAAGCCAACCCATTTGCTTTCAATGATGCTTGCCAGGAATCCGTCACGGCTGTAGCGGTACTCCTTGAATGCGATAACCATCCCCGCCATCGGCAGGTAGGAGAAAAAGATGAACCATAATGTCGCTGGCAGAACCATGATCAGCATTGCCGCATTTTTGTTAATATTTTTGAAAAATCGCCCAAAGGCTCCCATGTGATCACCTCTCTGCTGTCAGATTAATGAGAGAAGGTATGAATCGGATGCCAAGCATCCGCCTCATACCTTCCCCCCTTGATTACTTGTTCGCGGCTCTCCACTCGTCAAGTTGACGCTGCGCTTCAGCCATAATTTTATCAAGGCCGGCTGCTTTGAATTTCTCGTTTGCACGAGCAAGGTAGGTTTCCGGATCAACGGTACCCGTCATAAGAGCTGCCCAATATTCTTCTTTTACGTTGTTCACGGAAGCGATCTCCGTCGTTACCTTCGAAGTATCGAAGTTGAAGCCTAGAAGCGGAGCTTGCACGCCAGCATCGTTAAACTTCTTGAACTCTTCCCATTTGTTCGTTGGGTCAGTCGTGTTCAAGTATGTCAGCATGACGTTTCCTAGCGAGAACGTAGGCATATCGTAGTTTTTCGACTCATCCAGGTTTTCCATCACGTTGTCGCTAGCTTTCTTGTAGTGAACGCCTTCGATTCCGGAATCAACCATGTTGCGAAGTACGGGATCCGTATTCAGCAGGTTAAGGAATTCCATCGCTTTCTCCGGGTATTTGGAGTTAGCCGAGATCGCTTGCATAGAGCCCATTACGGACCAGTTGTAGATAAGCGCATCGCTTGCAGGCGTAGATACGACAGGGTAGCCGTAGCTTGCAGACCAAAGGTTGTCAGCGAAAGGCTGCGATGTCGCGCGGTCCGCGAACCATTTGCCAGTCGTTTGCACGTCTGTCATCGAATCCATTGTTGCGGCTTCAGTTGGAATGTAGCCTGCTTTATAATATTTGTGCATCGTGTTCAGGATTTGCTTCATTTCCGGCGTGTCCAGCACGTTTACGATTTTGTAATCGGTTGTGTCCAGCGATACGGCCATTGGAAGCTTCTCGATGACATAGTCGTATGGCACGTAAGGCATTTGGTTTTTGTCAACGGCGAACGGATAAACGTCCGGCTCGTTTTCTTTGATTGTTTTGAGCAGCGGCTCTAGGCTTTCAAGCGTGTACACTTTCGAAGTGTCCAGCTTGTATTTGTCGACGAACTGCTTGTTGAAGCGCCATACCTCTTGGGCAGGAAGCTCTTTGTTAGCCGGGATGCCGTAGTTGTGGCCATCGATCTTGGAGCCTTCAAGGAATGCAGGATCAAGCGTATCGATGATGCCTTGTCCATGCTCTTTCAGCAAATCGTCGACTTGCATGAAAGCGCCTTTTCTTGCGCTTTGAACGTAATCGAATGCCCATGAAGACGTAAACATAATGTCTACCGCTTCACCGGAGGCCGTCATCACTTGAAGCTTCTGGGAATAATCGCCCCAGTCGATCATGTTCATTTTGATCGTAACGCCGATTTTCTCAGCCGTATATTTGCTTACTTCCGCCATAACTTTGTCAACGTCTTTCTGCGGCGTACCGATTGTGTACCAGATCAGTTCAACCGGCTTCTCGGCAGTGCCTTCCGAGCCTTCGTTTTTACCGCCTCCGCAGGCGCTTAGCACGATTGACATGACCAGCAGCAGCGAAAGTGCCATTGTAAAGCTTTTTGTCTTTCTACCCATTTTGTAAATCCTCCCCGTATTGTGTTTCGAAGCAGAATCATGATGTATAAGCATACGCTTACTTTAGTCCCAGCCCTCTTCTCGTCCTGCGATAAAAGGCCTAATCTAAAAATAACGGATGTAACGATTTTCAAATAGGCAACAAACTAAAGGTATGCTGTACAAATTAAAGAAAAAAGGACAGCTCCGCCTTGCGTTAGAGCAGTCCTTTATAATCGGTCGGTGAAATCCCTACGTATTTCTTAAACTGCTTGTAGAAATAACCGGTCTCCCAGTAGCCCACCTGCAACGCGATTTCCTGTACCTTTAATTGCGTTTCCTTCAGCATTTCCTTCGCTTTGCCAATCCGGTATTTATTGATGTATTCGGTAAAGGTCTCATTCGTCTCCTTCTGAAACAAATGCCCGAGATAGACGGGATGTATGTTGTACTGCTGGCTCAAAGATTTCAAAGACAGCGCCTGCGCGTAATTTTCATGCACGTAGCCGAGCAGCAGCTGTATGATAGGGCTCTTCACATCGCGCATTAACGAATCGACTGTTAACGTCGCAGCCTCCTTGACGACGGCAGCCAAGCCTTCAATCGTTTCGGCCTGCATGACTTGCGCGAAGCCCGCCTTGTAGAGCTCAGGCTGATCCGCTTGCTTGATTTCTTTGAGCTCCATCTTGAAGCGAATCATCATCTCGATCGCCATGCTCTGAATATAGGCCGGCGTTACGCCTTCCAACAGTTGGTAGCGTTCGAATTCTTCGTCGATTGCCGCGTGAAGCTGCTCAAGCTCCTTCGCTTTGATCAGCTTGGAGAAATCGCTCCAATCCAGCGGCTGAGCCGTCGTATTCTCGATGCCGCCCCGCTGTGAAAGCTCCGCGTAATCGACGATTGCCGGTTCGTCCAGCAGCAAGAAGTACTCCTGCGCCTTTTTGGCATGGGCATAGCTTTGCGGCGCTCCATCTCCCATCTCCTGCACGCTTCCAAGCGAGATACGCAGCGGATTGGGCTCCAGCCGTTTTTGCATGCTGCCGAGCACGTCCATCGCTTTCGCTTTTCCCGCTTCAGGCTCGTCAATCAGGAACACGATAACGAGGTCGCCGTCAATGTCGACGAATGGCAGCATAGTCTTGTCCAGTACCGCAAGCCGCTGGGCAGCTTCATAGGAAGGTTCGAATTGGCTTTCTGTCCGAAGCACCGCGGTGACAAGGTAAGGCGCATCAAGCCTGATGTCCAGCATATCCGTGCGCTCGTTCAGCTCGTTCGGCGCAATCCGCCCCGTTAACCAGCGATATAAAATATTATCCCTCAAAATCCGAATATCATAATCGCTGAACAAACGATCCGGCCGAATCGTATTCAGCTTATCGATCGTATTGGCCAGCGTCTCCTGAAGCTCATCGATGTTAATCGGCTTAAGCAAATAATTCTCGACGCCAAGCTTCAAGCCGGATTTGATATAATCGAAGTCATTAAATCCGCTTAAGATGATCACTTTAAGATCTGGACGGAACTGTCTCGCCTCGCGGATCAAGGTCAAGCCGTCCATGATCGGCATGGAAATGTCCGTGAGCAAAATATCCGGCGCCGATTCCTTGAGCGCTTCGAGCGCGTCCTGCCCATTCTCCGCCGAGCCGACGATCTCTAAGCCGAATGCCGACCAATCGATAATATCGTACAAGCCTTCAATAATGAACGGTTCGTCGTCTACCACAAATACCCTATACATGCTGCATGTCCTCCGTGTTGGGAAATTCAAGCGTCACGATCGTGCCAACGCCAGGCGTACTCGTAATTTCAAGACCGTAATCCGCGCCATACAGCAGCTTCAGCCGTTCATGGACACTTCGCAGGCCGAAGGATTCACCGGTCTCCTCTACCGCATCAAGCGACTGCCGAATCGCGTCCAGCCTGCCTGCTTCTATCCCGCTGCCATTGTCGTCCGCCTGAATGCGAATCCTTCCTTCGACTTGAGAGATGCTGATGCGAATATGGTTATCCGGCCTACGCGGATCGAGCCCATGAACGACGTAATTCTCGATGATTGGCTGCAGCGCCATTCGCATAATCCGCCTGTTTTCCAGTCCTTGCTCGCAAGTAATTTCGTAGGACAGCTTGTCCTTGTAACGTATGCGGAATAGCTCCAAATAAAGGCGCGAGGTCTCAAGCTCATCCTTCAGCGTATTTTCGCCTTTCGGCTGCACGAAGCTTTTGAACAATACCGACAAGCTGTAGATCATCTCCCCAACATCCTTTGCGCCTTGCGAGACTGCCCGCATGCGGATCACCTCAAGTGTGTTGTACAGGAAATGGGGATTGACCCTAGCCTGCAGAGCGGCCAGCTCCGTATGCTTTTGCTTGATTTCCGCCTTGTAGACGCTATCGATATGACGGGAAAGCTCATCAAGCATGTCGTTGAAGCTGCGCGAGATTTGACCGAGCTCATCCTCCTTCTCGTCTTGGATGCGCGCGGACAAATCACCGTTCTCCACCTTGCGCATGAACCGAATGATCTTATTGGTGCGCTTCGCGAAATTAGTGACGACCAGCACCGGAACAAGCAGTACCATAACGATGCAGATCGCGCTTATCAAAATAATCGTGCGCTTCAGCCCTTCATATGCAGCTGCCACCTCTGCTTTTGGCGCTACGCCCACGACGAGATAACCAGCTTGGTTTTGCGTCAGCGTCGTTACGTAAGACTCCTGCTCAAGCATCGCGGTATTGTATAAGGAGTCGATTTGATCCGTGTAGGGATATCTCGCGCCGTAATACGTATCAGAGGAGTCGAACAACACCTCTCCCGCCGGACCGAGCACAACGATGTAGCCCTTTAACTGCTCCTTATAGCTGTCCAGCGCGTTCTTAATCCGATCTGAGTTGAAATAGACAAGCAGCTGCCCCAGATTTTTCAGCGTATTCTTATCCGTGACCGGCACTCGCATCGCGTATAGCTTCGGATCCTGCTGGCCGATTGCATGGCGGACCCATGCGTTCGGAACCGACACCATTGCATTCTCGAGCGCCATCGCGTCAGGGATATACGAATGCGCGGCATTGGTCGAAACCAGCTTCGTCACATGCCCCTGTTTGTAGGCAAACAGGAACTGCCTCTCTGAGCTGTAGAGCATTAAGTTCTCTATATCGGGATCGCCATCCAGCTTGTTCTCGAAATAATCGAGCCCTTTCGGCAAATCAATATTCGTATCGTCGGCATATTGATCCAGCTGATAATTCATGTAATCCTCAAAGGGATGCTGCAGGAAATAAGCAAGATGGAGCGATAAGGATTCATTGCGGTATACGTCCAGCATCGTGGACTGCACCGAATCATATTTGCGGGTCATGTAGCTGTTCACGCTCTCCATTGCCTTTTTCTGATTTTCAAGCTCATTGCGCACGATCGATTCCGACATGACATTGAACATAAAATAGGAAAAGGTAACGATGGTCACCGTCGTGATGAGTGCAAACAGCAATATCATCTTCATAAAGAGATTATTTTTGACATAGTTGTCGTACAAGCTTTTTGCTTTCAAAATAAGCTCCTTTCACGTGTCTGGCCCCAAAGGCCTGCAAGAACAACACGATATGCGCTACAACGTTTAATAATACTTCACTATGTTTTGCGGACACAAGTGCCAGGCTCCATGCGGGGTGGTTGAATGACGTAGCAGCATGGGCATATAATGTGGAGGTGAGGCAAACCGAAGGATTGGGGATGAAAGTATGACACTTGGCAAAATGATTCGAAATATTTCCATCGGTCTTATCTTAGGTATTCTTGCAATTGGACTGCTTCCGTTTCTGGTCATTTTCAGCTGGGCTGAGATGCAGAGCCTAATCGAATTCGAAACCTCGCCGTTATTTATGATGCTTGGCCGTTTTATTGGACGCAAGCCCTCAAAGGATGAACCGGCCGCGCCGGAGCAGCAGGAAGTGAATCACTGACGGACGCTTTCCGTCTTGCCGTTCGGAATGAACGGGATAAGGGGAGGCGATCAGCCAGCCTCGGCCTCGGCCGCCTCCCTTGTCTTTCTTTCTCGCATAAAAAAGCCTTGTATAGTAAAATGAGCAGATGGAACACTATACGATTATGAGGTGCTCGAATGTCCATTAGTTTCACGACTTCCATTATAAGCCGTCTAAAAAGAGAAATCGCCGATCTTCAAAAGCAAAGCGCCAATGATAAGACCAAGAGGGACAAAGCGCTTGCCAAAATAAAGCAATTGCAAAAAAGCAGCAAGCTGAGCTCTTCGCCGAGCGATCTTAGCAGCAAGCTGACACAAATAACGAAGCTTACCGAGGAAGCGGCTCGCTTAGACGCTTCTCAAGCCGCGGCAGCCAAGCAGCTTGCGGCAAAGAATGCCGAGCTCCGGCAGCAGCTTGCCAAGGAACAGCAGAAGGAAACCCAAGAGTAGCTTCTTGAATGGAAAACGACCTATCGCCCGCTCATGGGAGCCTGCGATAGGTCGTTTTCCATTCCTTCAAGAAGCTATGCCTTACGTCTTGAGTCCCTCAAATATGGCATCAAGCAGCCGATGCGTCTCATCGCAGCTGTATTCCCAGAACATGACGCCGCCGAGCTCCTTGGCTTTCACGTAATCGCATTTATGCCGCAGCGATTGCTCATCCTCATAGGAGATGAAGCTCGTTCCGTTGAACAGGTACGGCGCCTTCGCTTCGTCATCCCAGTGTCGCACGTAGCCGTTCTTATCGATATATTCCGCTGCAAGAGCCGTGAAATCGGGACCGTATCCGCCGGTTCCGCCTGCCATTTGATGAAGCCCATTGGCATGGCCGGGTACGCCCTGCCACATCCGGGAATAAAAGGCGGCGCCAATGACGAGTTTCTCCTTCGGCACGCCTGCCCGAATGAACAAGCGAACAGAGGCGTCTACGCTGATTCTGAACAAATCGCCTGTTGGCGTAAACAAATTCGTATGGTGGCCCGTAAGAATTTGGAACCCGCCGCGCATGTCATAGGTCATGAGCTGAACGTAATCCAAGTACTGCTGGGCCTGATCCATCTCCGTCCCGTCGACGTAATATTGATCAGCGCCGGCAGCAATCGTAAGCAGGTAATGCCGCCCGTCATTCGCTCCTTTATGGTCCAACGCTTCACGGATTGCCTTCAGCAGCAAAGTGAAATTGGTTTTATCAGCCGGGCTGGACGCAATGCCTGCCTCGCCGTAGCAAGGATATTCCCAGTCGAGGTCAATGCCGTCGAATGGCAGCTCCGCCAGTACGCGGATCGCCGAGTCAGCCATGCGCGCTCTTCCCTCCACGGTCGCCGCCGCTTCAGAGAATCCCCCTGCACTCCAACCGCCAACGGACAACAGCAGGGTAAGCTCAGGATGCTCCTGCTTAATCGCTCCGAGAGTATCCTTATGCTGCACATGCTCCGTTGTAATTTCGTCGCCGCGCACATGGCCGAAGGCCACATTCAGATGGGTTAGCTTCATCAGGTCTTCCCTGGTCATATCAGGCAGCTTCGAATCGGCGACATAGCCTGCCACGATGTATTTCCTCTTTGCCATCACGTATCGCTCCGTTTCGTTTGTAGTCGGAAGAGGCTAGTTAACGTTCGCAGCGCTTCTTTCCCGATTCCGATATTGTAGCCGGATGCCGTATATCGGATTTGAGCCTCGTTATCCAGCACGAAGAGATGCGGGAAACCCGCTTCGCTTGCCGGCGGCTGGCTTATGAAGCCCGGCAATGACGAGTAAGAGGAGGCGCGAACGAATTGCACGCATGACGGGAGGCCTTTATAGCTCTCCGGATCGAATGTCGAGGTCCATTCAGAATCGCCGACGACGAGAATAATCGGTGCTTCAAGCTCTTCCAATGGCCCTGTCAACTCGCCGATTTCACGGATCAAATGTTTGGTTGGCTCCCTTTCAGGCTCCAGCCACGCAACAATGGCACCATTCATGCCAATGAGCTCTCTTAGCGGTTTACCTATGGTTCCATCAGGCAGATTGAACGCTTCGCTTTGGTTCAACGTCCCAAGCAGGGGAAGCTCGAGCGTCGCCTCCCGGAAGGTAAGCGGAATAACCGTCTCCTCCCCGGCATGGACCGAGAAATACGTAAATCTAGCGTGAACGGTTCCATCCTTCAGACGAATGCCTGTCGTTAATCGGTACGCGCCTGCTTCCACCTCAGATGCTTCATCGTATACATCCGTTTTCCCGTGAGGATAAACCAATGTTTTGTAAATACCGTTCTCCAGCCTCGCGATTGTGAAATTCTCAGAATACGCGGCGGCAGGCGCAACGTCGTCCGGCTCACTGTTTCGAATTAGCTGCAGGCTGCCGACAGCCTTCTGGCCCAAAAGGGCTCCGTTAGCTATTAGGGCATCCCGCCAGCCCTCGTTTGCCATATATTGCGGCTTTTGCTCGCTTGGGTGGAGGCGCCCCGGTATGCCCAAGCTGCGGCAGATCGCAACGAATAGGATTGCAATTGAAACGTGGTCCCCGACCTTAAGCTCAAAGGTACCTACCGGATTTCCCTTGCCCTTGAGGTTCGGGAAGTCCTCCCATATCCTCCATTCCGCTTCTAAGCTGCGGGCAAGCTTCGCGGGATTCTCGCGGAATAACCCGATTTCCTCTCCCGTAAAGCGTTCTTGGAAGAACCGCCGATAAGGCACGATCATTTCATGCAGTACGCGCGGACGAAGCACATAGCTGATGAAAACGTCTTCCGCAAGCTCTCCTCGCTGCGTTAATGAGCCGATCAAATGATCGTCGAGAGTAGGGCCGAACGTATCGACAAGGTCCTTTTCATTCAAGCTCTCCAGCAAGCGAAGCGGCCATTCCCCGTGCTCGGCGGCGTGCTTCCGCAGAAAAGCGGCAATCACCCGGCTATTGCCGCGCGCTTTGCGAAGCATCTCCCATACCCGCTCGGAGGGAAGCCCTTCCTCCTCGGCCAGCTCCCGCGCTTCCTCTTCGCATAGAAAGGATCGTTCGTAGCTGCTTCTGAGTCTCGTTCCTTCATCAAGACGGAGATTATGGCGCTGAACGGCATCGTCAGGAAGCGGGCAGGCTGATTCGCCGCCGCGTTCCGGAGGAGGCACCATGTCAAGATCGATGCTCCCGGCCGGCTGCATCGTTTCATTCATAACCAGCCCGATGCGGTCGCCGTCCGTTACCGCTATCTTCTTCTCGCCCCAGCTTCCGTCCTTAACGGCACGGATCAGCAATTCGCCAAAGCCCGTCTTGAACGAAGCCTCGCCCTGCCCGTTCGCCCGGAGCACCGCAATCGGGTAAAATTCGGCCATATTGTACAGCTCGAAATAAACATATGCGCCTCCAACGGGCAAACCCTGCCCGTCTGTGACATGGACGTTTATCGTACGCGTCGGTGCATAGCCCTCAAGCAAATTGATTTCCGTGAACCACTCATCCCTCAGCGTAATGTCTTCAGGTCCTGGATAGTCGGCGAAGATCCGCGTATTAATAAGCATCGCGCGCCGAGCAGGCGGGCTGAACCAGCCTTGGTCCAGCCGCGCTTCCGGTTCGCAGGCGCCGATGTAATGCCAGCTGCCGTCAGCCCAGGCTTCAACCCAAGCGTGATTGTCGTCACAATGCGCCCAGCGAGGCGTGTAGACCTGGCGGGCAGGAATGCCTATGCTGCGCAGGGCGGCAACCGCAAGCGTCGATTCTTCTCCGCAGCGGCCCCGCGCATTGCGGATCATCGTCAGCGGCGAGACGGTACGCAGGTCGCTCCCGATATAATTCGCCTTCTCATGGCACCAATAATTCGTCTCCAGAATCGCATCCGCCATGGACAAATTCGCTGTGCGATCCGCCAATGCGCTATAAAGAATCCCGCGGGAATCCTCTATATTCTCCGTATTCACGCGGTAAGGCAGCACAAAGTGCAGGAAAAGCTGGTCGGGAACACGGTTTCCCCATGGCACCTGCTTCCGAATCGCCAACGTTCGGCGCACATGGCTGAGAAATAAAGCACCGTCATAGTCAGCCATGTCGTTCACGGGCATATAGGCGAACAAATATTTGAGCGCCCATGCTTCCTCCTCGGTCAGCTTCATCTGAAAAATCGTGAACAGCTCATTCGCCCTTGCCGCGGCAAGCTGCTGCTTCTCCTGAAATTTCCGCTCAATCCGCTCCATTTCATCTTGGCTCAATGAAAAAACAGAGGTCTGCTGCGTCATATGTATTCACTCCTCCCATAGCTTTCCGTCTTCTCTAATACAGAAGCGGGACTTCCCGTCTGCTGACGGCGCCGAGATCTGAAACAGGGAGCTTGTCGTCTCAATGGTAGGCACAATGCTCCAATGCTCATTCTGTTTCAATAAATCTTCCAATTGATTAGCAAATGCGCCATGACTGGCGAAATAATTGCGTTCACGGTAATAAAGCTTGCGCAGCTCCCACTTGCTTCGTTCATCCTGCGGCAGCACGAACGAATTCGGTCCGTCTTCACCAGCGAACACGACATAACCCCATAGCTCTGGATAATGCATATTAACGAGACCCATAGGAGACCAAACCCAGTTATCCTCCGGGAAAGGCTTACCCGAATCCGGGTTAATCACTTTCTTGTATTGTCCGTCCCGCTCCTCTGCCCGCCATTCGACGCGCGAGAAATTAACGCGCCAGAACTGCCCTTCAGCAGGCGCCTTGGTATCCTTCGCGCATTCGCGCAGGCTGCTCCATGGCATTGCCGCCTCGATGCTCCACATGCGATTCGCCGCGCCAGGCCGGTTCAATTCCCCGTCGATATGCACCGCCGTCAGCAGCCCGCTTATATCCCAGCCGTTCACCGGAGGCCCGCCATCGCGGTAAGGCTTTACGAGCAGCAGATCCCATACGGTGTTTAGCGCATTGATTTCGAACTCATAATAATGATGGGAATCACCATCCGGATCAATGAATATTTCAAAGTCATTATCGTAGAATATGACCGAATCGCGTTCCGTCAGCGTTGCCCATATTTGGTCTTCGATTAATTCCGCGCCGAAATAAAAATAATCATCGTCCCATAGCATTTTTACGCGTGTCTGCTTGGCTGGCCTTGGACGGCTGTCACCCTCGATATCAACGAAATCCTCCGTCCACTCTGCCGCTGACCAGAACGGCTTATCCAACCGGCCGTCAAGAGCAAGCTTCTCCGTTGCTCTCCGGCAAATATAATGCTTGGGCGCATATTCTATATTCGGCTCAGGCACTTGTCCTGCATGCATGCTATCTCCTCCGATTCTATCTGCTAGTTATGCTAGTTATGCTAGTTATGCTAGTTATGCTAGTTATGCTAGTTATGCTAGTTATGCTAGTTATGCTAGTTATGGGTAACGACCGCTCCTGATCCGCCGTACATTTCCAGCTCTCCGTCCAGCTCCAGCTTGAGCACAGTCACCTGCTTATGGGTGTCGTCCGCTGTCAAATGAATCCATGTGGTTCCGGGGATATTAAACCACGGAACCCCGCCATGAACCACATGCGTCAGCTCCTTGCCCGAATGAAGCACCGTTATCTTTTTAACCTTGTTGCAAAGCCCCTTCAGGCATACATTCTCCTTCGGGTCATCGTATACGAAAAGATAGAGCGTCTTTCTATCCTTCGCGATCGTACTGCCGCCCAAATAATAACGGGTCATAATGCCTTCTTCCGTTCCGAATACCGCTTCCTCATGCGCTCGAATCCACTCGCCTAATCCGAGCAAAATATCCTCTTGCCGCTTATCGATCGTCCCATCCTCCTTGGGCCCGATGTCGAGCAGCATATTGCCGCCCAAGGTAATGCAGTCGCAGAACATGCGGATAATCTGATTCAGCGATTTATAGTTGTTGTCGTCCGGGACGTAGCCCCACGAGCCGTTAATCGTCGTACAGAACTCCCATGGCCCTTCCGGCCGCGTGATCGGAATGCCCTGCTCCGGCGTTTTGTAATCCCCATGACCCTGAAGCCGCGAGTTAATGATGATATCGGGGTTGAACGATTGGAGATATTGCTTGAATTCGGGCAAATGCCATTGATCGGCGCTGCGTTCCCAATCCCCGTCGAACCAGAGCAGGTCAACCTTTCCGTAGTTCGTTAGAATCTCCCGCAGCTGGTCGTTGTTGAACTGCAGAAACTTCTGCCATTTCCCTTCATCCTGGATGCCGTCAACCGGGCTTGAAAAGGGGTTCACTTGGCTCAAGTCCTCCGGCGCTTTTCCTCCTTCGAATACGCTCGGATAGTCGGCATGCGACCAGTCGATCAACGAATAATACATGCCCAGCCGGATGCCTCTTTTCGTTATGGCCTCCGCATATTCCTTAATCAGGTCCCGCTTCGCCGGCGTCTTTTTCACAACGTTCAAGTCGCTGTATTCCGTATCCCACAGCGCTACGCCATCATGGTGCTTCGTCGTAAGCACGGCGTACCGGGCCCCGGACTGCGCGATAAGATCTGCCCATTTCTCCGCATCGAAGCTGGAGGCCGTAAATCCGTCCAGCTGCTTCATGTAATCCTCGTATTTCATTTTCCCATTGTAGAAGGACCATGACTCTGCGACCCCATCCACCGCATAAATGCCGTAATGAATAAATATACCTAGCTTCGCTTCCTTAAACCACTCTTCCATCGCTCACAGCTCCTTTTCCTTATAGCATTCGGAAACATGCGCGATCGGCGCATGACCGGCATGCTTGTTGCCCGGCAACTGAACCATCAATCCGTTACCGATACGGTCCCCCGCTCTTATCACTGTGATGTCAGGCTTCAAGCCATGCATGCGTCAATCTCTCTCGCGGCTCTATGTCCAAATTGTAAATTTGTTGATATAGTAAGAAGCAATGAAATGGCTTAGTAGATAACAGGAGGCAGAATCGATGAAACGAAACTACTTCAAATCCAAACTGTTTATGAAATATATATGGTCCTACTTGTTCATATTACTAATCCCTTTAATTCTAATGACCGTCTTCATCTATCAAAACGCAGTCACGAATCTCCGCTCCGAAATCGAACAATCCCGTCTCGGCCAATTAACGCAAACCAAAGTAATCATAGACGGTAGAATGAAAGAGCTCGGAGAGATTGCATCCCGCATCTCCTATGATAAGAGGCTGACGCCCTTCCGCGTTCACGACGCCTACTACAGCGGCGAAGCGATCGAGGCGCTGGACCAATACAAAGCGACGAGCTCGATCATTGGCGAATTGTTCCTGTATTTCCACAAGGACGAGAAAATTTATTCGGCCAAAGGATTATCCGACTTCGACGTATTCGCCAGCGGCTTCAGCTTCAGCAGCTGGAGCAATGAAGCGGTCGTGCAGGACCTGAATGACATAAAATTCCCGACGGTGCGTCCGGCCGATACGGTCATTCGCAACGCCAACATGAAGGAGTCCATGCTCGCCTATCTCGTTCCGATTACGCCGTACAGTCCGAATCCCCATGGGACGATCATGTATTTGATCAAGGAATCCGAGCTGACAAGCTTAATCGATTCCGTTCTCGGCAATTATCAGGGCCTTACCTATATTCTAGATAACAAAGGCCAAATTCTCGTCGACAACCGGCAGGGCGAAGCTCTGACGAATGCAGAGGCGAAGTCGCTCTTCGGTCTTTCATCCGGCATCCATGACAAAATTCTTAACGGCAAGCCGCACTCGATCGTATCCGTGACGTCGGAGAACAACGGCTGGACGTATGTGACCGTCATGCCCAGCTCGCAATTCTTCAGCAGCGTCGTGCATGTTCGCAGCTTCATCGTTCTCTTATTCATCATCGTTGTGCTTGTCGGCGCCGCCATCGCGCTCGTGCTGGCCCGTATGCAATACCAGCCGATTTCTACGCTTGTCGAGTTCGCCAATTCCAAATCCAAGCCTAAGCTAGAGATGGACAAATCGGCAGGCAGCGGAAACGAGCTTGACCGGATTCGAACGGCGCTGCAGGAGTACAGCTCCCGCATCGATCTGCAAGAGCCTTATGCGCGCAACCATTTCCTGTCCATGCTCCTCAAATACGGCAACGCCCAAAGCCTTGCGCCTGAGCTGCAGGAAGCCTTTGATCTTCATTTCGACCGCGGCTGCCACTTTGTCATGGTCATCGGTTGGAGCGAGATGGAGGATGAACGCCAGGAACGGCAAGAGCTGATCGAGCTGCTTGCCCAGATCGAATTCCCGGAGCTGGCTGCCCATGCCTACGGGGTAGAGCTTCCGCAGCTGGATCAAATCGCACTCATTATCAGCTTCAGCCATAGCGAGCCGGAGCAGCCCTTCGCAGCCGTTCGCCACATTGTCGAAGCTGTACGGTGCAGCATGCTGGAAACGTTCGACGTTACGCCTACCATTGCCGTCGGTACCTGCTATGCAAGCCCGAACCAATTGAACCAATCCTTTATCGAAGCCTGCTCCGCGTTCGAGCTGCGTGCAGCTAACGGTCACGGTACCGTGACGTACTTCGAGAACCTGCTGCATACGCCGGACCACACGTTCTGGATACCGAACAATACGCTGCTGAAGCTTTCTCAAAGCCTGAAGCTGGGAAGCTACGATGTCGCGGCGCAGATCATCAGCCCGTCTATCCGCAGCCTGCAAACATCCGAGCTGTCCGCATTGCTGAAGCGCTGCATTTGCTTTGATGTTCTCAATACGATGCTCAAAACCGCGTCGGAGCTTGGCATTCCGCATTTGACTCACGACATGGCGCCGAATATGATTTACAGCCACTCCCTGGACGAGCTGGAGAATGGCCTGCTTCAGCTTGCCTCCCGTATTTGCAAGCAGGTGGAGCGCATCAACAAGAAGGAAGAGCAGTCGCAGATCGATAAGATCGTTGCCTACATCGACGACCGCTACGCGGACCATACGCTTAGCCTGGAGTCGATCGCCTTCGAATTCGCCATATCGCCATCCCATGTCAGCCGGTCGTTCAAAGAGAAGATGGGCCTCAACTTCATTCAATACATTTGGCAAAAGAGAATGGATGAAGTGATGCGCCATTTGAAAACGTCTAACGCTCCGCTGAAAGAAATCATCGTACAGGTCGGTTATCTGGACACGCCTAACTTTATCCGGAAATTCAAGAAGGAAACCGGATACACTCCTGGCCAATACCGCAAGCTTTACGGAGAGAACAGTCAAGCCCTGCCTGCTTCTGAGCTGGATGACGATGAATAGGCGATAGGCAAACACCCGGTCACGGATAAGCATGACCGGGTGCTGCTCGTTTCCTGTTTCATGCACGGTTCGGCTTATCGCTTATGGCCTATCTGTCATATGCGCTTTGATAAAGTTCGGCAATTCGGTCCCCGCCCATTTTTTTAATTTGAGCCAAGTAAGTATCCCAATTCGCCAGTGACTCCTGTCCTGTTACAAACTTCGCTTCCATCTGCTTCACATACGTGTTCAAATCCGATAACAAAGCGGATGCCTCAGTTTGCTCCTCATTCGTCAAATAGACGTTAGGGTACGGTGATTTGGCAATAGGTGTCAGCTTCTCGGCGTTTTGCTTATCAATCCATAAATCGAACCCGCTGCGCAGTCCCAAAGTAAGCTCGCTCGAATTCATTCCTGGCGTAAGAATGCCGTAGTTCGGCGTAATTTTCCCGCGGTACTCTTCACGGTCGCCGCCGCCCGGAACCGGAAGCCATTCCTTCTCGTGCGTTGCTTTGTCTTTATATTTCCAAAGCAGGTCCTCTGGACCTTGGTTGAACAATGTCGCGCCTTCATAGCTGTACAAATAATCGACCCAGCGCATCGTCGCCTCAGGAGCCGGATTGCTGCTCGTGATCGCGAAGGTGCCGTTCGCTGAAATGCCGGGATGCTTGCCGTATACCGGAGATCCCGCGATCTCGCTTTGTACGGGCGTCATTAACGGATTGTCCTCGCTTGGCTCGCCGCCTAGCGTAAAGTAAGGGAAATAGTCATTGAACACGGCAACCTGATTGTTTTTGCCTTTTGCTTTCTTCTGCTCGTCCGTTTGCGAGAACGTCTCATGGTCAAGAAGCTCTTCTTTCCACAGTCGGTTCAAGAAGGTTAAGTAGCCCTTATAGCCTTCTTCCTGCGGCGTATAATGTACCTTGCCATCCTTATCCGCATAGACGACCTCGTCATAGATCCCCCAGAAGCCGAGGAAATACATCCGCAGATCATCCAGCTTAACGGAGGTGAGCGGAATTTCATCCTGTTTCCCGTTTCCATTCGCGTCTTCATCCTTCACGCGCTTAAGGTAGGCATATAGCTCTTCGGTCGTCTTAGGCTCCGCTGCTCCGAGCGTTTTCAAGAACTTGCCGTTGTACCACATCGGACCGCGGTACCATACAGCCGCTAGATCGATATTCGGCAGCGCGTAGATATGCCCGTCCGGCGTAGTGAACGACTTGCGGATGTCGGGATGGTCGTCAAAAATCTTTTTGATATTCGGCGCGTAGCCTCCGTCAATATATTTCTCAAGAGGAATAAGGACGCCTTGGGAGCCGTATGTGACCTGCTCTGCCGGTTTGAGGTCAGCCGCATAGAACATGTCCGGCAAATCGCCGCTTGCAAACACCAGGTTTTTCTTGGTCGCGAAGCTGTCCAAAGGGGCATTCTGGAACTGCAGCTTTATGCCTGTCAGCTTCTCCATCTCTTGCAGCACGGGCATTTGGCTCCAGTCCGCAACGCCGACATCCTGAGACATCATCTTGAGCGTAGTCGGCTCGCTAACAATCGGGAAACCTTCCTTGCTGACTCCTTCTGCCTCGCTGGATGTCGATGTTTCGCTGCCGGCATTGCTGCCATTGGTTGACCCTTCATTGTTCGGCGAGCCGCAAGCAGTCAATGCGGAGATGAGCAGCGTGACGCACAATAATAGCGATGATGCCTTATGTACCTTTTTCATCCAAAATCCCTCTCCCTTATCTGATCATTTATGAGCAAAATCAGCCCTTTACGGAGCCAATCATGACACCTTGCACAAAGTAACGTTGAAGAAACGGATACACAGCGATGATCGGTGCCGTCGCTACGATAATGACGGAATATTTGACCAAAGCGGCAATCTCGGCCTTGCTGTTAAGCGCCGAGGCCGTTGACGCGTCTATCGCGCCCCCGCCCTGCGCCGACATCTCCTGCAGGACAAGAATTTGGCGGAGGACAAGCTGCAGCGGATATTTGGCGGCATCATTCAAGTAGATCAGTGCCGAGAAATAGCTGTTCCAGTTGCCAACGCCATAGAACAGTGCCATTACCGCAATAATCGGCATCGATAACGGCAGAATGATTTTCATAAACAGCCTTATATTGCTGCAGCCGTCGATTTGCGCAGCTTCCTGCAGCTCCTTCGGGATCGAAGACTGGAAGAACGTACGGGCTACGATGATGTTCCATATGGAGGCTGCCGACGGAATGACGATCGCCCAGATCGTATTGACCATGCCAAGCTCCTTAATGAGCAAATAGCTTGGCACGAGGCCGCCACCGAAGAACATGGTGACCATGAACATGCCCATAAAGAAGTTGCGCCCTGCAAAATCTTTGCGGCTTAGCGCATAGGCGGCCGGCAGCGTCACAAACAGGTTAATGGCCGTTCCCACTACCGTGTACAAAATCGTATTTCCATATCCTGTCCAAATGCTCTTGTTTTGGAATACCCGCTCATACCCTTCGAATGTAATGCCTTTGGGCAATAGCCACATTTCGCCTGAGCCGACCAGCTTGGGATCGCTTATTGAAGCGCTGATCATATAAATGACGGGGTAAGCTACAATAATAAACGCCAACAGCACGTAAATATAGTTGAACGCGAGAAACAGTTTATCTTTTCCGGTTTCTTTCACAGCTGAAATCATCAGCCGCACCTCCTTCTTCTACCACAAGCTGTTTTCATTGGTACGCCTTACGATCTGATTCGCAACCACGAGAATAATGGCATTAATAACCGAATTGAATAAGCCAATTGCCGTGGAAAAGCTGTACTGCGCATCTACAAGTCCCGATCGGTACACAAATGTCGAGATCACGTCGGAGGCTTCCATGTTCAATGAATTTTGCAGCAATAGAATCTTTTCAAACCCTACTCCTAGCAGGCTTCCCATATTGAGGATCAATAAAATGGTCATCGTAGGGACGATTGTCGGAATGTTGATATGAATGACCCGCTGGAACCGGGAGGCCCCGTCGATAATCGCGGCTTCATGCAAGCCTGGATCAACGCCTGACAGCGCTGCCAAATAAATGATCGTTCCCCAGCCCGCGCTTTGCCAAACGCCTGAGAGCACATACATCGTCTTGAACCACTTCGGGTCCGTCAAGAAATCGGGTGAGTCGAAGCCGAGCCATTCGATTACATTCGTAACCATCCCGGTTGAGGGAGATAGAAACGTAATGATCATGCCCGCCATTACAACGACCGAAATAAAATGCGGCGCGTATGTCACCGTCTGAGCGAGCTTTTTAAAGTAGCCGCCCTTCAGCTCATTGAAAGCAAGTGCCAGAATAATCGGTATCGGGAAACCGACAGCAAGTTCATATAGGCTAATGCTCAATGTGTTCCATAACAAGTCCCAAAAGTAATAGGAATTAAAAAACCGGATAAAATGATCGAACCCCACCCATGGACTTCCCATGATCCCCTTTGTCGGGATAAAGTTTTTGAATGCGATTTGTATGCCGTACATCGGCCCGTAAGAGAAGATGAGGAAGTAGAAAAATGCGGGTGCAATGAAGAGATACAGCTGCCAGTTCTGAAGCGCTTGTCTCCATCGTCTATTCTTCGCCTGCCCGGGTTCCAATTGCATACTTCCTGTTGCGATTCTTTTCGCCTGCTGCACAGGGTTCACTCCTTTCGGTTTCGTTATGGCTGCGCGAGCTTCGTGATCCTCGTTCGGATTTCCCCGTTGCTCTCGCTTACCCTTACAACGATAGCCTAGAAATTAAAATATCGTAAATATGTCATTTTTAGTTTTGCCTGCAATCGCGCACTATTATGAGAAAGCGGTTACTGCGCCGCAAGTTTGATTATTCAGACAATTACCTTAATGTGTCATTCTTGACCCGAAAACCCTTTGTTTATCACGTTGCGCAAGTTTTACCAATCGTTTTGGGCAGGCGAAAAAAGCATTATTTTGAATATGGCTGGTAAAATCAAAAATGACATGTATGCGCTTTCAAAATTTTAAGCATTTATCGCGTTTCCGGCTTGGCAGCATGGTCCTCTTCGCTGCTGGAATAAAAAAAGCCACGCTGCGTTCAATGAACGCCTGCGTGGCCTTTGGTGCTATCCCTGCCGATTGTATCCGGAATTCAATTAAATCAGTCCTGATGCTTTCAACATGCGTTGTGCCAGCATGGCGACTTCCGCCCGAGAAATCAATTCTTTCGGCGCAATCAGCTTGCTGGTTTTACCGGAAACGATACCCGACTGCAAGCAAGCGATGACGCTCGCCTTTGCCCAGCCCGATATTTTATCGCTATCCTCGAACTGGCTAAGCCATTGTTCCGTAGCTTTTTCTTGAAGCTCCGCTTCAAGGCCTGTCAGCTTCATCATTTTTGAGATAACCGCCATTGCCTGTTCGCGGGTGATCTTATCGTTCGGCTTGAAGGTACGTTCACCGAATCCGCTGATCAAATCATTGGCATACGCGGTTTGAACATAGCTGCTGTACCAATCCGATGCCTTTACATCCGTGAAAGCATTTGAACCCGTTTCCGGCTTAAGCCCGAGTGCGCGAACGATAATAGCCGCAAACTCCGCGCGACTAATCGCTTGATCAGGCTTGAATGCGTTAGCGCTCACCCCGTTAATGATTTTGCGCGAGCCCATATCGTTCACGGCGTCCATCGCCCAATGATGCGCAACATCCGAATACGTGACGGGGTTCCAAATGACGGCATAGGTGCTGTTCGTTAAGCTGTTTATCGCTGCATAAGATTTGCCGCCTAGAATAACAATCTTTGTAGGTACATGGCGTACGGTGCCATCCGCTTGGACAACGACGCCCGTCGTTATTTTTTTCGCGTCTACGCCAGCGGGAATTGCCGCCATTCTTTCGACGTATTCCTTGAACTGATTCCATTCCTTAACCGAATTTCCGCTTATAGCCTTGATGCTGAAATCAAGCGGAGGCAATACGATTGTGTAGCCGCCTTTGGTTGCCGCTTCTTCAGCCATCTCAACCATTGGTGCAGACGACTTGGACATTTCGATTTCCAGCTTTACATTCGCAAGGCTTGCGCCTTGTCCAAGCTGCTTAGCGAGCTCGCTGACTGAAACGAGGTTCGCTGGAAGCGTATAGGCTCCAAAATCCGTCTGAAGCAAAAGTACGACTTCCATCTGCTCCAGCATTTGCATCGTTTGTCCCGTAAGCTCCGCGATGAATACGTCAGCAGCCGTATTTAATTGGATCGTAACCACTTCGCCCTTGCCGGCAATCATTTGTTCCAGTTTAGCCGGATCGAGCGCGATTTTTTTGACGGTTTGGTCACCGCGCGTCGTGCTCGTCATGATCCCAATCGTCATTGGTTTGCCGTTTACTAGAATCTGACCATCCGAATTCACCGAAGGCGATGTTTGGGGGATTATCGTAAATTGGGCAACCGTATGCAAATCTGCCGTCACGCCTAGGTCCGTTCTACTCGCCGTAGTAACGCCGTCACTCCAGCCTGTAAAGGAATAACCAAGCTCTGGAGCTGCCGTTACCTCTGTTCCATCGGAGCCATGATTCACCTTTTGGGTGGTCGTGCCCGAAAGGCTTCCTCCGCTGCTCGCTGTATATTCCAGCGTATATTCATTGATAGCGAAGCTTGCGCTAACTTGAATGTGATGGCTAACGCTGCTATCCGTGCGAGCTGCGTCTAATACGCCGTCACTCCAGCCCACGAAATGGTAGCCCGCAGCCGGGACGGCAGTCACCGTAGTTCCGTTAAATCCATGATTGACCGTTTGGGAGGCGGATCCCTCCAAGCTGCCATTCATGCCGGCCGTATAGCTCAACGTGTATTCACGGAGAACAAAGCTTGCAATCAAGCTCTTATTGCTTGTTATATTCCTGTCTGTTCGGCTTGCAGCCATTACGCCGTCACTCCAGTCTACGAAGTCATAGCCTGTATCCGGAATTGCCGTTACTTCTGTTCCGTCTGCACCGTGGTTCACTTGCTGTATAGGCACGCCGTCTATCGTACCGCCTGTCTCAGAGGCATATGCCAGCGTGAAATTGTCGATTGCGAAATTCGCGGTTACGCTTATGTTTGCCTCAACCTGAAGGTCGATTCGATTAGCGTCCAGCACGCCGTCACTCCAGCTTACAAAATGATAGCCTGCAGCCGGCAATGCCGTTACCGTCGTTCCGTTATCTCCGTGCTTCACCGTTTGCGCGATCAAACCGGTTACGCTGCCATTCTGGTCCGCCGAATAAGTCAGCGTGTATTCATTGATCGCGAAGCTTGCGCTCACGCTTATATTTTCCGTGACGTTGCTGTCTGTTCTGCTCGCGGCAGTCGCGCCGTCGCTCCAGCCCACGAAGTGATAGCCCGCGTCGGGTTTAGCCGTTACCGCGGTTCCGCTTGAGCCGTGGCTAATGTTTTGCGATGCCGTTCCTTCCAAGCTTCCGCCAGCATTCGCGGCATATTGCAGTGTATATGCATTGATCGCAAAGGTTGCGACAACGCTGACGTTCCCCGTAACAACGCTGTCTGTACGGGTAGCTGATTCTTCACCGTCACTCCAGTTTACGAAGTGGTAACCCGCGTCCGGCGAGGCCGTTACCGCCGTTCCGCTTAAACCGTGGTTTACCGATTGCGAAGCCGATCCGGTCAAAGTACCGCCATCGCCAGCCGTATAGTTCAGCGTATACGCATTGATAGCAAAGCTTGCCGTCGCGTCAATATCACCCGTTACGTTGATGTCCGTGCGAGCAGCATCCATGATAGCATCGCTCCAGCCGATAAAGTGATAGCCCGCATTCGGTACCGCAGTTACCGTTGTTGCATCCGAGCCATGATTCACCGTCTGTCCGGCCGTACCTGTTAAGCTTCCTCCAGCTCCTGCCGCATACGTCAACGAATAGGCATTTATTGCAAAATTCGCCGTAACCGTTTTGCTCCCCGTTACTTGGAGATCTGTCCGGCTTGCTGCCGTTTCCCCGTCGCTCCAGTTGACAAAATGGTAACCTACTGCTGGTTTCGCCGTTACTTCAGTCCCGTTCGAGCCGTGATTCACGGTTTGCGAAGCCGTGCCTTCAAGGCTGCCATTGGCACCCGCGGAGTAGGTCAGCACATATTCGTTTATGGCAAAATTCGCTGTTACGCTTTTGGCCGCTGTCACATTCGATTCCTTGCGTGCTTCAGTCGCGACACCGTCACTCCAATTCACGAAATGATAGCCCGTATTTGGTATTGCCGTAACGATTGCTCCATCTTCACCATAGTCCACATTCTGGGAGGCAGAGCCCGTTATCGTCCCGCCCGCACTCGCCGAATAGGACAGGGCATACGTATTAATGGCGAAGCTCGCGCTTACCAATTTATTGCCAGTTACGTTCGAATCTGTACGGTTCGCGGTTGCATACCCATCGCTCCAGCCAGTAAAGTGATAATGAGCATCCGGTACAGCCGTAACTTCGGTTCCGTTTGAGCCATGATTCAAGCTCTGATTGGCCGTACCGTTTAAGCTCCCGCCTGCATCCGCCGTATACGTTAAGTTGTATACGTTAATTGCAAAATTAGCCGTTACGCTTTTATTGGCTGCTATGTTATGATCCGTACGGGTTTCTGTTGTTTCTCCGTCACTCCAGCCAACAAAGTGGTACCCAACATCCGGAACTGCCGTCACTGCCGAACCGTTCGCTCCAGGCGTTACCCCTTGCGCTGCAACACCAGTCAGGCTCCCGCCTGCCCCAGCCGAATACTGCAATTGATATTGCGCGACTAAGACCGTCCCATATTCCCCCACGGCCATGAACGTCTCCCCGTTATAAACGGCTGCGTATAACGGATTCATCGTTCCTGACTCACGAGCTGTCCATGTCTGTGCATCGGTCGAGCTAAGAATCGTCCCGTTGTTTCCTACGATTAAATAGGTGCCTTTTCCGTAGGTCGCGCCCCAGAATGCGGTAGTCGTATGCGTTGCCGGCGGATTGCCCAGCGTCCAAGCAACTCCGTCAGGCGAAGTCAAAATTTTGCCTCCGCTTCCTACTGCTAGAAAAACGCCGTTCCCATATGTAACGTTCCGAATATTTGAAGTAACCGTAGAATTGCTTGCCGTCCATGTCAAAGCATCCGGCGAGGTCAGGATCGTACCAAGGCTTCCAACAGCGACATAGAGTCCGTTCCCATACGCAATCGCATTCAATGTACCGCTTCCTTGAGAGTGACGAGATGTCCACGTCACGCCATTTGTTGAAGATAGAATAAGCGGCGTTGCATTAAAATCAATATCGTAAGAGGCTCCAACTGCCACATAGCCGTTGCCTCCATAAGTTACGCCGAAAAATGCGTTCCCTGTTCCATTGTTCTGAACGTTCCAGCTCAATCCGTCAGGGGAGGTGGATATTTGGCCGTAATCTTTTTGTTGTCCATAATAGTAGTCTCTATAATAACCTACGCCTACGAAACCATTGCTGCCGTAGGTCACACTTCTCAGCTCATGCGAAGTCCCTGTCGTTCTGGTGCTCCATGCCTCACCGTCGGCTGAAGTACGGTAGAGATCCCCCTGCTGCATGGGACCGTTATTTCCCGTAAAGGGCATAGGAGGCGTTCCCACTGCCACGAATGTCCCATTGCCATGCGTTACTCCCCGCAATGCCGTAGCTGCTCCAGATGATTTCGATGTCCATGTCAAACCCTCAACCGCGTCCTGCATGGCAATGGCATGAACCTTTTCGCTTCCGAGCTGCGAAACAGGCAGCATGCCAAATAGGATGACTAAGGTCATCATCGCGGCCAATCTTTTATTCCATTTGTCTCTCTTCATTTCCTGATCTCCCTAACTCATAGTTTGTTTCTGCAAGATGCCTGTTATCAAGAAATCAACATTCGATCAACGTTTTGCCTTACTCCTTCCCAATCACATTTCAAGCTGCTAGTTACAGTATATAGCCCGATAATAGCATTTCTTAATCATCCCATTCTATCAAATCCGTCGACATATATCGCTATTTTTCGACATAGAAAAAGAATAATGTTTGACCGGCTGCATACATCCATAAACTATATCCCATCCCTGTCTACATTGATGAAAAAAGAGGCATATACTGAGCTCGAAAACTCAGAATAGGCCTCTTTTTTTTAGGACTATATAGACACCAAATAAGGTGCTCTTCCCTTAAATTGCACAACCTCACGAATGCCTTTGCTGTGCAGCAGCTCGATCGCTTCGTCAAACCCTTGCTCGATATGGCCAACCTGATGTGCATCTGAACCGATCGATACGGCCCTGCCGCCTAAATCCACATACATGTCGAGTATATACGCATGCGGATGAATCCAGCCTTGTCGGTACAGTCCGGTTGTATTCAGCTCCAGCACCTTTTGCTTCTCTATGATTAGCTTTAATATATCGTACAAAATAGGCTTGCATGCCGCGATGTCTTCTTCGTGCACCGGAAATGTCGTATATCTCACCACATAATCCAAATGGGCAACGATATCGTAATTGTCCATCTGGTCGACAGCCTCTCTTACCTGTGTAAAATAATGCCCAAGTCTTTGCTGGATCGGCAAATCATGAAACGCCTTTTCTGAGAAATCCAGTCTCCCGTCATTATGCGCAGACAACAAAATGACGTCAAACGCGCGCTGGCCCAAATAATCGTTTATGACATCTTTATAATCGCTTCGAAAGCCGACCTCAATGCCTTTGCGAATGTCCACGGCATAGCGCCTGGACAGCTCTTCCGCTTCTTTATTGTAGCTTTCCCAGTCAATATCGACGTCCTGCTTGAAATATTTGCAATCATACTCCAAGTGGTCCGTCGTCACGATAGCAGGCTTCCCCCGTGCAATTGCATATTGCACGATCTCTGCAAGCGTTGAGTTCGAGTCGGGCGAATAGGATGAATGTACATGCTGATCAATCAAAAATTTAGGTATCGTCATTCTATGCTCCTTCTCATACTATTGAAATTGCAACAGATTACGCCCTTCGTCCGTCATATCGAACAGGTGAAACTTATGCGGCCTTATGCCTACCGTTAGCGTCTCGCGCTCTTTTAGCCTCTGCTCATTATCCGTCAGAAGACGAATCATCATATCGGACTGCCCGGCAGAATCCGTCAGCTTAATTAATTGCCCGTTGCCTAGATGCTCAATAAGATCAATTTGCAGCTTAATCGCTGCTTCGCTTGGCTGCTCTGTAATGAACAAATCATGCGGACGGATGCCAAGCTTAACCTCTTTCCCCATATGCTGCCCATCCAGCCTGCGTGACTGAGGAACTTCCAGTTCGAATAGCTTTGTCTTTACAAACTGCTGCTCGCCTCTCTGCTCGAGGGTCCCCTCAATTAAGTTCATAGGCGGATTGCCTAGAAAGCTTCCGACAAACAAATTCGAGGGATGATTGAACAGCTCGCTCGGAGGCGCGTATTGCTGAATTTTCCCGCCGTTCAGAATCGCTACGCGATCAGAGATCGCAAGCGCTTCCTCCTGGTCATGCGTAACAATAATCGTCGTAACGCCTAATTTACGCTGGATTTTGCGAATTTCATCCCGCACATCAAGCTTTAACCGCGAGTCCAGATTGGACATCGGCTCATCCAGCAGTAATATTTCCGGATCCTTGGACAATGCGCGCGCCATGGCGACACGCTGCTGCTGACCGCCTGACAGCTGCGATGGCTTGCGATCAAGCAGATGATCGATTTGCAATATTTTGCTCGTATGCAAAGCGCGCTCGTATGCATCCTTCTTAGCCATTTTTCTCTCGCGAAGCGGGAAAGCAATGTTGTCGCGAACCGTCAAATGGGGATAAAGCGCATAGGACTGGAACACCATCCCGATATTGCGATCCTTGGGCTCCACATGATTGACAAGCTTATCCTTGAAATAGATTTCACCGGACGTTGGCTTCAGCAGCCCTGCCAGCATCATTAGCGTTGTCGTTTTTCCGCAGCCAGAAGGGCCCAACAGCGCAACAAATTCACCCTTTGCAATCTCGAGGTTCAATCCGTCTACCGCACGGCTTCCCAGTTGCTTGCCATCATAGTCTTTCACGATATTTACAAGAGAAATCATACCTGCTTTGCCCCTCCCATATTAATTTTCAAAAATACTTTCTGGGTGAAAATATAAAATATGACTAGCGGAATCGTATAAAACAAACCAATCGCCGTAAGCAATCCGTAGTTCAAGATAACATTTTCCTTCGTCACGAGACGAGACAGATAGCCGGCAAGCGTCAGCATATTGTCATCGAATATAAACAGCTTGAACAGAAACCATTCCCCGTAAGCGCCTAAGAAGGAGAACACCGAGATAGCTCCGATGCCCGGCATTACATACGGAACGAGTACTTTCATGAGCGCGCGAAATCTCGAGCAACCGTCTACCATGGCCGCCCATTCCAAATCCCACGGCACTTCGTCGAAGAAGCCTTTCATAATGTATACCCGGCCCGGCAAGGAACCCGTTATGGCTACGAGAATAACGCCTACATACGTATTCACCAGGTTCATTTGAACGAGGATGAAAAACGTAGCGATAATGAGCGTAATGCCCGGGAAGGAGCGCATGAGGAACAGGAATTTCATGGCAGCCAGCTTGCCTTTGAAATCAAGCCTGGAGAACGCATATGCGGCCGGTACGGCAATGCCTATTTCTATCGCCACGATAAGAACCGAATAGACTAATGTATTTAGAACGATGGGCCAAATCGCCGGTAAAATAACGCCTGCATACTCGATCGGCTCTTTCACGAAGCTGAAGTTTTCGAGCGTAAATTGCCCCGTCGTGCCATTGAACGTTGCCGCGAGAAAATACCAGATAATCATGCCGATGATAGGCATGGTAAAGAGCAGCATATACGTGTGCACGAGCAGTTTTTTTGCGATGCTTGTCGACATAGTTGCCTCCTAATCCTCGATGCGCGATGGCTTTATCATTTCGTTGAAATCAAACAGCCTCAGCAGCCATAATGTCAAAATAAGCGAGATCAGCACAACCAATAGAGAAAGGGCCGCGCCGTATCCGTAATATTTTAAATTAAACGCCTGCTGGTACGCGTATAAGGATAGCGTTGTCGTATCCCGCATAGGTCCGCCGTTTGTCAGAAGCAAGATGAAGAAATAGGAAGACACAAAGCCGATCAGATCCGAAATCGTAATATACATTAACGGCCACTTTAATGAAGGAAGAATAATCTTGGTGATGACCGACTTCTCGCTTGCTCCGTCTACTTTGGCGGCCTTATACAGATCCTCGGGTATGGAGCTGATGGCGGCCGATAATAGAATCATGCCTCCCGAAGTGGTCGATACTATCGTTGCAATGATCACGATTGCCATCGCTATTTTCGTAAACCATGAAACGGGATCACCTTCTGGCTGGAATAGGTGCAGAACCTTATTGATTAGCCCATCGCCCGTCGGGTCAAACAAATACTTCCAGAACGTCACATATACAACAGCAGGTATAATGCTTGGTATTAACCATAGGACACGATAAATGACTGCCGTCAATTTTCCCTTTAAGAAGTACTGGGTCGCGATTGATATAAATAGTCCAAAAAACAAAGAGAAGACAAGCGTAATAACGGCAAACAGGACCGTGTTCCATAAAATTTGAGGCATGCTGTAATCAGAAAATATCCGTTTGAAATTATCGAAGCCGACAAAATTAATTTTCATCGATGCGTTTAAATCCGTGAAGGACATGATAATAGTCGCAATCGCTGGCAGTATAAAAAAGACAAGCACCAGAAGCGCAAAAGGCATAATGAAAAAATAGGGATACATCTTCTTGGCTAAAGGCTTCTTATAAGCCGTCTTGGCTAAAGTCACTGGGATCTCCATAATGAGATCAGCACCTGCTTCCTTTAATATACGGAAAGGTGCTCTTGCAAGCAGAGCACCTTTTCTGTATCATCGTTATTCTACAATGAGACTGTCCGCTGGCACGTTTTGTTTGACATCCTTTTGGAATAGCTCGAAAGCTTGAGCGGCTGTTTGGCCTTTGGTCAGAATGGCGTCAATGCCAAGCGTGAACGATTTCATATAGACCGCATAATCCATTTGGGCTGGACGCGTTTTCGTGAACTCGATTAAATAAGCATGGTCTTTATAGAAGCTCATTTCTTGGAAGCGCGGATCTTCCTGTGCTGCCGCCGTTACGGGAAGCTTGCCGCTTTTAAGCGTATGATTAATCTGCAGGTCCGCATCCAGCACATGCTCAATCAGTTTTTGAACATATGGCATCTTCTCTTCATCCACTTTAGCTCCTACGTAGACCAACGCAGGATTGCTGTAGGAAACAGGCTTGCCTCCTTGCTCAACCGACGGAACCGGAATCCAAATCGCATTTTCCTTAAACCATGCTTCATAGCCGGCGAGGTCCTCATCCATGCCAAGCTGCGTACGCATCACTTGATAGAACTCAGTACGGGCAAATTCAGCGAACAATTCGCCTTTAATGAACAGCTCGGCAGCCTTGTCCGTATCAATCTCGGCAATGCCCTCCGTAACGACGCCGCGCTGCTTCGCATCCTGCCAAAATTCATACACCTTTTGCGTGTTTTTCGACAGAACCATCTTGTTCTCTTCCGCGCTGTAATTAAAATTGTCGAAGGTATAATTCCAGCCTTCAAACCTCGTATCCTCAACGCCGAAGCCTACCTTAACCAGCTTTTGCTTAACCGCCGAATCTGCCAGGTCCACAAGCTCGCTGAAGGTAAAGCTGCCAGCATCCACGCGAGCCTTCAGCTCATCGATTTGCGCAGCCGTCCAGCCGAGACCTTCCAGCGCCTTACGGCTAATGAATACGGGAGAAGCATCCATATCCTGAATAACGCCGTAGTAGTGGTCTTCGTACTTCATCATGTTGTTGTAGGACTCCGGCATGTTTTTGAACACGTCTGATGTTCCGACCCAGTCCACGTCGCGGATTAGCCCGGCGTTCAGCTGCCACCCGATATCCACGCTGGAGTTAATAAACACATCGGCTACTTTATTCGCTTGCGCCTGCAAGATCAGCTCATCATCGCCAACGCCAGGCCACCAATCTATTTTTATCTGTACATTCTCAGACTTTAGCTCTTCGTTCGCACGTTTTTCGGCTTCGATGAAATTATCTTTCCGCGCTCCCCATGTGTTCTCGCGAACGGAGATGACGACCTCTTTCATTTTCTCGCCATTGCCAGACGACTCTGCACCGCCATTTGCGGCGGCACCAGAATTTGAGCCTGTACTGCAACCTGCTAATAATGTCATACTTGTCATTACACTAACTAATCCAAGCGCAAGCTTCTTCATTCTTGTAAACCCTCCTCGTTTTCCAGTTCTCACTGGCTTAACTAAACTATAAAGGAGAATTGTAAAAACTGTGTCAATTACACATTAATAAATTGTTTTATTATTTTTTTAATTGATATGTTGTTGTTTTTAAGAAAATAGTCTGTTTTATTTCGTGAATACGAGTTCAAGCGCTTGATCTAAAATAGCGATTGCTTCTTCCATTTGCGCAGCAGTCGTAATTAAAGGAGGAACGAGCGTAATGACGTTTCCGCTTGATACTTTGAAGCTTAGTCCGCGTGACAAGCATTCATAGAGAACTTTTTCGGCGCCTGCTGCTTCCTTCTCCTTTGTCTCCCGATCCGATACAAGCTCGATTGCCGCCAGCATGCCTTTAACGCGAACATCGCCGATTACGGCATATTTCCTTTGAAGCGCCTGAAGATGCGCCAGCAGCCAACGCTCCATGCTTTTCGCATGCTCAAGCAGGTTTTCCTTTTCGATATATTCAATGGTAGCCAGTGCAGCCGCACAGCCTACAGCGCTTTTCTCATGCGTATAATGCCCGAGGGAAATATCGCCCGCGATATCCAAATGCTCTCTGGCAATAATGCCTGCCATCGGAAAAATGCCACCGCCGAATCCTTTGCCAATCACAACAATATCCGGCACGATTCCATAATGCTCATGAACGAACATGGTACCCGTACGGCCGAGTGCCGTCGGTATTTCGTCAAGGATGAGCAGCACGCCATACTCGTCGCATATTTGGCGAAGCCGCTGCATGTAAGCAACGCTCGGAATCTGTACGTCCGTACTCCGAATCGGCTCGAGAATGACCGCGCACACGTCCTCTTCCCTCTCCAGCATATAGGCTAAGTAGTCCAGGTTTTTGGCATTGGCCGCTTCTCCTTCTCCGAAGATAGAACGATAGCTGTTATAAGGCATCATATGCTCCGTCCCTGACATCAACGGTCCTATCCCGCTTCTGAATACGGACTCGCCGCCCACCGATATCGCATCCAAGCTTGCGCCATGGAAGGAATCCCAAGTCGAAATCGTTTTGTGCTTGCCGGTTGCCCTGCGCGCAAGCTTCAGCGCTATTCCGATCGCACTGGTACCGCCTGGCGCAAACAGCACCTTGTTCAAATCTCCCGGCGCCAGCTCGACTAGCTTCTGCGCCAGCTGAATCGCAATCTGGCTCGTATATCGGCGCGGCAGAAACGGCAGATTTTGCATCTGAGCAATGATTGCATTCATCACATACTCATTTTTGTAGCCGACCTGATGCACGCTGTTACCGTGGAAATCGATCACTTTGCGCCCATCCTGATCCTCAAGGTAAATGCCCTCTGCATTCACGATCGCATTCAAGCATGGCGTCGACATCGACTGATGAAGAAAAAGCTTGCTGTCCTGTTCCAGTACAGCAAGCGTCTCTTCGCTGAGATGCTCGTCTTGCCAAGCTTGGCGAGCGTCCGTTCCATTGATATCTCCCTCTATGCGGCTATTGATGCGGATTTCCATAAGGCAGCTCCTTATTCTGCAGTCGTTCATTCAATTGCTCGATCATAGCAGGCAACTCGGACATGTCCGCAATAACGGCATGCGCTCCCGCTTCCATATACTGTTTACTCACGGCAGCGACCATTTGACGTTCTTCCTCAGCCGACAGCTGCTGCACCTCAGCCTCCGTAAGCCCGAGCATGGAGCTGCCCTTCACGATACCGATCGCCCATACGCCCGCACTATTCGCCTCTTGCATGTCAGAGGTCGTGTCTCCGACCTTAATCACTTGCGCGTGATGGCGCAGGCCCAACTGCTTCATATTCTCGTAGATCATGTAAGGATAAGGCCTCCCTTTGTCCATAACCTGATCGGGCGTTACCCAATGATCAGGCTCATAGCCGTAATCCTTCGCCGCATTGGACACGATGGAAAGCATAGTGGACGTATAGCCTGTAGTCGCTCCGATTTTCAAGCCTTGCTGTCTCAACTGCTCTACCGTTTTTATAACATGTGGATTAGGCTTGCCGAACTGCGAGAGAATCGCGAGCAGCCTAGGCTCAAACCGGTCATGCAGCTCGTCAATGTCCGCTTCTGTATAGCTGCGGCTGAATTTCGCTTGGAAAGCAGCTCCTATTCTTGGCATTTGCAGCAGCGATTGAATATGATCCCGCTTCAGCTGTCCCATAGGCGCGCGAACCTCTTCCATCGTCACGGGAATGCCTATCTCCTCAAAAATATGGATAAAAACCTGTACCGGCGCAAAGCAGCCATAATCAACCGTAGTACCTGCCCAATCAAATATAATGCCTTCAATTCTCATATTGGCTCTCTCCTACATAACGTAATATGTGCGCATTCAACCGTTCCATATCCTTGGGATGCACATCACCCATATTTCCGATTCGAAATACATTGATATCCGTTAATTTGCCAGGATAAATGACGATGCCCGCCGACTTCAAAAAGGTATAAAAACGCTCGAATGTAAATGGAATATGCGTGGGATACAAAAAGGTGGTAATCAAAGGGGATTGCAGCTCCCTCGGCAAGTACGCCTTAAAGCCGGCTTGCGCCATCCCTTCCACGACGATTTGCTGGTTCATGCGATACCGTTCATGGCGCGCTTCTACGCCGCCTTCTTCCACTAGCTCTTCCAGCGCTTGCTTAAAAGCATGTACGACATGCGTTGGCGAAGTGAAGCGCCATTTGCCGGAATCCTGCTCCATCGTCTCCCATTGGTCGTACAAATCGAGCGATAATGAGCGCGCTCTCCCTTTGCATTCCATGAGCTTATCCCTTTTGCAAAGAATAAAGCTGAAGCCCGGAACGCCTTGGATGCATTTATTTGCGCTGCTTATGATAAAGTCGATCTGCAGCTCTTCTACTGCGATCGGAATTCCGCCAAAGCTGCTCATCGCATCGATGATTGCAACCCGATGATTTCGCTTTATGACATCCATGACTGCCTCAAGCGGATTCAGAATGCCCGTCGTCGTCTCGCAGTGGACCATAGCGACATGCGTAATCGACGTATCCTCAATCAGCTTCCTTTCAAATGCCTGTGGATCAACCGGCATATTCGCTTCAAACGCCATAGATACATACGGAATACGGAGCACCTTCGCGATCTCCTCCATACGCTTCCCGTAGGCGCCATTTATCAATACGAGCAGCTTGCCGTCACTCGGTATGACAGATCCAAGCGTCGCTTCAACGCCAAAGGTACCGCTACCCTGCATAAACACAGTCGTATAAAGCTCCTTAGATGCTCGGCCCACCTCTAACAGCTGCTGACGAATCTGCTCGACGATGGTTTTATATTCATGGTCCCACGTGCACCAATCCTTTTGCATCGCCTCTTTAACCGTTGCGGTTGTAGATAGGGGGCCTGGCGTCAGTAATAAATAGGGATTACTCATAGCTCCTCCAATGCGTTCGACTCGGATTTGGGATAGATCGGATTGCTCCACGCTGCTTTGCCGGATGCGTCTACGCATTCCACCCGCACATACTGCTCATTATTTTGAATGAAGTATTCCGCTTCAGTGATGAGTTCGCCGGTTGGGTCCATTTCGGCCAAGCCATTATCCGGAAACGTAATAAAGCGAATGCTGCGTACAGGGGAGCACACGACCTTCAGCCTATCGTTCTCTATGCGTAGATCATAAATCTTCGGACCATTGGAGCTATAATATTGGCCTGCCTTTATCGCATCAATAATCGCTTGCTGCTCTAATCGCTCACTCTCAACGGCAATCCACCCGCCATAAAATTCCGAAACGGCCATGTCCGTCGGGCCGCTATGGGCATCGTCTGCCGCGATAGCGTTCATCTGCTTGCCCCGCTTCAGCACATAATCCCAATAAGATACGCCATAGCCTACCGCCTCTTGAATCTCGGATTGGTGATTATAGATTTCAATCGCGGCATAGCCTTCAAGCTTCAGCAAATCCTCTTCCCGGTTTTTGGACCATTCCGGATGATTCATAATGACGAGATTTCCTTTGCTTCTCATCTCATCCATTAATTGCTGAATCGTATCCAAGCTCTCATAATCCGGCTTCGCATGCTCCTCATCGTGCTGAAAAGGCTTGTCAGCATGCAGTGAACGATCCAAAAGGCCATGCATATGATATTGTTGTCCCGTCGTTTCACGTTCCATTTCGCAAGCCATTTCATACCCGTCCAGCATAATGAACGTTTCCGTGTCGTAGGCATCGCTGCGGAAATAGATTTCATGATCGCTTAAACACATAAAATCATAGTCCTTGGAGCGGTAAGCTTCTATCATTTGCTCTACCGTATATTCGCCGTCGCTGCGAACGGAGTGCGCGTGAATATTCCCTTTATACTTTTGGCGACCAGCGTCCAAAATAATGGCATCTCTCATTGCTGCTCCTCCTCTGCCAAATCTGCTACAAAGATCGGGTTAGACCACGCTACTCTGCCTTTTTCATCCACGCACTCCACCCGGATATAGCTCATGCCCTTCTGGATCACCATGCTTCCCGAGGTCATTAGCTCGCCCTTCTCGCGTTCGACGTGGAATGGACCACGCAGCGGGAATGCTTTAAACATAATGTATTGGCAAGGCGAGCACTCCACATGGACGAAGCCATTCTCTACGCGGAAATCAGTAATTTCGGGTCCGGAGCTGGAATAAAACTGCCCTTTTTTTAGAGCCGTAATAATCCCTGACTGTGAAAACTCCTCCGCCTCGACGGAAACCCAGCCGCCGCCATACTCGGCAATTTTGCAGTTTGGATCATGGTCATGCGAGTCATCGGCGGCGATACCGAACACGCGCTTGCCATTCTGAAGCGCATGGTCCCAATAAGCCGCCCCATAGGAAGAGCTCGCCGTCCATTCCGTTGCGTGATTATAAATTTCAATCGCAAAAAATCCGTCGTACTGCACCATATCCTCAAAGCGTGTCAAATGCCATTCGGGATGATTGAACACAACCAGATTTCCATGCGCCCTCATATCGTCGATCAGCTTCTGCGGGGATTGTTGACCCTCCCAAGGAATCGGAATCTCAAACGATTGCAAATGGTGGAATCTTTCCTTCACAGGCTCGATCGTTGGATCGTCCAGCACGCCAAAGTGGTAGCCTGGATCTTCATCCGGCACAAGATTCAAACCGCCTCTCTCCATGCCCGGCAGTACAATGAATGATTCCGTGTCAAATGCAGCGGTACGTGCGAATACATCATGATCCGTTATGCTGATGAAGTCGTAGCCCTTAGCCTTGAAAGCAGAAACGGCATCCGATGCCTCCTGTGTTCCGTCTGACCATGTCGTGTGCATATGCAAGTTCCCTTTGTATTTCCTTTTGCTTTTATCCAAATATACGGCGTCCTTCATCGTCACCACTCCTATTTGTAGTCCTCTGTTCCAATGGGAATTTGCTGCTGGAAAATGTATCAACTACCGCAAACAACATATTGTTTTTAATTGCTTTTACTTTTATTTATGTTGTTTTACCTATTCTACTGCGAAAAAATGACCAATACAATGCGATTCGAAAGATTTAACATAGCGATTACAAACTTTACACAACAACAAACAACATTAAGAAGAAACGCCTGACGGCGTCCTTACAATAGACGCCATCGTTTCGGCGAAACGTATAGAGAAAGGATAAGCAAACTCACATCCTTTCCTATACGTCAAGCGCAAACGGCTTAAGCCCTCCTCTGTCAAATAAGCAATCGTTTCTGGGAGATATAAAAGCACGCTTCAATGTAAAAACATATAAATGCTGATCTATAAAAAAAAGCCAGTAGAGAAGACTCGCTTCTCTACTGGCTTTCCTGGCCTATTCAACCTTCAACGTTGGCTATTCAGAGGGCATCATCCATCTCGTATTCGCCTCTTCCAGCTGCGCCTTCCATGCTGCCGGAGGCTCTAATTCCGAAATCACGATATCCACGTTTTGAAAATCGCATATTTTGACCATAGACCGCTTGTTCCATTTCGATGAATCCGCCAGTATAATGGACGTTTCCGATTGCTGAATCCATTTGCGGGTTAGCGATGCCTTCTCGTAGTCATAGCTCGTGAATCCATGCTCAATCGATAAGGCATCTACGGTTACAAATGCTTTGTTCACAAAAATATCCGACATATTCGCTTCCGCGATCGCTCCCGTTACGCGAAGATGCTTCACATTCACTTCGCCGCCAAGCATGATCATCCGGCCATCGAATTGCTCTCGTTTCTTAAGCTCAATCAAGGACATCATAGCGGATATCGAGCTCGTTAATACGGTAACCTGCTGCTTCTGGGATAGAAAGGGAATAATCTGAAGCGGCGTCGTGCCTTCATCGATAAAGATAACGTCATAATCTTCAATTAGCGTATAAGCAAGATAGCCGATTTTCTCTTTCGCCTCTTGATTGATGCAGGCTCGCTCAAACAAGGTAGGCTCGACCTCAACCTTTAGCTTAATTGCGCCGCCGTACACCTTCTTAAGCTTGTTTTCCTTCTCAAGATCATCCAGATCTCTACGAATCGTTTCGGTTGTAACCTCGAACATGCGCGCCAGGTCGCTTGCAATGACCTTCCCATGCTCATTCAGCAGGTTCATAATACTCAGCTTTCTTTCTTCGCCCGCGAGAGACATCGCAAACCCTCCAATTCTTCTTTCCTACTATTCTCACGCACCCATATCCGATAAAGATGCAGCGGTTGACGGCGAGTCAGGAACATTTCCGACCAAATTCCGCATCCATTTCTGAGAGCGATAACGTCTGTATCCAATTAAAGCCTTGCTAATTTCTTCACATAAAAATAGGCCGTACACCCATTCGAGCGGCAGATGGAGCACATACGCGCCAACGAATACCGCCGGCAATGCCATCGCCCATGTCGTAATTAATATCATGTTCATCGTAAACAAATTATCTCCGCCTGCTCTAAACATACCGACAATCCACACATTATTCAAGAAAAATGCGGTCATCGCCAAAGCCTGCAGCAGCAGCACATTCCGTAAAGATCCGTGAACCTCGCTACTTAGGTGAGGAAAAACATAGGACACAAATGGTGAAACCATTACTATGGCAGCACTAATGAGTATACCAGCCATCACCGAAAAGCGAGTAAATCTCCGAGCATAATCCAGCGCCTGCTCATGCTTGTCCTGCCCCAGCTTTTGACCAATCATCACTTTAGCAGCATAAGCAAATCCGTGGATTCCCATCATAAAATACCCCTGCAGCGTATTCGCAAGCTGGAACGTAGTCAAAGCCGCAATGCCCAGAGATCCAAAAGCTACGGCATACAGCATGTTGCCGATTGACCACATGCCTTCGTGGAACACGAGCGGCGTTATCGTTTTCAATACCTGCTTGCGCAGCTTAAGAGGGAGACTGAATAGCTCTCGAACTCCAATATTTAAGTAATACGATTTACTATAAATGAAAACAAACAAAAACAACAAGCATATGGCTGAAGCGATTAACGTTCCCCATGCAGCTCCTGCAACACCAAGCTTTGGCAAACCCAGCCTTCCATAAATCAAGCCATAGTCCAATACAATATTGACCGCCATCGCACATAAGCCGACATACAACGTAATTTTAACCTTGCCTATAGATCCAAGCGCCTGGGCGTACGCATCCCTAATCGCACTAATCAGAAAAACAAAGGCCACAATCGTAACGTATTGCATACCGAGCGGAAGTAATTCACTGTCCTTAATAAATAGATAAAGAATTGGCTCCTTCCAGGACCACACGGCAACAAACGCTAGAAGGCTTGTACCCATTCCCGCCAGCAGCATAAAGCCGAATGTTGCCCGCATAAGCGCATACTGCTGTTTGCCATAGTACTGGGTCATGTAGGTGGTCATCCCATAGATTGCGGTAAGGATCATCGATAGAATGAAGCTGATTCTGCCCGCTGCGGCAGTTACGGCGACTGCACCATCCCCCAAGCTCGTCACCATTAGCATGTTTACTAACGAAAATGAATTGCCAACAAGCATTTGCAGCACGGATGGAATGACCAGTCTTTTCATCTCGCGATTAAACTCTGACTTTCTGATCGCACTCATCGCTAAGCCTATCCCTCATTCTTCTTAAATTATACGATAAATCGCATGTTTTCCCCATCGTTTCAATCATTCACATAGTAGTTTCATGTGGTTTATATTGTTTTCTTGTTGCCAATCCTATCATACAAATTGTTTGCCTATTAATCAATCCAAGAAAGGGTGGGATGAGGGAGTTTACAAATACTTTAAGATTCAATGATGATAATGGCCATCGTAATGCAGAAAATGAAACGACGTCTATCTATCTAGCTAGCTAGCTAGCTACCTACCTCTCATACCGCGTTGGAGGAGTTAGCTACTTAATTGAACCAGCTAACCTATAAAAAAAGACATGATCGCCTCACAAAGTGAGGGACATGCCTTTTGCTTGCTTAATCTTGCTATGCAGCTTCTTCCTCTTGAAGAACGATTTGATGGGGCTGCCAAGCGCCAAAGAGAACTTCCAAAAGTTCAATGACCTCTTCGAAGCCTCTTCGCTTTTACCATTCGGCCACCGATCCGTCCTTATGTCTCCAAATCGGGTTTCTCCATCGATGCGGGGATTCCGTCGCCATTTTGCGGACGTAGTCTTCGTTAACTGTAATACCCAGTCCTGGGCCCTGCGGAATCTTCACATGCCCATCTTCATAAGCGAATACGCTAGGGTCCGTTACATAATCCAACAGATCATTCCCTTGGTTGTAATGAATCCCGAGGCTTTGCTCCTGAATGACTGCATTGTGAGCCGTTGCGTCAACTTGCAGGCAAGCAGCTAGCGCAATAGGTCCTAAAGGACAATGAGGGGCTACCGCTACATCATAAGCCTCCGCCATCGCGAAGATTTTCTTGCACTCTGTAATACCGCCTGCATGCGATAAATCCGGTTGAATAATATCCACGTAACCATCTTCCAATAATGATTTGAAATCCCAGCGCGAGAACATTCTTTCGCCTGTCGCAATCGGCGTACTCGTATGATTGGCAATATCCCGGAGTGCCTCATTATTTTCTGGAAGCACGGGTTCTTCAATAAACATCAGCCTGAAGGGCTCTAATGCTTTTGCGAGCACCTTCGCCATTGGTTTATGTACACGACCGTGAAAATCTACGCCGATGCCAAAGTTTGGACCGGTCACTGCACGAATCGCTGCAATCCGTTCCACGACTTGATCCACCTTATGATAACTATCAATATATTGCATCTCTTCCGTAGCGTTCATCTTAACCGCTGTAAAGCCCTGCTGCTGCTTCTCCAATGCCGCAAGTCCGACATCGCTAGGCCGATCCCCGCCGATCCAGGAATAGACACGCATTGAATCACGGCATGCCCCGCCAAGGAGCTGGTAGATGGGGGCATTGAAATATTTTCCTTTAATATCCCACAATGCCTGATCAATCCCCGCGATTGCACTCATCAATATCGATCCCCCGCGGTAGAACCCGCCACGGTACATGACTTGCCAATGATCTTCGATGCGAAGCGGATCTTTCCCGATTAACAGATCCATGAGCTCATCTACAGCCGCTTGTACCGTATGAGCCTTGCCTTCGATTACAGGCTCCCCCCATCCAACGATTCCTTCATCCGTTTCAATTTTCAGGAACAACCACCGGGGTGGTACGATAAAAGTCTCAAACTTAGTAATTTTCAAATTTACCCGCTCCCTATTCTCTAGCTTTCTTGATTTCCAATCTGAATTTTCGAGCTAATCCTGTCAATTCGTCATACCGCTCTTCCGCAATCGCTTTCACGTCCGTTAAAGAGCTTCCTATGCCTACTGCCACAGCACCTGCGCGAATAAATGAGCCTACATTGTCCAAAGTAATCCCACCCGTCGGCATCATCGGAATATGTCCGAGCGGAGCCGATAATTCTTTTATATAGGTAGCGCCTAACGAGGAGCCCGGAAAAATTTTAAGCAGGTCTGCGCCGTATTGATACCCCTTCACGATTTCTGTCGGCGTCATGACTCCTGGAATCGAGATCCGCCCATAATGATTGGTTAGACGGATCGTCGCTTCATCCAGGATCGGAGAGAAGATGAAATCAGCTCCCGCTTCGATCGCTTCCTTCGCTGTTTTTTCATCTAATACTGTGCCTGCGCCAACCAAGGCTTTGCCTTCGTATCTCTCTTTTAATTGAGCAATAATTTCAAATGCCCTTTCTGAATCGACCGTAATCTCTAGCGCTCCAACGCCACCTGAAACCAGAGCATCCGTCATCTGAATGACCTTGTTATAGGCAGGCTTTCGAATGACCGCAACGATGCCGGAATCCTTTAACCGTTTTAGCTGTTCCTCTTTATTCATGATTGTTCCACGATCCTCCTTCATTCCATAACGGCAGACGCTTATATTGATCCTATCTATATCAAATGTAACCCGTATTATTGCATATAGATCCTATCTAAAAGCAAATATCCACCTATAACGTTTGGATTATTTGGTTACTCACATTAAAGATCAGATCTTTATGAAGGTATCATAGTATCTTTATTTCTGGATGTCAATACGTCTTTACGATTAGGAGGAGCTTGTATGATTATGTTAATATAGACCTAATATGAAGATACAGCGGGGATTATGATGATGAAAAAAACGGCCTTTTCAATAACAATAGATATCCTCAGACAGAAAATTATTAGTAGGGAATGGCCTCCTGGGTCGCGCATTCCGACACTGCAAGAGATTTCTAAGGAGCTGGCTGTAAGTGTATCTACAGTTAGGGAAGCGCTGCGGACGCTGGAAAGCCAAGGAAACGTCAGCATAGAGCATGGGCGGGGAATGTATGTACGTAACGATCCCTTATTGTTAGAAGACCCTACTGCAGATCTTAAGGAACTAGGGGATATTTCGCTCATCAAATTACTGGAAGCAAGACTGCTCATTGAGCCCAAACTTGCTGCCTTAAGCGCCGAGCATGCTACGCGCACCCAGGTCAAGCAGCTTCGTGCGCTGGCTGACTCTATGGTTAACCAGATGAAAGAAGGGGGGCCATTTCTAGAAACCGACCTTGCCTTCCATCGTCTCATAGCGGAATCGGCACAGCATCCTGTCTTACTGCGCATGCTGGAGTCTATCTCCCCCCTTCTCTCCGAAGGCCGCAAACAGACAAACACGTTGCCTCATATGCGTACGAAAGCATCCAATTATCATATCTTAATTGCGATCGCCATTGAGGAACGACATAGTGAGCAGGCAAGGCAGCTCATGCATAGTCATATTTCCGACATGATTGAAGCATTAAAGAAGTAAGTCATTTCTATGCCGAAAATATAGGATTAGACCGAATAAAGAAATTGAAACAGCGGCAGCCAAGGACGAGAAAGCAAAGTCCTTGACTGTCGCTGTTTTATTGCGCTTATCTAGATCTGATCTTTGTATTTTCATATAAAGAAATCACCTTCTATTTTACGAGTCCTCCGATACCGCAAGATCGAATGACAACATTGTAAGGTAGATGTAAGGAAAATCGATAGCTTAGGCCACCCTGGCAGGATAAGATTGGAACAACCGAAAATATAAAATTTTTAAAAGGAGAATCGAGATGAGGCTGTTTGAACTGTTATTTTTCCTGTCAAACATCGGCTTGCTTTCATTAACCGTTTTATTAAAAAATGGAAGGCGTAAAATTCCAGTATTCGTTGCAAGCGGGATCGCTACACTTTTACTGGTCATTCATTGGACGGTAGAAGGATACAACGTTCAGCTATTTTTCCCATATTGCATAACAATCATTTTTTTAGCAATATCAGGTTTTAGCTATTTTAATAAAATCGGTCAAAAAAAAATCCCGCGATTCATGTTGGGTTCAGCTAATACCGCTATAGCGATAATGCTGATCATAACAGCGGTTCTCATGTATGCTTTTCCTGTATTCAAACTACCTGAACCGACAGGCGAATTCAAGGTAGGAACGCAAACTTTTCATTTCGTGGATACAAAGAGGGCAGAGATTTACGACGAAGCCAGAGATGGTAAGAGAGAATTGATGGTTCAGGTATGGTATCCGGCTCCAGCTGGCACCGGCAAGTACGCTCCCTTTATTCCCGATACCCGGATTTTACGTTATATGGCCGCGAACTATGGCCTTCCCGGATTTACTTTTCAGCACCTGAAGTACGTATCCAGTCATGCTTATTCGGGGGCGGATGTCTCTTCGGCACAGACCTCATACCCGCTGATCCTTGCGAATCCCGGATTCGGCTCCTCCAGGTTCCTCCATACGTCGCAAGCCGAAAATCTCGCGAGTCACGGATATATCGTGGCAGTGATCGACCACACCTACAATACATTTGCAACCGAGTTTCCGGACGGTCGAATCACGACCAGCACAACCAACGACTTATTCTCGCCCGACCATGATTACCGGACGGAAAGCGGAAATCGCGATAAGCTGGGAAAAGTTTTAACCGACGATGTTGCGTTAGCGCTGGACCAATTCGAGCTCATCCAATCGGGGCAGATTTCAAGTCATCTAATAGGGAGGATTGATCTCGGCCATGTCGGGGTGTTCGGTCATTCCATCGGCGGAGCGACGGCCTATGACGCTTCTTACGATCCGCGAATCGCGGTTGGAATAGACTTAGACGGCGGGCTCTATCGACTGCGTGAGAGAGAGGGTCTGCGAAAACCGTTTCTGTTCATCAACTCGGAAAGCGAATTCGAAAAATTAAAAATGGTGAAGGATAACCATGTCTACACGGATGCAGAGCTTAAGCGTATGGGCAACACAAGAGAATGGATGGATCAAGTAACGGAAGACAAAAAGGTAGAGCTCGAAAGGATGCGTGATACGGTTGCCGCAGGGGGACAATTCCTCTATATCGACAATACGGAGCATTTGAATTTTACCGACATACCGTTCATTTCTCCGATTTTCAAAATGCTGGGCATCACAGGAAGGATTACGCCCGAAAGAGCGAACTCCGTAATCAATGCCTATATGCTGGATTTCTTCGATTTGTATCTGAAAAATCAAGACGGAATCTTAATGAAAGGACCGGATAGCCGTTTTCCGGAGGTGAAGTTCGTAACTTCGCTATTATAAATGGCGGAACAAGCTTCCGATTTTGATAAGCTCCCCTTCAAGTAGACAGGTTTAATAAATAAACCGCTACTTGAAGGGGCGTTTTTCGGATGGGCGACACATTTAATATTAATACTTATGACTCTGTTACAATCATCCGTTCATGTAAAAAATCAACGATATGCATCGCCTTCATCGTCTGATCTTGTTGATGCTTTTCAATTCCAAGCTTCATTTGAAGCAGACAGCCTGGATTGCTCGTTAGCATAAAGCTTGCTTGCGTGTTGTTCGCATGCTCCATTTTGTGCTCAAGGATAGAGCCTGCCATCTCAGGTTGTATGACATTGTATATACCAGCAGAACCGCAGCAGCGATCAGATTCGACCATTTCGACATATTCAACGTTATCTATTTGCTTCATTAATATACGTGGGGCGCTCGAGCCTTTCATTACATTGCGCAGATGACAGGAGTCCTGATACGTCACTTTCATTTTCTTAGCCTGTAGAGAGCTTTCTTTTTGCGCAAATTTAGGAACGCGTCCCTTTTCAACAACCAATGTGCTGACATCGATCACTCTTGAAGCAAACCACTTTGCTGACTCACGGTACTTTTCATCATCCTGCATAAGATGGTCATATTCAACGAGCAGCGCGCCGCAACCGCCTGCATTCGATACAATGTAGTCGACATTAAGCTGTTTGAATATATCGATATTCACAGCTGCCAGTTTTCTAGCGTCGTTCATTTCTCCACTATGAGCATGCAGCGCACCGCAGCATACCTGACTTTCAGGAATGTATACGTCAAAGCCCGCAGCAGACAGCAGCTCCACTGTATTCACATTCGTATCTGCGAACATAACATCCATAATACAACCGCGGAACATCGCAACTGTGGCGATTGCTTCCCCCCTTGCTGGATAAAAAGTACCGAGACGCTCGACTACTCCCTTCGAACTAGCGGATGGTAAAATAGCTTCCATCTCCGATAATTGCTTAGGAAGCAGCTTCATTACACCTGTTGTTTGCACTGCTTTTTGCAAGCCGGATTTTTGATAGAGCGCAAGTGAACCTCCAAGCAGCTTCAAACTGCCACGCTTCGGAAATAAATGTTTGAATACCGCCTTACGAATAATTGTAATGGGCAATGAATGAGTTGCATGGTCCTCGATCGCTTCCTTCGTCTGTTCAATTAATTGGCCGTACTTCACATCTGCCGGACAAGCTGGCTCGCAAGCACGACAGCCTAGACACAAGTTCATTTGATCTTGGAATTGCTGATCTGGAACCATTAGTCCATCTACGGCTGCTTTCATCATCGCAATGCGTCCACGCGGTGAGGCAGGTTCCATGCCTGTTTCTTGGAATGTCGGACAAGCAGGCAAGCAGAAGCCGCATCGCATACAATTTGTTAACTGGTCATAGTCAAGCTTCTCTAATAAAGTTCGAGCTAGAGGATTAGAATGCTCGATTGCCGGTTTTCCCGTAGTACTAGCCATGCTGTACCACCACCCTCTTCTTCGTTTCCTTCGCAAAAATCTTACTTGGATTCAAAATATTCAATGGATCGAAAGCACTTTTGATTCCTTTCATAACTTCAACTCCCGCTTCTCCAACCTTCCATTCCAAATAAGGAGCTTTCACAACGCCGACCCCGTGCTCGCCGGTAATCGTGCCTCCGAGTTCGATTGCAGCTTCAAAAATTTCTGCAAATGCCTGCTCAACACGATGCACTTCTTCATGGTCACGCGCGTCAGTCGTTGCGGTTGGATGCAGGTTTCCATCTCCTGCATGCCCAAAGGTCGCTATATTCACATTGTATTTTTGGGCGATTGCATTTGTACGCAATATCATTTCCGCAATTTTAGAACGTGGTACGGTAGCATCCTCGAGTATCGTCGTCGGGCGAAGGCGAGCGAGTGCGGTAAATGCGCTGCGTCTAGCTGTCAGCAGTTTATCTGCTTCTTCACGATCCGCTGCTACAGCAATGCGATCCGCCTGCTCTTCTTTGCAAATGAGTTGTATTTTTTCAATATCTCGTTCAACCATTTCTGGTTCGCCATCCTGCTCGATAATGAGGATCGCGGCCATATCTAGCGGCAGACCAATTTTCGCGAAATCATCAACAACCCGAATCGTTGGATTATCCAATATTTCTAATGTTGCTGGAATGATTTGATTTTTAATAATTTTAGATACCGTACGTGCCGCACCATAAATATCCTTATACATCGCAACCATCGTTTTCTTTGTTTTGGGCTGTGGAATAAGCTTAAGAATCGCCTCTGTAATGACGGCCAGTGTTCCTTCTGAGCCTACTAATAGCTTTGTTAAATCATACCCGGCGACATCTTTAGTCAATTTGCCACCGGTACGGATGATTGAGCCATTTGCCAGCACCGCCGTTAAGCCAAGGACATAATCTTTTGTCGTTCCGTACTTTAAGCCTCTTAGACCGCCTGAGCATTCAGCGATATTGCCGCCGATTGTAGAAATTTTCATACTGCTTGGATCTGGTGGATAGAATAGTCCCAACCCTTCAACTTGTGTGATAAATTGGCCGGTAATTACCCCTGGTTGGACAATAGCCGTTAGGTTTTCCATATCCACTTCCATGATTTTATTCATGCGATGCATGACCATCACTATTCCGCCTAGCAACGGTACTGTACCACCGCAAAGATTCGAACCCGATCCTCTTGTTACAATCGGAATAAGATTGCTGCTAGCTATTTTCATGATTTCTGAAACTTGCTCAGTTGATTCTGGATAAACGACTCCATCAGGCAAAGCCTGCAACATCGGCGTTCCATCATAGGAATGTGCGATTAGCGCCTCCTGGTCTGTCCGAAAAAACTTTTCTCCTACAATCTTTCGTATTTGTCTAACTACAGCTTCATTTAACATGATCGATTCCTCCATCGTAAAATTGAGCAGGTCATCTGATGACTTTGAATTGATTATAGTGTAATAAAGTTGTAAAGTATAGTCTATAGTTATATTTTCGGGAGGTTAAAAGCTCTATGCAGCCGATAAAGGTAGAAACTGAAAAAGGACATGAGCTTGTGCAAAAAATCATTCTTTCACAAATTGAGGAAGGTCTCTTGCAACCTGGACAAAAACTACCGTCCGTAGTTGACTTGAGTACCTCCTTTGGAGTAGGTCGCTCCACCATTCGTGAAGCATTGAGCGCATTAAAGGCTACAGGCTGGATAGATGTTAAGCATGGCGGGGGTACTTTTATCAATAAAGAATTGCCTACCTCACAAAGCAACTCGCGTGATCCATTCGAGGAATCGGAAAATGTAAAAGAAATACTAGAGGTTCGTATTTGGCTTGAAAGCGGCAGTGCTGCATTCGCTGCCCAGCGCCGAAATGATAAGGATCTCGAGAGGTTAACGCAAATTATTAAACAAATGGAGCAAGCGTTGGAAATGAATAATACGCAAATGAGTGAACAGGCGGATATTGCATTTCATCTAGCTATAGCAGCTGCCTCGCATAATGAACTTCTTAATACATTAATGAATTCACTTACTTGCAAGCTAACCGAAACAATGGGAAAAACACGTCAGCTGTGGTTTTCCGAAGACAAGTCCTCTTCCACCCTTCTCTTAAAAGAGCATCAATCCATATATGATGCAATAGTAGCTCAAAACAGCGAGCTAGCCAGCCAATTCATTCAAGCTCATTTACATAAAGTCGAGAATGTACTGAAACGCGGAGCCATTCAGGATTAATTCTGTTCCATATAGAGTCAAATATAGAACTTCGGTTCTCTATTTGGCTTTTTTTCTACGTACTAATGGCGAAGCACGCTCGAAGCACGCTCACTTGATGGATTCTGTGCATCGAATGAAAAAAAATGATATTATGTATGATGGGTAAAGGACTTTACTACCGCTTTTAATGTTTTTATATATTGCAACAAGAGGAGATATTATGAGTAACGAACAAAATTTTTGGCTTGATTTGCCAAAGCCATTTTTTATATTAGCGCCAATGGAAGATGTCACAGATGTTGTATTTCGTCACGTCGTCAGCACAGCTGCAAAACCAGACGTATTTTTCACGGAATTCACAAGTACAGATAGTTATTGCAACCCTGCAGGAAGAGATAGCACTCGTGGCCGGCTAACGTTCACAGAAGATGAGCAGCCGATCGTCGCTCATATTTGGGGCAATAAGCCTGCATTTTTTGAACAGATGAGTATCGATATGAAAAAGCTCGGTTTTCGCGGTATCGACTTAAACATGGGCTGCCCCGTCCAAAACGTCGCATCCAATGGGAAGGGTTCCGGGTTAATCCAACATCCTGAACTTGCAGCCGAAATTATTCAAGCAGCCAAAGCAGGCGGATTGCCGGTTAGCGTTAAAACAAGATTGGGTTACCATGATATTGACGAGTGGCGCGATTGGTTAGGGCATATATTGAAACAAGATATTGCGAATCTTTCCATTCACCTTCGTACAAAAAAAGAGATGAGCAAAGTAGAGGCGCACTGGGAGCTCATCCCTGAAATAAAAAAATTACGCGATGAAATCGCACCGAATACGTTGTTAACCATTAATGGAGATATCCCTGACCGCGCAACAGGATTAAAATTAGTGGAACAATACGGCGTTGATGGTGTCATGATTGGCCGCGGTATTTTCACCAATCCATTTGCTTTTGAAAAAGAGCCCAAAGAACATAGCGCAAAGGATTTTCTCAATTTACTACTTTTACAGTTGGATCTTCACGATCAATATTCAAAAGAACATCTGCCGCGTCCATTTAAACCGCTTCTTCGCTTCTTCAAAATCTATGTTCGCGGGTTTAGAGGCGCAAGCGAACTAAGAACCCAATTAATGGATACTTCGTCAACCGATGAAGTCCGTCGTTTAGTCATGCCTTTATTAGATCAAGATTTAGATTAAAACAGTTGACCAGCAGCACGGTCCCGAACCGCTTATTCCTCATAAAGGGGCGAGCAATAAAAAGCCGACTCCCTTCCGCATGCGGTTGGAAAGTCGGCTTTTCGTTTCTTACATTACCGGTCTAGCCGCTAGCTACTAAACTTCGGCGCCAGCCTATCCATCCTCTCTATCAACGATTCATCTACCTGCTCCCCATTCGCGTACAGTTCCGCTCCTTCCTCGCTGATCGCCGCCGATAAACGCCCGCTCAGTATCCGGAGGCCGATCAGACCGCCGCCGCGAATTTCAAACCCGATACCTGCGTAGCGGAACGATACATTTAACTCTCCGCCCAGCTGCGGCATCAACGTCAGTATGGTTCCGTCATCGTCATAAGCGATTTTGGAGATTATGTTAGGAGGCAGCAACAGTTCCTTGTATCCTTCCAGCTCATGCAGCAGGGAATCGCAATAAGGTGTGAGCGGCAGCTCGAACGCATAATAGTCGACATTGCCTTTTCGCGCTGCAATGGACAGATCGTCATGCCTGATTGTTACCCTGGCATCGCCAGCGCCTCCCGCAATGGATAGGGGGAAACATTTCATTGGAATTCGGTCGTTCGTAAACCAGAGATCCCAAGCGACATATTCGTATTCTCCCGGATATTCGGTCTCGAGAGGGGCTTGCGCGCTACTCCTATCAGCGCTAGCGCACCCTTGGACCGCCGTTCCGGTTAGCTCCGCAAACTCGGCGGAGATATCCCTGCCCTCCGTCGTGCAAGCCGCAGGCGGGCCGATAAAGATTAGACGCTTCCCCGACATTTCGCCATAGCGCCTAATTCTCTCCCATGTTGCCTCCGGCAACATGGCCGGCCAAAGCACGATCAACGCGTCGTAACGCGTGAGATCCTCTTCGAAGGTAGGCACGACATCGACCTCTACGTGACGCAGCATCAGCTTATGCAGAAGCGCCTTCATGCTCAGGCGATGGTAGTGCATAAACGGATCGTTACGATGGGCGACCGATTCCCATGCGTACATCATGGCGACCCGCGGACGGCTGACGGCTTTGCCTACAAATCGCTGCATCGCCCTTTGCATGGCGACGCAACGCCTCGTCATCTCCCAAGTGGGATGATGCGGATAGCCGGGTCCGAATGGACCGGAATGCCCGTAAGCATGGGCGACCCAGCGAACGTTGCGGGCGGCAAGCAAACGATGGTAATAGTTCATCTTTCCGGTGGTCGGTTCGCGATCCCAGCACATGTTGTACGCCAGGCCGCTGTCCGAATATTTCGCAAGCGACTCCGCGAGCATCGTCATGGAGAGCATCGTACGCTCCGCATCGTACTGCGAATCGACGAACCCTCCGCTCAGATTATCCGTCAGCTTAAAGTAGTCGATGTTGCCTGCCCACAAATCGCCGGAGTTTCCTTCGCCCCACCACGTGCTGTGGAATCCCATAAAGGATGCTTGGCCATGCTGCTCTTCGTATCGCTCCCTCACCTGCTTTTGAATTTGGTATGTCAGCTCAACCGTCAAGTTGTAATAGTCGTAACGGAGCTTGCCCGAGCTCTCCTCCGCCGCCTCGTGCCGCATCAGATAGATTCGATCGAGAAAGTCATAGCCGAAGCTCTGGCGAAATGCTTCCAAAAAAGCGGCTCCGCCCAGGTAGACGTCTTCCTTCTTACTGCCGGCCCCGAATTCGTCCATGGCGAAGCCGTCAAGCTTCATTCCCCGATAACAAGCAAGCGTTTCGTCAATGGACTCGGTCATGTTGGAACTCGCGAAGTCGGGGTAATCGGTGGAGTAAGACGCATACAGCAACACTTCGCCGTCCACGTCGTACGTTCCGCTCAGATCGGAGCGGCTCGTTATGGCGAGGGAGACATCCCGCAATTCCGCGGTAATATCTTTTGCCTCCCGAATGATTCCCCCTTCCCGCTTGATGAGAAACGCTTTGGCGATGCCTTCGTATACCGGCCGCATATCAATATGTCCGGCAGACTCGAGATCGTTCAACCTAATCTCGAGCTTGCCGTTTCTAATGGAGCCCGTGTGCTCGCTTATCCACTTCTGTCTGGCCTCGGGATAACGCTTGAGGAGACGCAATCCCGGCCAGGGTATAATCTGGATGAAGGCGAGGCCGTGCTTTCGGGCCTCCTCCTCCGTCGTGCGCATGGCCCTTTGGCCGATGTCGTCGAATTCGTTATAGCTGCAATTCCGAAATTCAAGCGCGATCGCGTCGAAGCCCTTTCCCGCGATGTCCGCAACGGCAAGCCGTATGCTGTCAGGTTGAGCCGCCATCGATGTGTCGATCAGCAGCATAATAGGTGCCATTGTCATCGTTTTTATCTCCCTTACTCGAATCGGAACCAATCAAAGTCGGTCGCGCCCGAGAACAAAATATATATATCGTGGATGCCGCTCGCTCCCGTAAGCGAAGCCGTTCCTTCTGTCCAATTGCTCCAGCCGCCTGTAGCAGGCGTCGTAATGGTCGCGATTTGCGTACCTGTCAAGCTATCCAAGCGCACAGCAGCCGTCTTGGTCGTGGATTCGCCGTTCGTGAATCTGAATTTCAACTGCGAGAAGCCGCTCCCGAGATTGACGCCGCTATACTTCACCCAAGAGCCCGGATTCAGTCCGCCGATCGTCGTCACGTAGTTGGAGACGCTATTGCTGCTGCTATAGCTCTCCGCTTGGATCGTAACCGGCGTCGGAGCGCTCACGCTGTCCTCGAACCGGAACCAGTCGAAGTCGGTCATGCCGGAAAATTGGATGTAAATATCATGCGTGCCGCTAGCCCCTGTAAGCGAGCTCACCGTTTCAGTCCAATTGCTCCAGCCTCCCGTCGGCGGCGTCGAGATCGTGCCGATCAGCGTCCCCGTCAGACTGTCCAGCCTTATTTCGGCCGTCTTGGCCGACACGTCCCCGTTCGTGAACCGCGTCCGCAGCGTAGCAAACCCGCTTCCCAGGTTCACGTTGCTAAACTTGATCCAATCCCCGTTATGAAGATCGCCGATCGTAGAGCCGAAATTGACGATGCCGTTCATGTCGTCATAGCTTTCCGCTTGCAGCGTCACCGTTCCGCCGCCGCCCGAAGCCGTGTACGCAGCCGTCGAAACCGCCGACTTCAGCATGCCCGCTTTGCTCGCGACCGCTTTGACGGTCTGCGGCGGCGTTACGGTCAACGGCGCTCGGTAGATTGGCGAATTCGCATTCGGCGTGCTGCCGTCCGTCGTGTAACGGATCGTCGCTCCGGTCGTCGACGAAGCAATCGTCACAGTTTGCGGCGCGCTGTACGCGCCAGCTGCCGGCGTGAAAGTAGGAGCTGCAACAGTCGATTGAGAAGCCGCGGACCCGGCATTGTTGGCATTGTACGTATTGTGCGCACCGGTATTGTTAACGAAGGCGCTGGTTACGTTTGCGGTTTTGTTTCCCGCTAGAACCGTTCCGTAGCTGTTATGAGTCAATGTGACCGCGTATTGCTTGTTGCGGACCGTGTTGTCCTCAACGATCGTGTTTGTCGTATCTCCCGATACCGTCACGTCGTTGTTGCCGTCGTAATATCCAATATCCGCCGTGGAGATGTAGATGCCGGTGTTGTAAGCCGGCGCTTCGGTAATGCTGTTGCCCACAGGCGTTTCGTTCGTACCTGTCAGGTCGTTGCCCCTGAATTCGTTGCCGAATGCTTGCACGGCGAGATAATGGCCGCCGCCGTTGTCGAATCGCTCCGACGCAACTCCCACGCCCGAGTTTTTGCTAAGCGGGGAAACGCCCGTCAGGACGTTGCCGCTCACCCTGTTGAAGTAATTGGGCGATAAGGTGGATTCGTTCGCGTTTTTGACATTCACGCTCCAGATAAAGACCCCTTCCGAATCCAGGAACGTATTGTTGGCCACTACGCTGTCGTATGCATTGCCGAACAGCCAGATGCCTTTGTCGTTATCGGTAATCGTATTATTGTAGGCAGTCGTATGTTCGTTAGGCGTAATGAGTGTCCATTTGCTCGTGCTGTCCGGCATTTTGTCCCAAGCCTTGTCGACCGTAATCGTGTTGCCGGAGATGCCCGTTACTCTGCGCAATTGTCCCAGCCCAGTCCCGTCGATGATCTGAATGGCGGGATAACTGTACATGACGGTTGGAGCGATCAACGTGCGATCCGCGCTGACCGTGACGCTAAGACCGCTTGCGGAGCTAACCGTGCCGTAGTTGAAATAACCGCCCGGCGCTTCCGACATGATCGCTTCCCCATCGTTATCGTGTCCGTCGACAAGCCCGCTCGCCACGGAGCGCATGCCGATAATCGTATTGTCCGCCAAGTAGTTGTTGGCGCGTACCGACAACCCGTGTTTTTCGGCATTGACGGCGGTATGTCCGATGAGGGTGTTACCCGTCGCGACGTAATATTCCGCCGTATTGACGTAGACGCCGAAGCTGAATTCCATATACGAGTTCGTAAACGAAGAATATTGGTTGACATAGTTATGGGCGTAACCCGCAAAACCGCGGAAGTCGCTGTCCGCAACTAGAAAACGTTCCTTGCCAAGCGTCATCATTGGGAAGCCGCGCTGCCCGGGCGCGCCGTTCGTACCAAGATCGTAGTCGATCTTCACGCCTTTAAGGAACATTTGCTCGGCCGTGCGCTGCAATACATTTCCCGCCGGATAGGTAGGATTGCCGCTTCCGTCCAATACCTCCCACGGAGAACCGAGGATTAGGAAAATGTCCGGCCGGCTCGCGTGGCCTGGCGCGATCGTTACCGTCAGATTGGCAATGCCGACCTGACCGAAGTTCGTTTTGCTATCGATAGCCGAGACGCCGCCCGTCCCGATATACTGCAGAATCGTACCCGCGCGGCTTTGACCTCGCAGCACCACTTTACGCGAGAGATGCAAGGACGTGATCCGATACGTACCGTCGGCCAGATAGACGACGCCCCCATTCGGATCCGCTCCCGCAGCGTCGATGGCAGCCTGAATGTCGGCGGTTTCGTCGACGCCGCTGTTCGGGGTCGCGCCGTACGAGCTCGCATTCACCTGGTTCGCCCAGTTGAAGTTGCCCGCCCAAGCGACGCCAAGCCCAAGCGGATCGCTTCCCACGGAGACGACTTGCAGCTGCTGTCCGCTGCTAGGCTTGCTCCAGTGAACGCCGCTGTCGTTCGAAATTTCGACGTCGTATGTGCCTAGCGGCGTGCTGGACGAGACGGAGAACTCGGCCATGTACGCATTGCTGGCTGATATGGTCTGATTCACCGTGTTCGAGCTGTTCTTTAAACGTACGGCGGTTCCGTTACCCGCTCCGAACTCGGACCCCGCGAAGTTACGTCCGACGATCGTTATTTTTTGACCGGACCAAGCTTGCTTCTCGGAGATCCAGATCGCGCGAGCCGTATTGATCTTGGCCGGAGCGCTCCAGCCTGTCGCGTTTTTAACCCATACATTATAGACGCCGGCGGCTGCGCCGTCAGGCATCGTTACGGTGACGTAATTCCCTTTGCGATCGCTCTGGATAATGGTCGGGTGCAAGGCATCGCCGGGCGGCGTAGCCGGAGACGTGTTCGTCGAATCCAGCTTGATCGCTACATCCTGCGAGGCTGCCGTCATGTCCCAGCCGGTGATCGTAAATGTCTTGCCTGCCTGCACGGCGTCCGACATCCGGTGAATCTCGGGCGCGTCCGCGGCATGGACCGTGCGAACGTCGAGAACGGCTACCAGCGTCAATAACATGGCCATAACCAACAATCGGGACAAGCTGTTTCGTAGGGAACTTCCAATACAAGCGTACATAATTAGCCTCCTGACAAAATGGTTTCTTAAATATGTAAGCGGTTACTAAGATGTCGTATTGAATCCCCCGGCTATCCATCAAGCCGCTTTGGCCGATGGATAAACCGGGGGTAGTTCCTTATTTCAGCGCATCAAGCTGATCTTTGTTCGCCTGTTTGAAATAGTCGTCGATCTTTTTCCTTAAATCCTCGTTGCCGCCGTTCTTCTCAGCGATTTCGCTGAACTGCTTCCACAGCTCTTCGAAATGCGCGTCGTCGCGGGCTGCAAGCGTCTTGGTCAATGCCTTCTCGAAGGCGTCGCGGCCTTTCCAGAATTGGTCGGATTCCGGTACTACACCGAAGAAATTCCAAATTTGCATGTCGTTATTGATCGGTATGCCTAGATCCGAATACGAATTGTTAGGCAAATTGCCCGGATCGAAAAAGTTTCTTGCCTCGGAGGGCGATAAGACACGTTCGTAGCTGTAGAACGGCGATACGTTCGAGCCGCCCCACATGTAGGTCGGATAATAAGGCCAGCCGCCGCCATAAACGTTCGTCGATGCCAGTCTCGTGTTCGCCAAGTTGTAATGGAGCGATTTGCCGTTGTCCTTGTTGTAAACCATGGCATCCTCGAGCTCTTTGTCCTTGAACACGCGTTTGCCATCTACTTCGTCGAACAGACCGGCGCTCTTTGGTCCCCAAGTGTACATTTTCTCGCCGATCTCGGATACCATGTAGTCCAAGAAACGGACAACCTGCGGCAAATCCTCTTCCTTCACGCTGTCCTTGAAGATCACGACGCCGATATTGTTTTTGACGCCGCCCATCGGCGAAATAAATTTTGCCGTGTTGACCGGAGAATCAAGGAATACCTTGCGGTAGCGATAGCTTTTGCCGGCGGCTTTCATCACGTTCTCGTCCGGCTGATCGTACAGATAAGCAATCGCGTATTGACCGTTGTTGATTTTCTCCAAATGCATCGCGTTGTTTTCGACGAGCGAGTTCGGATCCATCACCTTGTCGCGTACAAGCTTGTTGAAGTCCTGGACGATATTTTTGAAGAATGGCTGTTGGAACATAAATTCGATCTGCTGCGTCTCTTTGTCGAAGTAGGTGAAGTAGTTGCTGCCTTTCGGCATGCGGCCGTACAGGTTGGACAGAACAGCCAGCGTACCCCAGTTATCTTGACCTCCGAATGCGTAGCTTACCTCGACCGGCTTGCCGTTCTCCGTAATGTTCTCGGTCTTGATTAATTGCTGCATATCGTACATCAGCTTCGTGAAGTCTTCCGTCGTCTTAACCGGAACGTCGTAGATATCTTCTCTGCTGAACTTGCCGCCCTTCTCGACGAACAGCGCATCAATCTCATCCTGCGTCTTGGCCTCCGGATACAGCTTCTTCAAAAGATCATCACGCACCCAGATGAATTGGTCCGTGCCTTCGAGCGCGTTCGGAGTAACGAACGATGGATCCATGATTTTGAGCGAACGGTCAGGATCCCCCATCTGAGTCGGGAACGAATAGATGCTTCCATCCTGGTCGTTGTTGGTCGAGAAACGTTTGACATAAGGGAACGTCTCGAAGCTCAGGCGCTTCTGCAGGTTCGGGGCATACTTCTCGATCGCCTCCGTCAGGTCATAGGCTTTGCCTGCGGCGAACATGTCCTTAAGGCTCCCCATGCCGGAGTCGGTGACGAACGCAAGCTCGGGCCAGTCGCTCGCCGCGTTGATCATCCCGAGCTTCACGTCGATCGCTTGCCCGCCGTTGTCGAACGAGCCGTCCTTGTCGATCTCGATGCCTGTTACCCGCTTAATCTCCGGACTGACGATATCCTCCGTAGGCACCGGCCGTTTGGCGTCTCCCGTACCGTGGGCGTACCAGATCTTCAGTTTGAGCTGTTTGCCCGTCCAGTCCGGCAGCTCGGAGCTGTCGGTCACCGCATCGTACATGTCGTAATAAGCTTTTTCCTCGGAAACGTTTTCATTTGTCGCGTTGGTCGGAGCCGTCGTTCCTTCTCCGCCGTTGCCTCCGTTCGTACAGCCCGCCGCCAGCGACATCAGCAGGGCTGCGGCCGTAGTCAACATAACCGCATTGCGCGTCCGTAATTTCATGCTTACTCCCCCTAGAATGAATTTGCATCTATATCATGCCGAATCTGTGCATGCGGTTTATATTTCATCATACCAAATCCGGCATCATACCGTGGTTGATCTTGAATAATATGAAAACATGTTTTCTCCATACTGGGCCTTAATGCTAGGAAGGAAACGTGCTGCGCCGCCAATGATGGCTACAGCCGTTCACCTTGCCCCTATTCCTTAACGGCTCCGAGCGTAATGCCTTTGACGAAGTGTTTCTGAAGAAAGGGATACACGATTACGATCGGGATCGTCGTCAATATGATATTGGCGGCGCGAATGGCCTGCGGCGTCACCTGAGTCTGCGTATTCATGCCGGACGAGATGCCTGCCCGGATCGCCTCCTGGAACATGCTCGCCATCCGCTCGCCCTCCTTCAGAATTTGCATCAGAATATACTGCAACGTGTTCAACTTCTGATCCGTGACGAAATAAAGCGTCGTCGTCCAGTCATTCCAGTGATAAACAGCCGTCCATAAAGCCATAACCGCAAGGATCGGCATCGATAATGGCACGTAGATGCGCAGCATGATGACAAACTCGTTCGCTCCGTCGATCCGGGCCGATTCGGCCAGACTGTCTGGGATGGTATACAAGAACGAACGGATGATGACCATGTTGTACAAACTGAACGAAACCGGGAGAATATAGACCAGGAAATTATTGAGCAGATGCATCTTGGAATACAGCAGGTAGACGGGAATGAGTCCGCCGCCGAAATACATCGGGATCATTAGGAAAATCAGTATGGCTCCTTTGCCGTGCAGTCCCTTCAACGTGAATGCGTAGGCGCTCGTATATTGAATGAGCAGGGCGAAGGCAGTGCCTATTATGACCCGGAGCACGGATATGAACGTCGACTGGATGATGGCCGAGTTCGATAGCAGCATCTCGAAGTTGGCGAACGATAGCTCTCTGGGATAAAAGGTTAAGCCGCCGAACTGCGAATCCACGGGATCGTTGAGCGCGTAAGCGAGCACGTTAAGATACGGGAACACCATGGCGACTACGATCAGGGTGAGCAACGCCGCGTTGCCTACTTTGAAGATGCGATACGTCAGTGATTCATGATTCAATGGAGCAACCTCCTTACCAGATCGAAATTCCGGTCGTTTTTTTGGCGATCGTGTTGGCTCCAACGGTTAAGAGAAGCGCCACAATTCCTTGCAGGAAACCTACCGCTGCCGCCATTGAATAATTGCCCTGCTGAATACCGGACGAATAAACGATCGTCGAGATGACGTCATAGCTGATAAAGGCGTTCTGCATGCCGTATACAAGCTCGAAGTTGCTCGTGAACAACGTGCCGAGAGTGAAGATAAGAAGCAGAATGGTCGTCATCTTTAGTCCGGGCAACGTAATGTAGAGATGCTGCTTCCATCGGTTGGCTCCGTCGATCTTAGCCGCTTCGTACAAGCTGGGATCGATGGAAGTAATGGCTGCCAAGTAAACGACCGTCCCCCAGCCAATTTCCTTCCAGACGCTTAGCAGAAGCAGAAACGGCAGGAACAGCTCCTGTTTGGAGAGGAACATGACCCTCTCCTCTTCACCGCCCGAAAGCTTGAGCAGCAGATCGTTAAGCGGACCGTAGAGATCGAAGAACGAGTATGCAAGCCCGACGACGGCGATCCAGGACAGGAAGTGGGGCAAATAGCTGAGTGTCTGCACGGATCGTTTGAATAAGCCGTCCTTCACCTCGTTAATCATCAAAGCGAGAATGATCGGTGCTGGGAAGCCTACGAGAACCGTCAACACGCTAAGCTCCAGCGTATTGATAATTGCCTGCCTCAGCATTGGCGTCTCGAAGATCTCCCGGACGTGCTCCATCCCGACCCATGGGCTATTCCATAACCCCAAGAAAATATTGTAGTCTTTGAAAGCCGCGATAATGCCCGGCATTGGCACGTAAGCGAAGATGAACGTTAACACGACCGACGGCAGCATGAGCATATAGCCGAACGAGTTTTTGCGCAGCGCCCGCATGAATCTGCTTCCGCTCGGCTTGGCGGTATGGCTGGTAGCAATTTCTTCGTACAAGGTTCCAACTCCTTTCATCGTAGGTGTTGCTCTCATTCTATTGCATTGCGAGTAACGGTTATAGTAAATAAACGGAGCTCATATAGCTGAATTCGGACATTATAGTCGCCTGTAAGAAAGCTAGAAGCTGCTGCAAAGGAAAGAAGAGCCTGCCGCTACCGCGATAGACTCCTCTTATCCATGTCGATATTCTGTTCGTCTCTAGCATATATGCTATGCGGCTGCCGGTATGCGCAGCGTTACCGTCGTCCCTTTGCCTGGCTTGCTGTCGATCTCGATGCCGTACGGCTTGCCGTAGTAGACCTCGATCCGTTTCCTCGTGTTGAGCATGCCATAGCCGCCGTACATGCTGTCGGCGTCGGTCTCGCCTCTCATGATCGTACTTAGCTTGTCCGGCTGAATCCCTTCGCCATTGTCGGATATATGGATCCAGACCTCGTCCGAAGCCGTCTCTCCTTGCATCCCCCGTTCGACCCGAATGGAGATGCTTCCCCCGGTCTCGCGCCCGTTAATGCCATGCAATACGGCATTCTCCACGACGGGCTGCAGCAGATGCTTCAGCATAGGCGTATCGCCCAGCCCTTTCTCGACATAGATATGGAACGCAAAATCGTTGCCGTAGGCGAATTTCTGCAGCTCCAAATATTCGTGCATCATCTCCAGCTCTTGATCGATCGTAATGATGCTGCTGCCCTTGTTAAGCGCGATTCGGTAATAACGGACCATGGAGTCGATGACGCCGCGTATGCGTTCGTCACCGCTTAGCCACTTCATCGTCGATAGCGTATTGTATAGAAAATGCGGATTGACGCGCTCTTGCAGGAGCTGGGTCTCAAGCACGGTGCGTTCCGTCTCGTAATCATTAATGCGCTTATAATAATCCCGTACGCGAACGATCAGCTCGTGGAGGACGTTGCCCATGCGGCTAAACTCGTCGTCGGTCGTGGAAAATTGCAAATGATCGTTTTGGAGCAAATTTTCGACGGTCGTATTCATGCGGCGGAACAGCACCTCTAGCTTGCGAGTCAGGTAAAACGACACAACCTCTACCATCAGGAACAGAATGATCGAGACCCCGAGCAGCATGGCGACCGCTCCGATCCAATAGGAATCCAGTTCTCTTATGACAAGAGACTTCGGGATGTACATTGCGACCGTCCCGATCCCCGACTTTAAGTCGAGCCGAATGGCGTACTGGTCTTCCGAATGGGCGGCGGCCGCCTCGACTTCATCCGGGCCCGAAATGGGAAACCGTCCTCCGCCTATGTTGGAGTCGAATGCAATCGACGTGTTCAACGGCAGCTCAACGTCGAAGTGCCTCCGAATGGTAGGGAAGGGAACCCGAATTTCCGTCACAGCGAGCGGGCCTCGGAAGGAAGCCAGCGTTTTGTAGAGGTAAATGTAAGTTCGATCCTCCGGAGCGCCTAGCCCGTTTAAAGCAGACAATCTCCAGAAGACGTTGCCCGGATCGGAGGCTAGAATATCCTGGCGGAGCTTTGAACCTCCGTCCGGCTCATAGCTCCCCAAAGAATCGAATCTGCGCAAATAATCGCCGTTTAGCGTATGCTCGCTTATCGAATAGATGATCACGCTGTCGTTTTTCATATCCGCCTTGACGGCCCCGACCACGCTTTGCAAATAATCGTTAAACGACATGATGCCGACCAGATTCTGATCGGTCTTCGTTTCGAGATAATTATTAATATAGAAGTTGCTGTTAATGAACAGCAGCATATCGACGTTCGAAGTAAGCAAATTGTCGACTCCTGCCACGCTACCTGCGAGCAGGGCCTCGTTTTTCTCCAGAATGTCGTCCACTTTCTCATTCCAGACGTTAATGAACAGCACCGAGCCGAGCACGAGCATCGGAATTAACGAAAAGATAAAAATAATGGACGCGATTTTATGTCGATACTTGAGCTTGCCGAATAGAAACATGGTGCAAGACCCCTCCCGGGAGGCATGCCCCGCACAAATTAGCGCAGCATGGATTTATTTTTGTATTCCGCCGGGGTCATGCCGACGTTTTTCTTGAAGGCCAGGCAGAAATAGGAGGTGTTGACGTACCCTACCGCTTCCGCGACGACGGCCACTTTGCTGTCTTGCTCCTTCAAGAGCCCTTTGGCTATGCCGATCCGGTAGTCGATCAAATAATCGAAGATCGTCTGGCCCGTCTCCTTCTTGAAAATATGGTTGGCATGACGTCCGCTCAGGTAAACGGATTTGGAAATATCCTCGATCGTAAGCGCCTCTCCGTACCGCTGTCCGATGATGTCCCGAATTTGATCGATCACTTTCTGATTTTTGGTCGGATTGCGTTCGGCGAGCGCTTCGCGAAGCGTCGCGAAAATTCGCCGCAGCCAAACCCGCGCTTCCTTGGCGGGAGCGGGAGCGGGGACGTTAAAGTAGCTCCAATCCGCCGATTCCTCGCCTAGCAGCTCCTTCAGCGATTTGTTCGCCTCCTCCAGCAGCACGTTCACTAGATTGAGCGTCAAATAGGAGAACACCTTGACGTAGCTTTCGTGCGGGACGCCTCCTCCGGGCAAAGACATGTATTTGTCCAAAAACTCGTCGATGACCTCTTCCCCGCCGTAAGACAGCAACACCTTCACGTCTCCGTACAACGATTCTAGCCCCGGCATCGCGTCGAACGGACTGCGCTCCGCGCGGTCCTCGATTTCCGAATAGACGATAATCGGGCTGCTGCCTTCGTAGAAGGTTGTCAGCGCTGCCTGCCGAGCCTGCCGATATAGCTCAGCCATGGCGGAGAGCGAAGACGACGCCTCGCTGATGCCGATCGTTACGGAGCGGTCCAGCCGCTCCGTTATCATCAGGTGCAAATTAACCGTCGTCTGCAGAAATTGCTCCGACTCGCCGAACAAAAGAACGGCAAAGGAGTCTCCCGCCATCTGTACCGGATAAGCGGACACGAGACCCTGGCGTTTCGAATCGGAATCGGGACGCGGCGCTCCATCCGATTCCCCGGATACCGCGCCAAGGGCGGCTCCCCGCTCCAGGGCGTTAACCGCCTTCTTAATCGTATACGATTGGTAGTAGGTATCCACAACGCTGCGGGAGGACTCCCCGCTCGTCGACTCTTCTTTCTCCCTAACGTCCAGGGCAAGCACCGCAAAGCTCGAATTATCCGGCACGGACACGTGGAGAAAGCCGATTCGCTCGCTAATGTCTCTTTCGTCGCGGAAATTGCCGAGCAGCAGCTCCTTGAAGAACTGCTCCTGCACGAGCGGCAGCATTCCCTCGAGTTGACGCAGCATGCCGGCCCGCTCTCGCTCTCTTCGTTCACGTTCGGTCATCTCGCCAAGCACACTCCGCACCGCGGACTCCAGCTCGCCGGAGATGATTGGCTTAAGCACGTAGCCGTAAACCCCTAGGTTTACCGCCGATTTCGCAAATTCGAAATCGCTGTGGCAGCTCGTAAATATCATTTTTATATCGGGATATTGATCCCTCACGCGCTCCGCGAGCGCGATTCCGTTCATCATCGGCATAGCGATATCGGTGACGATCAAATCGGGATGAAGCTCTCCGACGCCAGCAAGCGCTTCCGCTCCGTTAGCGAACGTGCCGACTACCTCGATTTCCAGCGCCCCCCAGTCTACCGCTTGCTTAATGCCCATACGTTCGTATTTATTGTCATCTACAATGATCAGCTTGAACATAAGCGCTCCCCCTTTGTCTTCAGTTAAGCGTTTTCACTTCTAATGGTAGGATGGAGTTCCCGTCAAATCCAGTCCATATCAGGAGAACAGATGCCGCTATTCGGAGCTCTATTATTCACTCATTATAGCTTGTTTCTTGTCGCTGCATGAGAAATATTCCTATCGGTGTACTTCGACGATTTGCGACCGCGTTTATGCGGGAGTTTTTATCGCCAATCAAAAAAAAATCGCTTTTCTCTTTATCACTTTAAAGAACTTAAACTTTCTGATGCGGTAAATAAAAACCTCCTCATTGCGGCCAATGAGGAGGTTTTTGGATGGTTTGACGGCTGGTTTATTTTTGTTGACCATTGGCCGCGTTCATTAACGAACCGTAGGCCCAGTGACTCTCTGGAAGATCCGGGAACGTCTGGACTCCCGTCCATTCCGATGAGCGCTGCAGAATCCGGGCTATAATGGTAGCAGCCTCGGCTTTGGATAAAGTCTGGTTCGGCTTGAAGTTGCCGTCCGGATAACCGGCTATCAGACCGTTGCCATAAGCCAGCTCCAGCGCCGATTGTGCCCAGTGCCCCTCGATGTCGACGAATGACGCTTCGCCTGAGGTTAGCGAAAGACTCCGCAGCTTAAGCGCCATTAATATAAATTCCGCCCGCGTGATCAATCGTTCTGGCTTCAAGCTGTTGTCTGGATAACCGTGCATGAATGCAAGCTGCGTACAGAAAGCGATCGCTTCTGCCTGTTTGTGCAGGGGGCTTACATCCCGGAATTGCTTCAGTACACCCGTGTCCAGCTTGGATTGCGGCTTCTCGTACAAACTGTAGATCATGTCGGCCACGTCGCCCCTCGTGAGTTTGCGGTCGGGCTCGAGAAGACCTTCTTTATTCGGAGACAGATAGGATCCGGTATAAGTAACGTTTTCACCTTTTTCCGGCCAACGCTCTTCCGATTGGACAGGCTGATTCGGTTGTGGCTCCTCGCCGCCGTGAGAGGCCGGAATGGTTTCCAACGCTGCAGCGGCAGAACGAAGCGCATATAAGGAGTTTCTGATGTCTATGTTGCGCGGCGTCGATAAGGCTACGATCTCCTCCGCGGCCGCGAGACTGTAGGAATAAGTTTCCCATGTCTGGCTTGTATAGCTCGAAGCGCTTCTGCCCCGAGCAATCTCCGTATTGTACAGCCGTCTCAGATCGCCGACATCCACCGAAGCCTCACCTTCCAGCTGAACCAGATTTTCAACTTCTCCGGCAACCCGGTCTTTGCCCGCATGATACAATTCGGTCGCGACATTATGGAATGAATTTTCTGCGGTAATGACGCCATAATCTCCAAGCGTTACGCTAATGCCCTTGTTAAAGTCGGTCAGGATATTATTCTGCACGAGCAGGTTGGTCGCATCGCCGCTATAACCGTCCGTAATCAAGTCCGAGCTTTTGAGCCCCGACCAGAATACGATTCCGGATTCTTGCGGCGCCTCTGACAAATTGTTAGGCACGGCGCTTGGCACACCAGTAAGAGCATTGTTGCGGATTTCGATATTGTTTGCACCTACCGAATAATACCGGCCCTCGGAACCGTAACGCTGCGTATTAAGAAGAATGCCGCCTGTGCGTGTTTTCGGCGACACGCCAGCGAACTCGTTGTCGCGAATCGCGACATGCATGGCGGTGACCAGAGCCGCCGATTGTTTAATCAATGCGGTCCAGACAAACGCGCCTTCCGTATCGACCGCGTCGTTGCCAGCTACCACCGTGTCAACCGCGTTACCGAAAATATAAATGCCCTTGCTCGTATTTTCCGCAAAGTTATTGTAGATGGTTACATTGTCGTTAGGTGAAATAAGCGTGAACACACTGTTGCCGTCAGGAACGACGTCCCAGCTGCCCTTAATTGTAATGACATTGCCGTCAATGCTTTCCACTTCCCGCCACTGCCCCATGCCCCGGCCGTCCGTAATTTGCACGCCTAGCGTATTGTACATAATGGAGTAGTCCCGATGAGGCATAAGCGGAGCAGTCGTCAACGTGTTCTCGGTCGCGTTGATGACATAACCGGTGTTGAAGTTGCCTCCTGGGCTGTCTACAGCATAACTTTCTCCATCGTTATAGTCACTTCCAACGTCGTACACCTGATTGCCTTCCATGTGCACGTTGGCGCGGGCGAACAGACCGTGCGAATCTTTGAGCACTCCCGCCTGCCATCCGCGTCCGTGCACAATGTTGCCGTTCATGAACGAGTAGTTGGCAACGGTCTGCAAGTAACCTTCGTGCGCGTAGTCCAGCTTGTTATTAAAATAAGTCGTATATTCGTTAAGATAAGCATGCGTAATGCCGGCGGACCAGCCGCTCAGCTCGGAGTCGCGGACGATAAACCGTTCTTTGCCGATAATGACGACGGCCAATCCACGCATGCCCGCGTAAGGATCCGGGTTCGCCTGTCCGTAGCCGGTATCCAGCGTATAGTCCAATTTGATATTGTCGATAAACATTTCGCTGGCCGTGCGCAAGGCCATATTGCCGGCTGCTTCGCTCCATGGCTGCCCGAAAGCGAAAAACATATCCGGGCGCTTGGCGTTATCGGAGAGTCCCACCGTAAACCCGGACACACCATATCGGCCTTCCACCGCGCCGTCGCCTTCGGATTCGAACATATTGACTCCCGCTCCCGTATAGACGAGATGCGTCGAATCCCTATCTTCGCCCAGCAGCACAATGTCCGCATACATCGGAACCCGGCTCAGCTCGTACATGCCCGACGGAAAATAGGCGACCCCGCCGCCGGAAGCCTTCGCTGCCTCGATCGCGTCCGTCACGGCGACCGTATCGTCCACGCCGTCTCCAGGGGTAGCTCCGAAGTCGGTTACGTCATAACGATTGTCCCAATCGAACACGTTAGCCCAAGCGACGCCTAATCCAAGCGGATCCCTGCCTACCTCTACCACGTCCAAAGTTTGTCCGCTGGCCAGCGGCGCCCAGCTCAAGCCGTCGTTGTTGCTCACCTCTACGGTGTATTTGCCGATCGGCGCCTTAACGTTAAAGCGCAAAGAATATGGCGAGTACTGATCGATCTTCTGCACGACCGAACGGGAGGCGTTAACGAGTCGCAGACGCGTCGCCGAATCCATTCCGAACTGCTCTGCCATCAGGTTGCGTCCGGATAGATCGATCGTCTGCCCTTCCCATGCTTCATATTCGGAGATGAACAACGGACGCGCGGCGTTCAGCAACATAGGCGCGCTCCATCCGTTTCCGTTGTTGATCCAGACGGTGTATATGCCTGTGGTCAGTTGCTCCGGGAACTCGGCTACGAGGAAGTAGCCATCGCGACCGTCGTATTGCTTGATTGCCGCAGGCGTTCCGTCGGCCGGCGGCATTGCAGGCAAGGAACCATTGCCGTTGTAAGCCTTCATCACGACCTGTATATCGTCCGGATCGCCGGCTTTCAAACCGTAGCCGTTAATAGAGATTAGCTCGCCAGGCTTCACCCCATCCGATAGCTTGTAGACGACCGGCGGAAGCTCCCAGGCCTCGCCCCCAATCGTCAACGCAACATCTTCAGTCGATTTTGCCAACTGATCCTCGTCATCCGCAGCAAACGAGGCCGTGACGGTAAAGCTGCCCATATAATTGGGCGTGATGCTCAGCGTCGCCACTCCGTCGTCATCGGTTACGGCCGAACCTAATGAGGCGGGAATATAATCACCGACCGTTCTGCCGGACAAGTTGAACTCTACCGTTTTGCCGCTCACAGGAAGGCCCTCGGATGTTAACGCCACATTGAGCTCAACAGGGGAGCCTGATTCTGACACCTCATAAGTCACGGAGTCAAACTGCAAAGCCGTGGCTTGGTATTCCGGCATATCGACGGACACGACGCTGTCGCCGGGTAACGAATAACGCCCGTCGTCTTTGACGCGCGATCTGTAGAAATATGTGCTGCTGGTTCCCAGATCGGAATCGACATAAGCGCCGTCCGCGGCATCCGTCATACCTACCTGAACGAAAGGACCCTCTGCCTGCGCGGAACGTTCGATGACCGCGATCGAACCCGCGTCCCCGCCGCTCCAGCTCAGCTTAGCGGAGCGAGGCGATTGGTACTCGCCGGTAAACCCTTCGAGGTCATAAACCGCCGGTTCGTCGAAGAAGAATGCCTGTGGACCGAAAGTCATGTCGCTGTCTGTTTTGGTTACCTTCAGTGTAAAGCTGCCTTTAACATAATAGGTCAAATAAACGCCGTCGATAAACATATCCGGCTTAATCGAATGGTTAGGAAGCATGACGTTGCCGTTGTTGTCCAGGAAGGAGAATTCCACCGCATTTTGCGGAACGGCATTGCTATAGACCGTGAATTGATGCCAAGCCTGATCGTCCAGAACGAAGCTGAATTGTCCCGGAGAGCCTCCGGCTCCATAGGTATCATGTTTGGCAGGCGACCCGGCGCCGGCCGGAACGCTTAAGCTGGCTTCGTCGCTCGTCGAACTTCTGGCCCACAAGCTTCCGTTGACATTGTACGTGAATTGATCTAGATAATTCGGCTTCGACACGTAATCATGGATCGTCGGATCCATGAACAGCCATGTATCCCAAACCGGATTATCGCCCGGAACGGCATCCGGATAGTTGTATCCCAACAAAATATGTCCGTCCTGACCGTAATTACCGATCCAATCTCCCTTGGTCGACTTGTCGACGCTGACTTGCGACACCTCGGCGTCTGAGACGGGATCGACGGAATCGACAGGATCGAAGAACATCCCGGACGGTCCTTCGTTCCACGAGCCCATCACCTCGAAAACGAAGCTCCCTTTTACTTTGAACGTGATGTATGCGCCTTGATCTCCCAGGCTATTTGCCCCTTCAGGTAAACCAGGCGCATCGGCCAATGAAGGAGTAAGCGTTTTCATTCCACGGAATGTATTCACAAGATTATTGCCTTCCAAATCCTTTATCGTGTAATACTTATAATTCATGTCCCCCGCAAAATAAACCGAAAACAAATGCTCCTCGTTATCCCCGAGCGTGAACGCGAACTGCCGAATGTCCCCGTCGCTTCCCGGCGTCCCTCTTGAGATAAAGGCATTCGTCTTGGTAAGCCCGCTGCCGGACGGCGGATCCAGTACTGCCCCGTTGCCGCTGACGTCATCCGATTTGAGCCATGCGCGAGCCCCTGCGGTAACGGTATAGATGTTGCCATCTTGCTCCTGCACGTAAGCCGGCTGCATGGTCAAATCGCTGTCGTACAAAGCGATTTCTTTGCTTGTCTCCCCTTGATTCTCCATCGGATCGGCATCTCTGCCCTCATAACCGAACAACACGTACCCGTCCCGGCCGTATACACCGTTCCATGCGCCGCGTGTCGCAAGATCATATGCGTTGACGACGGCGCTTGAGCCCGCTGCGGCCTCGGCCGTCTTCGCGGCGGGTAATGGCGCGCAGGTCATCAAGAAGGTCATCGCCGCGATCATGCCTACGGTCCATCGTTTAAGCCTTGTCTGTTTCATTTTTTTCCTCCTCATTGATTCATCGATAGATTGATTTACGCCTAAAGTATAGCCCTCTCCAGATTCCGGATATAGTGAATATTCGGAGGAGCTATGGAGATATCCGGCTAATCTATAGTTACCAAACGGAAAATAAGCCAAAAAGACTGCCCCCCATCATTTGGGAAGCGGTCTTATCGTTTATGAACGCTATCCATCCGCTTTTCTCGGAAACACATTGTCCGATTTCCTTTAAAAATTAGTTCGATAAAACCGCGTGAGTATGATGTGTGGGTAGAGTTTGGGGGCAAAATGTGGGCACGTTGTGAGCATGCTATTATTCAGGTATATGCTTCAAATATTTTCAAACAAAAAGCCACCATCCTTGACGGTACCTAAGTACTGTCAAGGATGGTGGCTGATGTAATAGGCGCACGCTAACGAAGTAAGAGAATTATGCCGTTCTTATCTAGAAGACCGGATGAAACTCACACTGTATATGGACAAAACACATATTACGCATGTAATTGATGGTTTTGTTTTCCTTGGCCATCGTATTATCCGCAAACGTGGCGCAAAAGTTAAAGCGCGGATTCCGATCATTGATGAGAGAGCATGCTCGGTCACCAGAGAAGGGTAAGGCTAAATCTGGGTACTGCAAGGTCAAAATAGCCGAGGATTATTCCAACTCTTTAAACCTTTGGAGCATAGTGGCAACCTCTGCTCTGGTTGCAAGACCAGAAGGATTTAGAGTCAAATCGGAGTTGCCCTTCATAATGCCCTTTGACACAGCCCAAGTAATTGACGCTTTGGCAAAGTCTGAAATTTCATTTGCATCTTTGAAGCTCAAGCTTGAAATTTCGGTTTGAAGGTTAGACCCTTTACCATTTGCGTATCGATAAAGCATAACCGCAATTTGCTCACGAGTGATTGCATCATTGGGAGCAAATTTACCCTTACCATATCCGTTAACAATTTGGTTTTGGTTTGCCCAAATAATAGAATCTGAATACCAAAGACCGCTTTGAACGTCAGAGAACACATCTGAATATTTAACATTTGGTTGATTTTCCATACGATATACTACAGTGGCAAGCATTGCACGGTTCATTTTCCCAGAGGGCGAAAATTTTGTTTCAGAAGTTCCCGTAAATAGCCCCTCGTTATAAGCATACCTAACAGAAAAATAGAACCAATCGTCATGTGCTATATCTGTAAAAGGCGTTTTTCTCGCAAATGTAACAACAACAGTTGTGTCACGGCTAACCTCTGGAATGGTGTAAATGTCACGGCCTATAAATCTTTCGCCGTTGATATAGATATATTCGGTTTCAAACCCTTCATCGGGAATCATTCTGATGGTTGCAGAGGTTGTTGCACGAATGGTTTGAGCTTCAAAGCCATCCGCAATTTTGCCATTTCCTCCTTCAACAGAAGCTATAACAGAATAGTTAACTGTGTTATTACTATCCGAGGCAGCCCAACGTTTCGGACCGATAATTTTTGAGTTCTCAAAATTGGAAATGCCAATGCTAAGCTTTTCGATTGCTTCTGTGATTTCCGAGGCCAGAGCATCTTTTTTATCAAAAACAGCCTCAGCCTCCGCAATAACAATCCTTAAATTTTGAGCGGATTTTGTTGAATACCAAAAATCCGGGCTATATATGGTTTTGGGATTGTCCGCAATTGTAACTGAACCAAGTAAAGATTTTGCAGCAACAATATCTTCATATAGTGAAGATTTTGAGGCTTCCTTTATTCCAGAGCCAACAATGATTTGCACATCTTCAAACGGTTCAATATACCGCTGTGACGCATCTTTATTGGTTACAATGAAGCTGCCTAAAGAAAAGTTGAAAGTTCCGTTGTTTCTAGCTTGGAAAACAGCAGTTCCGATATTTTGAAGCATAGAATCATCTTTTCCGCTCGCGGTCATATCAAGAAAGATATAGTTGATGACACCATCGGAATATTTCATTGAAATGTCCTTTTCCATCTGAACACTGCTGTTTTTCAGAACATAAGAATCAAACTATAGCTTTCCTTGAAAACCATATACTGGTGCCCTTCCGGCACCAGCATATGAAAGACTTAGTTTAACAAAAATTTCTTCTCCAACTTCAAAGGATGATTTTGAGGTGCCAGAGCTGTCAGTTACTGTGATGTTTACACGATAACTAAGGTCTGCGGCATCGTTTGCGCTATAGGCATATGATGGTAAAACAGCCACTAGAAGTATCATACAAAAAATAATTTTTAAATATCTTATCATCTTCTAAGTGCCTCCATTAATGTAAGTTGCGCATCTACAATGTCAACAATGCCGTCGCCGTTTTTATCAGATCTCACCCAGTTTTCTGAAGAACTAAATCCGTTGTAGACATTGTTTAAAATAGCATCTTTTGTTGCCGAAATGTCATTTCTATCAATAACACCATTACCATCGGTGTCTCCACGAAGAAGAATTGGAGATTTCACCGTTGGTTCAAAAACAAGATTCGCTGTTAATTGCTCACCTGTGACAAGTTCCCTTGAAGAACCAATATATGCTTTCTTCAAGCTGTCATATAAAAGAGTTTGTTTGTTTCCTTCAACCACCACTGTTGCCTTGCCCATGTTTATTTCCGTGTATATGGTGTACAACGAGAACCCTTGTGTTTGGCGAACTTCATAACGATAACCAAGATCTTTCACGCTAATTTTGATAACGTCCGACAGTTCTTTATAGACATTTTCCCCATTTAGACCTTCAAAAGCAGAAAGTCTATAGCTAACTTTGATTGCCGTTTCGCCGGGGGCTAATGCTTCAATTGTCCCATCTTGTGAAAGGCTGATGATGTTCTGATTATAAAGAACGTGCCACACAACGTCTTCTGCTTTTAATACAGTATCGCCAACTGTGCGAAGAGCTTTAACAGAAAGCTGCGTTTTTCCGCCTATGCCAAGCTCGATAGAATCAGGCTGGTCATCGGAGCTTTCAAGGTCAGAGATTAATTTAATGCTTTCAAACTCTGTCAAAGCACGATTCACAAGATAAACTTGAACAACCGTTTCGTTTCCAGCATCATCAACCGCTTTAAGAATCAGCGTTTGATCTGGGTCTTCGCTTGAGGTCTTACGATTTACAACGAATGTTCCGTCTGGATTTCTAGCAATTCCGTCTGAACTACCGTCTAAAGTTAATGATGCGGATGGTTCTGTTAGACCATGGAAGCTATAGCTTGAGCCCGCGCCAACAAAAACGACTTGATTGCTGACGGTGTTGTCAACGTTTTCCTTGTCAAGGCTTGTTTGAACATCTTCGCCAAGGAGTAACGTAGGTGCTTTTGTGTCAACAGTAAACCCAATTGCACCTGATGACCTGCTGCCTTGAATGGTGTCACGGTTTTCACCAACCGCTATAAAGTCAATCAATTGCTGGCCGTCTTCAAGTCTTTCTTCAAATGACCAAACCGTCTTAAACTCCTGAGGCGTGTTTTTTTCTTCAGTGTTAAGGTTAAATGTCATTTTAACAGGCCTGTCGAACGTGTACGTTACCTCTAACTTGTCAGTACTTAAATAATATCGATCTTTTGATCTGTCAATGTTTGTTTCAATGCTTAAAAGCTGAGGCTTCTCCATTGAAGGCATAACAAAGCTTTGCGATGATGCAAATTCGGTTGAACTATAATATTCCGCATGTTTAAGAGGATTTTCCACAATTCTAGCAGCCTGCACTTTAACAAAATAAGCCTTGCCTTCCTGTAATAAAGGTCGGTTTGTTTTGTCTTCTAATGGTTTTAGGATGATGTCACTGCCAACTTTAAATTGACCAAAGGAATTTTCAACCTCAACACCATCTTCGTCTTGGATAGCCACGAGATAGTGTGTTGCCGTTTCGTCACTTCCAGTTATATCAACTTTCACATAGCCGTCACCACTGTAGACCGCAGAAACAGCTTGTGGTTTTTGAGGAAGCAGTGGATTGGTGAAAGTGATTGTTGAAGAAGTGATTTTCTTACTCATTCCACCTTGATGGTTAACAAGCATCGCAACAACATGATAGTCCCCTTGAGGGAAGGACTCAGGAAGTGTGAACACATGAGAACCTGATTCAATTTCATCTAACTCCAGGTTGCCAATACTAATTAATGATGAAGTGTCTTTCATGTTAGTCGATTCAATGGTTTGCATGATTGATGGGTCTTTTGTGACATAGACATTAAGTGCACCTGAATATTTGCTTTGCTTATCCGTTATCCAAGAAACGTTAATATCACGGCTCGTATTTTTGCTATTAGAAGCACTAATTCCTGTAAGCTCTGGCATATTGTCAACGCTGTTCACTTCAAAGTTGTCGATATAAACATCAGGTGTTTCAACTGAAATGGACCAGTTACCAGGAACAATAAGAGAGGGGTCAATGATTGAAATGTACAAATAATTAACGCCATCTAAAGATTGAACAAGATAGTTTCCGTTGCCGTTATTATCGTCTTCAACCATTGTTAATTTATTGCCTTTTGGATCAGTGACAATGATTTCTGATGCAGAAGGTTTGACAAATCCGCGAAGTGGAATTTCAAAGAGAAGTGCATCTTTAGTTGTCGGGCTAACCTCTTTTGTAACACCATTTCCGGCTCGAGTGCTAGCACTTGCCTTTGTAGTGAGTCTTCTCATATTCGTTCCATATGCCATGGTCGTTGGCACAAGGTTGCCGCTTTCGTCTAGCGCTTCCGAGTGGACATAGTGAACGGCGTTTCCTCTTGAAGACAGGTCGATCGATCCGCCAAAGCTTAGGTCACCGTTCCAATAATAGATAAAGCCAAGCTTAACTCCAATGACTTTAAAGTTTGCGCCAACAAAGTCAGATGAAACAGCTGCCTCAACTCCTGCAAGCTCCTTGCCCCCCACAAACGGGATTGAGTCTGGAATGAACAGTCCTGCGTAAACATAACCATAAAAATAATCTTCCGTAATTTTTATCGTTATACCACCACGAATCGCTCCGGCGTGAATGCTGATGTCGCCAAAGGCATTTAGCTGAAAAGGCGATATCCATTGAACATTCATTCCCGCTCGAATATTAAGAAGTCTTCCATCCTCGTCTTTTTTCAACCGGCCAACACCTTCAATTGCAAGACCGGATAGTTTTGCATCCAGCTTAAAGTCACCTACAATAATGGCATTAATTAAAAGCCTTGTTTGAAGATGGATGGTAAGTGGTGGAAGTTCGCCTGCTGGTTCTCCAGCAATTGTATCTGCAAGGTTTGAAATTCCTCCGCCAAGACCTGTGATAAATACATAAGGTGCAACCACAGGAACTTTCATTGTTGATGGTGCCAAAAAGAAAGTGAGTTCGTCAAGCATCATTTTTGGAACAGAGTTAATAGGAACCTTTTTCAGTGCCAATGACCCTTCTACTTCCAGCATTGTGATAGAAACACCGGCATCAATGCTATAAATATCATCAATGGTGTTAATTGTTATTTCCGCCTCAACACCGGCTTCGTTTCCTACTAATGGGCCTAATATATCTTCTGGTAGGCCTACAGATAGTGTTGTGTTAATGCCAATAAAACCAATTTCGCTGTCTTTACTTCCGTAGAGAACATCTTGAACGTTTGCGGTTAGTGAGCCTTTATAATCATAATGCTCCTCACCCTTCGATTTGTCAGCAGCTTTTAAAGGCATTGAAATCTTTCCGCCAAAGCTAATTCCGAAATCATCCTCATCTTGAGTCATCACGCCATATTTAATATTGATTAAGAAACCTGCAATATTTTGCAGCATAGTACCCGCATCTCCAAGCTGAAGCTCAAGTGCCACAGCCTCCTTCTCGGAAACAGCTTCCCGATCCAGGCTGTATTTGACTCCATTCTCGGCTTCAAAATGCCACTTATTATGCCAAATATTAATGGAGTTGATTACTTTGATGGTGCCATCGCCTTCTAGCTTTGCTCCATTGCTGTCAACTGTCATCTTAAGAGCTTCGTTGCTGTCATAAGCCAAGATGTTGTTGATGGTAATGTCGCCATCGGCTCTGCTAGCAGAGTAATATTTTTCTGTACCCGTACCCATAAGCCTAATTTTCCCGCGAAGTGTCAAAAGAATTTCTGTTTTATCTTTTTCAAATCCGATGCCTTTGTTAAGAAGGCCATCTCTTTTAACGCTGCCAGATACAAATTTTTTCATTACATCTTCGTTTTCAAAACTAATATAGTCATACAACTGTCTGTTGTTTGAAGCGTTTGTAAATCGGACTAGCGAAACAATACCATAACTCGCACTTTTATCCGCTAAATTATTTGTTACATCTAGTGTAGCTGCTGCTTTGATTTTTGTACCAAAGGCATCTATTAGCTGTTGATTTGTAAATCTAAATTCAATGTCATATTTTCCAACTGCCAAATTTTGATTCGTTGAAAACGCAAGCGTTTGACCTTCTTCTACAAAACTTATTTTTCTTTTGTCAATCAAAATAGCCTCACCGCTTGATGGTGAAACAAGATAAAGACTCCATCCATCACTTCCCGAAAGGGCCCCAGCCAAAACTTTCATATCACCAGAAACGGTGATATTTTTGTCGCCTTCATAATAAACGGCCGCTGGGAAAACATGCTTCATTGAAACTTCCGGAAGCTTGCCTTCAACTGCAGGAATCAAAATGTTTGTATTGGCACTATAGTCAACCACTTTATGTGTGCTAGAATCAATAATTTCTGTTGCGTTTAACGAAACGACCAAACGTTTTGCCGTTATCATAGACTGATTCTCTGCAATAATGTCAACATTGGGAATATCAAACACAGATCCAATGTTAAGCCCGCCCGAAATCTTCACCGTATATTCTCGTGTATTCGTTGCTGCAAAAACAAGTCCCTCATCAAGGCTAAGTCTCACAATGGGTTCTATGAGTTCTCTAGCTCCTGAGACACTGTTGTCAATGGTTACATTTGCTTTGAAAACGCCATTGTTTTCATATGCTTTTTTGTCGTTAGTCAGTAAAACGTCCTCGGTTTGGATACCTATTGAAACATGCTCCTTTTGTGTTTGTTCAGAAAAGTTACCGATACCATAGAGCATTTCAGAAATTCTGACTTGACCTGGCTCAATTGATTTTTCGTTCCAATAATAAGCAGTTGCAGTGTCAGGAACTAAATATTTGTTTGAGTAGTTGGTAAAGTCAACATTCGGGTTTGGTGTATAATCGTATCTTGTGTTTGCAAGATTAACCCAGTGACCAACAATAACTTTATCAACGTTTACGTTATTGTTGCCACTCCAGCCGGACAACATGGCATAAGCCATTTTGTCCGAAGCTGAAAGAGAATCAACATATCTAATTTGTTGCGGAAGGTTGTCACCGCTATATTCGGTTTCAACGATTGTCGGTTGTGTGGGGTCAACCAAAACATAAGGTGAATCAATTTCTGAGCCAAGCGCGTTGTCTAAAAGAAGACGAATACCCACTTTTCCGGCTGCGGCATTGTTATTTTTCACATCATATGAAATACCAATGTTTCCAGCCCTCGGGTTGCTAGGATCAATAGAAATGGATACCTTTTGTGTGATAGTATAGCCCTTGATGTCCCATGCAATGGTTAACAGCCTGTTTTGCTCTGAAACGACAGGTTCATGAAGCTTTGTATCTATTCCAAACCAGCCATATTCCTGACCGAAAATAAAATCTTTTCCGTCGATACGAACGGTTGTGAATGATGTTCCATTGCTCCTTGCCGCATCTTCCCTATAAAGAAGCGGAAGGTTGTTGTCGAAAGCTTTTTGTGGGTGACCGTCAATCGTTTCGATTGAAAAACCACCTGTTCTTGAATTTATAGAATATTTCATAAACTCGTTTGCAATTGAATAATCCGCACTGCTAGCATCCGCACGAACAGGGAAACTTGCAAAAGTGAAAAGCATGGTTAGACAAAGGGCTGCAGCTATGCTGCGTTTTATTGTTCTAAAGATAGCCATTGCCTATTTCCCTCCTTTGTTTGAAACATAGACAGAAATGTTGAAATAGTCACGTTTATCCGTTTGGATATATATGGTATACCAACCGTCTGAGACATTATCAAGTGTATAAACTCCGTTTTTCTCCCGAAGGACAGTTCCTTTTGTTTTCATCTGACCTTGTGTTAAAAGACCTTTTTCATAACGTGCATATGAGATTCCGGAGAAGTTTTTCAGTGAAATTTCAACTTTGTTTCCAAGAACGGTTGCAACATTCGTGCTATCTGGCATAACTCCGTTAACAAGAGCTATTGTGTCATAAAGACCCACAAGGCGAACGGTTCGACGAATGGTTGTTTGATTTCCTGCATCATCTCTTACCGTATAGTCGATATAGTAAGGGTTCGAGCGAACAAATTCATTTGCTGAGATGTTGTCAGGGTTAAACGCTCGCCCGCCTACTTCATAGCTAATGGTAACTCGGTTTGTTAGATCAACTTTTTTACCTGCAACCATATCCCATGCTTCGAAGTCGAGAAGCTTTGACTTGTCATATGCAATGGAGGCATCTTTTTTAGGCGTCATTCCTTCGATGAAGATTAGCTCCTCGCCATTTTTAAGTTTTAGCTCAGGAGGCGTTTTGTCGATTAGACCAATGTTGACACCATACGAAGCATACTCTCCTGTCCTTCCTTGGAGGTTAAAAACATAAAGTCCATTTTCCCTATAGTTCATTGACTTATCTTGTTCCCAAACGTCGTTTCCGCCAACGAACTTAGCATCTTTGTCAGTGATTAAAGTGACTTTGACATCTTGATTTGTTGTTGGGTTTTTATCCGTTCCCACCACATAACCTTCTTCTTTTCCAGATGTGTCAACTCCAACATTAATCTTGTTTTGATAATCCTTTTCCACCCACTGACCAGCTTGGTTTTTCTCAAGATACTTATATGACCAACGAACTTCTTTAACCTTTGGTCCTCCAACTTCAATTCCTTCAACCGTCAAAAGAATTTTTTGTGTTATGCCTGTTTGGTCTCTAACTTGAAAGACGTGCTCCCCGTTCGTGTTAACGTTGATAACTGCATCTTTATAGGACACAACATCACCGTCTTCATTTTTCTCCTCCGTTAAAAGTGCATATTCATATCCACGATAAGAAACGGTAAGGTCTGTTAGCTTTCTAAGAATGTCCAGCGGAACGCCATCACTGTCACGAATTTGGTCAAAGGTTACATTAACGCTCAGCTTATCTTTAGCTAATGTTGCAGTTGCGCTGATTTGCGGCGGCGTGGAAACAATATTTGAAATGGTAATAATCTCATGACCTTTGTTACCATAATCGTCAACAAAGAACATGGTAACCGTACCATTTTTTCTAAAGCGAACAGCTTTTGTGCCAGGGATATGTACGATATCGTTGGCAGTTAGGCTTCCGGTAAGTTCTACACCGGTGACTGTAATGGTTTTGATATCTTTGCTAAACTGTGTCAACTCAACATTCACGCTTTGTGCAGTAATTGTGGTTGGAAGAGTGCTGTAAGTCCTGGCGGTTGCAATTGGCACCGATTTATTAATATTTGAAACTGTGATTGGAGTCGTCCACTTGTTTCCTGCGTAGTCATACGCTGTCACATAATAAATGCCTGAGCTGTCAAGCTCAACGACATATTCATTTTCAAGCGGCTCACCTTTGAACGGATAAACCTCTTCGCCCTTCTTAACCTCCGCAAATGCGATTTCACCTGAATCATCAGATAAAGTGATCGTTGCAAAGATATTTTGGTTCGTCTTGGAAGTTTTTGATAACACATAGGTGGTTTGACCAATTGTGTTGTCAAATTGGTTATAGCTAACCGTATGGGAACCTGTGTTTCCTGCATTATCCCTAAACTCAAATGTGAATGTGCTAACCTCTTGCGTTAGAGTCCTTGAAAGTGCTGCGTTGTTGTTTGTCATAGAAAGAGTTTTTCCGCCACCGATAAACTTGAGCGTTGCCATAACCCTTCTATAGGCTTTTCCTTCTTGGATTGGAACCCAATTGCCAAGATAGTTTTCGTAGGTGTATTCTACCCTGTAGTGACTGTCTTGCGTGATTGGCGTTTTATCAATGTTTGAAACAGCGACCGGCACGGTTGTTTCTATTCCTGCTTTATTAGTCACTTTGAAATATACCGTTGCATTCTGCTCGAATGTTTCGTTGTGCGAAACAATGGAGTCAATCGAGCTAAAGTTTATGCCGTCATACGAACGTTCAAGTTTTAAAATGCCGCTTTCCGGATCAGATATAGAAAGCCTTGCGTTAACATTTTGGTTGGTTGGCTCCGTGATTGAATAGTCTACATTTGCAACTGGTGCAGTTTCGTCAACCACTGTCATTGCAACATATTCGTCTTCCATCCTGTCGGCCTGAATGCCTTCTGTCGTGTATGACTCGAAATAAGCTGATTTTGTTGTTTTGCCATCTCTTTGTGCTTCAAAAACAAGCTTTGAATACGCTGTTTTTCCCTCTGCTTCTGTAAATGTAGGTTCAAGAACACTGAGCTCTGTATTTAGTGCTAATCCAGACAACACTGCATTGTCAACAAAGAAATATTGTCCAGAATACTTAGGATTTGGAACGACAACATAATAAAGCTTATCGCCTTGGTTATAGGCTATAAACCCTCCGTTTTGGATCGTTTGACCATTTTTCTCTACATGACCCGTGATGTCAAATCCTGTAACAAACTCAACATCAGGTGTGAATTCTAAAACACTATCCCTTCCGGCCTCGTCCTGAATATAAAGGCTGATTGTATTATTGTTTTGAATAACAACATCATAGTCTATCGTATATTCAGCGGATGTTGTTAAAAGTCCTGTATAAAGAAGGTTCGACCTTGCCATATCACCCACAACATTCCCCTGGGCAGGTGCATTAGGCATTACGGTTACTGGAACGTTAAATGAAACGGTAACCGTTGAGGTGGTTTTTGTTGTTGCAGGGTTTGCGCTAACCGTTACAATGGATGCTTGCGCGTCAACCAAGTTTAGTTTGGAGTCAAAGAAAACTTTTTCAGTAACATTTCCTGATGTGTCGACGGCTTTAATCCCAATTGCATAGCTTCCACTAAGCCCCTTCAAGTCAATTTTGTAGGTTTTCTGTTTGTTTCCTTCGCCAGTAACGATTACCGGACTACTTTGCATGTCCACTGATTGACTTGAATTAAACAACGCATAGTCAGCTTCTGTTAGAATATGGTTTTCTGTTGGGTCTTTAATAAGTGCGAATGAAACGGTTGTGTCGCTCTTGTCTGAAACATCGACTGTGATAACTCCATCTTGTCTTGCTCCTTTTGTCACGATTTCACTTGACGTAAGTGCAGATGGAGCTGTTTTGTCAATGTTAGAAACGGAGATAGGAACAAAAACACGATTTCCTAGCTCGTCAGATAGGATCAGGTTTGTTGTTATGTTTTCGCTGACCGTTATTGTGAATGCACCGTTTGCGTATGGAGAAACCGTGATTTTGTCTGCATCCTCTGGCGAAACTGTCAGTTTGCTAATTCCCGTACCAACGTCATTTGCTGCTATTCTTGCTGTCACTGATGCGTTTGTTGGCTGAATGGTGCTATAGTCTGGCAATTCAAAGGTTGGTGCTTGGCTATCATAAAGAATCGTGATAGGTCTTGCTTCTGTTAAAAACTCAGGTTTTTCGTCAGCAGGATAATTGATGAGCCCAAATTGAATATAGATGGTGTTGACACCCTCTTGAAGCGGAACAGGTGTGTCGAGTGTAAATGTAAAATAACCACCAGAATTATTATCCGCAGTAAACTCAGGCACTAAAACGCCGTTATCTGTTGACGTGCCATCGGTTGTTGCATAATATACCGGTTTTTGATATTTTGATGTGCTAGTAGAAGTCCATGCTTTATGGGGTTCACTCAAAGCCGCATAGACACCATATGTTCCATCCGTTGTTGTACCCATTCCGTTTAATGTCTTTGACTGGGTATGGTTTAATTCATCAACTATCGCAGGTCCTGACCTCATGCCAAAGTACGGGGAAACCTTTTTGCTTTCTCTGCCATGCGGGTCCCTTGTAACAACAACAATGCTGTACGCACCTGACGGAAGTCCCGTTATGGTCAAGGTTTGATCAACTTCTACTATGTTTTCACTGTTTGGTGTCAGTGTCAGCGGATAGTCTGGCATATCTGCAATTCTACTTTCTGAGCCTGGCTGAGATAAATAATAATATGCACTTGCAATTCCGCTGTCATCTGTCACTTTCACGTTAAACTGATGTGATGATTTAAAATGATCATGCTGATTTCCGACGGTATAGCTAATTTCCGGTGCATTGTTGTCATAAACGTATTCCCGTGAAAAATCGGCAGTGTTGCCCGATTGTTTATTTGTAACACGATATTCAAGTATATATTTTCCGTCCATCGAAACATTTGTTCCATTAAGATTACGTTTTTCAGCTGCACCAACATCATCGCTCGATTTATATACGCTAAAGTTTTGTGTAAAGCTTTGGTCATTGCCGGGATGTGAAATCCATCTATATCTCGTTTCAATGTTTGGATTGCTTATGTCGAAACTGATGTCAAAACGTGGCATTGGAAGGCTATAATCCTCCGTAATGAGTGTGTCAACAACATTTCCATTGAAAATACTCACAGGTCTTTTATAATATCTTGACGCTTGCTCGTTCCTTGAGTCGTTTCCTAGTGAGTCCATTGTGAAGTAATAGAGAGTTCCGTCAAAGTTGTCCCCTTTTGGAATGGATAGCATAGCCGTTGCGCTATCGCCTTCTGAGTCTACGAATGCCCACATCCCTTGAGTTGAAGCAATTTCTTTTGATGCAGGTTCAATTTGATTGATTGGAGTGTCAGTTGGCGTCGTAGTACCGTTTATAAAGGTATAATAAGTCCTTGACCAGCCGTTATTGCTTTGTTGAAAGTCGTTCATTTCAAAACGATAGTCATTTCTTTTCCGAAGCTGCGCATCTTGCGGATGTACTGTTTCTTGAATGGTCACTCGTGGAGCTTGGGAATCAATTTTGATATTTTCAATTTCTGCATATCCGGCATCTCCGCCTAGCGGATTGTCAGCTTTATCCCATCCATAAAACCGAAGCTTGAATTCGCCTTCCGTTGGATCGATTGGACTTAGTTGTATGCTGACTCCATTTAGAACCTGCGTGTTAATAGGTGCGGTAACCCTTGTTTTGTTTCCTGTACCGTCAAAGTTTGTTATGCTTGTCATTGCCGGTTCATAGGAATCATTGGTTTTTTTGTACAACTCATAATTAAAATAGTTTTGATTTAAAGTGGTGTGAGCGACATTTCCATCTGGATAGAGCGTTTCGCTTGAAACCATATAAAATTCATGCTTCTTTTTGATGTTGTTTTGAATTGAATTTGCCCCCACAAGGTCATTTCCACTTTGGTCGGTGACTCTTATGGTTGGTGTTTTTGTGTCCACTTTGTGAGTTGAAAAATAAAAACTTTGCGATGTTGGTGATTCTGGTGTTGGATTTTCCAAATGGTAGGCCTGAGCTCGACCATTTTTCATTAGAGAGGTAGACACATTATTAAGCTGGAGCCTTATGCCCTCGCTTTCAACTGCGCTAACATCCAGCGGCACCTTTCCAGTAAACTGAAGTATGCCGTTTGGTTTTCCGTCATTGCCTTGCAGTTTTGACATGGTAAGGTTAGCAAGCAGTGTTGCCGTACTGTTCCCAAGATATAACACAGGCGTTGCTTGTAAGTTTGTTATGAGCTCCGTCTTAATTTCTTGCGTCATGTTTTTTTTGTGAATGGAAACCGCTTCAACTGTGATATTAATATCTGTAAATTTTCGATTTAGATAATAATTGTCAGTGCTGGGCGAATAGGTAATCGTTTGATTGATATGGGGGTTATCAAGGTTATATATGCTACGATAAAAGGTATAAGTTATATCTTTATAATAGTAATCCTGGTTCCCTATCTTTGTTGTTAAATAGGTTTTAACTTCGGGATCTCCTGAACTTGTATGGGCAAAAGTCCCTCCAAGGCTTTCAGCGTTGGTAGACTGGGCAAGAAGCGCCACTCTATAGGTTAGTGATATCTCAGCTTTGTTCTTTGCAACCATTGCATCATGAAGCTTTTTGCGGTCAATACCTAACTCAAAGTTTTTTGTTTTTGTTGGCTCTTCGAATGTTAACCAATCTCTACCTACAGCATCGTCCGAAACGGTATAGCTGAAAACTGGAGCATCCTCATATTGCATAATGTCATATTGACCATATTGATCCTTAACATTTTTGTCCCAGTTTACACTTTGAGCGCCTGACGAATTAGCATCAAGGTAGAACTCTCCCCCAGGTAAGTCAACGGAACCCATATCTATGAATTTTCTTTTTGTTACGTCGGAAATGTCACGATAAAGTCTGCCCTGATCTTTTGTCCATGAGTTTATTGGAATGGTCTTCGCTTGTGTTGGATTTATGTTTCCCCCAATTTGAGGAAGCCACAGAACCACAGATTCACCGTACCAGTCATCACTGCCCACCAGCCAAAAAACGAGTTCATTCATTCTCCATGGTGGAATATTTTGCAATTTAAATGTATGTTGTGGTTCAGACCAAGCCGCAGCGCCGCCAAGATTTACTACATGATCAGAGTTTGCTCCAGGTTCATAGGTACTTACGCCCATGTAAATATCATCACCTGTTCCGCCGTTTTCGTTTCCTCCTGTTTTCACACCAAACACATAGGTGTACTCTGTTGGCACATTCGCATAAACAGGCGCTACTGATGCTAGAAGCGAAAGTACTAGCATCAAACTTAACATCTTTTTCATAAAATACCTCCTCGTATAATCGTACTTGTAATCGTTCTTTTAAAGTCGCATTCATTTTTGATCTCATAGTGACCTAACTTAGCAGTTATGAACCGTGACAGCCAAATTTCGACAATATTTTTCCTCCATGTTACCATGATTGATAAAAACACTGCTGCTTTATAAAGAAAACTTTAAGTTCCTAGGTAGACTAGACTACGAAGCCAACTAAAACACGCAAAAAAGAGACTCGCAAAAGTTTGGTGAACTCATGCGAAGCCTCTAAGCAGAAACCATCAAGGACTTTGCTGACTACTCTGTGGATGACATTCAGGACAAAGATCAGCCTTTACAGCTAATTTCAGTTGAAAATAGTTGCTATATACTTTGAGCTAAAACCAATGGCTTTTAGCTCTACTTTCATTTCATTTGTGTGTTCGATTTTTTTGTTAGGGACATATAAAGCCACGCCGTTGCGATTTTTATAACCTGCTGAATTTCTTACTTCGAATGCAAGTGCTTGGGCTGCAGCAGTAATTTCTGATGATTTGCCCATTATATCTATAAGATCATATTGATCAAATATCCCTTCGTTTTTGCCTAATAGCTCTGAGTTGTTTGCAAGGTCTGTTAGTGAGAAATCAAATTCTGCATTTTCTATTGCCTTAACCAATAGTTCAGCCTGAGAAAGCTTCATCATTGACATTGTTGTTGGCATAGTAGCTTCAATCCCCGAATGAAGGGTAAAGGAATCTAAAATTAAACGCCCCACTCTTTCCGTGCTAATCTGTGGGTTTCGCTCCATCGCACCTATCCATGTGGTATAAAACAACCCTGCTGCTGGTGTTGAATCTTCAGAAGCTATGAGATATTTGCCATGGTTTCTAAGGGCATAGGCCGTTTCAACTGTGCCCATAAGACAGGCATCAAACACGATTAAGTCGAAATACATATCTGATGCATCGATTGCCTTCGAGAGCTCCGAAACTTTCATCGTTTTTCGTTCGTTTAGCTCGTCTGCACCAAAGCCACCCATTGTACCATACCCATGGTCCCATAAAATCAGTATATAACGCTCACTTGGTGCAACGGTTTTGCCCCAAACAAGAAAATCCTTTAGTGTTTTAGGGTCTGATGCGGCGGTTTGGATGTGGCTTTCGTGCTTTTTAAGTTGTCCATTGCCAACTTCAAAGCGTTCTGATGCACCATTAGCCATATATTTGTTGTGATATTTGAGCGTTCCACCTGTTTGAATCAGGATTTTCGTATTTTGGTTTGGCTGACCACGAAAAATTTCTTCCAAGTCATCAGTTAGCCGGCCTTGCTGTGATTCAAGGTCAGAACCAACTGCATATATTAAAATCGTCGATGAATCAAGATTTTTATCCTGCTCCCAAAGTGACCTTGCCTCGTTTAAACCTTGCGCTGTGAAAACATCTGTTGCACTGAGGGTTTGACCAAGTGTTGCAATTTGGTTTTTGGGTCTTGTGTTTAAGACATAACTGCTTATTTTCGCAAGAGTTCCCCGATTGAATTCGACTTCTTTTGTAAGGTCTATTCCTAAAACCATTGAGGCGAAAGAAACCGCGGTTTCATAGGTAAAGTCGCCCTTTGTTTCGGAATATCCCAAAACCCTTAAAACCATTGAACAATATTGGTTTAGAGAGGTTGGTCGGTTACCGCCAAAACTATATTCATTAATTCCGTTAACTACACCTTTTGTATAGGCATACGACACGTAGCGACTTTCCCAACCCGTATCATGAAATGGATTTTTGTAGGTGCTTTTCAGGATCTCTTCTTCCTTCCCCCACAGACGCAGCATCATTACAAGAGATTCTGCTCGGGTAGGCACCCTCGAAAGTTCATATCCATTCCCCGTTCCACTGAACAATCCCAAGTGGTTAAGCGCTTCCGCATAGCTTGAGCTTTGTGCCGCTGCTGATGGAGTTGTTGCAAAAAGAAAGATTAAAAAAATGATTAAGCTTCGGATGTTTTTCATCAAGTTATGGCCTTTCCATTTGAAAATTTCCTTCTTAAATTTAAAAATAAAAAAGGATTGTCGATAATAATCTACCCGATTTCCAAGCGATTGACCTTACTCATACTCTTATTCATCTTTTCAAAAAAAGCGTATCTACGGAATTGGCAATGTCTTCCTATTTTCGGAAAATGGTTTTCATTTTCCGTATTTTCCAGCTCTAAAGTCCTTTTACTCCCGCATTTCCCCCTACAGCCCGTCTCTAATTCCGAGAGGCTGTATTACATCATCAAAGTTTGTTATTTTCAACCCATAACTTTGAACTCCCTAGAATGGTTCCCATTCTAAAGTAGATGATTTTTCCTATCAAGCTACTACTCTAACATGGCAGATTAGCCCCTGTGTGAAAGTTAAAGATATCTTTAAGTTCGCACTTGCAACTCACTTCTGGCAACCAGCGAAAAGAGCCTGATCTCCAGAAGATCAGACTCTTACAACTATCAGAAATCCTATTCCATTAGGTGTTATAAGAATGTCTGTATTTTATCTAGGCACTCATTAACTACTTCATTCGGTGCCTTTCCAGCGATTTCAATGCGACTAGCTCGCCAATCAAGCTTCTTCATCTAATCCGTCAAAATAACTCCATTAAATACTACTCCGTTAGCGTAACGTACGGTTCGAATAAAAGGAACACGGTTATACCCTTCCATCTTCGGTAAAAGTTCTATTAGCATGCCTTCACTTACTTTTGCCACCAGGAAATCAGCTTTAGTTATCGAAGGCAATAATCAGTCTTATATCTGATGGATTTTTTCTGCCATATAGACGATTAACGACCCCCATAAACGTTTTACCACATTCTGCATAATCGACGAACTCCATGATTTTCTCACCGTTCATGGTCTCATCCTCGTAATGAAACACCTGGTTCCAATTAAATGCAAGCAATTCTTCAGCCGTAAACCACGTTGTCGTATGACATTCACTATTTCTGATTTGCAATCGAATCTCTGGCGTAACGTCTTTAGGCAACCCTCGTGGTTCAAAGATATATGGCATGTTTTCGGAATTTCGTTGATTAGCTAGGATTGCAAAGAGCTCATAGTTTCTATCCTTAAAGACCATATCGCTCCGATCTACTTCCCAAATTGGATAATTTTTTTCGGGATAGAGAATAGCCCAGTCGCTTTTAGTCCATTTATCAATCGATATCCATTCTCCAGTTCGGTTTGTTTCATGAATGCCGCTGCGATACACTTTTTGTTCTACAAAACTGTGAATATCCGTCCCCATATATTCCTTTCCTCCAAATCTTGATTTTATTTATTGTGCCATATACAGGAAGTAAACTTCCCTATAACTCCACGCTAAACTGCCAGTTAGCTCAACGAGGCTGCCGATTTATGCCGGCAGCCTCGTCTTTGTGAATATTCAGCTATAGTTCACAGTTAGTTGAATAGCTAACAGCCTAGAATTCGTTTAGTCATTCTATTTAGGTCCTTACGCGTGAGGGGATTTTATGTGACCGCATACTAAGTACCGACCAGATCAGTAAACACTTCATCAAAATTTTTATTCAGCATATCCTCCTTTGTAATATAAAAATAAAGTAATCCTGATAAATCCCATTTCATTCCGATTTCATCATTGGTATCTGCCTGAAATAATAATTCAGTATCAGCATCTTGAGAGCCATACTGTACCCCATTTATATAACCAAAAAAACGGAACCCAATATCATGCTGACACATCTCATAATACGAAGAACAGAATTGCTGGTAGAGGACATACGCTTCCTCGTCGTTGCCAAAAAAACGTTTTTCAGTAATAAGTGAGTTAACCGGAATCGTGTTTTCAAATTTATAATTCATTACGCAACTCGAAAATGAAATAATATCCGGTACTGCCTGAAATCGTTTCAGATCGAATAAATTAGATGTGTATAGCACCACGTTCTGATCTTTTGGAAACGTGTCATATAAAAATTCATCAGAGAAGAGCACATCATGCTCACAAGGATAAAAAAAATGAAGAATTCCAGTGGTAGGATAATTCTGATCTATCGAAGATATAGGAAATTCCTCTAAATTTATTTGTGCTATAAAACTCATTGGTTGGCCTTCCCAGTCTGGCCACGTAAATCCCTTTTGGATATCAGGGCTTCCCCCTATCTTACTTTTTCCGATAGGGATTTGATCTTCTGGTGTAATAGTTGGGTCTAGGAAGAAACCCGGCTTAACTAATTGTTTGTATTTCTCCCAGTATCTTTCCAAACCTGCGTTCAATATTAATTGTTTGATTACCTCCAATGACGGCTCCGGCTGCATCATTCGCATTTCCTCCATAAAATAGTATCACTTGTATTCCGACAGAAGATATCCAGCTCCTTTAGCTAATCAAAAAAGGGCTCCATCTATTCAACGCTCCAGCTCGTTAGCGTGGATAAGGACGCCGATCATTGTGATCGGCTTCTTCCGTGTTTTTATTGAACTGTCGTCTCCCCTTAGCGGGATGATATCTCTTGGTGGCTTAACGATATAATTATGAATGGTATTAATTTTGTCTATTACTTAATGAATGCACCTAGCCATTCCATATTTATTGTATTCTGATATAAGTTTCAAGAGGCATTGCATCGACTCTTTGTAAAACACGCTCCTTATAATGTTCTTCCCAACAATGCTTCTGTTGCAAACCGCCTATAGTAATTCCTAAATATTGTAGATCTACAAATATATCTTGACCATTCGTTAATTTAATCTGCAGCACATCACTTAGGATTGCTTCATCAACTATTTCCAGGTTATAGAGAACCACACTTTCCACTGTATGATTAGCCATTGGATTCGTAAAAACTATTTGACCAATCTTGACTTTACCGGAAGGGACATCCTCAAATCCAAAGTCCTGTTTTAGACATTCAACAATTGTAATCCTAAGTCGGCCATAGCTGTCTATGGCCTCAATTTCAAGAAATTGATTTCCAAACTCAAAATATAAAAACTTAGCACTGGCTACAAATTCAGCAGTATTGTTTTCAATATCTATAATACCGATTAAGTAGATTTCTTCAAATCGATAATCTTTTATCAATTTTATTATCTTCTCCACATTATCTGTTCCTCCCATTTTATAGGGTAGTGCATTAAAGTAATCTGTACGTTCGTCTAATAAAAACAAGGAGCAACTCTCACGGCAAACTACTCCTTCTGTCGTTCAACTAACATTTCCCGTTAGCTGAATCCCAGTCCTTCTTTGATTTCTGCCAATTCTCCTGATAGCTTCTCGAATAGAACTTTGTTGTTTATATCCGACCTATCTCTGAAATTGGTCTTTCCTAAGAAGGCCATATATGCGCTTGCAAGTTTCTTCTTGATCCTCTGTTCAATTTCACCTTGTTGGTATTCATAATCAAAAAAGCTATCCATCGTTTTTCGAGCGCAGTCATTAAACCCAAAATTCTCCATACCTAATGACAACAAATCAGTACAATCTGACGCGTCATTAGAAAATGCATCTTTAGATTTCCTTTTCATGCTATCCCTCGAAATTTGGCAACTTTAGGGCTTATCTTCGGTAAACAATTCGACCAGAGCACCACGCTATCCTGCCCGTTCGTATTATGAGGTCACCAGATCTTTCTGGTGGACCTCATTTTAGTGTGGTCGTAAGATAGCGGTAGCCGGGGATCGAACGTTTCTGCCCGTGGGAGCTTGATCCCGAGAGCTATACAGTTCATCCCCCCTACTTGTTAAACCATGATTAGGCTGGTTGGGACTGTGATCCCGAATCACATGCGATAATGTGGACGACAAGAAGGTTAGGGGTTGCCGGCGAATATAATACCGGGAGTGATTGAATGAACCCTGTCATTGGATTAGATGTATCTAAAGGGGAAAGTCATGCACAAGCTTTTTCAGATCGAGGAACGGCCTACGGAAAGACCTTTCGATTTGAGCACAATCTTGAGGGATTAGCGTCCTTCCTCCGCTTTGCTCAAAACGTGGAGTCCTTTGCTGGGCAGCGTCCGGCAATTGTATTAGAAGCAACGGGCCATTATCATAGTCCAGTTATACAGTTTTTAGATGAGCATCAATTTCTGTATATCGTTATTAATCCGTTAATTTCACACCAAGCGAAAAAAATGAATCTACGTAAGGTGAAAACGGATGTTGCTGACGCTTACCAGCTGGGGGAATTGTTTTACAAAGAAGAGCTAGAGCCTTACAAAAAACGGGGTCAGCATTTGATGAATCTGCGTTACCTAACACGACAACATGAGTCACTGACAGATATGTATGTCCAGGCAAAGTTGCAGTTTCAAGCAGTACTGGATCAAGTCTTTCCAGAGTATCACGGCGTGTTTGGTGACCTTTATTCTAAGGTTTCGCTTCGTTTCCTGGCGCAGTATCCAACGTCGCAATCCGTGCTAGCAATGTCCGAGGAGGACCTTGCGGTGAACATACAACGCCTTGTTGGGCATGTCGCCTCGAACCGGTGGTCGCTGGAACGGGCACAGAAACTAATGGCTGCAGCAGAACGAAATCCCTTCAGAGAGACCGCTTTTTCGAGTCATTTAATCTCATTAGAGTTATTCATTCATTTACTTCTTCAGTACCAGGAGCATCTAACGAAACTAGATAAATCGATAGAGGCTCTGGCTGAAGAATTACTGGAGTATGATTTAATCCAATCGATACCCGGCATTGGCACCAAAATTGCTGCAACAATTTTAGCTGAGATCGGAGAAATTGATCGGTTCGATCACGCAAAGAAGCTGGTTGCGTTTGCCGGTATTGATCCAAGTGTCTTTTCTTCTGGCAAATTTACAGCAACCCGGAATAAAATCACCAAACGCGGCTCCAGGAGACTCCGTACAGCCTTATATCAAGCTGTGAGATGTGGTTTACGAAGCTCACGTAATAAGAAGATCAGGGCTTATTACGACAAAAAGCGTGCAGAAGGTAAATTATTTAAAGTAGCCGTGATCGCATGTGCAAATAAATTGATCCAATGGATTTATGCAATTTTGACCAAGAAAGAACCTTCCGCTTGACTGAATAAGCAACGATTAGATATAGAGGTAAACCTTCCCAAATCCTATGGGGCGGTTATTTGTCATGCCTTTTTAACATTATATCACCCTTGGTTTACTTCATTAATAATTAAATATTGACAGGCTATTAGCTGGTATAGCGTAATGAAAAATTGGAGCAGTTGCCGATGCAACTGCTCCATAGTGCGTTAAACTAACGTTTCCTGTTAGTTCAATCAAGCCACTTTGTAGCTGCATGCTTATAAATTGAATCAGAAAGAAACTCTTCAAACGTATCAAAGATCGTAACTATCCCATTTTTACTACCCTCGTACCATTCTAAAATTGGTGGATTATCCCCTGCTCTTAATTCAAAAAATCTAATTTCATAGCCCTGATGCATTGAGAATACAAAAGAAGTCTCAGGCATCAATATCGGATGATTATTCTCATGCAATAATTCCTTGGTTGCATACTGAAGTTCCTTTAATTGTGAAAACCCCATATCTGTACCTTGAAACAATCTTCCCGAATTATGACCAACAGCAAGCAAGTATTGCCGATAGGATGTCGGTAACTTGATTGCCATTTCTTGCTCAAGTAACGTTATTTCTTTTTCGCTACACCCTTGAAATGGACGAACGGTATGTAATTTCTTATCATGTAGAAGTTTTAACAAATGATCACTTTTCATATATAAACCTGCTTCCTAGTGGTATAGCTCAAAATTCGGGAAGAACTCCTATAATTCCTTCATAAACGTAAACTGCCAGTTAGCTTAATGGCCATCAGTTTAAAATTTTATTTTCTCTCTGTTATTTGCAAAGAATGTTACCTTTTCGTTACCTTCTATAAAAAAAAGGACCCGAAGGGTCCTTTAAACACTGATATATCAAGGGTTTTGATGATGTGGTTACATCATGCCGCCCATGCTTATGGGCGGTTTTCCGCTTTCCTACAATTCCATAAAGTCCGCTGTATCAAGGGGGTTCGTCTTATAAATCCATTGAAAATCAGTTGGTAAAAATGCCTACGTGGGGAAACGTGTGGGGAATCGGTCGATTTTATTTTGAAATAACTTCTTCTTCCTTTGTTTCCTCGTCATCCTCTTCACATGACTGAGGCTCTTCTTTTCAACTGGAGTTCTTAGGATATATTCAAGGTCATGTTTGCAAACTAGATCCTAGCCCTCCATGGATAAATCATCTAGTTTTTGAACTAGAGTAGAATTTATATATTCATAATTCCGATTATGAGTTTCAAATATCCACGTCTTTTCCTCTCTCATAGGAATCTTTCTCATAGCACCATATTCGTAACATTTGATTATTTTCGGGTTAGCTTTCGACATTTGAATCAACTCCACTAGCATTATATTTTATGTTTTGAATAGATTAATAGATATACTAAAATAGGAAAGGTTAATTTCTATGATTACATCAAAAGATAGCTATCCACTCGTTCTTGAGCCCTCGCACATCCAAGAAATATTAAGAATCGGACGCAGGACTACATATGAGCTATTAAACGACCCACCATTCCACGTAAACAGGATCGGTAAAAACAAAATGATTATAAAGTGCCAAAGGAAGTTTTTTTAGATGGTTGGAAGGACATTCTCCAATGTAGCCACAACTAATCACTGTATTATCATTAACCTCATCAAATCTCTTCTGACTTAACGGCAATATTCTTTAATTCAACAAATAGGTAGCTGGTAAAACTTTCAAAATCATCATGTAATCTTATGCAATCTTCCATATTAGTGATAATGCAATTAATTTCTTGATCGAAATATATCTCTACTTTTGAAATATGATCAAACTCATCGTCTTTATATGTAAATCCATAATTATGTGTTAGTAAATTCCTTACTACCAACCAACTGTTTACTCGTTTGTATTCTTTACTCTTCCCTATCTGCAAACCGAATAGAGCCTCTGTGTAATTAACTACGGCTCTTATGCCTTGTCCTTTCATATGCTTATGGCTGACGCCGATTTCTAATGCTCTTTGTACGACCTCACATAGTAAAATCAAATGGTATTCAAATTTACCACACATTGTAATAAGTATTGAATTACTTAGAGTATTCATAAGTTCAATTTGGGAAACGTCTTTATTTCCATTATACTCATAATAATCATCATGACTTATGGAATTGATCGGTAAACTTAATCCCATACTCTCAAAATGCGCTTTCAGGAAGAGAATATTCGCTTTTTCCTGTAACAATGAATTTTTCAATTGCATCTCATATAATCCTATATCGTTCAAATATTCATCTCTTGAGAAAATCATTTTTTCATCCCCCCTAAATTCAAGTCTTTGTTAAACATTAAAAATTAAACATTAATTTCAGACAACAAATTTAGGCATTAGTGATTATAATAATGCAAATTATTGTCAATCAGAATTTGAATACAAAAAATTGTAAAGAACCCTTCGATGCTCATGTCGAAGGGTTTTCCGGCTCAGGTTCTTTATAAGTAACGTAAAGATAAAGTGTTTTCATATTTCGGATAGAAAGAAAAATTGAATGAATTGTTATGGTCAACCATATTCCTCCAAGTACCCAAGCCCACCAAGTTATAGGCAATTTATCGATGTTCAAAGGGATAAATGACCCTACGTAAAACAATAAAATACTTAATAGTACTACAATTAATTGAATTATTACTGCCCATGTAAAAAAACAAATCAAGGTATCATATAATGTTAATGAACCATCTTGATTTCTTCGTCTTCTTAGTAAACCAGTCGGGCCACCTGTTATAGTCGCAAGTATTGTTATACTAGCTATATTAAATCCTGCTAGAATTGAGATTGCTGCGATTACCTGCCCGCTTATTTGTTGAAAATTCTCAATTAAGATTTTTAATGTTTTAACTGAATATGAAGAAAAAAATAGAAGTACAACAGCTAAAATTATCGGAAGTAATACATCGATTAACAATTCTGAAGTAGATGCGTTTTTCCAATACCTTTTAAAAATAACATAAGGAAAATTATTAGCCCTAAGAAATGCTTTTATTTTTTCTATCATCCAATATCTCTCCTCATTAGAGTCCCCCTGTTCTGAGACAACTCACTAAGAATCATTTCTGCTGATTGCATTGTTGGCTGTCCTGTTCCATCCACCTCCACCCTGCGTTTATATTTTTCTTGTGATTCATCCATTCTTATTGTCTTTTCTGCTCCTGCAAGCTTACCTTTGACTACTATTTTTACTACGCCAGGTTTATCTTTATACCTACGTACAAATGGTACAGCTCCAGCTAGTCCAGCGCGGCTGTATTTTGCAGAGAAATCTAAGTTCACACTCGTCGCTTGGGCAGCATTGGCTTCTTCTTGTAAAGCAAGTACAGCGGGATTCTCATCTGCTGCTTGTTGTGCTGTTGTTACTTCAATAGAAATTTTATTTACCGTATTCAACGCTTGTATGTTCTCAAAAAACGAGCTGTCTACTAAAGTACATATTTGTAAAAATGTAAGGTTATGCTGTCTGATTACAGGCTCACCAAAATTTTCAAAGTATTCTTCAACTCTAGGCCTGTTAATTTTAGCACTTGATTGAATCAAGAGTAAGCCGTCTGATTTCCTAATGCAAAAATATGTATATAAAGTTTCACCTTCACGAAGATGCTTAGGGTTCGGTCGTGATGTTAAATTATCAGCATGTATTAAATCACCAGTTGTCCCGTATTCAGCGTAAGCAAATCTTCCAAAAAAATAATTCCTTTCAATTGAGAAATGATCTAAATAGATTAGCCAAGAATCGTGAAATCTCTGCGTTTTTCCATGGGCTGGGAGATTATTGATATGGTTCAGAATATCTTCAACTATTTGTTGATTCCATTTAGTTGAATCTACCTCCCCTTGTCTTGTAGCGAGTAAATAGTGAAGATCCATTTGATAAGCATAGAAATTTTTATATTTTGACGGCAAGTTTGCTCCCCCTTATTAACTACGTATAAAAAAACATATTCGACAATAGGGAGGAATTTCCTCTTTTGGTGTCGAAAGTACTAGGTACATAGGGGGGGTTAGATTGGGAAACGTTGCATACCGCAAGATATACGAGAAGTATGAAATTGCAGTCATTATTCTAAATGATGGGAAGTATGACGTTACATTTATGATGAGAGACAGCAATACAGGGATATCGATTGAAGTTTGTGAATCTAAGCATCATGCCGTAACAGGCGCTGAAAAGTTTCCGACTTACTACGAGCTGGCTTTAAAACATGGATACTACCTCGGCCAAATAGAATTTAAACATCCGGACGGCAGAGAGCTTCACTACTCATATGCAATGGACCTCGATAGGACAGAAACTACATTCGAAAACCTATTAATTACTGGGGGCAGATAATGTTTAGATCGTTCAATTTGCCTCTGATACAAGGAAGGAAATACAATGCGGATAGATGATTATTTTAAATGCGTTGTTGTATTGGAGCTCGATACAATGGCGCAGCATGAGGGCTACCTAGAGGATGCTGAAGGCACTCATGTGAAGATATCCAATGGTTCAGAGGTTTGGGTAATACCGAATGAAGAGATCGTCAAAATAACGCCTATTTTCCCTAAACGTTTTAAAAGCACATAAATAGAAAACCTCCTGCGAATTCAAGGTTCGCTAGGCGGTTTTCTTCTGTTTCACACCAGTCTCAATAATAGTATTAAATATAGGCAAATAACCCCGCAACTACAGCAACGCCTATAACGGCCCTCTGAAACCTCCTAGGTAGATACCTTGCTATAATCGAGCCCACTACCCCGAATGCCAGCATGAAGAGCAAAGCGGTTACAAGTGGTCCAGTAACAGCGTCTGCACTCTCTCGTGATGTTGAAAAGTCTAACATTCTGTTCACCTCATGCTATTTATCGGCTGACTAACGGCACCCTTCAATAACCAACGATACAGAGCCTTAGATGGCTGTTTAAGATATTATAGCTCTTACCCTCCATTTACACATGCTGAATGATAGAAGCCCGTGAACGCCTTGTGCTGTCGCAAGAATTCGAATCAGAAGCGATGTGAAATGCTTTTCCGTTCGCAGGAAGTTGCGAAACGCGAGTTTAAGCCTGGCATTCACCTGAAATTCAGGACAGCACCATTTCGTGCTCACCTGTCAGTTTGGAGGACTCCGCGGACTTGCTTACAATCGCAAAAATGTGTTCGTTATGACGACTCATCAAATTGATGACAGTTCAGTGCAGCCGGACATTCCGTTTCAGAATGATCGACAACCTACGCAGGTCACTCTTCAAAATTTGATAGCTGAGCTCGAACCAACCAAAACCAACTCTAAAAGTTGTAATGAAAATCTTTAGACATCACATTAATACCCAAACGCTAATATTTAGTACTTGATTACTTTTTCTTCAAATTGTTGACCTTTACTGTAGTATTCAATATGAATATTTCGATTTTTGTTATTGACTTCGTAATAAATTCCTAAAGCATACCTGCAAATATGCTCTGGCAAGTCATCAGTTGTAAAGAATTTAGGTTCAAAAAGCCATACATCGTCATAGCTATCCTTTGTTAAAGCAATTAATCGATGTCTGTCATTGTCCTTATCCTCTTTTTTCCTATTAGATTTCTTCATTTCTATTGCAATTAAATTATCCTGCTCAATTATATTACCCCTACTATGAACTATGAGATCACAGTTTATCTTTACAATAACATCCTCAGGACCATTTATAGTTTTAATATGAGTTTTCAATTTCCCATTTTTATTACGATTATATTCAACATCTACTTTGTAATCTTTATATTCAGATTCCTTAATAAGATTATTTAGGTGTAACATTAACGCGCCACACAAAGTCCGTTCAGAGACTCTTGAATCCAATAAATACAGATCATCCAGCAAGAAGGTATTGTTGGCACTCTCAAATAATTCAATTAGCCTTTGCTTCATCAGACGCCTCCACAATGTTTATGATTTCAAGCAGCTATTCCTAGATAGTATCTTTTCATAATCTATGTTGAATCTCCATATTCTAGGTATTCGTGAAACGAAACCCTTATCCTGCCTTTTCTATTATGATAGAAGAGTATCTTACAAGGAAACAACATGATTCACCGTTAATCGCTATATAGTTTTCTCATTATCATCTTTCTTATTATTGTTCCGCTATAATCCCGTCACTGTTCCAGGTTGTGTTCCATATTCAGATAGAGCAGGTCTTGAGTGCTTATTGCTGCTGGTGTTTGTGGAGCTGAATGCTGTTCCAAGTTATGTCTGTTTCTTGCATGTTCGGAGAGTTATCTTAGAGCTGCGGTATTTGAGACCGACCAGCATATCAATAATTTGAGAGAACGCCGTTGCCAGCGGCGCCCTTTACATGCGTGAGGTATTATCCTCCGCTCACGTTTTCTAACTCTTCATCTGTTAATTGGTAGTAATCTTGTAAAGCATTAAGTGAATTTAATCGTAATTCCAATGAGGTTATAAGTTCATTTAATTTATTGAATTGTTCATTGTCCATTGCTACAACAACCCCTCTCTATAAGTTGTTAATAACATATGAACGATTAAATAGTTTTATTCTAATTAATGGTCGAATACTGCTTAATAAAGTAATTAAACCTCGAATCCTCACGATATATGGGTCCCTCTGGGCTTTCAAACGACTGCGGGTACGCGTGAGCCCGATTTTCCGCTAGATTTTATTTTGAGAATTCACTTTCGCTTTCGCTTAGTAGACTTGATGATTGAAAACATGAAAAATACGCTACATCTAAGAGTATTGAATTTCGTATCTTGAGTAATCAGGTTAAAGCGAAAATGATGAAACTTAGATTGTGAAAGCACAAGTGGTTTTTTATATTGTATAGACCAATAAAAGAAACAGCGACTGCTAGGGACGTGAAACTAAGTCCTTACTGCCGCTACTTTATTCAACTATCGTTTCTCGTTAGCGCAATATCAAATTCCGAAATAAACAATGACATAGTCTTCATCTTTGACTTTTTGGCCAATTAAAATAAGCTCTTCTAAGTTATTAATAAGTACATCTTTATCATATTCAAGTTGTTCATATTGGCCACTTGCCGGTTCATCAATCCAAAAAAAGGGACCCTGGAGGCTTATATTTTCCGGAGCTGCTTGAAATAATTCTCTCCAACTTGTCATCACGGGGATGAATTTGGTCATAGATTCCTTATTCATTATAGAAATCCCATAATAATTGAATCCCATCATCATTTTATTTTTAAAGGGATCAAAAGTCGGTATCCAATTCAAGGAATCTCCAAAATATCCGAAGAGGTCATCAACCAGCGTTATAACATCCTCACTGTTGGCCCTTTTATAATCAAACACAGAAATAAAGTCGTGCTCTCGCTCTTTAAATTCACTTTCTTTAATCAAAAGAAACTCATGAACTAACCCCATGATATCCCCCTTGTTTTTTATTGGTTGAGTTCCCATATGGCATTATGCAAATGTTCCCCATTAGCATAATAATGTTTGAATTATAACTTACTTCTTAGCTTGTTGAAGTGATTAATTGTAGCTTTTACATCTTGTACATCATTCAAATCAACAATCTTACGAAGTTTCATACTCCAGCAACATAAGTTCAAGGAATCACATAACGCACTGCAAATATGTAATGCCGCATTTACACTTCCTTCTAATTTATAATAATTGGTTCTGACAGATATCGTCCCAGATTGTTCAGATACTGTGCCAACATTTAATTCAATTTCTACTTTGTACTGCTCATCGTTATAGAGAAAATAACACGCATCATCGAACGAGTTCCAACTTTTCAAGGTTGGGTCATTTTTTATATTATCTAATTTTTCGAGTTCTTTGACTGCTTGGACAAAATTAAAATAATAAGGTCCGACAAACTCCATTCCTTCTTCCTCTAGCCTAGGCGAATTTCCTATTGGATACAGAATAAATTGATAGTCGCCTAATCCCATCTTCTAAAATCACCTCCGATAATGAGTAGCACTGAATCGAATATTTATAATCATTTATTCAAGATAGTTTCCACGCTATCCTGTCAGTTAGCCCAACGGCAGCCTCGTCCTGGTGATTATGAAGCTATAGTTTCCCAGATAGTTCAATGACATCAAACTACTGCAAGATATTTAGATTAACTTCTCTTCCATATAACGTCTCAACTTCCCTAGACAATCTTCTTGTTTCATTTCCTACATACTTTAAGGCATTTTTAAGAACGTTTATATCGTCACCTATTCGAGCCATAACAGTTGCGTAAACTACATTCCTAATTTCAACGTCGCTACTTAATGCCATGTTCTCAAGAAAAATAAAGATTCTTATGAGTAATTGCTCTTCCTCTATTGTTAATTGTTGTTTTTGAAGCTGGTTAATTAAAAATGGATTCAATATATTGCCAAAAGCTACATGCGGAGGTATCTCATCTTCTTCTTTCCATAAACACTCAAGCTCTTTTTCGTAAAACGGTTGCAACTTGGGATTTATTTTTAGCATCTCTTGAACGATGTTTTTGTAAGTTAAGTTCATCATTTGCTCATTCCCTTGCAGACAAATTTACTTAATGTATTTCCATACGTTTACTCAACTATCATGCCAGTTATCTTAATAAAGAAATGGAGCAGCTGCCGCTGCAAACTACTCCTTATTTGTTGAAGTTTCGTGTTCCTAGGGAGTTTAATATCTCACTTAATGAGATTTAAGGTTTTTTGATTGTATGTAATAAACACGCTCGATCTCAGATTCATAATATCCAAATTTAAATTTTGATGTATCTACGAGATCATAAAAGGTATTTGGAAGCTCACAATCCCATTTGAGAAAATCTAAGTTCGCTGGAAAATTGTCCGAATTAGAGTTTGGTGTGTGTACGTAGACTGCATCAGATCCCGTATCCTCATCATGAATACATACCCATGCTTGATATGGTTTATTTAGCTGTTCAAGTTGTTTGGAAATTATTGTATAAAGTGAGATATGCGCTTTAATGTGTGTCCTTCTTACTTTCAAACTGTCATTTCCTAAACCAAAGAAGTCGAGATGTCTATGCCAATAATCATACCAAGAATCATCATCAACATGTGCCTGAAAAGTTTCAACCGATGACCATAGTTTTCTGAAATATCTTTTTTTACCGCGAAACTTCTTCAAAAGATACACCTCCAATTTGATTACATATATCACAAGCATCGCTTACTCATTTACTAAATTAATCTCTGCTTTTAAAGTAATTCACCTAATATTGCAATAAACCTGCCGCTATTAGTTTAATGGTCATTACAGAGTAACTAAGATAAAGATAGACGACCTGATTATTGAGGGAACGAGAGGCATGATCTGTATTTGACTTCCGTTAATCTTTCGAACGTTGTGATTCCCTTACTTCCGCATAAACGAGTATTTGCCGTTAAGCGATATTTCGTCTCTGATGAAGAAAAATTCAATTCCTACAAATCGCTGCGTCCGTATACGGAAGCGGAAGGAGATTTTCTGAAATAAAACTAGATGAAAAACGGGCTCACGCGTACCCGCAGTCGTTTGAAAGCCTAGAGGGACCCATATAACGTGAGGATTCGAAGTTAACGGGCAGTTTAGTGCAACAAACGCCACATTTAATTCGTATACATTATGTGGGAAAAGTGGTACACATTATCACACGAAAGGAGGCCGACATTGAAACTTGTATACAAGCTTATAGTAGCTGTGTTAGGACTGTATCTTATTTATGAAGGTTACTCGATTTATACTGTTACTGCTAGAAGTCCCGACGGTAGCATGGGAATTTATAAATTTGTTCACCTCTTCATTCCAGCGACAGACTTTCACTTACATGCATATGGTATCTCCTTTTTCTTAGCGGGGGTTTTAATCACGTTGACTCCTTTTATTCGTATCAAACGAAAAAGGATAAATTGAGCTACGATGGGTACATGGCAGACGATCCAAGGTTGAAGCGGTAGCCACGTAGAACTAACTGGGAACGATAGTTCAATAAAAACACGGAAGCAGCCGACCACAATTATCGGCTGCTTCATTACGCTAACTGGCAGGTTAATTGAATAAAGAATATAGTGAAACTTAGTCAAGTATTAAACGTCTAATTTAACATGAGGGAGGTATTGTATGAAGATAAAGCATTTACTTTTCTTTATTTTATTAACATCTTTAATATTTCCAAGTAAGCTATCAGCAACTACATGGGCTAATGAATTTGTTGTTTGGCATGGTTATGCTTATGTAATAAGTGATGAGTATGTAACTGAAATAGATAGTAAGATTGGGCATGTCACTAAGTTTTCACATATGGAATCCTATACTGGTAATTACTCGAACTTTTATAAGAAAGGGACTAATTATTATTCTATTAAAGGTGTTAATACAGACGAAGGGATAGCAGTTCAACATAAAGATGGCAAGTATAAAAAAGCAATCAGGAATGGGAAATTCGAAGGAGAGAATAATAATTACTCAGGTTTAGTGGAAAGTTTGATAACTATTTCTCTAATAGCAATTTTGGGTATCTTTCTCGTTAAATACAAATATAAAAAGCAATTTTCAAAAAAAGTTTATTAAACTTACGGGAAACTATAGCTTCATAATCACCAGGACGAGGCTGCCGGCATAAATCGGCAGCCTCGTTGAGCTAACGGGCAGGATAGTTGAATCACTTCACGAATATTTAAAGTAAGGAAATATATCAGAAGAGGGGTTCAATGAAAAAGCCAACAATACTCTTAACAACTTTTTGTCTTTTATTAGGGTTGATACTTTTTCCTTTTGTCAGAGATATTAGTTCCAATAACAAAACACTAAAGAATTTTTCAAATCACCTATTTGATTCTACTCTCCCACCAATGACAAAAGAGATAAATAGAAAATCAGAAGTAGGATTATTGGTAGCTAATGGTGACCATTGTGATTTCAGAGCAAAAATGACACTTGAAACATCATTAAGTAAAGAAGAGATTATTAGTTTTTATAACAAGGCAATGCCAAGTGCAAAAGGACAATCGCAAGTAAAGATAAATATTAAGTTTCATGATAAACAAGTAAATAACAAATTAATATTCGATATTGAAATACTCGACGATGGTTATAATACAGGGTTTGATTTGAGGTGTGGTTAAAGAATAAACAGTGGAGACAGTAACTTCTGCCTCCAAGACATTCTGTAAGGGTCATTTCGCTAACGGGTAACGATAGTTACATATCAATATATGGATGAGCAGGCGCTGCGGTGGCCTGCTCTTTTTATTAAGCTAACGGACAGGATAGTTCCAATATGTGTTAACATTATCATAAATCACTAAATTATATTGTGAGGGGTTGTAATTTCATGAGCTATAACATTTATATTACAAGAGGTTCACATTGGGCAGATAATGAGGAAAAAAAGATAGCATTAAAGGAATTCCAAGAATATTTTTCATCTAAGCATGACTTTGTATATTCTAACGAGATATCCATAACAGGTCCATTTAACATGACTATAGAAGGTGATTTCTTTATATGGAAATATGAAGATCAGGATATACCTTTTATGTATTCGAAAGGAAACCTAACAAATTCTCATGGGGATGAAGATGTGATTGAGAAAATGAAGGAAATTGCGAAGGAACTCAATGCAATAGTTCAAGGTGACGAAGGTGAAATCTATTAAGCTTTTAGCTCAGCTAGAGCAGTTCCAGGAATGGCATGTTTTTTTGAAGAGGAGATATTTCGATGTCAACATTATTAGGCTTGAGAAAAGTTGTAGAACCTAAACTATCAATTTATGGGTTTCAATATATTGGTAAGATTGATTCTACAGCTTGGAGATTCGCAAAAGAAACTGGAATAGCAACTCAATTCATTACATTCGAGAAAATAAGTTCAAATCCAAGTAGCATGAGGTTTTATATAAGTACTTCCGTTAGGATTCCTGTAGAGCGTTAATTTTGCGCTTTGCATAAAAACGAGCGACTCCGGTACGATGGGTTAATCACGGGTCATAGCCCTTTAGCCATCTTAAGGAGGTCGCTCTATCTTGAAGTTTAAAGCTCAAGCCAAAC
>NZ_JBWDNK010000032.1:0-15558 GCF_056269165.1 Paenibacillus sp. J22R232 | reverse complement strand
CGTACGTTGCAATAAATGCAATAGAAACCTAACATGGCAGCCAACTGGCGAAGCTACGTTGTACAAAGTGCAGCAGAATCACGGATATGAGCGAATAACGGCTGGAAAAGCGGCATTCTGTTGCAGAAACTGCAGCGTAGCAAGAGAGAGGTTACTTAATCGACGAGTAGAGTGTATAAAGTGCAGCATAGCTTGGTCTCGCGTATGGTGGATAGCCCAATTGTACTCACCAATCGATTATGGCGTGTTTGGTTCTACGTAGAGCGAATAGTTTTGTGGCAACTACCAATCGATTATGGCGTGAAGCGTACGTTGCAATAAATGCAATAGAAACCTAACATGGCAGCCAACTGGCGAAGCTACGTTGTACAAAGTGCAGCAGAATCACGTATATGAGCGAATAACCACCGAACCAGAGGCATTCTGTTGCAGAAACTCTTAGGCCCCCTAATTAAACTGGAGTCCTCCCATCCAATAATTTAAACTTAAGACAAGGGAGATGATCCGTTATGGGAGGAAGAAGAGTTAGTGAAGAAACACAGATGAGAGTAGTTCGAGAGGTGCTTGCAGGTGTTAAGGTGGGGGTATTAGCCCGTATGCATGGCATTCATCCGGAAACGATCCGTGTTTGGGTAAGAGATCTACGAGATAAAATACCTCCAGAAGAGATACCAACATCAGATGAACATCTGCAAGAGCTTAAACGGCTGCAAGAAATGGAAGAAAAATATGCCATGGCGATGAAGCTGTTAGGTGAAAAGGAACTCGAGAATGATATCCTGCGTGAGCTCGTAAAAAAGAGGAACCCCGCTTATCCGAAAAGTACGAAGTAGCCGAACAATTCATTAAGCGGGGAGTTTCGGCAGCAAAGGTCCTGCGAACCGTAGATCTGGCTACATCTACTTACTACGATCGAAAAAAGCGTTCTTCAAACACGGAAAAGATGGTTTCAAGCGGCCGAAACGGAAGACCACGGCCTGGATTTTCATGGACAGAAACGGGATTAAAAATCAATGATGAACAGATCAAAGAGTGGCTAATGGAGCTTGTAGAAGGAGAAGAACATGTTTATGGCTACAAACTTCTTGCCAAAAGTCTGCGCAGAGATCAAAAGCTAGTGCTTAACAAGAAGAAATCCTATCGTTTGTGTGGTGAGCTGGGTATCTTGCAGAAACAGCGGGAGCGTAAGGCAAAGCATCCCCGCAGGCTACCGAAAAACCGTACGGTCACCGGTAGTAACCAATTATGGCAAATGGACATCAAATACGGTTACGTCGTTGGATGTGAGCGATTCTTTTTTGTGCTCAGTATTATTGATGTATTTGATCGTGTTGTCGTTAAACAGTATAGAGGGCCGGTATGTGAGGCTAAACATGCCGCTAAATCCTTGTGGAATGCGCTCAAACAACGTGTAAAACCAGGAGAAGAACTCCCCGTCATTCGTACCGACAACGGCCCGCAATTCATAAGCAAGCTGTTTGGCGATACGTGTGAAAGCCTAGAGATGATTCACGAACGAATACCACCACGAAGCCCTAATATGAACGCCTACATCGAATCTTTCCACAGCCTACTCGAACGCGATCTATTCAGTAAAATGGAGTTTAGCAGCTTTCAAGAAGCTTACGAGGAACTTGATAAATATATGGATTTCTACAATAACCGTAGAATGCACGGTAGTTTGAAATTGATGCCTCCAGCAAAGTTCTCTGATTGGGTCAAGACGCTGGAGGATCAAAGTAAGTTCCATAAAGCCATGTAAATAGACCAAATAACAAGCTTGGCTACGTAATTTGATTATTTGGTTGACAGCACTCCGGAATTAAGGGGTCTAACCGATATAACATGATTAGTTATGGTTTAAGTGAATTGCCTACGGCACACTCCTCGCTCCAAAACGAACAGCTGGTCGCAACAATAACCAACTTACCAACACACCGCGGACTTCCCAAGCATCCGCTTTCACTTTCTTGACCTATACGTCGCGGGCTTCCCAAGCACCAGTTATCACTTTCTAACCAACAGCTACTCATCCCCATTTCAATAAACCAAGATAGCTGCCGAATGGTAATCGTACGTTGTAGAAAATACAACAGAAAGTGTTGCAGACACCCTTATTATTGGTTTAGATTGTAGTTTTTGCAACGTAAGCGAGCAATATCGGCCATACTCAGCCTTAAAAGATCCATTCTATTGCAAAAACTGCACTGTAGCTGATGAATTACCTCATAAAACTCGTTTCTATTGCAGAAACTACAACGTAGCCTTAGCTGGTGCAGACTTGTTTGAGAAAGCATCACATGCAGCGCATTAGCAAAGAGCGTTTGGCATCACATAACAGATGGTCCACCAATTTTTTTAGGAAATTATCTTACTACAATGTGCTTTGCAGTTTCTAGGCAATATAACATGATTAGTTGTCACCGATTACTGAAGATCAGTCCACAGTCACGAGAGTCACTATCACGCATCATCGTTACCATCACCACCAGTTAGCAATCATAATCACCTAGCACCGTTACCATCACCCACCAGTCAGTAATTTTGATCACGCATCACCGTTACCTTCAACCATCAGTCAGCAATCATTATTACTTTTCACCGTCACTATCAATCATCAGTCAGTAATTATGATCACCTGTCACTGTGACCAATAACCACTAGTATGCAGTCAGCAAACATCAATACCAGTTCAGCTACCATCGACGGTTCGCTACCCTTCATCTGCAACCCCCGCCGTATAGCTCGTCAAATAGACGATGATTGCAACGACGAGAAGCCTGCATTAACTCTTCTAAACCCTACTCATGTAAAAAAAATGAATGCAATGTTTGTTCAATAAGCGCATGTGCTAAAATCATGCAATTGCATTTAAGTTTCATATGCAGTAATTCATTTACTCCACATACAGCATTTCATTTGTTTCATAAGAATTAATCAATTCACCCTATATCCATCAATCTATTCTCTCCAAATTCAGCATTCATCCCATATTAAACAATCCTTTTATCCTATATTCAAATTCAGCAGTCCATTCATTCCAATCCAGCACTCAACTTTAATCAATCCAAGCGCTTGTCCCCTGTCCCCTGTTCCACTGCTTTCGGTTTAATCTCCTGCTTTTTTTTTCAATATCATCCACACCTGCCATGTTTCATATCCGGAAAATGCGTGTAATAGTATTGACAAGCAGTTAGTAATTTGTAATAATTATAAATAAGGAATTGATCTAAATCAAAATCACCAATTATTATTCTCCTTATTTACTTCGTATTCACTACTTACTTATAGCGCAAACTACCATCAGAAAGGATGATTACTATGACAACAGCAACTACTGCTAAATCGACAACCGTACAACAGCATCTGAATCACCAAATCGCCAACTGGAGCGTGCTCTACATTAAGCTTCATAACTACCATTGGTATGTGAAGGGCTCCCAGTTTTTCACTTTGCACGTCAAATTCCAAGAGCTTTACGAGGAAGCTGCTCTCCATGTTGATGAGCTGGCGGAGCGTCTGCTAGCCTTGAAAGGCAAGCCGATCGCAACGATGAAGGAGCATATGAAAACCTCCAGCATCGAGGAAGCATCGAACAAAGAGGATGCTACCCAAATGGTCGATCAATTGATCGCCGATTTCACGACGATCATTGGCGAGCTGAAGGAAGGGATGCAAGCCGCACAAGAAGCCGAGGATGAGACTACGGCTGATATGCTGCTCGCAATTCATACAACGCTTGAGAAGCATGTATGGATGCTAAGCGCGTTTAATAGCAAATAAGCGGTCGTCATCGTAAAAAGAGGGTGTCCCATCAGCCAATTCGCTGCTGGGGCACCCTCTTTTGTATACATCGTTATATTTGCTTAAACCAACGTCACACTGCAGCTTCCAACAGTCTTGTCCGCCCACAGCGCTTGCAGCAGATCACCTTCGTGCAAAGCAGCCACGCCCGCTGGCGTTCCTGTGTAAATAATATCGCCTTCGTCCAGCCCATAATGTTCGCCGACATATTGTATAAGCTCCGCTACACTAAACAACATGTCGGCCGCTTTTCCGCGCTGTGCCTCTGCACCATTGCGTAGCAGCACAAATTCCGTTTCCGCTAGCGCAGCCGTACCGGGATAAGGCAGCCATTCGCCTAGCGGCGCCGATCCTTTGAACCCTTTGGCTGCCAGCCATGGCTGGCCTTTCGCTTTCAGCTTGGACTGCACATCGCGCAGCGTCAAATCAAGGCCTAACGCCATCCCGTCGATGCATTGCTCCGTATCCATTCCCGGCTCGTAAGCGCGGCCGATGCGAAGCACGATCTCAAGTTCAAAATGCACCTCGCCCACATTCCCCGGAAGCGACACCGTATTGCCGTCCATCGGCACTACCGCATGCGTCGGCTTCGTGAATACAAGCGGCTCGTCAGGCACCTCGTTACCGAGCTCCAAAGCGTGAAGCCGATAGTTGCGGCCAATGCAATATATATTCCGAATATCGTTCTTACTCATAAGAAATTCCGCCTTCCACCTTGAAAATATCTCTTTTACTTCTGCGCCGCAATCTGTTCGGCCAATTCATTCAGCTCCGCCCAGCGGTCCATCAGCTTCTCCAGCTTCTCTTCTTCTTGCTGCTGCTTGCCAGCAAGCTCTTGCAGCTTGACAGAGTCACTGCTGGCTGCTTCCATCTGGGAGGCTATATCATTAATGGCGTTCTCGGCAGCCTCAATCCAGCCGTCGATTTGCTCAAAATCCTTCTGATCTTTGTAGGACATTTTGAGCGTACGCGGCTTGACCGCTTCTTTCTCCGATACTGCAGTGGAGCTTGCCGCATCCGGCGACTGCGTTCTCGCTGCCGGAGCAGATGAAGCAGCAGTCGCGGCAGCGCCATGCTTCGCAACGTACTCCTGATAATCTGAATAGTTGCCGGTATGATGCGCAATGACCCCATCGCCTTCGAAGGCGACGATTTTATCAACCGTCCGGTCCAGAAAGTAGCGGTCATGAGAAACGACAAATACGACTCCAGGGAAATCGTCCAAATAATCTTCCAGTACGGTAAGCGTCGAAATATCAAGATCATTCGTCGGCTCATCAAGCAACAGTACGTTCGGCGCGTTCATGAGCACGCGGAGCAGCTGCAAACGGCGTTTCTCGCCACCTGAAAGCTTGGAGATCGGCGTCCACTGCATGGTTGGCGAGAACAAGAAGCGTTCCAGCATCTGTCCCGCAGATATCGTCGAGCCGTCTGCCGTCTTCACCTGCTCGGCACCTTCGCGAATATATTCAATGACGCGCAGCGATTGATCCATTTCCTCATGCTCCTGCGAGAACCAGCCTAGCTTAACCGTTGTTCCCAGATCTACGGTTCCCTCATCCGGCGTTAAGTGTCCCGCAATCAGCTTCATTAGGGTTGATTTGCCGCTTCCGTTGCGTCCGACAATGCCAACCCTGTCCTCGGGTACCGCAATGTAACTGAACTCCCGGATCAGCGTCCGATCGCCGAAACGCTTCGTTACCTCTTCCAGCTCGACGATTTTGCGGCCCAGCCTTGTAGAGGCAACCGAAACGTCCATCTTGCCGCCCGCTTGCTTAGGTGCGTCAGCTTTCAAAGCCTCGAACCGATCAATACGCGCTTTTTGCTTTGTCGTTCTCGCCTTGGCGCCTCGCCTTATCCAGGCAAGCTCGTTGCGGAGCAGGTTTTGTCGCTTCGACTCCGTCGCTGCCTCCCGCTCCTCACGGTCAAGCTTCAGCTCCAGAAAACGGCTGTAGTTGGCTTGATAGAAATGGGCTTGCCCCTTATCGAGCTCAATCACTCGGTTACTGACACGATCTAGGAAATAGCGGTCATGCGTGATCATGAGCAAAGCGCCCCTGCGCTTCTGAAGCATTCCTTCCAGCCAGGCTACGGAATCGTTATCGATATGGTTCGTAGGCTCATCAAGAATAAGCACGTCGGAAGGAAGCAGAAGCGCAGCCGCCATGGCAACGCGCTTGCGCTGTCCGCCGGATAACGTCTCTACCTTGGCTTCAAAATCATAGATGCCCAGCTTGGACAAAGCCATTTTCGCATCGCTCTCAAGCTGCCAGGCATCAAACTCATCCATTAGCTGATTCGCTTTGATCAGCTGCTCCTGCAGCTCCGTGCTGCTCGGATTCAGCTCGATAGCTTCCATTGCAGCCGCATACGCTTGCACGGCTCTAAGCTGCGGGGAATCGCCGCCAAGCACATGCTCAAGCGTTGTCTCATTAGGCGCGAACACCGGATCCTGTGCCAGCATTCTGACCGTTACCCGGTTGCCGATGGACACCTTGCCCGAGTCCGCCTGCTCAAGGCCGGCGATAACCTTCAAAAAGGTTGATTTCCCTGTCCCGTTAACGCCAATAATGCCGACTTTGTCGCCATCCTCTACGCCGAACGTGACATTTTCGAACAACAGCTTCTCGCCGTAGCTCTTCGTTATATGTTCAACAGACAATAAATGCATGAGGCAAACCTACTTTTTCGCAAGAGTATAGCTGCAATTGCAACCATTCGTATCATACCACAAAAAGGATTCGTGTTCACTCGCAGCCTGCCTCGCAAGGCTTTTCCGCTCCACTAAATCATGGTCATCGTTTGTCCTCTTTATGCCGATATATAACCTATGAGGAAGGAGTGATTCCGCATGGTTAAGCCCTATCTATTTCTATTTACAGGCACAAGCGGCTCCGGTCGCAAAACAGCGGCGCATAAGGCGCTTCAAGGCTCCGGCATCGCGCATATCCCCTCCTGCACGGATCGGCCGCCGCGCGACAAAGAGCGCCCGGACATGGACTACCGTTACGTCAGCAAAGAGCAATTCGACCAACTGGAGGCCGAAGGTTTTTTCACCGAATCGGTCCGTATCGACCGGCATCGCTACGGAATCGGCAAACGCTATCTCGATTTGGCACTGCTTGCCGGCAATAGCGCCTTTCTGATTTTAAACCGTGAAGGCTCTGACAAGATTCGCAAATTGTACGGTGACCGTGCCATTCGAATTTTCCTATATGTGGATAAGAAAACCGTATCCGAGCGCCTGGAGAGCAAAGGCACGAGTTATGAAATTATCAACAGCTACCTCGACCACTATTCGGAAGAAGTGACGTATCGCAAAAACTGCGAGCATATTATCGAGAATGTAGCGATTGAAGAGACGGTCAAGCAAATCAAAGCGATCATCAACGGCTATCTGCAAGCGAACTAACGATTAGTCTGCGTTCTTAGCTCATTTCATCGTAAAAAAAGGGCAGGTTCCCGTCTTCAAGACGGGAACCTGCCCTTTTTACGATCGATTAACGTTTGCCGATCATGTTCTCTGGACGGACAAACTCATCGAATTGCTCCGATGTAAGCAAGCCGCTTGCAATAGCGGACTCTTTCAACGTCAGCCCTTTTTTATGCGCGTTTTTGGCAATCGCTGCCGCGTTCTCATAACCGATATGCGGGTTAAGCGCAGTAACGAGCATGAGCGATTGATCAAGGTTGCGCTTGATTACCGCTTCGTTAGGCTCAATGCCAACCGCGCAGTTGTCATTGAATGACACCATGCCATCAGCTAGAAGCGCTACCGATTGCAGGAAGTTATAAATGATTACAGGCTTGAATACGTTAAGCTCGAAGTTGCCTTGGCTTGCCGCCATCGAAATCGCTGTGTCATTGCCGATGACTTGGCATACCGCCATTGTCAAAGCTTCGCTTTGAGTCGGGTTAACTTTGCCCGGCATAATGGAGCTGCCCGGCTCGTTCTCCGGAATCGAAATTTCGCCAATGCCGCAACGCGGTCCGCTTGCGAGCCATCTGACGTCATTCGCTATTTTCATCAAGTCCGCAGCCAACGCTTTTACCGCACCGTGCGTATAGACGATTTGGTCATGGCTTGTAAGCGAATGGAATTTGTTCTCCGCCGTTACGAATGTTTTGCCAGTAAGCGCCGTAACTTCCTCAGCTACCGCTACCGCGAAGTCAGGGTGAGCGTTGAGGCCCGTACCGACCGCAGTACCGCCAAGCGCCAGGTCCCGCATCGTTTCAACGCTTTGAACCAGCATCGCACGCGTTCTGTCCAGCATGGAATACCAACCGCTAATTTCTTGGCCTAGCGTAATTGGCGTTGCATCCTGAAGATGCGTACGGCCGATTTTGACAAGATCGTTAAATTTCTCGGCTTTGGCGCGAAGCGTACCGTTCAGCAAATCAAGCGAAGGCAGCAAACGATCCTCAAGAGCGATTACGCCTGCGATATGCATAGCAGCCGGGAAAGTATCGTTCGAGCTTTGCGAACGGTTCACGTCATCATTCGGATGGATACGCACGTCGCTTCCCCGCTCGGCAAGCAAGCCGTTCGCACGATTAGCGATAACTTCGTTGACATTCATGTTCGTTTGCGTGCCGCTGCCTGTCTGCCATACGACTAGCGGGAAATGCTCGTCCCATTTGCCTGCGACGATTTCGTCAACAGCCTCGCCGATAATTGCCGATTTAGCCGCGTCCAGTACGCCAAGCTTCTCGTTCGCTTGCGCCGCAGCTTTCTTGATAAAAGCCATCGCGTATACGACTTCTATCGGCATGCGCTCTCCGCTTATTTTGAAGTTTTGCAAGCTGCGCTGCGTTTGTGCGCCCCATAGCTTGTCTGCTGGAACCTGAATCTCGCCCATCGTGTCCTTCTCAATCCGATAATCCATTAATTGAACGACTCCTTTAATCAATTGTTTTATCTCATATGACCCTGTTTCTGTTATAACGCTAATCTGGTTCAGAATCAAGCAATCCAGCGTATTTAAGATAAGACGAAATTGTGCACGGCTTCGCAATTCGGATCTTTCCTTCCAAATGCGAAAGCGATCTCTTTCATATAGTAGACTGCGAGAGAGACGAACCGTTTCAGTTTGCGCCGAATTCGGACGAATGCTAACAAAAAGAACGCCTTTCGGCGTCCGTCATTTCCGCAAGCTTTGCATAACGCGCGGTGGGAAGGCCTCTTTGCTGCCCGAAACCATTCATTGCCCTGAGCGCTTTGAACGCCTATAGCGCCTGCTGCTCAGGCTCCGCAAGCAGCAGCGGCAGCTCCAGCGCAAAGCATGACCCGCTTTCGCTTGACTCTACCAGCCAGACACGGCCGTCCATTTGCTCAGCGAGCTTCTTGCAAATCGAAAGCCCCAGTCCAGTCCCGCCATATTTTTCGGATCGGTTAGGCGCGTGCAATTGGCTAAAAGGCTGAAACAGCTGGTCCAGCTTGTTGGCATCAATCCCAATGCCCGTGTCCTTAATCTTAAGCAGCAGCCTTGGGCCGTCATTCCCTAGCATTTGCGCTTCAACCGTTATCGTTACGCTTCCGGAATCGGTGAACTTAATCGCATTGCTGAGCAAATTAATGATAATTTGATGCAGCTTGGTCACATCCACGCTTATGAGTTCAGGCATCGCGGGATCTATGTCCGTGTAAAGCTTGATCCCTTTATTGGAAGCATCGTGAAGAAGCAGATCATGCACTTGCTTTATGCAGGCTTGCAGATTAATGGAATAATAGCTAATTTCCCTATCCTCCGATTCCAGCTTGGCATACGATAGGATGTCATTAAGAATAGCCATCAGCGAATCTCCGCTGGCTTTCGCAATGTCCAAAAAACGGTGCTGCTCCTGCGAAGGTTCTGTCGATTGCAGCAAATCTATCATTCCGATAATGCCGTTAAGCGGCGTGCGGATCTCATGGCTCATGACAGCCAGCAGATTGGATTTCTCCTCCGCTAAGCTATAAATCGTACGATGGGCATTCTTTAGTGCGTTTGCCGCATCTTCCAATTCCAGCACATTCGCAAAAAACGCGGCTAACGATGACATAAACGCTACTTCCTTCTCATCATAAGAATAGAAGTTATGATCAAATGCGCAAAGCGAGCCGTAAACCTCCCCTTTCCGCTTCACGATTGGAACCCCCATGAAGGAGCAGCCTCCTACAAGCTTTGTTGCGTCCATCTCTCTCGTGAGCGGATGCGTAAGGTTATCTTCGATTATAAGTGGACCCTTGGACTTTTCAATGACTAGATGGCAGTATGAATCCTCGTTATCCACGACCAATCCCTCATCCAAAATCATTTGATGACGGTTGTACGATCGAAGCACCGTAGTCGTCAGCCTGTCATTTATCGCAATGCAAAACGTATTTGCCGGTATCATCGCACTCGCCGTGCTCATGACTTGTGTTGCCGATTCATAAATATTGCGCGAGACGATCGTTAGCATATCTTCAATCATTGATGATTTCAAACTACCCATCCCCATCATAAGTATAATTAGAGCCTCGAAGTTCGTGCTTCAGGCTACTCTAAAGCATATACCTCTATGAAGGAGATGTCTAAACCTTTTCGCGAAAATAATCTACGCTTTCCTTCGTAGCGTGCCTCTTTGCTCTTCAACCTCAATGAATACCGCTCGCTCATCCGGCTGATTGTTGGGCGTATGCATAGTGAGCATGAGACGGTCATCCAATGTCCGGAACAGCATGCCGTGCCCGCCGTCCTCTGGGAACAGCGTCTCCTCATCTTGCGTCCACGGCCCCTCGATGCGGCCGCTCTTCGAACGTGCGATGCCGATTGCATATCCGTTCTTTGATCCGCTTGACCACAACATTAATAGCTCGCCTGCTTCATTCTTAAATAGGAACGGACCATCCGTTACATATACGTCTTTGTTGTCTCCGCCCGCGACTGACCAAGGCGCTTCCGAAGCCGAGAACAACGTGATCGGTTCACCGACTGCCTCAAGAAGATCCTCCGTCAGCTGAACGGCGCACATTTTGCCATCACGCACCTGTACCCACTCCTGGCAGAATACCATCCACGGCTTGCCTGACTCGTCAATGTGCAAAGTCCCATCTAGGCATTCCCATTCCGCAGGTGTCACAGGTTTGCTGCTCAGTGGTTTAAAAGGACCGGCTGGGCCATCCGCTATGAGCACCTGCGTCGCGCGTCGTTTATTCTCGGACTTAAACGACGCAAACATATAATAGCTCCCGTTATAGGAATAAACCTCTGGCGCCCAAAAGTGGTGGTCTGCCCAGAAACCGGGCTCCGGCCTGAATGCTGGAATAGGACCTTCCCATTGTTCCATATCCGTGCTGCGATACGTATCGAACCCCGTTCCTGGCCCTGACCATACATTCTGATCCGTCGTGCCGTATAAGTAATAACATTTATGCTGCTTGTCTACGAAAATAAACGGATCTCTCACTCGAATATCCTTCCGATGAACCATTGAACAATCTCCCCTTAGCTGATGTAGGTAACGCTCGAAAAAATACCCTGACAGAGAGCGAGCTTACTCTATCAGGGTATTGAGTTAATTTGCTTTTGCTTCGCGATATGCCGCGATATACGCTGCTGCCTTCTGTTCAATAAGCGAGAAATCTCCGGTTTTCACCGCATCCTTCGTTAGATCGGATCCAATGCCGACTGCGACGGCTCCAGCCTTGACCCAGTCTTTCAGATTGTCCAGCGATACGCCCCCGGTCGGCATGACGTTCGCTTGAGGCAGCGGTCCTTTTATGGAAGGAATGACGCTTGGTGAATATAGGTTGCCAGGGAATAGCTTCACGATATCAACGCCGAGCTCAAGCGCGGTTTGAATTTCGTGAATCGTCATGGTGCCTGGCAGAATCGGAATCGCGTAACGGTTGCAAAGCTTGATCGTGTCTGGATTCAGCGCTGGCGATACGACATACTCGGCACCCGCCAGAATCGCTGCGCGAGCCGTTTCCGGATCAAGCACGGTACCTACGCCGATAATGGCGAAGTTGTCCGCTTCAGGCGATACATCGCTCGAGTATTCCTTTGATAGCTGCTCTATTGCCCGCAGTGCGAATGGAACGGTCATCGTAATTTCAATCGCTTTAATTCCGCCTTTGATGGCGCGGCGCGACATTTCCACAACTTCCTCCGGCGAGTCCGCGCGCAATACTGCTACTACGCCGGCCTCCGTCAACTGCTGCAGCACTCTAAGCTTTTTCATCCGTGAGTCCCTCTTCCTTTTATGTTCGTATTTGTTCGAAAATGTATTGTCTATAACGCTCATTATATGTCGTTTCTACTATTTCTTCAATCCTTCTGCTACTGTGCGTAATCGATTTCCAGAAAAGATTCGACTTCTAGGACCCAACGCTCGTTCACAAATTGCACATGCAGCGGATGCTCATTGTAGGCGTCATAATCAGCTTGATTGGCGAATTCCATAGCAAAGCCGTGGCGATAGTCATTTTTGGCGCTAACCTGCTTGTACACTTGAAAGTTTGCTACCGTTGGAATTGAGGTCAATATCCGCTCCCCATCCGCAAGAAACCGCGCTTCTTCCGCCGATCCCTGTTCATGCTTCAATGTAAAAATAACCGAATGCAAAATCCACTCTTTCGTTTGCGTTGTCATTCAAATCGCTCCCTCTTCTACGTGAATTCAAACCATCGTTTTAAAAATAACATAAACAAGCCGCGGAGTGGAGCGTTTTCATTCTAATTTATCCGAAGGATTTATGTGCGTCTGTTTAATCGGGTCTGGATAAGTTTGATTAATTGAGGCAAGACTAGCCAAAAACTAGGAGGTTATGCATAAATGTTTAGGCGCATGGATGAGATTATGATCGAAATTCCGAATGTGGAGAAACCGGACCCTAACGCTGCAGCTGCGGTGCAAGAATTGCTCGGCGGAAAATTTGGCGAGATGTCGACGTTAAACAATTACTTGTTCCAGTCCTTTAACTTTCGCTCAAAAGAAAAGCTAAAGCCCTTTTATGATTTGGTGATGAGCATTACGGCGGAAGAGCTTGGTCATGTCGAGCTTGTTTCGCATGCCATCAACAAATGTTTAAGAGGCTCTACTGATTATAAAGAACCCGATCTAACACCGCTTGGCTCCGTACAGGATGCGCGCTTATCCTACCATTTCTTATCAGGCGCACAAGGGGCAATGCCTTTTGACTCGATGGGCAACCCTTGGACAGGCGCCAATGTTTTCAACAGCGGGAATCTCGTAGAGGATCTGCTTCATAACTTTTTCCTCGAATGCGGCGCCCGAACACATAAAATGAAAGTATACGAAATGACGGACCACCCCGCTGCAAGAGCGGTTATCGGCTTCCTGCTCGTTCGCGGAGGCGTTCATGTCGTTGCTTACGCCAAGGCGCTGGAGATTGCAACCGGCGTTAACGTAACCAAACTCGTCCCGATTCCTTCATTGAGCAACAAATCGTTTAATGAGGCAAGAAAATACGAGGAAAAAGGCGTTCATACGAAGCTGTACACGTGGAGCGACTCAGACTTTACCTCGATCGACCAGATTTGGAAAGGAACGCATCCCGAGGATGATCTCCCGCTTGAAGTGATTCAGGGTTCACCCAAAGGCTTCCCGATACCTGAAGCTCCTGCCGTTGAGGAGGAGTTCGCGCCAGGCATTTCCGAAGATGAATTTAAAGCAATCGCCAAACGGCTTAAGATGGCTGGCAACATTAAAGAATAAATGGGGATGTGAAGTTCTAGTAATGGTTCTGGTACCATTACTGTTGCGGTTGCGGTTGCGGTTCTGGTTATGGTTATGGTTATGGTTATGGTTATGGTTATGGTTATGGTTATGGTTGCGGTTAAGGTTCAGATTCCAGTTACGGTTCTAGTTACGGTTCCAGTTCCAGTCCAAGTGCCAGTTCCAGTGCCAGTTCCAGTGCCAGTTCCAGTGCCAGTTCCAGTTCAAGTTACGGTTCGAGTTCCAGCTACGGTTCCAGATCCAGTCCGAGTTCCAGTTACGGTTACGGTTCCAGCTACGGTTCCAGTTCCAGTGCCAGTTACAGTTCTAGTTCCAGTTCCAGTTCCAGTTCCAGTTCCAGTTCTAGTTCCAGTTACGGTTCCAGTTACGGTTACGGTTACGGTTACGGTTACGGTTACGGTTCTAGTTCCAGATACGGTTCGAGTTCCAGTCCGAGTTCCAGTTACGGTTCTACTTCCAGCTACGGTTCCAGTGCCAGTTCCAGTGCCAGTTCTAGTTCCAGTTACAGTTCTAGTTCCAGATACGGTTCTACTTCCAGCTACGGTTCGAGCAGTTACTGTTCCAGTTCACCAGATGTTTAGGCGTAGTAACTATCACGCATTTCAATCTATAAAAGCTTGGTCTCCGTGCGGATAAATGCTATACTTGCAGCAGACGAAGAACGTCCTTTGCCTTTTTAATGGCTTAGGGCGTTTTTTTATTTGGCTAAGGAGGCTTGTTGAAATGAGTAGTTTTGAACAGTCATACTCTGAATTTCTGGAGATTCATGAAAAGCATCGCAGCGGTGAACGCAAAGGTAGATTAGTACGAGGACATGGCTTTGCTGAGAAGCTGCTGCTCCAGAACGTATGGTGGCCGCTTTTTGAGAACTTTCACAATCTCCATCCCGAATATGAGGTTTATGATTGGAATCGAAAATCACAGTTTCTCGATTTCGCTTTTCTCCCGGAATTCGGACGCTTCGGTATAGAATGTGACGGTTTTCAAAGCCACATTAAAGATATGGATCGAGAAAAACATAGCTATGCCGTAAATCGTGATAACTTTCTGACCGGGATGGGCTGGAGGATGTTTCATTTCACCTTCGATGACGTTCAGCGGCGCCCTGAAATTTGCCGCATGCTGCTTCAATTATCGTTAGCCCCTCACCTTATTCGCGTTGATATCCACAAGTTAATTAACCTGAAAGACCGAGAGGTGCTTCATTTAGCATGGTCATTAGGCCGAAAAATTCGCCCCAAAGATGTTCAAAATCATTTCAAAATTAATTTCCGTACCGCACGCCATCGGCTTCATACGCTAGTAGAGAAAAGATTGCTCCGTCCTGTCATTAACGGGAAGGACATTCGCTTTTATGAGCTCACCGAAGGCTCTTTGGAGAAGCTACTGTAGACTGCATATATCTCGCATATACCTCTAACTCGTTTCGCTCGCAAAGCTACGTTGCAGTTTATACACTCTAATCGTCGTTTAAGTAACCACGCTCTTGCTACGTTGCAGTTTCTGCAACAGAACTTCGCTTTTTCAGCCAGGTATTCGCTTATAAAGGGGATTCTATTGTACTTTCTGCAACGTAGCTTCGTGTGGTGCCCTTCACACGAGCTTTCTATTGCAGAAAGTACAACGTAGCCTGCTGATTTTCGCTTTTAAGCTTTCAATTGCAAAATGTGTAACGTTCCCCTCATGACTTGCTCTTTTATGCTCTCTATTGCAGAATGTGCAACGTAGCCCCACGGCTTGCTCTTTTGAGCTCTCTGTTGCAATAAATTGCAACTTAGAAATGATTGATTGGTTACCTGTCCAGCCACTCCCCCCCCCCTTCTACCTCAGCTACGTTGCAGTTTATACACTCTAATCGTCGTTTAAGCAACCACGCTCTTGCTACGCTGCAGTTTCTGCAACAGAACTTCGCTTTTTCCTCTTAGGCCCCCTAATTAAACTGGAGTCCTCCCATCCAATAATTTAAACTTAAGACAAGGGAGATGATCCGTTATGGGAGGAAGAAGAGTTAGTGAAGAAACACAGATGA
>NZ_JBWDNK010000045.1:0-1552 GCF_056269165.1 Paenibacillus sp. J22R232 | reverse complement strand
AGAAAACCAGCTAATAGTTGTCAAGCTGCAGTGTGTAATATGTTTTGAAAACTGCTATACTGTTTTTTAAACACAACAAATAAACCTTCATTGGCGTGAAGGTTTATGGATAATTATAGAAATTAAATACTAAAGGGTTGGTTTTTATTAAGGATGGCGTACACGTGATGAAGAAGCTTGTTGGCGCAAGCAATCACAACCACCTTGTAGGGCTTACCCTCTTTTCTTTTCATATCATAATAGTCCTTTAATCTACTATTTCTTCCACCACGTAGTCCGCACTGAACAGCCAAGTATAGAGCTCTTCGAAGTCTTTTTGATCCGCGCTTTGTTATCCGATTTCTAGAGGCTGTATACTTACCCGAACTGTAAACACTTGGATCAAGTCCTGCGTAGGCAACAAGTTGTTTAGCACTCTTAAATTGATGGGCATCTCCGATCTCTGCTATGATCGCCGAAGCAAGTTTGTCACCTATGCCTGGAATCGTCTTTAAAAGTTCTACTTCCGGTAATGTCTCGGAGATTTCCCTTATGGTTTCTTCCAGCCTTCTTAATTGCTTTTGAAACTCAAGTAAGAGCGATACCATCCCCAGAAGGGCCATGCTTTGCGTTATGCTCCTTTTTTGAATGGCCCATTCATGCCATGCTGGTCTCAACTGATTTACCTTCTCGCCTACCCAATCTTTCGAATGAGATTTCCCGGTTTGTTCCTGAATGATAGATCCTACCTTTTCAAAATCATCGTTCAGAAAACTCTGTAGCACTCTGAGTGCAGTACCGGAGAAGAGATTACTGAATACCTTCTCAAACGCAGGAAATACCTGATCCAATAACGCTCTCGAGTTTAACTTTGCCTGGACATACATTGAGGTAATAAACTCATGTTGTCTCGTCACATGCTGCAGCTCGGTGTACAACTCGTCCCATGTACGATGTGGCGCTACATCACCCCGATAATACATCTCAGCTAAATGCCATGCATCAGCAGCATCGGTTTTTACTTTTCGCAATTGCGTGTTTCTCGCACGTTTTGATTGAAGTGGATTGATTATAATATGCTTGTACTCTCCACGTATGAGATAGGAAACTAATCCCCGATGGTAATGGCCTGTTGCTTCCAAAATAATGATTGGATCTTTACCGGAGAGTGCCTTTAATTCATCAAGCAGTTCTCCCAGTCGTTTAAAACCACTCTCCTCATGCGTAATATTCTCCAATATTCCGTACGGTTCATTCCTTCGTAGAAAAGCCTGAATCACGCTGGTTCCTTTAGCCACATCTAATCCTATAACTGGCTCCATAACACACTCCCTAATTTAAAAGTAGCCGTCACTGCCACGATGGTTCCAAACCCATAGCTTCGCTTGTGATACGAGATCATTGTCTCAACCAGCTCAAACATGGTCATTGGGGGCAGGGAGAGAACTGTTTTCACTACGGGGTTGACCCCAATAAAGTATACGTTCTCTCGGCCACCGCCATCATATGACACCTATGAAAAAAGGCCAACCAGAAATCTCTGGTTAACCTAATAATACGAAATAAAGTATTA